>CAIRBK010000001.1 GCA_903876795.1 uncultured Verrucomicrobiota bacterium
ACCACCACCAAGGGCTCCCAGCGAATATGTTTGGCCAACTCCACCAACCGGTCTCCGTGCTGGGTCAACGACTCCAGCGCTGCGTGATCCCCAAAGAATGTATATTGATTCAGGCTCATTGAGATACAGCCTATGCACAAATTATGCCATTGTTAATCAATGATATGCTAAATTTAGGAGTCCCCTTAACTCTTGCGGACTATGTCAACGACGCGCGTGAACTCCCTGTCCGGTCAGATCGTGGATTTGCAGCACCGGGAGGTGTTCGCCGGCACGGTGCAGTGGCGCCAAGGGGTGGTCACCTCCGTGCGCCGTGATCCTCGGGTGCGGTCCACGCAGCTCATCATGCCAGGCTTCGTCGATGCGCATATCCACATCGAGAGCTCGCTGCTGACGCCTTCCGAATTTGCGCGGCTGGCGGTCATCCACGGTACGGTGGCCACCGTGTCGGATCCGCACGAGATCGCCAATGTCCTCGGCGAGTCCGGCGTGCGCTACATGCTGGCCGATGCGAAGCGTTCGCCGCTCAAGTTCAACTTCGGCGCGCCCTCCTGCGTGCCGGCGACCACCTTCGAGACGGCCGGGGCCAGCCTCGACTCCGCCGCAGTGGCGCGGCTGCTGGCAAGGAAGGACATCCGATTCCTCGCCGAGGTGATGAACTTCCCGGGTTTGCTGGCGGGCGATGCGGGGCTCCAGGCGATGATCGCGGCCGCCCATCGCGAGAGAAAGCAGGTCGATGGACACGCGCCGGGGCTGCGGGGCGAACAGGCTCTGGCCTACGCCGAGGCGGGGCCGACGACCGACCACGAGTGTTTCACGCTGGAGGAGGCGCACGACAAGATCGACGCGGGCATGAAGATCCTCATCCGCGAGGGCTCGGCGGCGCGGAATTTCGCCGCGCTGGCACCGCTCCTCAAGACGCATCCGGCGCGTTGCATGTTCTGCTGCGACGACCTTCACCCGGATCTCCTGGTCCGGCGGCACATCGACGAACTGGTGCGGCGAGCGCTGGCGGGCGGGGCCGACAAGTTCGACGTTTTGCGGGCGGCCTCGGTCAACCCGATCGAGCATTACGGTCTCAACGTCGGCCGGTTGCGCCCGGGGGATCCGGCGGACTTCGTCGTGGTTGACGGCTGGGAAACCTTCCGCGTCAGGCGCACCTACATCGCCGGCGCGCTGACGGCCTCGGCCGGGCGCACGCGTTTGCCGCGACTCGCGCCGAGGATCACCAACCGGTTCAAGGCTCGGCGGGTGAAGCCGGCGGATTTCGCGGTCAAGCCGGGCGGGGCCTCCGTCAACGTGATCGGCGCGGTTGATGGCCAGCTTGTCACCCGACATCTCCAGGTGCCGGCGGCGGACATCGGCGTGACGCACGACGTGTTGAAGATCGCGGTGATTAACCGCTACGCGTCGCGCGCGCCGGTGGCGGTGGGCTACATCCGCGGATTTGGACTGAAGGCGGGTGCGCTGGCCTCCTCGGTCGCGCACGATTCCCACAACGTGGTGGCGGTGGGCGTGGATGACGAGTCGTTGGCGGCGGCGGTGAATCTGGTGATTGCGCGGAAGGGCGGCTTGAGCGTGGCCGGACCGGGAATCGACGCAGTGCTGTCCCTGCCCATCGCGGGGTTGATGTCGGCCGTGGACGGGCGGACGGCCGCGCGGGCTTACACGAAGCTGGACCGGGCCGCGAAAAGGCTCGGGTCGCGACTGGAAGCGCCATTTATGACCCTGTCGTTCATGGCCCTGCTGGTGATACCCGATTTAAAGCTGAGCGACCGGGGTCTTTTTTCGGCGGCCAAGTGGGGCTTTGTGCCAGTGGACCGTTGAGACCCGGCTTGGAAAAATGGCTCGCCCGGACGCGGTTTCCGGGCTGAGCCGGGCTAGCCGCTGGCTTGGTTGTCCGGGGCGTCATGGGCCGCGGCTGCCGATGGATTCGCGGCGGCGTCACGGGCGGCGATGCGGCGTTCGGCTTCTAGGATGATGGCTTCGCAGCCGATGAACTTGTGATCGTCCAGACAGAGGCGGCGGCGCTTGCCGTCCACTTCGTAGATGGCGTAGGCGATGCCTTTTTTGGCCCACTTGCGGCGGTCCATCTCGACGATGCTGTCGAAATGTACGGTCTGGCCTTCGGCGCCGGTGATGAGGTCGCCGTCGGCCCGCACGCTCTTGCGGTGCTGGAGCGCGACCCAGCCGATGAACGCCAGGCCGATGGCCATGAAAATGCCTCCGGTGATGCGCTGCCCCGCCAGATCGCCGGGGCTGCGGTGCTTGGGCAGTTTTTCGGGCAGCTTGTTGGCGGCGGCGTAGGTGGCCCAGGCGCGCACGACCTCGGGATTTTTGTCGGTCGGTTTTTCATCCGCCGCGACGATGCCAGCCGTGAGTGTCACGAGTTGTTGGTTACGCTGTTCCTCGGCGGGCCAGGCGATGTAACCGTCGTAGCAGAACCATAGACCCGAGCCGTTGAGCATAAGGGCCATAAAGATCATGCGTTGGCGCCATTCCTTGGAAATGCGGGCGTGGATGTTCATGTCCGCAAAAAGACGGTTCTTTGGACGAAAGGCAACGGGGCGGAGTGTGACTTTCCGCTGACGAAGCGTGTGCGTCGGCCCTCGGGCGGGCTGAGAATTCCCATTGCCTCCAGGCGTGAGTCGATGCCGGGCCGTTAGGATTGGTTCCGCGCCGGCCGACCGGGTGCGCCGCGTGTGGGGGTGATAACAAAGGCTGGATGCTTTTTGACTAAACGATCACCCAACCGAAATCGCTCCGCGATTCCGCCACGTTGGGAATCGGTGGCGGAACGGCGGAGCCGTTTCGTCCGGATAACCTTAAATCGCCCAACCCTTGGTATGAGCGGTTGGGGTATGTTTCTTGGCCGCTGGAATGTCGCCGGCGGGTGGTCGCGTTCCCAGGCTTTGGGGCAGGCTGCTTAGCAGCGGTGTTCTTTCCCTGTTTTTTGACGGCGCGGCCGGTCATGGCGGCGTCGATGAAGATAAGATGGCGACTGGCCCAGAGAGGGGCGCGCATTTTTCGGAATCGGGTCGCTCACGAGCCCCGCTACGGGGAGGAGGCGGCGATTTTTTGTCGCAGATGGGTGGTGCGGTCGCGGGCTTCGTTGTTGCGCACGGCCATGCCGTAGGCCGCCGGTTCGCCCACGAGGAAGACCTTTTTTTTGCCGCGGGTAATCGCCGTGTAGAGCAGGTTGCGCTGGAGCATCATGAAGTGGGCCTTCAGCAGCGGCACGATCACCACCGGGTATTCGCTGCCCTGCGACTTGTGGATGCTGATCGCGTAGGCGGGCGCGAGGTCGCCGAATTCGCCGCGATCGAACGTGTGTTCGGCGCCGTCGAACATGGCCGTCAACGTGCCGGCTTCGCCGTCCACCGACGTGATCACGCCGATGTCGCCGTTGAAGAGGGCTTTGTCGTAGTTGTTGCGCAGCTGGATGACCTTGTCGCGAGGGCGGTATTCGCCGTGCGGACCGCGCAGGCCCTTGGCGTGGGGGTTGAGGGCGGCCTGGAGTTGGACGTTTAAGTTGCTCACGCCGGCGACGCCTTTGTGCATCGGTGCGAGGATTTGCACATCGTTGATCGGGTTGAACCAGGGGTAATGCGCCGGGATGAACACGGTGCAGAGCTGGAGGGTCTTGCGGATGCAGTCCTCGGCGGAATCGGCCACGATGAACGTCAGGTCGGACCAGGCTTGCGCGGCGGCGACTTCGCCGACGGAGGGCGGCAGTCCCGGCTCGCCGGCGTTGATGGCGTGGGCGGTGGTGACGATCTGGCTCTGGCCCTTCTGGCGGTAGATGACGTTGAGGCGGGTGACGGGCACCTGCTGCGTGGCGATCAGGTCCTTGAGAACGTTGCCGGCCCCGACGGACGGGAGTTGGTCGATGTCGCCGACGAGGAGCAGGTGGGCGCGGGAGGGCACGGCCTGCAGGAGGGCGGCGGCGAGGCGCGTGTCGAGCATCGAGGCCTCGTCCACGATGAGGAAATCGGTGGCGAGCGGGGCGTTTTCGTTGGCGACGAAGCCGCCGCTCGACGCGTCGTATTTGAGCAGTCGGTGGATGGTGGAGGCGAAGCCGCCGGTGGTCTCGGCGAGGCGCTGGGCGGCGCGGCCGGTGGGCGCGGCGAGGTGCACGCGGACCTTCTTGGCCTTCAGGATTTCGACGAGGGCGCGGAGGATGGTGGTCTTGCCCGTTCCCGGACCTCCGGTGAGGATCGATATTTTGGATACGAGGGCGTTTTTGAGTCCGGCGCGCTGCTGGTCGGCGAAGGTGAAGCCGGCTTTTTGCCCGGCCCACTCGACCGCGGCGTCGGTCTTGATGGGGGGGAGGCCGCTGCCGACCTTGCCAAGGCGGGCGACGGTGGCGGCGATTTTTTGTTCGGCGCGGTCGTTGGCGGGGAGTTGGAGGAGGGCGGAGCCGGGGAGCGGATCGGCGACCCCGGCGGGCGGGTGGCGGACGAGGGAGCGGGTTTCGACCAGGGCGTTGATGCGGGCTTCGAGGAAGCGGGCCTCGGTTTCGAGCAGAGGGGCGGCGTAATCGATGAGCGCGGCTTCGAGGACGGCGGTGTGGCCCTCCTCCTGGAGCGTCTCCATGGCGAAGAGCAGGCCGGCGTCGAGGCGGGGCGGGGCGTCGTTGGCGTAGCCGAGGTTGATGGCGATGCGGTCGGCGGTCTTGAAGCCGATGCCGTCGATCTCGCGGGCGACCTTGTAGGGCTGGGTGGTGAGGATGCGTTTGGCCTCGGCGCCGTAGTGGTTGATCAACTTCACGCACTGGCCCGTGGTGACGCCGTAGGTCTGGAGAAAGATGTAGAGTTCGCGGAAGGTGCGCTGGTCGTCCCAGGCCTTCTTGATGGCGGAGGCGCGTTTTTTGCCGATGCCCGGGACGTCGCGCAGTTTGCCGGATTCCTCGCTGAGGATGCGGAAGGTGGCGGTGCCGAAGGCGTCCACGATCTTGTTGGCGTAGACCTTGCCGATGCCCTCGACCAGGCCGGAGCCGAGGTATTTGCGAATGCCGTAGACGCTCGAGGGGAGTTCGGAGCGGAAGGAGTCGATTTTGAACTGGTCGCCGTGCTGGGCGTGTTTGGTCCAGATGCCGCGCAGGTGGAGGGTTTCGCCGCACTGGACGCCGGGGAGCGGGCCGGTGATGGTGACCTTCGCGTCCTTGCCCTCGGCGGAGTCGGGGCGGAATTCCGCGATGGTGTAGTGGTTCTCCTCGTTGAAGAAGATGATGCGTTCAAGAACGCCGGTGAGGGTGTCGGAGTTGGCGGAGGAGGCGGCCACGTGGGCCGAAGATGAACACCGCTTCCCTGCAAAAATCAAATGTCGCGCGCGACCGCCCCCGTCCCCACCTGAAACCGCCCGGTGGGAACGCAATAACTAACCCATTGTGTTAGTTATTGCTGGTCGAAACAGCGGGGCACCGAGGAGCTAACTAACACAATGGGTTATTTGTTGCCGGGGGTTGCCAGCGGGCGGGGGGTGTGGCGGAGTGTAGGGATGGAACTTCCGGTGTCCGAGTCCTTGCTGCCCACCATCCAGCTTTCGATCACGCCGGTGATTCTCATCACGGGCATCGGTTCGTTGCTGCTGAGCATGACCAACCGCATGGGACGCGTGGTCGATCGCACGCGCATCCTCGCCGGCCAGGCCCGCGGCTCGGCCGGCGCCGAGCGCATTCATCTGGAGAACCAACTGCGCATCATGTACGGCCGGGCGAAGACGGTGCGGCTGGCGGTCACGCTGGGCGTGGCCAGCATGTTTTGCTCGGGTCTGTTGGTGGTGGCGATTTTTCTGAATGCGATTCTCCAGGCGAATCTGGCGGTGTTTATCCTCGGGCTGTTCATGACGAGCATCGGGCTGCTGCTCGGCGCGCTGGGGGCGTTCCTGCGGGACATTTTCCTGTCGCTCAACGCCCTCGGGCTTGAGGTGGAGCGCGCGCTGGACCACCCGCCGATTGTTTAATCGAGCTCAGCCGCGCCCAAGGCCGCAAGGGTGTCGTAAACCGCGTCGGCGCCCGCCGCGCGCAGCTCCTCCGCGGTGTGGGTGCCGGTGGTGACGGCGAAGCAGGGGAACCCGGCGTTGTGCGCGGCCTGGACGTCCCAGGGCGAGTCGCCGACCAGGCAGGTGGTCGCCGCCCCCGCCCCGAGTTTTTCCAGGGCGTGCGCGCTGAACGCCGGCTCGGGCTTGAGCCAGGGCGTGTCCTTGGCACCGAAAACCTCGCGCAGAAACGGCGTGAACCCGAGGTGGGCGCACACCGAGCGGGCCGACGGGCCGTGCTTGTTGGTGAAGACCGCACAGGTGACTCCGGCGGCGGTCAACCGTTCCAACAACTCCATCGCGCCGGGCATCGGGTCGGCGCCGGAGAGCATGGTCGCGTCCCAAAAAGGCCGGTAGATCGCCAGCGCCTCGGCCAGACGGGACTCCGGGATGAACTTGAGCATGGCGTTTTCCAGCCCGCCGCCGATGGCGCGCTTGACCTGTTCGCGGGTGGGCGCAGGCAGGCCCAGCCTGGGCAGCGTGTGGACGTAGCTGCGGTGGATCGCCGGGAGGTGGTCGAGCAGGGTCCCGTCGAGATCGAAGAGCACGGTGCGAAAGCGCATGACTCCAGCCTACGCGGGCGGGCTTTGCGTGAACGACACAAAATTTTCGTTCCTTCCCGGCCCGGGTGTGCTCAACCTGATCGCGATGCCCCGGCCGATCATCACCTTGCCCGAAACCCGCGTGCTCCTGCGCACGGAGGGCGGGGAGTTGCTGGTCGAGTTGCAGGGCGCGTGGCGGATCACCGAGACACGGCCCTCGTGGCCGCTCTTGCTGGCCGACCGCACCCCGAAGCGGGTGAAACTCGTGTGGGGCCGGCTGGCCGACTGGGACAGTTCGCTGCTGCTGTTTGTCTTTGAGGTGAAGGATTGGTGTCGGGCGGGTGGCGTCCACTGCGAGTTGTCCGGCCTGCCCGACGCGTTGCAAAAACTGCTGCGCCAGCTCGCCATGGTGAACGAGACGCGGCTGACCATCGACCGCTCGAAGGACTTTCTGTCGGTGGTCGGTCTCGCCGCCCAGGATGTGTGGGCCAAGACCGGGGAGATCGCCACGTTTGTGGGCGAGTGCGTGATCAGCGGAGTCGGCCTGTTGAAGAAGCCGCACAAGTTTCGCTGGCGCGACTGTCTCGACGAGATGCAGCAGTGCGGCGCGATGGCCCTGCCGATCGTGAGCCTCATCAGCCTGTTGGTCGGCCTGATCATGGCCTACCAGTCGGCCGTGCTCATGCGGCAGTTTGGCGCCGACATCTACGTGGCGGACGCCGTGGGCCTGGTGATGGTGCGAGAAATGGGGGCGATGATGACCGCGATCATTCTGGCGGGCCGCACCGGCGCGGCGTTTGCCGCGACGTTGGGCAACATGAAGGCCGGGGAGGAGATCGACGCGTTGCAGACCCTCGGTATCCGCCCGGTGGATTTCCTGGTGATGCCGCGCCTGGTGGCCCTGGGCGTGATGATGCCGTTGCTGGCGCTCTACGCCAACGGCCTCGGCATCCTCGGGGGCATGGCGGTCGCCCTCTCTCTGCTCGACATCCCGCCCTCCGCCTACTGGGTCGAGACGCAGACCGCCATCGACCTGTCCGACATTATGACCGGCCTGATCAAGGCCTCGTTCTTCGGCGTGTTGGTCGGCCTGGCCGGCTGTCATCGCGGCCTGCGCTCCGAGCGCAGCGCGGCCGGCGTGGGCCGGGCGACCACCTCGGCGGTCGTGATGGGGCTCCTGCTCATCATCGTGGCCGACGCGTTGTTCGCGGTGGCCTTCAACATCCTGGGCTGGTGATCCACCGCGCATGAACACCGACGACCCCGACGCACCCGCCATCGACGTCTCCGGCCTGGAGTGCGGCTACGATTCCCAGGTGCTCCTGCAGGATCTCACCTTCCAGGTGAGGCGCGGGGAGATTTTTTTCATCATCGGCGGTTCCGGCTGCGGCAAGAGCACGCTGCTGCGCCATCTCGTGGGCCTCAACCCGCCGACCGCGGGCACGGTGAAATTCTACGGCGAGTGTTTCAACACGGCCCCGGCCGAGCGCCAGCGCGAGATGCTCAAGCGCATCGGCGTGCTCTACCAGGGCGGCGCGCTCTGGAGTTCGCTCAATCTCCTCGAAAATGTCATGCTGCCCCTCGAGGAATACACTCCGCTCAACCCGGCCGAGCGCCAGGAACTCGCCTGCATGAAGCTCTCGCAGGTCGGTCTCGCGGGCTACGACGCCTATTACCCGTCGGAAATCAGCGGCGGCATGAAGAAACGCGCCGGTCTGGCCCGGGCGCTCGCGCTTGATCCGGCCATCGTGTTTTTCGACGAGCCCTCGGCCGGCCTCGACCCGCTGACCTCGCGCAAGCTCGACGAACTGATCCTCAACCTGCGCGACCTGCTCGGCATGACCTGCGTGGTCGTTTCCCACGAGCTGGCCTCGATCTTCGCCATCGCCGACCGGGTCGTCATGCTCGACAAGCAGGCCAGGGGCATCATCGCCGAGGGCGACCCCCGCGTGTTGGTGAAAGAGAGCCGCGACGTCCGGGTGCGCGAGTTTCTCGGCCGCGGCGAGGACGCCCAGGCCCCGGCCCCGCAAAACCAGCCTTCCCCTTGAACCCGCTCCCGCCTAACTGTCACCCAACGTGAAGACCAAAGTCAGTCCCGCCGTCGTCGGTTTGTTTGTCCTCGGAGCCTTGGTGCTCGGTCTGGTCGCGCTGTTTTCCTTCGGCGGCATCAACTTCTTTTCCAAGCCCGAGCGCTTCGTCGTGTATTTCGACGAGTCGATCCACGGCCTCGACCTCGGCTCGCCGGTCAAACTCCGCGGCGTGCGCGTCGGGCGCGTGGTGGACATCTACCTCCGCTACGTGCCCGCCAGCAACAAGTCCGTCGTGGCCGTCGCCTGCGAACTCAACCGCAATCTCATCATCGACGAAAAGGGCCGGCCCATCGACGTGACCGAGCCCGGCAAGCTCCTGGGTCTCGTCGACCGGGGACTGCGCGCCCAGCTTGGCGTGATCGGCCTCGCCACCGGCCTTCTCTTTGTGGAGCTCGATTTCCTCGATCCGGCCGCCTACCCCGCGACGCCGCGCGCCGACCTTGCCTCAAAATACGTCGAGATGCCCGCCGTGCCCTCGGCGATTTCGGAGTTCCAGGCCAACCTCACCGAGATTCTCAACAACGTGAAGCGGGTCGATTTCGCCGCGCTCGCCGGCGAGGTGCAGGGGCTCCTCGCCGACACCCGCCGGAAGCTCGCCCCCGTCGACGCCGGCGCGCTGGTCGCCGAGTGGACCAAGGCCGGCTCCGCCCTGGGCGAACTCGCCGCCTCGCCCGAGCTCAGGCAGACACTCGCCAGCCTCGGCTCGGCATCCGAAAAACTCGACGCCATCCTCTCCGACTACGCCGCCAACGGCCCCAAGGGCGGCGACATGGCCCTGGCGCTCGCCGAGGTGCGCACCACCGTGATGACCTTCAACGCCACCGCCGCCACCATGCAGAAATTCGTCAACGCCCAGCAAAGCCTCGGCGACGACGCTTCGCAGGCGTTCAACCGTCTCGGCGAGGCCGCCGCGGCCATCCGCGAGCTCGCCGATTTCCTGGAACGCAACCCGAGCGCGCTCCTCAGCGGCCGCAAGACCCCGCTGCCACCCTCCAAGTGATGCCCACTCCCACCCGCCCGATGCCCGCCCACGCGACCCGTTCACTCCTGCGCCGCCTCCCGCTCGCCGCCCTCGCCCTGCTCGCGCTGGCCGGTTGTTCCTTGCTGCCCACGCCCCAGGCCGACCCCACCCGCTACTATGTGCTCACGGGCGCGCTGCCCGACGCCCCTGCGCTCAAGGCCGACGGCGGCCTGGTGCTCGGACTCAGGCACATCGACATCGCCCCCTATCTCAACGGCAAGGACATGGTCGTGCGCGACGCGGGCAACGAGATCACCTACAACCGCTTTTCCCGCTGGGCCGAGCCGCTCGCCACCAGCATCGGCCGCGCCCTGGCCGGCCGGCTCGCCGCCGCGCCCCGCGTGGACCGCGTGTATGCCCAGCCCTTCCCCTTCGACGTCGAGCGCGACTACGACGTGACCATCCGCGTGCTGCGCTGCGAAGGCGAAAAAAAGCCCGGAGGCCAAACCGTCGCCAGCCTGGCCGCGTTGGTCGAAGTCACCGAGTCCGCCCCCGGCGGCGCGGTGGTCCTGCGCAAGACCTACGTGGCACCCGAGACCGCCTGGAACGGCAAGGACTACGGCGCGCTCGCCTCGGCCCTCAGCGACGCCGTGGCCGCCTTGAGCAACGAAGTCGTGGGTGCGCTACCCGCGCAGTGAGCGCAACCAACTCCGTCCAGCCCGGCGGGACGCAGTTCCCGCTACGGTAACATTGCCGTGCGTAACGAGTGCGTATCCTCTCCCGCACAACGCTCAAAGACCTTGGGGAGCAACACGCCAATGTCGAACAAGCCCTCTAAGCCGTAGAAATGCAGTCGAAGGCGGAATAGCGTGGTAAGGTGGCGAGCAGATTTCGGTGGTAAATGACCAAGGAATACCCGGCGGGTATTTCGCTGGGAATGAAACATCGAAAGGTGCCGTCAGATTACCTCGATACGACCCTCTCGACTGCATTTCTACGACTAAGCCCAGCGTGTGTTTATGAAAAGCTCAGGCCTTCGTGCGCTGCGAGTGAGAGGATGATACCAATGGTTGCGTGAATTAAGGCTAGCCGGACGAAACGTCTCCGTCGTTCCGCTACGGATTCCCAACGTGGCGGAATCGCGGAGCGATTTCGGTTTGGCGATCGTTAAGTCCAAAAACATCCCGCCATTGGTATGGGAGGATAGGCCGGCCCAGCCGGCTTATCCTCCCACTCGCAGAGTTCGACGACCTGAGTTCTATCGGA
>CAIRBK010000002.1 GCA_903876795.1 uncultured Verrucomicrobiota bacterium
CCGCTCCAATCACCCGCCGATTACCTCGCCGCCTTCAGGGCAGGCACGATCTCCCCGGCCGATCTCGCCGATGCGGCCGACTCCGACTGGACGTCCGCCCGCTTGATCAAAGCACTCGAAAACGCCGGCGACACGCCGCCCACCCCGCCTGTCGCCACCGTCGCCGACCTGCTGGATCAGGAACGGCCGCGCGCCCACTGGAGCACCTTCGTCGTGGACGAAATTTCCAAATGGTGCGGCGTCGCCTTCGACGAAAACCAGACCACCTGGAACTCTCCGTGGAAATCCCTCGGCCTCTACGCCGCGTGGCGCGATGCCGCTCTCCATGACCGCAATCCCGAAACCTTCGGCCTGCCCGGCTTTCGCTCCTTCGTCGCCACCCTGCCCTCCGAAGCCGACGCCTGCATCGCCCGCTGCGTGAAACTCATCGCTCCGCCAAAAGTAGACCTGGCCGACTTCCTCCATCGCCAGCTCGTCACCATCGCTGGCTGGGCCGGCTACGTCCAATACCTCGTCCGCGAAGACTCGCTCCGGGGCAAAACCAACACCGCGCTCCACCAGCTCCTCGCCGTGCGCCTCGCCTACGACGCCGCGCTCTTCCAGGCCTTTGCCAACGACGGCGTCTTCCGGGCCGACTGGCGCAACCAGCACCCCGTCGCCGACCGCCACCTCATCACCGCGCTCGCCCGCTGGCAGCTAGCCTACGAATTCGGCTACCAGCGCAACCTCTCCCGGGCGCTCGCCGCCCAGCCGTCGCAGACCTCCTCCAGCCGGCCCGCCGCCCAGGCCGTCTTCTGCATCGACGTGCGCTCCGAAGTGTTTCGCCGTCACCTGGAGTCCGCCTGGCCCGGCCTCGCCACCACCGGCTTCGCAGGCTTCTTCGGCTTCCCCGTCGCCCACAAGTCCGCCGCCTCCACGACCTCCGGCGCACGTTGCCCCGTGCTCCTCGTCCCGCCCGCCGATACTCACGAACCGCTCCCGCCCGCCGAAGCCGCCGCCGCCCTCAACGGTCGCTCCGAAGCCGGTGCCTGGAAAGCCTTCCAGAACTCCGCGACCTCCTGCTTCTCCTTCGTCGAATCGGCCGGCCTCGCCTTCGGTGCCGCCCTCGGTCGCAACTCGCGCTCCGGCGGCCCCGCCTGCTCCCGGGTCGCCCCCGACTTCACCTCGGCCTCCATCGAGACCCGCGCCGCCATGGCCGAGGGCGGACTGCGCAACATGAGCCTCACGCGCCATTTCCCCCGCCTCGTGCTCATCTGCGGCCACGGCAGCGAAAGCGCCAACAACCCCTACGCCTCCGCGCTCGACTGCGGCGCCTGCGGCGGACACGCCGGCGACGTCAACGCCCGCCTCGCCGCCGCCACCTTCAACGACCCGCAGGTGCGCGCCCTCCTCGCCGCCAAGGGCATCGCCATCCCCGCCGACACCGTGTTCGTCGCCGGCATGCACAACACCGCGACGGACGATGTCGTGCTCTTTGATCTCGAAAAAGTCCCCGCCTCCCACGCCTCCGACATCGCCTCGCTCCGCACCGCGCTGGCCGCAGCCGGCATCGGCGCCCGCAAGGAACGCGCCGGCTCGATCGGCCTCGGCGACATTCCCGCCAACCAACTCGACGCCGCCGTGCGCGCCCGCGTGCGCGACATCTCGCAGGTCCGGCCCGAGTGGGGCCTCGCCAACAACGCCGCCCTCGTCGCCGCGCCCCGCAGCCGCACCGCCGCGCTCAAGCTCGACGGTCGCGTCTTCCTGCACGACTACGACGCGGCGGCCGACACCGACAACAACGTCCTCACCCTCATCCTCTGCGCCCCCGTCGTCGTCGCCAGCTGGATCAACCTCCAGTACTACGCCTCCCGCGTGGACCCCGTCCGCTACGGCGGCGGCAACAAGATCCTTCACAACGTCGTCGGCGGCCTCGGCGTGCTCGAGGGCAACGGCGGCGACCTCAAGGTCGGCCTCCCGCTCCAGTCGATCCACGACGGCGAAAAATTCGTCCACGAGCCGCGCCGGTTGACCGTCTTCATCGACGTGGCCCGCGATCGCATCGACGCCGTCCTCGCCGCCCAGCCCGGAGTGCGCCGGCTCTTCGACCACGGTTGGATTCACCTCGTCGCCCTCGCGAACGACCAAGCCTTCCGGTATACCCCGGACGGCTGGCGCAAGGTCTGAGCCCGCCCTTCCCCAACAGGAGCGCCCCAAGCGCTCCTGTTTTTTTGGCAACCAACCGTCGTCGCCTCCGTCCACTGATCCCATAACCCGCGAATCTTTTTATTGACTTAGAGTCAAAACGAGGCGGACTGCCCCGCATGGTCAGCAAGCTTCCCCGTAAACAACGAGAGCGCCTGGAGCGCGAGGAACTCATCCTCGAGCACGCCCAGCGCCTGCTGGGCAGGGATGGTTTCCAAGACTTCAATCTCGATGAGTTGGCCCGGGCCGTCGAGTATTCCAAAGGCACGCTCTACCTTCATTTCGAGACCAAGGAAGACATCGCCCTGGCCGTCTCCACCCGTGTCATGGAGATGCGGGCCAACCTCTTCGAGCGAGCCTCGGCCTTCAACGGCTCCACCCGCCAGCGCGCAGCCGCGATCGGCTACGCGGCCCGTAAGTTCGCATTGGAGCATCCCGACCATTTTTGCCTCCAGATGATGCTGAAATCCAATAGCTTCTGGGAAAAATCATCCCCCGATCGGCGTCGCCTGCACGGGATCCAGACCGGGCGGTCGTTCAATTTTGTAAACCAGATCGTGACCGATGCCATCGTCGCAGGCGACCTGCCGCCGGGGACACCCGCCCATGTCGTCACCATCAGCCTGATCTCTACCACCATCGGCAGCCAGGTCGCCGGAACGGAACCGGATCTTCAGATGCTTTCCGGCAACGGGGAACTCTCCGCTCTCATGAGGCTTTGCCAGGATCGCATGTGCGACGGCTGGCAATGGCGCCCCCTTTCCACCTCCTCCGACTGGGACTACGCCGCAGTGGAAAGCCGCATCCGCGCGGAAATTTTCACGGAGGACTGACCGGACCCTTTTTTTAACCCAAATGTGACTCTTAGTCATGACATGAATATCAGTACCCAAACTACATGAATTACGTCGCCCTTCGTATGTTGATGGGAGATCGGGCCAAATATCTCGGCCTCATTTTCGCCATAGCCTTCAGCACCTTCCTGCTGGAAAACCAGTCCAGCATCTTTGTCGGCATTATGAACCGCACCGGCAGTCAGATCGCCGACGTCGCCGATGCCGACGTCTGGGTCATGGACCCCGGCACGGAATACTTCGAGGAAACCAAGGCGCTCAAGGACACCGATCTCTACCGCGTGCGCGGAGTGCCCGGCATCGACTACGCCGTGCCTCTCTTCAAGACCAACGCCGTCTTCCGCACCGCCGCAGGCAACTTTTCCTCCGCCGTCACGCTCGGCCTGGACGACTCCACCTTGGTCGGCGTGCCGCGCAAAATGCTCCTGGGCTCGTGGGAGCGCCTGCGCGAACCCGGCGCCATCGTGATCGACCGCGCCGGTTACGACCGTCTCTACACCGGCGAACCGCTCCGGCTTGACCGCCTGCTTGAGGTCAACGACCGCCAAGTCCACATCGTCGGCATTTCCGACGCCGCCGCGCCCTTCGCCAGTTTTCCCATCATCCACACACGCTACAGCGAAGCCCGCCTGTTTGTCGGCCCGCAGCGCAGCCAGCTGTCCTTCGTGCTGGTCCGGCCCGCGGCCGGGGTCACCCCCGACGAAATGGTGCGCCGCATCGAAGCGCAGACCGGGCTGCGCGCCCGCACATCCGGCCAGTTTCGCTGGGACTGCGTCTGGTATTACATGGGGCACACCGGCATCCCCATCAACTTCGGCATCACCATCGCCATCGCGCTCATCGTCGGTCTGGTCGTCGCCGGGCAGACGTTCTACCTCTTCACCGTCGAGAACCTGAAACAATTCGGCGCACTCAAGGCCATCGGCGTCACCAACCGCCGCCTCATCGGCATGATTCTTCTGCAGGCGCTTACCGTGGGTTTTATCGGATACGCCCTCGGCACGTCGATCGCCGCCGTCTTCTTCGAGATAACCGCCTCCGAGATCGCCACGCGCGGCATCGTCCTGCTGTGGCAGAACGTCGTGGGCGTGGGCGTGCTCATGTTCTCCGTGGTGATTTTCGCCAGCCTCCTGAGCATCCGCCGCGTGCTCGTACTCGAACCCGCCGCCGTTTTCCGCGGCTGACGCCTTTTCCTCATGAGCACTCCTTCATCCGCCACCACCCCTGCCGCCGCCGTCCTCTGTCGTGGCATAGAAAAAGACTTCGGCGATGGCGAAGCCCGCGTGCGCGTGCTGCGCGGCGTCGATTTCGCCGCCCGCGCCGGAGAGATCACGTTTCTCATGGGCCCCAGCGGCTGCGGCAAGACCACGCTTATCTCCGTCATCGCCGGCCTCCTTGATCCCTCGGCCGGCGCGGTCGAGCTCTTCGGCCAGGATGTGAATTTGCTCCCGCCTTCCGAACGCGTGCTGTTCCGCCGCCGCAACCTCGGCTTCGTTTTCCAGCAATACAACTTGCTCACTTCTCTGACCGCCGCGGAGAACGCCGCCGTGCCGCTCCTCGCCGCCGGCATGAAACGTCCCGAGGCCGTGGACCGCGCGAAAGCCCTTCTCGTGAAACTCGGCCTGGGCAACCGCCTCGATTCGCTCCCTTCCAAACTCTCCGGCGGACAACAACAACGCGTCGCCCTCGCCCGAGCGCTCGTGCACGAGCCGCGCCTCGTCATCTGCGACGAGCCCACCGCCGCCCTCGACCACGCCACCGGCGAGTCCGTCATGGAGCTCCTCGCCGGCTCCGCCATTCACCCCGAGCGCGCCGTCGTCGTCGTCACGCACGACAGCCGCGTCCTCCGCTTCGCCCACGCCGTCGCCCACATGGACGACGGCCTCATCACCGATTCCGCCCGCCAGACCCTTTCCACATGAAAACCAGCCTGCTGCCCATCGCCGCCGTCATCGGCCTCGTTCTCGCGACCGTCTCCATCGTTCGCACCCAACCCACTCCGCAAAACGCGCCTCCTCCCGCGACGCCTCCTCGCTCCGCCTTCGCAAGCAGCGTCGCCGCCGTCGGCATCATCGAGTCGAGGTCCGAAAACATCTCCCTCGCCGCCCACCTGCCCGGAGTCGTCGAGGCCGTTTATGTGAAGGTAGGCGACAACGTGTCCGCCGGGGCTCCGCTGGTGAAACTCGACACCCGCGCCCTCGAAGCCACCCGCGCCTCCCGCCAGGCCGCCCTCGCCGCCGCACGGGCCCGGGTCGCAGGAGCCGAGGCCGCCGCCAACGAAGCCCGCCGCCAACTCGCCATCGTCGAAAGCGTCACCGATGCCCGCAGCGTCAGCGCCGAGGTCCTCGCCCGCCGCCAGGGTGCCGCCGCCACCACCGTCGCCGAGCTCACCGCCGCCGAAGCCTCGGCCATGCTTGCCGCCGCCCAGCTCCATGAGACCGAGACGGATCTCGCTCGCAGCGTTATCACCGCGCCCATCACCGGCCGCGTCCTGCAGGTTCGCCTTCGCCCCGGCGAATACGCCGCCGCCGGCGCGGGCGTGCCGGCCTCGCTCCTGATCGGCGATGTCTCCGCCCTGCACGTTCGCGTAGACATAGACGAGAGCGAGGCCTGGCGCCTGCGCCCGGGTGCCTCCGCCGTCGCCCAGGTGCGCGGCAACGCCGCCATCCAGACGCGCGCCGTGTTCGTGCGTTACGAGCCGCTCGTCGTGCCCAAGCAGTCCCTCACCGGAGCCACCACCGAGCGCGTCGATACCCGCGTGCTCCAGGCCATCTATCGCCTCGAGGACAACACGCTCCCGTTGTTCGTGGGCCAGCAGATGGATGTCTTCATCGAAGCCGCCCCCGTCGTCGTAACCGCAGCCAACGCGAAGCCATGAAAACCTCCGCCCACACCACGGCCGCACTGCTGGCCCTCGGTTTCCTGCTGGGCGGCTGCGCCTCGCCGACGCCGTCCGCGAAACTTCCCGCGACTCCGTCCGCCTTTGCCGAAGCGGGCGCGGTCAAAACCTCTGCGACCGATGCCGACGCATCAACCTCGCTTGCCGCGTGGTGGCGAAGTTTCGACGACCCCGCGCTCGACGCGTTGATCGGTCGAGCCGGGGAAGTAAACCACGACGTCCGCCTCGCCCGAGCCCGCGTCCGCGAAGCGCGCGCCCTCGCCGGCATTGCCGCCGCCGCCAACCAACCCTCGCTAAACGCCAACGGCACGGCGACCCGCGGCCGCTTGAGCGAAAACTCCAACTCCGGTCGCTCCGCGAACGCCGGCGGCGGGAGCCTCACCGGGAACAACCTCAGGGCCGACTTTGATGCCAGTTGGGAAATCGACATCTTCGGTGCCAACCGCGCTTCTGCCGAGGCCACCCGCGCCGAGGCCGAGGCTTCCGCGGAGTCCGCCCGGGCCGTCTTGATAAGCGTGCTGGCCGAGGTCGGCTCCACCTACCTCGACCTGCGCGGAGCCCAACGCGAACTCGCCATCCTCCATGCCAATCTCCGCCTTCAACATGACACCCTCGCGCTCGCCGAAGACCGTCTCCGCGCCGGGGTGGCCGACGAACTCGCCGTCTCGCAAGCCCGCACACAACTCGCCGAGACCCGCACTCGCATCCCGCCGGTGGAAACCGCGTGCGCGCTTGCCACTCACCGCCTCGGCCTGCTCCTCGACCGTGCGCCCGCCGAGCTCGCGACCGCGTTGCCCGACGACGGCAAATCCTACGCCCGCCCGCCTCGCGTGCCCCTCGGCCTGCCCTCCGAGTTGTTGCAACGCCGGCCGGACATCCGCCAGGCCGAACTCGCCTTTTCCGCCGCCGTCTCGCGGCTCGTCTCGGCCCGCGCCGACCGCTGGCCCCGTTTCACGCTCACCGGCTCGGCCGGACTCGAAAGCATCTCCGCGGGCGATCTTGCCGAGGGCGGCAGTCGTTTCTGGACCCTCGGTCCCGGCCTGCGTTGGCCGCTGCTCTCCGGCGGACGTATCCGCCAGACCATTGCGGCGCAAGATGCCCGCGCCGAACGCGCCGCGATTCTCTACGAACAAGCCGTTCTCAGCGCCTTCGCCGACGTGGAGGACGCACTCATCAAGTTCGGTCGGGCGCAAGACCACCTCGCCGCCGCCGAGGACTACGCCGCTTCAAGCCGCCGCACCGCCGCGCTCGCCGCCGACCGCCACCGCGCGGGGCTAACGGATTTCCTCGATGTGCTCTCGGCCGAACGCGCCTGCCTCGACGCCGACCAACTCCGCGTGAAGAGCGAGACCGAGACCGCCCGCAACCTCATCGCCCTCTATAAATCCCTCGGCGGCGGCTGGACGTTGTAAACCCGGCAAAGACGAAAAGATGAAACCCGCTTCCTCCACGAACCCGGTCAACCCGCGGAAAACCGCCGGACGGACTTAGAAAACGCACCGGCGCATGACCGGGGCGTCACCAAAATGGCGAACCTCCGCGGCGCGATGGCTCGCTACCCATGACTTTGCGTTAAACCCAACTTCGTTGTATCCCTTTTCATGCCCGCTCTCCATCCCGCCGTCCGCATCGGTCACGTCCACCTCAAAGTCGCCGACCTTGAGCGCGCACTGGGTTTTTACTGCGGCGTGCTCGGTTTCCAGCTCATGCAACGCCTCGGCGCGCAAGCCGCGTTCATCTCGGCCGGCGGCTACCATCACCACATCGGGCTCAACACCTGGGAAAGCCGCGGGGGCTCTCCCCCTGCGGCCGGCACTACCGGCCTTTACCACACCGCGATTCTCTACCCCGACAGAGCCACGCTGGCCGATGCGCTGCACCGCCTGCTCACCGCGGGCATCACCATCGACGGCGCCGCCGACCACGGCGTGAGCGAGGCCATCTATCTGCGCGATCCCGATCAAAACGGGGTCGAACTCTACCGCGACCGTCCGCCGTCCGACTGGCCCCGCACCGCGTCCGGCGACCTCGCCATGTTCACCCGCCCGCTCGACCTAGACGCACTGCTGGGCGAACGGAATCTTTGACACCGCAGGACCGTTGTCCGACACCGTCGCCACGGTTTTTTCATTTCCATGCGCCATATCTCCAAATGGCGCTCCATCCTGCGGTCTTGAGTGCCCGTCCGCCAAGCGCGACGAATAGGCCTCCTCCCTCCATGTATCCTTTTTCCACGATTCTCACCCACCCGGGCGGCGCCCACAAAGACGAGTTCCTTGCTTGCAGCGTGCTCCTCACCGTCCATCCCGTGCCGATCGTGCGCCGCGAGCCGACTCCGGCAGACCTCGCCGACGCCTCCACCGCCGTGGTCGACGTGGGCCACAGCCATGAGCCCGCGCTCAACAACTTTGACCACCACCAGCTGCCCAAGGATCACCCGCCCACCTGCGCCCTCTCCCTGGTGCTGCGCCACCTCGGACTTTACGAGGACGCCCGCGCGTTCTGCGAATGGCTCGAACCCGCCGAGTGGTTCGACTGCCGCGGACCGGTTGACACCGCCCGCTGGCTCGGGGTTCAGCGCGAGATCATCGGCAAACTGAACTCGCCCATCGACGGCGCGCTCGTGCGCCGTTTCTCGCAGGCCTCGCGCCTCGTCCCCGGCGACCCGCTTTGGGAGATGATGCGCCTGATCGGGGAAGACCTGCTCGGTTATGTGCGCGGGCTCCGCGATCGCCTCGACTTCATCGCCCGCCATGCCGAGGTGTGGACGCTCCACGAAGTCGCCGGCGAACCCGGCGCGCTCTTCCTGCCGCGCACCGATCCATTGCCCGAGGATCCCTCGGCGGGCATCGAGCGCTACGTTGAGAGCCGGGGCCTCGGAGACCGCGTGATCGGACTCGTCTCGCCCGACCGTCGCAACGGCGGCTACGGGCTCTCCCGCCACCGCGACAACCCGCGCCTCGACTTCACCCGCATCGCCCGGGAGCCCGACGTCCACTTCGCCCACGCACGCGGGTTTGTGGCCAAAACCTCCGCCATCGACCCGCAACGCCTCCGCACGTTGCTCCGGCTGGCGTTCGACCAGACCTGAAACGCCTCCGCCAAGTGGCGCAGGTGCCCGGGGACGGATCAGAGGTCGCCGAGCTGCGGGCGCAGCACGATCTCCTCGACCACCGTGCGTCGGCCGAGCTTGTAGACATCGAAGAACGCCCGCGCCACATCCTCGGCGGGCATGATGCGCTCCTCGGCCACGCCGCTGCCCGACCATGACGGCGACCAGGTCGCCCCCGGGTAAACACAGCACACGCGCACGCCGTGTTCGCGCGTCTCGGCTCGCAGGACCTTGGCCAGCCCGGTCACGCCAAACTTCGCCGCGCAGTAGGCCGCGCTGTTCGGATAAGCGCCCAGCCCCGCGATCGAACTCATGAAAATCACGTCGCCGTTTTTGCGGGCGATCATCGACGGCACGAAGGCCTGCGTGACCAGAAACGCGCTGCGCAAGTTCGCCGCCACGATGCGGTCGAAGTCCGACACTGCGGTCTTCACGAACGGCGCGGCCGCAAAAACGCCGGCGTTGTTGATCAACACATCCACCCCGCCGAAGCGATGCGTCACGGCTGCGGCGAGGGAGGCGACGGCGTGCTCGTCGGCCACATCGCAGGGGAACGTCTCGACGACGGCGCCCTTTTTCACGCAGGTGCGCGCGGTGGCCGCGAGGTTGCGGGCGTTGCGGGCGACGAGCGCGAGCGTCACGCCCTTGAGTTCACCGGCAAACACCTTGGCGATGGCCGCCCCGATGCCCTGCGAGGCGCCGGTGATCAGGATGACGGGGGATTTTTTTGAGGCCATCGGCTGCTTCAGCACACCAGCGAACGGAAGTCGGAGAAATCCGCCGTGAAGCCGCCCTTCACTCCCTTGCAGATGACGCTCACGGCGTCGTGCGAGTGCAGCGACTCAAGGTGCGAGCAGGCGACCTGGAAGTCGGCTATGCGTTTGTCCTTGGCCAGCTCGGCGTAGACCAGGCGGGCGGCGTCCTCGACGAACTTGATGTGCGCGCCGTTGAGCTCGGCGAAGGCCTGTTCGTCTTCGCGCTTCACCATGACTTGCGTCTCGGTGACCAGGGCGCGCAGCAGGTGGGCCTGCACGTCCTCGATGGAGAGCCGGGCGCCGGGGGCGACCTCGATCTTCACGCGGGCCTTGGAGCGCTGGTTGTGGGGAATCGCATAGGCGTCGCGCACGTCGCGGGCGTGCTCGCTCAACTCGGCGCTGCACGGGCAGGCGGAGGAATACACGAAGTCGAACTCGATGAATTTCCTGAACACTCCGGCCGCGTCGATGACGCCCTCGAAGGAAACGTTGTAGAACTGGTGCCCTTCGAGTCCGCTGCGCAGGGCGCGCTGGATCATCGGATAGGAGAACGCGAGCTTCACGCGGGCGTTCAGCGCCACGACTTTCTTCTGGTATTTGCCGAGGATTTTTTTGAGGAGATCCAAGGTGAAAACGTCGTCCTGGTGCTCGTAGAAGGAACGGACGATACGGCTCATGTTGATGCCCTTGAGCGACGCCTCCAGGGAGACGGTGCCGGTGACGGCGGTCTCCAGCGTGAGAATCGCGCCGGCCTTGGTTTTGAATTTCAGCGGCAGGCGGAAATTGGACACGCCGACCTGCTGGATGGGCACGTCCGCGCCGGGAATGGCCCCGACGGCCTCCATCATGTCGGGCAACGACGCGTGGTACTCGGGCGTCAGCTTGAACGCGTGGTCATAGCGGCGGGTGATGCGCGGAGTCTCTCCGGCCGCGGTGCGGTGGAGATACATGGTTTTCTTTTTGGACATGTCGTTTTTGGTTTTGGGGCGCGTCGCACGGGGGGACGATAACCGTGACCCGCCTGAAAAGCGGGAGGCCGGCGCATTGGGAAAAGTTCAGGCGGCGTCGGGGCCGTAAAATTCGGCGAAGTTGCGCGGCGTCTCGTAGAGTTTCACGCAATGAAGCATGCCGGCGGTCAGCCGGGGAGCGATCTGGTGCCAGAATGCGATGACCAAGTTTTCGGCCGAGGGGATGACGTCGCGCAGGAAATCGACCTCCTCGTTGAGATTACGGTGGTCGCATTTGGCGACGATGCTCTCCTGCAAGAGGGCGTTGAGGTCGCCGAGATCGATGACGTAGCCGGTCTCGGGATCGGGCCGGCCGCGCACGGAAACCTCCAGCACGTAATTATGCCCATGCCAGCGCGGGTTGTTGCACGGGCCGAACGTGGCCGTGTTCCATTGCGCGCCCTTGGCCGGGTTGTGGAGCCGGTGCGCCGCGTTGAAATGCACCTGACGCGTGACGATGACCGTGCCCTGAAGCGGGCGAACGACCGGCGCGGCGGCGGGGGATTGGACGGCTTTCTTGGGCATGAGGTTTAATCACATAACATAAAAGCCCGCGCGGTCAATTCAGGGGCCTACTTGGTGCCGTGTCGCGGGCCGAAACGGTAAATCCACCTTGCGCGACGGCCGAGGCGGCGCTTGATCGGGCGCACAACATGGCGATGCGTTTCAAAATCCTCGGCAGCGGCAGCGCGGGCAACTGCGCCGTCCTGCGCACGGATGAAACGCGCGTGCTCATCGACGCCGGCTTCGCCCAACGCAAGCTCCGCCAACTCCTGCACGAGGCGGGCGAAGCCCTGGAGCGGATCGACGCCGTCTTCCTCACCCACGAACACGGCGACCATGCGGCCGGCATCGAGGGCTTGAAGAAATTCCCGCAGATAAAGGTCTTCGCCAACGCCGCGACCGCCCGCGCCGTCCAGACCAAGCTCGACCACCCGATCGCCTGGCAAATGTTCGAGACCGGCGCGCGTTTCCAGTTCCGCGATCTGGAAGTGGAGAGTTTCCATGTGCCCCACGACGCGCAGGAGCCGGTGGGCTTCACGTTCGCCAGCGGTCACGAAGCCGACCCGATCACTCCGCGCCAACGACTCGCCTGGCTCACCGACCTCGGCCACGCCCCGCAGCATATCCACGAGCGCATCCGCGACGTCGATGTCGTCGTGGTCGAGAGCAACCACTGCCCGCGCCTGCTCGAGGCCGACTTGAAACGCCCCTGGCCCACCAAGCAGCGCATCGCCGGCCGCCACGGCCACCTCTCCAACGACCGCATGCGCGAGCTGCTCGAGGCGGTCGCCAGCCCGCGCTGGAAACACGTCTTCCTCACCCACCTGTCGCGCGATTGTAACAGCCACGAGGCGATCGAGCGCGCCCTCGCCGACCTGCGCACCCGGCTCCCCTGCAGGTTTCACATAGTTGCATCAGGCGGGGGCAGCCCCGAATGCGAGCTATAAGGACCGGCTATAATCGCAATAAAGCCGGCCTCAGTGAGTGCTGGGTCGATGGTAAGAGTTGACCATCAGATGGGCTCATGACCTGAATGGCCCCATTTATGGCAACAACATCCACACCTCGCCGCACCAAGATCATCTTCACGCTGGGCCCCGCATCCCAGAGCGAAGAGATGCTCGAAAAACTCATTCTCGCGGGTGCCGACGTCGCCCGTCTCAATATGGCGCACGGCAATCACGACTGGACCCGCGCCGTGATCCGCCGCATCCGCGCCGTTTCCCAAAAGGTCGGCCGCGAGATCGCCATCATGATGGACATCAAGGGTCCCGAGATCCGCACCGGCGATGTGGCCGCCCCCATCGAGCTGAAAGTGGGCGAGATTTTCGACTTCACCGTCAAACCCGGCGACCGCGAAAGCAGCGAGGAAATCCGCTCGGTCAACGTCAACTATCAGGACCTCGTCAACGACATCCACATCGGCGACATCGTCCTGGTTGACAGCGGCCTCATGCGTTTCGAGGTGCTCGACAAGAAGGACAATCACATTCGCTGCAAGGTCCTCACCCCGGGCGCCCTCAGCTCCCGCCGCCACATCAATCTCCCCGGCGTGAAGGTAAATCTGCCTTCGTTCACCGAAAAAGACCGTCTCGACACCCTCGTCGGCATCGACGAGGGCATCGACTTCGTCGCCCTTTCCTTCGTCCGCGAGGCCAAGGACATCGTCCAGTTGCGCGCCTTCCTCAAAGAGCACAAATCCCACGCCAAGATCATCGCCAAGATCGAGGACCAGACGGCCATCGCCAACCTCGACGCCATCATCAAGGAAACCGACTCCCTCATGGTCGCCCGCGGCGATCTGGGCATCGAATGCCCGCTCGAAGATCTGCCCGTCATCCAGCGCCGCGCCGTCAAATCCTGTCTCCAGCACGGCAAGCCCGTCATCATCGCCACCCACACGCTCGAATCGATGATCACTTCTCCCGTGCCGACCCGCGCCGAGATCACCGACGTGGCCAACGCCGTTTACGAGAAGGCCGACTGCGTGATGCTCTCCGGCGAAACTACCGTGGGCAAATATCCCCTCGAGTGCGTGCAGACCCTCGACAAGATCGCCCGTCGCATCGAGCAGGAAGGCCCCTTCGAGGTCCCCGACCCCAAGAGCATCGCCGGCGACAAGATCAAGGTTCTCAAGTCCGCCGTCCTCCTGGCCAACCAGGTCGAAGACTCGGCGCTGCTCACCTTCACCCGCCTCGGCAACATGGCCGGCGGTCTCGCCGCCCTTCGCCCCGCCAAGGCCAAGATCTTCGCCATGACCAACACCCTGGAGACTCTCCGCCAGCTCCGACTCATGCGCAGCGTCGAGCCGTTCCTGCTCCCCCTTGAGTCCGATCCCAATCTCTCCATCGAGAAGGCGATGGAGCTCCTGAGCCGCGAGGGCCATGTCAAGACCGGCGACAAACTCATCGTCGCGACCGACATCCTCACCTCCGACCACTTGGTGGACAGCGTCCAGCTCCGCACCATCCGCTGAGCGAAATAAACCGATCGGTAAACCCGCACGGGACCAAGTCCCGCCGGTTTAAAAAAGGGCCTCAACTCGCGTGAGGCCCTTTTTTGCGCATCAGACCACCGACCTCGACCAAACCGGGTAAAGATCGGACAAACCGGCAGTTTCTCTCGTGAAACGTGTCCGTCCGCACCTTTGGCACGACCGTCCCGTTACCTATGGCACCTCGCTAGATTGCCGTGTGGGAGCCTGCTTGCAGGCGATGATCGGCAAAACCGCCCGCCTCGGGTGACGGCTTTGCGGGCGGTGTCGGCGAAGCGGGTGACGTGATCGGCCGGCGATCAAAAGGGTGAGCGACCTTTACCCGCCAACTGCGTTTTCTAGCCAGGATATTTCAAGCCTGCGGGCCAGCGTGTGTTTATGAAAAGCTCAGGCCTTCATACGCTGCGACTGAGAGGATGATACCAATGGTTGCGTGAATTAAGGCTAGCCGGACGAAACGTCTCCGTCGTTCCGCTACGGATTGCCAACGTGGCGGAATCGCGGAGCGATTTCGGTTTGGCGATCGTTAAGTCCAAAAACATCCCGCCATTGGTATGGGAGGATAGGCCGGCCCAGCCGGCTTATCCTCCCACTCGCAGAGTTCGACGACCTGAGTTCTATCGGA
>CAIRBK010000003.1 GCA_903876795.1 uncultured Verrucomicrobiota bacterium
CCCCCCGCTGCGCGAAACCGCGGGCTCGCCCCGAGAGGTCGGGGTGTCCGGCTAGCCTACGGTTAAGAAACGGGTCGAAGGGCGGCTCCACCTTGGAAGTGGTGATTCAGCGATAGTGGCAACGCGCGGACTTCCGGCGAACGCGCGGCCATTTTCCGCATCTTTGGCCGAGGCTTCGTCAACCCCGCCCGCAGGGCCTTGACGCCACCCGATGCGGTGATTCGGAAGGTTCTTACGGGTGGGAGTAGGCTGGGGGAACAGACCTGTTAAAAGCGCGGTCGCAGCGGCGCGGATACGGAGCCGACCGGGGTAATGCCGGTTGGTCATGGCGGGGTGTGGCTTCAGGGGGTAAAGAAGCCAGGCACGGCGAGCAGCAGGCGGCCTTTGACGGCGGGGAGGATGAACGTGCCGTCGGCGGCGCGCGGGAGTTCGCCGGTGCTGGAGGAGCCGTCGAGGTTAAAGACGCAGACGTTTTTCGCGGCGGGGGGCAGGCGGAGGAGTTCGCCGGCGAAGGAGCTGCGTTCCTCGATCATGTCGATGTCGAGGGCCTTGCGGGTGGGGATGTAGTGGAGGAGCGTCAGCAGCAGGTCGTCGCCCCGGCGGCGCGGGGTGCAAAGCACGGTGGAGGGCAGGCCGTCGCCGAAGGGGGCGGGGCCGATGAGGCGGTGCATCGCGGCCTTCCAAGCGTCGCGGGCGGCGATGTTGCCGGACTGGCGGTATTCGCCGAAAATCGGGTCGGCGAAATAGACCCAGTTTTCCCCGGCGAGGATGGCGGCGTGGCGGTCTGCGGCGGCTTGGGGTGGCGTCTGGAAATGCGATGAGAACTTCAGCTCGCTGCGTTTGAAATAGGGCAACACGCGCTCGGCCAGCACGGTGACGCCCGCGCCCGCCTCGACGACTTCGCCGGCGGCGTAGAGCACGCGATCACTGCGCGCGAGGGCGGGGTGAAAGGCGGCCTGGGTGCGCCAGTAGGTGGGCGCTTGTTCAACGCTGCCGATGCGGCGGAGGTCGATGCCGGGCAGCGGGAGGGAACCGTCGGCGCGGAAGCCGCTGGTGCCGCTGAAGAGGAGCTTGCCGCCGGCGCGGAGGTAGGCGGCGAGTTTGGTTTCGAGAGCGGGCGTGGGGATCACGCTGTCGGGCAGGATGACGAGATCGAGGCCGTCGAAGGTGGAGGCGTCGTTGAGGACGATGGTGTCGTAGTGCGCTTCGTCGCACATCTGGATGGCGCCCTCGATGGTGAGGTCGGTGCGGTGCGGGCTGAGTTCCGGCGCGCCGGGGGCTACGATGCCGATCTGGGGCAGCGCGGAGGAACCGGCGTAAAACGGCTCGGCGGCGGCGGTCTGGGCAAAGACCGCGCCGATGAGGTCGTAGGCGCCGGCGTCGAGCGTGCCGCGCGGGGGCATCTGGTCGCCGACGCAGTTGCCGCCGCCGAGGGCCTGGGAGCGGAAGCATTCGTATTCGAGGGCGGCCTGGGGTTTGAGGCCGCCGAAATCACCCCACATTTTTTGGAAGCGGCCGGTCATGCCGAGCCAGGGTTTGCCCCAGTGGCCGAAGGTGCGGGCGAGGCGGGGGAAATGTTGGTAGCCCCAGAAGCCGGAGGGAAGCGATTCGATCTCCCACTGCGTCTGGTCGGCGTGGTGTCCGCTGGCGCCGAAGCGGGCGTCGGCGTTCACGGCCTTGGGGGTGTTGTAAATGATGGTGGCGTCTTTTTTCAGCCCTTGGATGATGCGCGTGAATTTGCCGGTGAAGCTGGCCACGGCGAGGCTCTCGAAGCGGGCCTGGGTGGCGGGATCGTGGGAGAGCAGGCCGTGTTTTTCGCGGAATTTAATGCTCGGCTCGCTCCAGCAGGCTTGGCCGTCGAAGTCGAAACAGACGATGTCGATCCAGAGTCCGTCCACGTCGTAGCGGGCGAACAACTCGCGGATATGGGCTTCGATGAAGTCCTGGTAATCGGGATGAAGCGGGTTGAGGAAGTGCCAGGCGGCCTGGCCGGGCGGGTTGGTGGGGCTGTAGCGGCCGAGCTGGGAGAAACGGCCGTCGTGGCGGATTTGACGCCATTGCGGGAAACGGAAGGCGACGTCCTCTTCCCAGCCGATGGTGGTGTAAATGGGGGCGCGGAGGCCGGCGCGGTGGAGGGCTTCGATCTGTTCGCCGAGGAGGTCGCGGCCGTTGAGGGCGGGGTGCTGCACGCCGATCTTGGTCGGGTAGTAGCTCTGGCCGTGGTGGCATTTGGCGAAGACGTTGACGCTGTTGACGTGGGCGCGGCGGAAAGTCTCGGCGAAGGCGGTGGCGTCGAACTCCGAGCCCACGTCGCCGATGAACGGCGAGGTGTGGAAATCGAGGTGGACGTGGCGTTGGTGGGTGGTGAGCGGGTGGGCGGACATGGGTTAGGTTAGTTTTTAACGGGTAAGGGGGCTGCTGGCTCGATGCCGGGCGGGGTTTGAGTTTCTTGGAGTTGCCGGGCGAATTCGGGGATCAAATCGGAAGCGCTGGGCGGATGGGGAGCTTTGGTGCCCCAGGTCGAGGGTTTGGGACCCATTTCGAGAACCAGAACCGCGCCGTTGATGATGTCCTGGTGTTGGAACCAGGCTTTTTCCCAGGGTTTGCCGTTGAGGTTGGCGGACTGGACGTAGCGGTTTTCGGCAGTGAGGTTGTTGGCTTGGATGACGAACTGTTTGCCACCGGCCAGTCGCAGGGTGCTCCTGGTGAAGACCGGGCTGGCGAGCAGGTAGACGTCTTGTCCGGCGACGGGGAAGAAGCCCAGCGAGGCGAAGGCATACCAGGAGGACATGGCCCCGGCGTCGTCGTTGCCAGGGAGACCGGCGCGGCCGGTGCCGTAGTCGCGTTCCATGATGGCGCGCACGCGGTCCACGTTTTTATCGGGGCGGCCGAGGTAGGTGTAGAGCCACGGGTTCAGGAAAACGGGTTCGTTGCCCTGATCGTGGTAGCCGGCGCGTTTGGCACCGGGGAGCTTTTCGTCGAAGTAACGCTCCAGAAAGGCGAAGAGCGCGTCTTCACCGCCGTGGCGGGCGATCAGGCCGGCCACGTCGTGCTGCATGGAGAAGGCGTAGTGCCACGCGCTGCCCTCGTAAAACGGCGGACGCCAGGGGGCGGGATGGGCGGCGGGGTCAAAGCCGGAGGTGATGTAGTCCCGGTTCTTAAAGTAGCCCGGCATCCACTGGCCGTTGGCGTCCTTGCCCCAGAAGAACCTGGTCGCGGGATTCCAGAGCTGCCAGCCGTTGAGGGATTGTTTGGTGAAGCGCTCGGCGTCGTCTTTTTTGCCGAGCAGGCGGGCCACGGTGGCGACGGCGAAGTCGTTGCGTGAATACTCGAGGGTGCGGGAGGTGGGGTTGGAGTTTGTATCCATCCGAACATTGCCGGGGTCGGACGGAGTTGGCAGATAACCCAGTTTGAAGTAGTCGGCGAATTTCCCTTTTTTGAGGCCATCACCGGGTTCGGTGGCGCTCTTGCGCAGGGCGGTGTAGGCGGCTTCGCGGTCGAAGCCGGGCAGGTTTTTGATGAACGCCTCGGCCAGCAGCATGTCTCCGTGCGTGCCGCCCTGGATGTTGCCGAAATCCCCGGCCAGCCAGGCGTCGGGCACCCAGCCGGTTTTTTGGGAAATGTCGATGAGGTTGCGGACGATGGCGGTCTGTTTATCCGGGGCGATCAGGGTGTAGAGCGGATGGAGGGTGAGGTAGGTGTCCCAGATGCAGTAGTAATTCCAGAAATGCGGGACGGCGGGGTCCCAGCCGGGCACGTCGCCGGTCACGTCGTTGGGCATGACGAAGGAGCGATAGATGCCGGTGTGAAAAGCGGTGCGCTGGGCGGGGGTGCCGCCCTCGACGACGATGCGATCCAGGTAGCCGCGCCAGACCGAGGCCGCCCGAGTGCGAACTTGCTCGAACGACTGAGCCTGGGTTTCCGCCAGGTTTTGGCGGGCTTTCTCGACGCTCAGGTAGGAAACCCCGACCTGTAGTCCGAGGGACTGGCCGGCGGGTAGATTGAACTCGGCGTAGAGACCCGACACGGTGCCGGTGACGCTGGTGGCACCCGGTAGAATCTGCTGGCCCTGCCAGCCGCCCGAGGTCGCAAAGGGACGGTCGAACTGGGCGACGAAAAACACCGAGTAAGGTTTACCGCCACCCCAGTCGCCTTGGAACTTGGCTTCGCCCTCGAGCGTGCGATCGCCGACCACGCGGGCGGTGGCGGCGAGGCAGGTGCTGGAGGGTTTTTCTTCGGGTTTGTTGGTGTTACGGGTTGCCGAAACATCAAAAAGAATGCGGGCCGGGCTGCCCGCCGGGAAGGTGTAACGATGGACACCGACGCGTTCGGACAAGGTGACTTCGGCGAGGATGCCGGAGTCGGCCAGCTTGGCGGAGTAGTAGCCGGGCGAGGCTTTTTCCTCGGCCAACGGGCTGGCGACGCCCAACTGGAGCGGACCGGTCTGCGGGGTGACGAGGAGGTTGCCATAGCGACCCGTTCCGCCGGTGCCGCTGCTGTGGTTGTGGGCGAAGCCGAGGATGGGGCGTTTGGAGAGGTAGCCGGAGGTGGACTGCGGCACGTCGATGTTGGGGCTGACGCTCACCAGGCTGAAGGGAAGGGCTGCGCCGGGAAAGACGTTGCCGCCGCGATCCACTCCGATGAACGGATCGACGAGCGCGAGCGCGTCGGCGGCGGGCTGGGCGGTTACCGGAGCGGGCAGGGCGTTGACCAGCAGGGTCGCGAGTAGGGCTAGGCGAGGCAGTTTAGCGCTGAAGAGCGCGACGGCGCCGCGGAAGGTCTCGGCGAAGCCGGTGGCGTCGGACCCGGAGCCCACCTCGCCGATTAACGGCGAGGTGTGTAAGGTGTGCTGGACGCAGTGCTGATGTGTATAATCTGGGATGATTTTCAAATCGGTGAAAAAGGAGTGACTAAAAAATGAGCCGCTCGGGCAGCGGACCTTAGGGATAAAGCGCTCAGCCAAGCGCGGATTGGTTGAGCGACATACGGGAGATTAAGCCTGCTTCGGCGGGTAGCCGGGAGCATTTCGGCTTAGCCGTAACCATGCAATCGACAGGTTCGTATCGAGGTAAGCTGACGGCACCTTTCAGTGGCTCTCTCGCGTCGAAATACCCTCCGGTTATTCCTCGGTCTTTCGCCCCTGAAATCTACTCGTCATCTCACCCTGCTACTCCGCCTCCGATTGCATGGTTAGGGCATAGATTATAGTCGGAAAATGTGGCGGCGAGGTGCGTGGCCCCGCCCTGCATAGGCAAACAGTCCCAGCGACAAGCTCACGCGCAATGCGCAAAACGCTGTCTCCAGAATCCCCCGACGCTCAGCTAGCGCCCTGCGGGTGAGAGGGAAACCAGGCTGGGCCGGCGTTGTCCTCGCACGAAGCATCGGTTTATTCAGAAGACAGCTCCTTGCGGGTGCTTGTGGCTTGGGCGGCTTGGAGCGCGGCGGCGTCGGGGTCCACCGGGTCGGCCGGAGCGGCGTCGATGAAGGTAAGGCGCAGGGGTTTTCCTTCGCCGGGACTCAACAAGAGCAGGCTGCGGGAGGAGGGGTCGAAGGCGATTTGCTTGCTCTCGATCAGTCGCCACTCGCCGTCCACCGGCGCTGCCATTTGCAGACCCACCATGGCCGCTTCTTTGTCCGCGAGACCTGAGGACACGCTGACGCGTCCGCCGGCCGGGATCGAAGCTTCGTTAGACCCAAACTTCACCTTGACCTCAAAAGGCACCAGGCTGACGAAGCCGATATGACCTTCGGGCAACACCTTTTTGTCTTGGTTAAGCGCCAGCAGCCTGACTTCGCCGTCACGCGGTGCGGCCACGATTACGGCCACGTTGCGCATATCTGAGGAGATCCGCACTTCGGCCACCGGGATGATTTTTGGCGGGACTTTGGGGTCGCCCGAGGATTGTTCTCGGTACACTTGCACGGTGTCGCCGGCGGGGCGGGCAAAGGGTCCGGCGTAAATGCCGGGGGCCATGTTGAGATCGTGAACTTTTAGCCCTGACCTGAATTTGAAACGGACGCCAGGATCGGGAGAATCGCCTTGGGCAAAGGATGTCCGTCCGCCGACCATGATGAAGCTAATGAGCTGCACGGGCGGTTCCTTGCCCTTTACACCCGGGCCGGGCGCGGTCTGTGCGGGAAGAGACGGGTTGACGAAGGCCATGCAAAGCAGACCCAGCAGAGCGTGGGCGCGGTGGGGTATGGGCAGAGAGATCATAAATCGGAGGGGCTGAGCCAGCGCATGGAGATGATTTTGAAACGGCGACCTAAGGTCTGGTTGACGGTATTGACCGCAGCGGGGGGCGTAGCTTGGCCGAGACCGGAGGCGGGCAGGGCGGGATCGCTCTGATCCACATAGTCAGGCGTGCGCTGGACGATCACCTCGCACCAGGCTTTGGATTTGACCTGGGTGCTGTCGAGCGGGTCAACCACCTCGCCGTAGGCGCGGATACGGAAAGTATCCGACCGAACGGAGAGCACAGGGCCGAGAGCCTGCAAGATGTCGCCCTGGAGGAGATAGCCCGGGGCGGCCGCGTTGATCTTGCCCACGACCTGGTTTTTTAGAAGGCGGCGGTTATCGCCCGGGTAAGAAGCGTCGAATTGGGCGGTGTTACTTGCAGGGGTCGACCCTGTGCCGGCGGTCAAGACAGCGCCGGCGGCGTCGTTAAGGCCGGCCGCGTCGATGGCCGCCTGCATGGCGCCGACGCTTTGGTAGGCGGCGGTGGGGGCTGCCGGGCGGCGGTTCACAAAATCGGCCAGAGAGCGATAAGGGCCGTAGCCGCCATCGGCCGCGCGGGCCTTGTTTTCGGCGACGATTTGTGACGCCAGCGAGTCGATCTGCTGGTCAGTCAGGCTGCGGTAGCCGTCGTAAAAACCCGGATTGCTGGAGTCGCTGTTGCTGACGGCGCCGTTCAACTTGTCGTTGACCGGTAAGGGCATGCGGGGAAAGGGTGTGCGCTGATTGGGCAGACTGAAGTCGGTGGAGCCGTCGGCCTTGATCACCGGCGCCAAGCGGGTGCCGGCGAGCACGGCACGCCACGCTTCACGGGAGGTGGAGTTGACGTTGAACGCGCCTTTTACAGTCAGGTTGGCGGCGGCTTGGTCGTAGTTTTTTAACGACGTGGATAAGCCGGAGACGCCCTGATTCGCCGGGTCGTAGAGAGTGTGGCGCGGGTTGGGCAGGTCGAGCACGCCGCCGGTTTTCACGGGGATCGGATCGGCGGGCGGCACGGTCGAGAAGTAGTAGCGGTCCCACAGCACACGGTTGGCCCAGAGGCTCAGGTCGAAATGAAAACGGCGCGTGTTGGTGCTGGTTACAGACAGCGTGGCCCAGGCACCCGGAACCCAATCATGGGCAAAACCACCCGGAAGGCTTTGCTCCACCCGAGGGTCGGAAAAGGAATTGCCGATGGCGTAGGTGGGCGTGGCTCCTGCGGCGTAGCCAGGAGGGTTGCCAGAGGCGTAGGTGGTGCCAACGCCGTTGAATGGTGCCAGATTGGCGTGTTGCAGGGCGCCGACGGACAAGACTCCGGTTTCGCGACGCGGCAGGTGCTTGAGCACCAGGCGGGTGAAAGAGGTCGCAAACTGGTCGTAACCGATCGGCATGAACCCGCTGGCATCGGTGGTCAGGTTGAAAGTGCCGCCCCCCGCGCCCCAAGTGGTTGCGGAATTTTTTTGATAATTGGGATTGTCGTAGCCTGGTGTGGTACTCGCTTGGTTTTCGACGGCGGTGCGGGAGAGAAAAAGCGCGGTGGGGTTGTATTGGGCCAGCCAGCGGGTGCCACTACGGTTGTCACCACCGGGGCTTGAGGAGGTCTGCTGGCCCATTTTGAGGGCGATAAAGCCACCGGCGATTTTCGGGTAAATATCGATATAGGAAGAAGGTGGAGTCGGCGGTATTTCAGTGGTGTTGGCGGCAAGAAAGGCGGCCACTAATGTATGGATCGTGTCGCCGGCAGTGCCGAGTGCCACGGTCATCGGGACGTCACGCGCGATAGTAGCAGGGTCCGTGGGGCTGGGAACGGAAGGGTTTTTGTTGACGCCGGCTTGCGGACCGCCAAACCAGATGTTGCGGCGATAAATACCCATTAGCAAATTGCCCGTAGGCGTGCCGCCATCTCTGGACGTGGCGCTGGTAAAGGCTGCGCTGTTGGGATAATCGTGAAGGACCAATGTCAACTCACCGGTGTTACGAGGCAGGAAGACGATGCGCTTGATGTCGGTGTCGGTCGCGGGCAGTAAAGCTGGTAAGCTGCTAGTCAAGCTGGCGGTGGGTTCGGCGACCTGCTCCCACCAGAAATTTGCACGGAACTGTGGGGTAAGCACCAGATCGGTGGGCATCGCGGTATCATATCGCCGGGTAGAACTGGGGGTAAACAGGAGGCTCTTACCGGGAGGGATATCCATCGATCGGCCGTCGAGAACAAAGCCTTTGGAGGTGGCGCCTTTGGAGTAAGCTGTTGAATCAGTTATAATCAAAGGATCCCCGTGAAAGGTGCCACCGCGCACAAAGGCCTTGGTGGCGGGGCCCGCTGGAGGACCATACTCCACCAGCACCTTGGGCCAGCGGTAAAGATTATAACCGGGGTCGGCTGGGCTCAGCTGGCTGGTGGTGGGGAAGAGAGGAGGACTGCCATTTTGATTGGTGTAGTCGGGCATCGACCAGCTAACTTTCATGGCATACCTCTGGCCGCTGATGGGCACGTCGTAGGGATTCCAAAGCGCGACCGCTGGGAAATAGAGGATACGCACACTGCCATTGGGCTGCCGGGCGACGCGATACCAGATGTGGTAATAAGCGATGACCGGAGAGAGACCCATCCTGGTATCAGTCTGGGAGCGGGGGGCGATGCTTGGTGCCGCGCCGGAGAGGCTGTTTTGCAGTTGCACATAGGAGCGCAGGGTACCCCAGGTGGGAAACTGGGAGGGAACGATGCCGGACGCGACAACCGGGAGGGTGGCGGTGGCGGGATTACCAGTGGTCTGCAGGACGTTTGTGGGGGTGTTTACGCCGAGCTCTGCGCCTGCGGGGCTGCTGAGTTTAAAGAGTGTGTCGGTATCGGACAGGCCGGCTGGGTAGGGGGCCGAGCCCTGCAGGCCGGCGGTGAGGTCTTTTTTGAGGCCGCCGTTGGCGACATCGGCCAACACGCCCTGGCTGTGAACGGTGATGTCGTGGAAACGGCGCTTGAGGAAGTCGGGCGTGAAGTCGGTGCCAAGCAGCGAGGCTTGCTGGAGGCTGGTGAGCTTGGCGAGGTCGCGGCGGAAGTTGGCGGAGGAGGCGGAGGATGGGCCGGTGTATTCATAAGCGCCCGAGGAATCGCCGAGGTAGGCGGCGCTGGGGAGCGGGGCGGGGGCCGGGGTGGTGGCCGTGGCGAGAAGTTCGCCGCCGGTGCGGCCGGCGACCATGAGGCTCTGGCGTTTTTCGGTGTCGGTGGAGGGGTTGGCCGGGAGGGCAGGGCTGCCCGTCGTGGTGGCGGTACGGGCCGTCTTGGGATCATCGAGGTCGATGCGGGCTTTCACGCCTTCGTCGCCCACCCAGTAGCCGATGCGGGCGACCACGGGCGTAGCCGTCGAATCCAGACCGGGGACGGCACCGGCGGGCGCGTTGATGTCCTGCAAACGCACGATGATCTCGTTGCCGGCGGCGGCGGTCTTGGTGGTGGCGGGGCCGACGAGGCGCACGTGGCTGCCGTCGCTATCTATACCGGCGGCCAAGGTGGGCGCGGCACCGGCATTGGAGGGCGTGGTGCCGGAAACGAGCCACGTGGGGGCGGGCAGGGTGCCGGGCGTGAGGCCGGAAGGGTTGTTGGCGGGGTTGGAGGTATTCCAGACGCCGGTCCAGTTTTTTTTGGAGGGGTGGGTAGCCGGCAGCAAGTCGGCGGTGGCGGTGACTCGCTGGTCGGGGCCGGCGGCTTGCTGGAGCTGGCCGAGGGCGACATTCAGGGCGAGCAGTGCGTTTTGGCGGGCGGTGGCCAGTTGCTGGGTGTTGCTGGCGACCTGGGTTTCCACGCGGGTGAGCGAGGCGAGGCTCACCAGCAGCAGGACAAGAAAGGCCAGCAGCGTGATGGTGATCAGCAGGGCAAAGCCGCGAGCGTCGGCGGGGCGGCGGGTGATAGCGGCCGTGCGGGTAACGGTGGAGCGCCGGGAGGAGGGCAGTGGCATGGGTATGCGGGTTGGGGAGAGCAAATCGATCAGGGCAAAACAGCCCGGGGAATGAATGGGGAAACTAAAGCATCAAACAAGTGCGCGGTTCGGGATAAATCAATCCCGTTTACGCCGGTGTCGGGGTTTACACGAGTGGCGGATTTCTCTTGGACAAAACCGTGGAGATCGCCGGCCTCATGGGCGGGAAACGAGAGAGGTGTCGAGCCGGATTTTTCCTGGCGCTCGGGTGTGTTTCTGAAAAATGGCTGGATGGTTTAAGCCTAAACGATCTTCAAACCGAAATCGCTCCGCGATTCCGCCACGCTGGAAATCCGCAGCGGAACGGCGGAGCTGTTTCGTTCGGATAGTCATAAGTCACGCAACCATTGGTATCATTTCATAAACACACCCCGACGGAGACGTGCCGGAAAAGTTCTCAACCCACCGTGGCCGCGAGCGTGAGCGAGTGGACGAACCCCGCTCGCTCAGGCTCGCGGCCCAAAAGAGAAAACGGCTATAATCCCGTTTGATCTGCGCCAAGCCGGTGCAGGTGGCTTCGCCCTCGGGCGATGGTCCGCAGGTGGAGCCGAACCATCGCCTGCAAGCATGCTCCTACTTGGAGACGGGGCGACGATTGGGTGTGTGGCCACGCCCGTCCCCGGGCGTTTGGGTTGAGGGAGAGCGTCCGGGGACGGACGCTGCTACACGGGGTTATCTCAAAAACAGACCCTCGCGCAGACAAAACCAAGTGCTTATAAACGCTTCGCTTTAAACAAAAAGGGCTCACGGTAAAGATCACCGTGAGCCCTTTGTAGTATAGCTATCCTATTTGGTTTACGCGCGGCGCCGGCGGCGGAGGGCGGCGAAGCCCAGAATACCCAGACCCGCGATCGCGGCCGAAGCGCCAGGCTCGGGTATGGCCGACAACGTTATGCTACCTGCCCCAGTGAACACCGATGTGCTGAAAAAGGTATTCAGGTCGTCAGCCGTATAGGTGCCGGAATCCAAGAAGGTGGAGGATACCGTATCTTGAATCTTCGAGAACGTTTCCGCACCGGAGAAGCTCAGGGAGATGATGCTGGAAGCACTATCCTTGTCAAAGAAGAGGGTACCGGTATCGAAGAGCGAGGAGTTATTACCGAAGGTCAACCTCGCACCATCGGCCACGGTGACATCACCCGAGCCGAAGGTACCGGTGGTACTGGTGGCCAAGGTGCCGTTGTTTACCAAGACACCCCCGGTGAATGTGTTGGCACCACTGAGGGTGAGGGTGCCCAATCCGTTTTTGGTCAGGCTGCCACCCTCGCCACTGATGATACCTGCGGCGGCGGTGCTGCTCGCGTTGCCCACAATCAGGTTTTTAGAACCCAGAACCACCGAGGAATTGGCGATGCTGGTGAGGGAACCGATGGTCAGGCTGGAGGCGGTGAGCCCGCTGATGTTCAAGGTGCCGGTGGCCCCTTGAATATCGACGGCGGTGCCGGTGGGGAGAGCACCGGAGCCGGAGACCGCCAAGGTGCCCTGACCAACGATGGTCGTGCCGGTGTAGTTGTTGCCGGCGCCCGTGAGGGTCGTGGTGCCGCCGCCCAGTTTTTGGAAATTGAGCGCACCGGTGAGTTGACCGGAATAGGTCGTATCATTGCTCAGGCCACCCACGCTGAAATTAGCATTCGCTCCCGTGTTGGTAACGATACCCGAGCCGGACAAGGAGCCGACGAAAACACCGTTTCCTGAAATATTAACAGTGCCACTGGAACCCACCGTAAGATCCGCTCTGGACGGCGAAGTGGCCGCACCGAAGAGCAAGGTGCCGCCGTTGACCACGATGGGGGCGGAGATGTTGACTACAGAGCGAACATCCAAGGTACCCGAGCCGATCTTGGTCAAACCACCGGAGCCGCTGAAGGCACCACCGACAGTAAGGGTGAAGGTGGGATCGACATCAATCGTGCCACCGATTCCGTTGAGAACAATACCGCGGTTGTTGGTGCCCACGGAACCGTTGGAGAGGATGACATTCGCCGTGGCCTTGAGAGTGGCGTTGTTCAGGTTGATCGCTGCACCTGTAGATTGGTCACCGAGGTTGGCGTTGCTGCTGATGCTGGTCACGCCGCCGTTGAGGAAGGTCTGTCCGGTGTAGGTGTTGGTTCCGCCCAGAACCAAATCGCCGTTGCCGCTCTTGGTGAACGTGCTGGCACCGGTGCCGTTGGCGATGACCGAGTTGATGGTCAGGCCACCCGTATTGTATTGGTGGATGATGAGATCTGAGACAGCTGTGGTGTTGTTGTTGCTGCGCAGGGTGCCGTTGTTGATCACCACGGCGTTCGCGCCGGTAGTGAGCAAGCCGCCGGCGGTGAGGGTCAGGGTGTTGCCCGTCCCGATATCGAGCGTCTGGCTGGCACCGCTGGCGTTGGTGAGCTTTAGGGTGTTGGTGGTGCGGCTGCCCGCGAAGGCAGTCGTGCCGGTCAGGGCTTGCAGGGAATTAACGGTGTCGGTGCCGGCAGTCAAAGAGAGGCCGGTGTAGGCGGTGTAGGCGGTGATCGGGTTGGTGCCGCTGGTTCCCGTTTGCGCCCAATCCGCTCCTCCCACGGTGAAGCGGGCATTGGAACCGAGAATGCCGTTCGTGTTGGTTGCGGACGTGCTGGCGATGCCGGCGGTGGTTAAATTCAGGGTGGAACCAGCAACGGTCTGACTGGTGATGGCGGCGAGCTGTAAAACGCCGGTCATGCTGCCGGTGCGGGAGATGGTGGACGCACCGCTGAGCAGATTCAATTCACGAACCACTTCGTTGTGGCTACGCGCAACAGTGGAGGTCGATTCCAGCGTGCCGCCGCCGAGGACAACTCTGGAACTGTCGGGCAAGATGGAGTTGTTGGCGGCGGTGTAATCGAGCTGAAGCGTGCCGGCGGTTACGGTCGTATCGCCGAGGTAAGTGTATTTCGGGGATGCGGCAGAAACGAGCGTGGTGGTGCCGCTCCAACCCTGGGTGAGGCCACCCGCGCCCTTGATGTTGTTGTTCAGCGTGAGGTTATCGCTGCGCTTGATGGCGAGGAGGCCTGCGGCGCCGATATTGATATCGGCGCTGCCGAGAGAGCCAAGGGCGTTGGCATTGCCGAGCTGGAGATATGAACCCGTGGTGGCTGTAACAGTGGGCAAGAATGCGCCGGTGAGATTGGTCTGGCTACCATTGATATTGATGGCGGAGGCGGTGTTGGTGCCAGTCAAGATCAGGCCGCCTTCTTGCACGGTAAGAGCACCGGTGTAGGTGTTGTTGGCCGTGGAGAACACGGTGCCGCTGCCACCCTTGGTGAAGCCGGTGGCGGCGGTGCCATTCGCCAAAACCGCGCCCACCACGAAGGGAACTTGCGCATTCGAGAAGAGCACGATGTCCGAACCGGAGACGCCGGGGCTGGTGATGGTGCCGCCGGTGATGAAGTTTCCATCCGTAGTCAGATCTCGCGTGGTGAGGATACCGCCGGTGGTGAGGGTGTTGCCGCCAAGGTTGATACCGGAGCGGGTGGTGGTGTTCCCATAGCGCAGGGTGCTGATGGTGGTGTTTGCGCCCAGGCGGACGTCAGAGGCAACGCCCGTCGTCCCTGTGGTAATGTCGGCACCGGGAGTAAAACCGGAGGGGGTGGAATTGGTATAGGTCGCGGCGACGACACCGGTGTTGGCGGCGTTCTTGGCGGCCCAATCGCGGCCACCGATCACGGCGAAGGCGACGCCATTGGCATCCTTGAGCACGGTATTGGCGGTGCCGAATCCGGCGGTGATGGTGGCATTGGCCGAGAGTGCGGTCTGCGCATTGGTGGTGCCGAAGTTGATCACGCTGCCAGCCTCGCGTTCCAAGGTGGAGCCTAGGTCGAGGGTGACTGTGCCGGTGCCGGTAGGATTAAGTAAGATATTGGCCGCACCGCCTCCGGTAAGTTTGAGGCCGTTGAACTGCTGGCTGCTTGCGGCATTGTTCTTACCGGTGATGGTCAGATTCGCCAAAGAACCAATGGCCGAATTGGGGGAGTTAAGGATGGTGACCAAGGGGCGATCAATGATCAGCTTGCCGTCATCCCCGGTCGGGGTGGCACCGAAGCCAGTGTTGTAAAGGATGTTGCTGACGGGGGCCGCACTATTGTTAAAATCCAGGTTGATGGTGCCGCGACCCAAAGAGGTAAAACCGGTGTAGGTGTTGGCCCCGGCGAGAACCTGAGTGAAATACGTGGTCGTGGAGTTGAAGCCGGCGCCTTGTGATATACTGCCGGTGGTAGCGAGGTTGATCTTACCCGTGCCGTTGGAAATCACCCCGGTGTAGAGAGACGATGGGGTGGCGGCGTTGACCAAGGACATGGCCAAGGTGGCCGTACCGGTGGAGGTGCTATTGGTGATGTTAATGTTACCACCGAGGGAGGAGAGCGTGGCAGAGACGGAGCTGCCGTTCAACAGAACGGAGTTGTCCACGGATCGTCCGTTCAGATCGAAGGTCCGGTTGGCGGGCACGTCGGCGGGGGCCGGGGTAAAGATCGTGGCGGAGCCGCCGGTGGAGGTGATCGCGGCGTTTGCATTGCCCGCCAGCGTAATCGTATTGCCGGAGATGGCCGTGACGGTTTGCCCAAGTAGGGTGGAGCCTACGACCAAATACTGGGGAACACTTGCGACGGTGACTGTGGGCGAGGCAAGGGTGCTATTCGTCACACCCACCCAAAGATCAGAACTCAGCGAAAGTGCGCCATTGCCCAAGCCTCGCGTAGCCGTGCTGTCGAGGCGCAGGGTGCCGTTGAAGAGAGTCATGGTGCCATTACCACCGATGGAACCGGAGCCGGTTTTAATGACCGTGGTGTTACCATCGATGAATGCGTTGCCGTTATTCGCTCCTGTGAAACCTATACTAAGCGTGCCGCCTCCGGTGATACGCCAACGGTCGGTGAGCTGCTTGTCACCGGTGCCCACGGTCACCCCCGCCGAAGTGCCGACGTTGATTCCGGAGCTTATGCTGGCCGTGACCCCACTATTCACCGTGATGCCGCCAGGGGTCGTGCCGTTATTCACGAAACGCACGGTGCCGCCCGTGAGCGTGTAGCCGCTGGTGGCGAAATTGAGGTTGTTGACCCAATAATCGGAGGAGGCGCTCGTGCCGCCGTCGGGGGTCGAACTACCTACGGTAGAAAGGGTAACTGCGCCGCCAGTGGCGCCGCCGAAAACCACGGTGTTTCGGGTGCCGGTTGAGGCTAAGGGCCAGGCGATGGCCGTGCCGGAATCGGTGCTGCTGGTGGTGAAAAAGACGTTGGTCCCGTTCCACGCTCCGGCTCCACCGTTGAGTGTGCCGTCATTCGGAGTGGCATCCGGTTCCCAGTAATAGGTGGTCTGGGCATAAGTATTTTGTAGCCCGATGGTTCCAAATGGAAGAACTACTCCAATCAGGGGCAGGGAGGACAGGGCTTTAAGCAGGGGTTTGAGGTTTTTTTTCATGAGAGGTAACGGGGCACAGCAAGGGGTTTGAGCCATGAGGTAAAAAGATCTGGCGGAGATAAACATACGCCAGTTAACCACAACTCGTAATTAAAATCGTTAATCCATGATTAAGAGTAAAGAAAAAATTCATCATAGGCAGGGATCTATGCAAGTGCCCGTTTTGGGCACTTCAAATAAATCTGTAGCCGTGATCATTTGCCGATGCAGGGTTATGACTTTATCGGAAATGCGCTAAGGGCGGGTGACGCGGAGGCGGTAGAAGACGCGGGGGACGCCGGCTTCGTTTTGGTAGAGCATCTCGGTGAGCTGGGGGACGTTGGCGTCGGGGTAGGGGTCGCCCTGGCTGGTCCAGACTTCGCTCCAGGAGGAGAGGTTAAGGCTGCGTTCGACGCGGTAGGTGATGTCGGTGGCGTCGCGGCGACGGGTGAAGCTGAACTCGGCGTTGCCGGCGTTCATGGTAAACGACAGCGGTTTGGCGGAGGTGAAGGACAGCGGGTTGAGGCCGAGGGCGTATTTGAGGAGGTTGGGCATGCCGTCGCCAGCGGGCGCGGCGCTGTCGGCGAATTGTGCGGGCAAAGGCGACGCGGGTTGGGCCGTGGCGATGGTCGAGATCTCGGACGGAGTGAGCACGCGCGGGAAGATGGCGATTTCATCGAGCGATCCGTTGAAGAAGGTGCTCGGCGTGGTGGTGCCGGCGGCACCGATGCGCAGTCCGTTCACAAAATTGATGAAAAAATCGATACCACTCAGGTTTTCCGTTCCACGGACGAGCAGGGCGTTGGCCTCCTGCCCGTCGAAGAAGAAACGGGGGCGCTGGTTGGCGTCATTGTTCGGTCCGCTCGCGGGTGTGATGAACGGCGGGATGGTGATGGCAATGTGGTGCCATTGGCCGTCGGTGGCTTTTCCGGAGGGCAGGCCGCTGAGCGGAACGGAGTAGTCGAGGGTCTTGCCTGCGGCGCCGCGCAGGAAAAGGCGGAGATGATCGGCGGTGAGGCCCGTGGTGTTGGTGAAGCTTCGGTTCAGCGTGACTTGCAGGGTTGTGTTGTCGGTCGCGGTGAGGGTGAGTCCGGTGCTACTGCCGGTGGCTGCCGCCGTGATGGTGAAGGTGGTGGCATTGGTGACCGAGTCGATGCGGGTATCGGTCGCGATGTTGGTGCCGGTGATCAACATGCCGGTGACGAGGCCGGTGGTGCTCGCGCAGGTGACGGTGGTGGTGGCGTTGGTGGTGCAGTTGGTGAGGTTGACGGTCGTGGAATTCTGACCGCCGAGGATGGCCATCACCCGGCTCGTATCGGAGGTTTTCACAAAGGCGCTGACGGTGACGCCAGGACAGGATGTGGCGGTGATGCCGGTGGTGGTGACCGGGAATTTGGTGAACGTGGAGAGCGTGACTTTTCCTTCGCTATCGATGGCGGTGATCTGTGTGCCAAAGGGGAAATCCGGACTGGAGATGGTCATGCCGACGCGCAGTTTGGTGGGGTCGGACTCCGTCGTGGCCGTGCCATCCCAGACATTGGTGGGAGACACTTTCGCCAGACTTCCATAATCCAGCGGAGCAGCCCAAGGGATCGTCGTTGCCAGCGGCACGAGGCCGAGTCGCGGGGCCAGGTTGGCCGCCGTGCCGGCGTTGGCGGACGCTCCGGCGGTGTATGCGGCGGGCGTGCCGGTGCTGCCGCTGGCGGTAAATGTGACGGCGGTGTTGGTGGATTCGAGGCCGGGCCATGCGGCCGGACGCGGACCGGCGATATTCAGCGTCGAGCTGCCGGTGCTGGTATTGGCCAGCGGCGCCGTGATGATCGTGGCGCCTGCGGCATCGATGCCCGCGAATGAGGTGCCGCTCGTCTCCGAACAGCGGAAGAAGAGCCACGGATTCATTCCACGGGTGGCGCTTTGAAAATCGGCATAACGGGTGACGGGAGGCAACGAGTCTGGCCACCAGGTCCGCTGCCATTGCTGGAAGGGTGCGTCCTTGATCGTGACGGTTGCCGATTTCGTGCCGCCGAGCCACTGGGCGTTGTTCGCGGAGAGCGCGACGGTGAATGTTTCGTCGCCCTCGATGGAGCTGTCGCTGGCGATGGGAATGGCGATGGTCTTGTCCGCCGTCTCACCATTCGCCCAACTGAGCGTGCCGCTCGTGGCGCTGAAATCCAGCGGCGAGATGGCGCTACCGTGGACGGTCGCGTAGCCGATGGTGAGTGTGCCGACATAAGGTGCCGCCCGCCGGACCGTGAGCGGCACCAGGCCGTCGGATTCTTTTACCGTGGAGGTGGCGCCCACGAACGACGCGGAGCCCGGACCGTCATCGTCCACGATCCCGTAATAAAACAGGAAGCCGCCGCCAAGCGTCGCGCCGGACGCGTTGTAAAGATAGAGATAAAAGCGCTCCCTTGTCTCGATGGTGGAGTCGTTTGTGATCGGGATGGTCAGGACTTTATCCGCCGCATTCCCAGCGGCCCAGGAGAGGGTGCCGGTGTAGGTGGAGCCACCGCCGTTGCCCAGATAATCCGCTCCCTGCGTGGCAGCTTCCTGAACGAGATCCCAACGCACGGAAACAGCACCGGTGGTTTGCCCCATGCGGCGGACGGTAAAAGTCACGTTGCCAATGTTTTCATTCACGTCGGTCTCAAAGACGCCGCCCAGAGTCTGGCCGATCTGGATCACTCCGCCGGCAGGATTGGTGACGCTCAGAGTGCCGGGAGCACTGCTCGCCGTGCCCGCGGAGTCGATGACCTGCAGGCGGAACCGGCGACCGTTGTCCGCGGCAGACACGGGGCCGTAGATCAATGCCGCCGTGGTCGCACCGCCGGAGGTCACGACGGTGCCCGCGAGGTTCTGCCATGAGCTGCCACCATCGGAACTCGTTTGCCACTGATAGGTGCGGTCGCCCGGATCGCCGCTGAAGACGTATGAGTGAGAGACCATATCGCCGACGGGAACCGTCTTTTCGGGCGTGGGGGTGAGATTGACCAGGAAACTGGCGGCACCATTCGCGCCGACCGTGAAGGTGCGGGTCTCCGTGAGCGTGACGCCGTTCGCATCGACGATATCGAGTTTCACGGTGTAGGTCCCGGGACCGGAGGCCGCAGCGGTGATCAAGGATGCCCCGCCCGGACCAAGGGTGAGCGTCTGCCCCGGCGGGGTGGCGATGACACTCCATTGATAGTCGAGCGGCTGAAGGCTGCTTTGGGGTGAAGGGTTTCCGCCGAAGGCGGTGGTTTCCGCGTCGGTGACGGCTGCGGTGAATTCCAGCAGACCGGTGCCGGCATCCTGCGCAATGCTGTAAAGGAACGCGGCGGACTTCGTCGGCGCGCTGTTTGACAACACGCCCACCGTGATCGTGCCGCTGCCGCTGCGGCCATTCACTCCGGTGGCGGTGAGGGTGAACGTGGGGGTGCCCGTGTTCGTCGTGAGGGAGCGGAAGCGGGCGATCTCGCCATCCGTGGAGACGAGGGTGAAGCTGCCCGTGGGATCATTCGAGGTCCATTGAACGGTTGGCAGGCTGGGATTGGTGCCCGTGACGGGGATGCGCTGGCCGAACTGGCTTCTCGAGCAGGCGACGACTTCAAAGGGCATGCCGGCGGTAACGAAGTTGGAACCCGTTGTGCCCGCGGATCCCACATAGAGAGTCGAACTGGCGGTGGCGGCGACGGTGATAGGAATCGCTTGGAACGCGCTGCCATTCGGACCGGCGACGCGCAGGCCGACGACGTAGCTGCCGGGTTCGTTGAAGGTGAGCGTGGGGGCGTTGGCCGTGGTGGTGCCGTTCGCGGAGAAGGCGATGACGAGAGGTTCATAGTGAGTCGTATTGATCGACGGACCGGTGTGCACCCCGGCATGAGTGCCGCCGGATAGGCGCGCCCAGTAATAGGTGAGGGTCCCGCTAGCGATGCTGGCGGTGGCGGTGAGTTGCCGCGTGGTGACCGTCACGTTCGTCGTGTTTCCTGAGACGGAGCTGATCGTCGGCACGTCCGCCGCGACGCCGTTGCCGAAGCTTGCCGCCATCGCGGGCATGATGATGCCATAGTCCACATTCGTCACGCCGCGCACCCGCGCCTTCCACGAAGCCCAGCCGGCGGTTTGCTGGACGGCGGAGGAGTTAAAGGTTGAGCCGCTGTTGACCGCAAAGCGCGCCCGCACCTTGTGCCAGCCGGCCGCAAGGCGGCGCGGCTCGATGAGGAATTCCCGCTCGGTCACAAGCTGATCATCGATATAAAACTCGCGCTTTTCCGACCGGCTCGTGGGGAAGAATACGCGTTCGGAGAAATCGTGTGCGAACTCGTAAGTGCCGTTTTCCGGGGCGTAAAACCAGAAGTCCACCTGGAAGCCCGGCTTGTTCGCATACGTCAGCGTGTAAGGGGTGCCGCCGATCGTCATTTGATCGGTTGCGGTGCTGGAGTCGTTCGCCACCGCGTCCACGGCGAGGGAGATGCCGGTATTCGTGTCGCCAGTGATCCTCCCGGTCGCAGTGGGGGCGGTCGTGTCCCAATTGAAACCGGCGGTCACCGTATCGGCGAAGTATTTCACATCCGCCGAAGCTGCGCCGAGTGACGGGCTCGCGGTGGCGGGAAGTAACTGCCAGTCTGGCGTGACCGTCAGCGGCGGGCTGCTGACTTGTTTGCCGTTCGTCAGGGTGCCAACGGCATAGAGCGTCCAGTCGCCGCTGAACGGCGCGAACGAAGCGATGTTGTTGAGCGTCACGTTCACCGTGCCACCGCCCGTGGGGAAGCTCGCGAGCGTGCGGCCGTTCGACTGGAGCGTCAGCGCGGTGAGTCCGGAGAGGCCGGCGAGGTTCGCCGTGAAGCTCGCCGTTCCCGCCGGGTTCACCGTGGACGGACCGGTGAGCGCGATCGACTGGCCGGCGTTGTTCACCGTGACGGCGACCTTGGCCTCGGCCTGCGTGCGCACGCTGTCGTTGTTGTAGGCGATCACGCGCAGATCGTGCCAGCCATCGGAGAGTGTCGTCGTGTCCAGCGAGAAGCCGCCCGCCGTGCGCGTGGCCGCGATGGTCTCACCGTGCGCGCCGATGTTCACCCGGCGGCCGTCCACAAACAGATCGAGATTGTTCTCCAGCGTCTTCCCACCCGTGGCCGCCGCGGTGGCGGCGATGGAAATCGTTCCCGAAACCGCCGCGTTGTTGGCCGGCGCGGAGATCGTCACGTTCGGAAAACTCGCCCAGGGTTGCAGCAACGGATCTCCCATGGGAAAAATCTCGGCCGGATACTGGATCGATTGCCAATACGCCTCGGCCAGGGAAGCTCCTGCGCGGAAATGAGTCTGGATGTGGGCGTGGGGGAATTTGTTATCAATGGCTCCCGGTTCATAGGCTGAACCCGACGCGCCGTCGGCCCCTGCGCGAAGCCACTTCGCCAGACTCATCTGGGTGTCCTGGCACACGAAAAAATCGATGTAGCCGCCGATGCTGGTGAGATTGTCGATCCAGCCGCCGCGGAACACGTTGCCTCCGCGAATGCCCGCCGGAGTCGTCGCGTTGCGCTGGCCCACGATGCCCCCGACCACATCGGGCCGGTTCTGCACCCAACGGTCGTTGTCCGAGGTTCCGGTGACCTGATAGCGGATTCCACGTTGGTTCCAGACCGGGCCGACCACGCCGATCTGGTTCTGCCGCAAGGTAGTCCGCACGTCGTTGTTGAGCGGCCAGTAAATGGTGCCGTCCGGTTTCGTCCCGTCGCGTGCTTTCGCCCGGTTCATCACGTCAAACCACTCGCTCATCGCCAGGCCACTCCGGCCCGTGTAGCCGAGCAGGCTGCACGGGAGATACTTCCGGCCGGTGAAGTCGGTGGCCGCCGCCAGGGCCCATGTGCCGGCCGGGGCCGGCCCGTAAAACTCCGCATCGTCGGGATACGCCAGGTTTTTCTCACCTCCATAAACACTGCCGACGGCGGTGGGAAAACTCGCCTGACTGTGTCCCGGAGACATGTAAATCAAGGCCGGGAATGAGACACCCGCACCGCTGCCGAACGCGACAATGGAGTTTTGCCCGCCGAGTTTCGGCACCACGCCGAGGAGGGCGACCGCCTGCAATTGTTCCTCCAGCCCGCGATTGGCCAGCTCCGTGCGGAATTGGTAGATAAAATCCCAGGCCGAGGTGCGCGATGGAAAGTTCGAAGTGCTGTTCGAAGGGAAGGTGTAAGGAATCATGTTCCGCTCCGGAATCCCGCGCACGCGCTGGTAGTGGTTGGCCATCGTGACGGCACTCGGGTCAGTGGGGTTGTAAACGACGACCACCCCGGTCGGCCCGCCGCCGGCGTTGGCGTGGTTTGTAAGGAAAAGGATGAGCCAGACGGCGAGTATCGCCGAGGAAAGGGTCTGCAGCTTTAGCCGGAACAAATGAGCAAAGGGTTTGAGAGGGTCGCCGTGCATAGGGAAAGAGGAATTGAAGAGTGCAACTGGAGCAGCGATCACTTCAGGGGCGGGTGATGCGCAGGAGGTAGAAGACGCGGGGGAGAGCGGTTTCGTTTTGGTAGAGCATTTCGGTGAACTGGGTTCCAAGGTGAAGGACGCCGCCTTCGGAGAGGTGTTCGAGTTCAGGGTGTGGAATCGACCTTGAGTCGAATAAAACGGCAGGGGCCGGAGATGGGGTCGTTGACGGTGACTTGGCGGGCGTCGCCGGTGCCGGTTTCGGTGATGCCGGTGCCGGTCACCAAGGCGGTGAAGGCGTTGCCGCCGGTGCTGCGGGCGATGTCGGTCCAAGGGCCGGCGGGGGA
>CAIRBK010000004.1 GCA_903876795.1 uncultured Verrucomicrobiota bacterium
CATGCTTCTCCAACATGAGCGAACGCCTTCGCCAACTGCAGCGCCAGCAAGCCCTACTCCGCGAGCACCTCGCGTGGATCGAGGGCGAGATCGCCCGTGAAAAACCGCCGGGATCCAACGCCGCGACATTGCCGACAATCCACACACCGCCGGCCAGGCCCGGACTCAACCCGGAATCTGCCACGACTCCCACCGACGGAGACGCCGATGCGCTTCTCGAGCGTTACGCCGCCTCAGAACGTCAGAACCCCCGGAGCATACGCCTGGGTTGCCTGCTGATTTTTTTCGGCACCCTCGGCCTTCTCGCGCTCATCGTGGGAGTCGCCTGGTGGTCATATTACCGATAACAAGCGCGCGCATAAACAGAGGTGGAAAACAACGTATCCGAAGGCGAATGAAAAAAACGCCAACTTCCCTCTTGCTCCACCCCTCGAAAACCGGAACAAACTTACCCTTCCGCCGTTCGCCCGATGCGCCCGGCGGCTTTGGCAGAACCACCTTTACGCATGCATAGTTTTTCCGAGCAGTGTCTCGACATGGCCCGATCGATTCTCGGCCACAACTTGGATTCCATCCAACCCGATGGCAGCATCCTGCCGGCTCCCGGCGAGGAGCCCCGTGCCGACGAACCCGGCCATGTCGCCTACACCCTTGGCGAATACTACCGCACCACCGGCGAGACCTCGCTCAAAGGCTACGACCTCGTTGATCTGACGGCCCGCTGCGTGACCGCCCAGATGTTCACCGAGCCCGCCACCGAAAACGGTCTGGCCTACGCCGCGCTCGGCCTCCTCTGCTTCGGCCCTTCCAAAGAGCGCAACCCAGTCTGGGAACGCCTCGCCGAGGAGACCCAGGTCCGCATCGACAAGCAGCTCCTCCACCGCAGCGACCACGACAACCACTGGCAGGCGTTTAACATCGCCAAGGCCGTCGCCCGTTACTCCTTCGGCCTCTCCAAGAAGGACGAGACCTCCCGCCTCATCGAGCGCATGGTGGATCGCATCAACCAGACCAGCTCCACCGGCTTCTTCGACGACTCCACCCAGGGCCTCGGCGGCAACTTTAATCTCTACGGCGTGATGACCTTCGTCTTCACCCGCTCCGCCCTCCAGCTCCACGCCAACTCAGGCGTGCGCGACCGCAAGCTCCCCACCCTCCGCACCTACGCCGAGAAATACCTGAAGATCATGCCCGACCTCGTCCGCCAGGACGGTCTCGGCTGGGCCTTCGGCCGCGCCGCCGGCGCCTACGGCCAGATGCACTGCATCAGCCTCGTGCTCCAGGGCCTGCGCGATGGTTGGATCCTCGAAGAACAGAAGCCCAAATACTTCGACCTGCTCCGCCGGCTCTTCGTGTTTTTCTACCAGACTTACCTGGACCAAGAGCACGGTTTCCTTGATCTCCGCGACGAGGAACGCACCGCCTACGGTCACCACACGACCCGCATGGCCAACTTCGATGCCGCCCGCTACCTTTGCCAGTGGGCCCGCCTCGCCAAGACCGTCCAGGTTCCCATCGGCGGCCCCAAGATCGAGGGTCCGCGCACCGTCGGCCGCTTCGTTATCTTCGACAAGTCCAACCGCAAGGAGCAGGGCCTCTTCCTCTACCGCGACGCCGAGAGCGGCCTGCACGCCCAGATCCCCCTCATCAGCTCGGGTACCAGCCTCACCAGCGACTCCCTGCCCTTCCCGCACTGCCCGGGCGTATTCGACTGGCCCAACAACGTCTACGTGCCGGTGATGCTCCCCGAGCTCACCTTCAACGTCGGCGGCGTCGAGCAAGTCACCCTGCCCGCCTTCTACGGCAAGAACTGCGTCACCGGTCTCGGACTCAAGAACAGCTTCTACTTCCGCTACGACCAGCCCGAGCTCATCAACACCAAGGAGGAGATTCTCAAAAATCTCGGCACCGTGAAGGTCCAGTGGAACTTTACGGGTTCCAAGATCAACGCCGAGTTCACCTACACCGTGAAGCAGCAGGTCGAGCTGACCAAGTTCCGCTACGTCCTCGCCATCGCCGCCCCCCACTCGAAATACCACGTCAGCAGCGCCATCGCGCTCGGGGCCGAAGGCCATCGCTGCACCGTGCAAAAAGACGACTTCCAGGGCGTCTGGCAGGAGACCGAGGTCGTCAGCAACGACCCCACCTACCGCACCAACTACGGCAAGATCCACTACCTCCAGCACCTCGTGCGCGACCACCCGCTGGTCATGCGCCCGGGCCAGAGCTACCGCCTGGTGGTCAACTTCGAGCCCGACATCGCCCACACGGAATAACCCGTCACGAGCCGCTCGCACCCGGGTGCCGCGGCTCTTTTTTTTATGCTCTCCCGACGCGTCATCCCCTGCCTCGACGTCCACGCCGGTCGCGTGGTCAAGGGCATCAAGTTCCAGGAACTGCGCGACGCCGGCGACCCGGTCGAATCGGCCAAGGCCTACGACGCCCAGGGTGCCGATGAACTCGTGTTCCTCGACATCACCGCCTCCAGCGACGGCCGCGGCATCATGCACGACGTGGTCGCCCGCACCGCCCGCGAATGCTTCATGCCGCTCACCGTGGGCGGCGGCCTGCGCTCGCTCGAGGACATCGAAAAGATGCTCAAAGCCGGCGCCGACAAGGTCTCCCTCAACACCTCGGCCATCAAGGATCCGCAACTCGTCGCCGACGCCTCCAATCGCTTCGGCGCCCAGTGCATCGTGGTCGCGATCGACGCCCGCCGCGAACCCGACGGACGGTCCTGGCGCGTCTTCACCCACGGCGGACGCAACCCCACCGAGTTGAACGCCGTGGACTGGGCCCGCCGCGCCGTCGAGCTCGGCGCCGGCGAGATCCTGCTCACCAGCATGGACTGCGACGGCATGAAGACCGGCTACGACTGCCCGCTCACCCGCGCGGTCAGCGACGCTGTGACCGTGCCCGTGATCGCCAGCGGCGGCGCCGGCGAACTGGCCCACTTTGCCGACGCCATCAACGAGGGCCACGCCAGCGCCGTCCTCGCGGCCAGCCTCTTCCACTTCGGAACGCTTACGATTCCCCAGGTCAAAGACTACCTCGCGACCCGCGGAATCCCCGTTCGCAGGTAGCTCCTCGGGCTCGCCGCCGCCTATCTTGAAAGTTGTGGGTGCAGTCGGGCCGCCTTGCCTAAGCAAGGAAACCACGATTGGTTCCGCCGGTCCCAAGTCTTGAGCCCTCCTCGGCCAGGCCGGGACCTCGCCAAGGGCTCGTCAACCTCCCGCCGCCCAAGCCGTATTCGCATGGATCCCGCGCTCTCCAACGCCGTCGAAACCAGCCTCCTCCCGCACTTCCTCACCGTGGGCGGCTTCCTGCTGGCGGTTTTTGCCATCGCCAGGCTTGCAGGCGAGAAGCGCCCTCCCGCCAATACCCTGGCGTGGCTGCTTATCATCGTGCTCGTCCCCTACGTCGGCGTGCCTCTCTTTCTGCTCATCGGCGGCCGCAAGCTTCGCCGCCTCTCCCAACGTAAACGCCCCGTCGTGCTGGATTTGCCGGGCGTGCCGGTTGTCCCGCCCGAGATCGCCGCCCTCCCTACCGTGCAGACTCTGGCCTCCTCGGGCGCCGGACGGCCCGCCGGCGGCAACACCGTGCGCCTCGTCACCAACGGCGAACAGGCCTACCACGAACTGGAGGCCCTCATCAACTCCGCCAGGCACTCGATCCACATCACCACGTTCATCCTCAGCCGCGACGACACCGGGCGTCGCCTGGTGCGACTGCTCGCCAAACGCGCCCGCGAGGGAGTCAAGGTCCGCCTCCTGCTCGACGCCCTCGGCTGCCTCTTTTCCAGCCGCGGATTCGTCGAGCCCATCCGCCGGGCCGGCGGAGAGGTCGTGCGCTTCATGCCGGTGATACCGCTCTCCGGCCGCAGCTCGGCCAATCTGCGCAACCACCGCAAAATCGCCGTCTTCGACCAGCACACCGCCCTCGTCGGCGGACACAACATCGCCCGCGAATACATGGGGGCCCATCCCTGGAAAAAACGTTGGACTGACTTCGGCGCCGTCATCACCGGCCCGGCCGCCGCCTTGCTCAACGAGGTCTTCCTCGCCGACTGGTGCTTTGCCAGCCGCCAGTCCCCCGCATCCCTGCAACGCGAGCTCGATCCCGCAGCCGTGCGCATCGAAGGCGACGGCGCGGTTCAAGTCGTCGCCAGCGGACCCGACGTGCAAGGCGACCCGCTCTACGAGGGCGTGCTCTCGATGATCCAGGAGGCCGAGCGCAGCATCTGGATCATCACGCCCTACTTCATTCCCGACGAGGTCCTCCTGCGCTCCTTGATTGTCAAGGCGCGCGCCGGCAAGGACGTCACCCTCATCATCCCGGCCAAATCCAACCACCCGATCACCGACTACGCCCGCCGCCATTATGTGCGGCAGTTGCTCAGGGCCGGCGCGCGTGTGCTGCTTCACTCCGGACGCATGATGCACTCCAAGGCCATCATCACCGATGACCGCATCGGAGTCCTCGGCTCCGCCAACTTCGACCTGCGCAGCCTGTTCGTGAATTTCGAGATCAGCGTCTTCCTTTACTCCGAGGCCGACGTGCGCGCGATGCGCGTATGGGCCGGCGAACTGGTGCGCTCCTGCCACCAGCCCAAGCCCGAGCATCGCCGCCGCACGCGCCTGCTCGGCAACATCGCCGAAGACATCAGCCGCCTGCTGGCACCCCTCTTGTAAACAACCTCGCGACCCACCGGCCGGGTCAACCGCACCGACGCCACATCCCGGCCGCCAACCGGCGCGCTCCAGGCTGGCGACATCCTTTTTCTTGGCATACGCCCCGGTTCATGGGTAACTCCGCGTTTTTCCCGCCATGCTCACCTGCCGCAAAACCTACGCCGACATCCCGTTTGCCCACCGGCAGCACCGGCATGACGGACACTGCGCGCTCATTCACGGCCACAACTGGTCCGTGACACTCACCTTCGGCTGCTCCCGCCCCGACGAAAACGGCTTCGTGGTGGACTTCGGCAAACTCAAGTTTCTCCGCGCCTGGCTCAACGAACACCTCGACCACGCCTGTGTTTTCAACGCCGACGATCCGCTCCGCGACACGCTCGTCGGCGCCGCCCCCGGCGCCTGGAAGGTGTACATCGTCGAGAGCTGCTCCTGCGAGGGCCTCGCCCGCCACCTCCACGCGGTCTTTGATGCCCTGGTCCGCGCCGAAACGGGAGGGCGTGCCTTCGTGATCGCGGTTGAGGTCGTCGAGGACTCCAAAAACTCCGCCACTTGGTCGGCGGATTGAGCTCCGTAACGTATCCCGGGCCGGCCGGGAGCACGGAAGCACCGTTTCCACGGTTGACCGCCTCCCGCGCGCTTCTACGTTGGACGGACAACTCACCGTTTCCGTCCCTTTTGATCCATCCATGACGCTCCGCCGGCTCAGCCTCCTCAGCACCCTTGCAGCACTCGCCCCACTGGCCGCCGTTGCTCAGGCACTCGCCCCCCAACCCTCCGCGACCGGCTCGCTCGACACGATCGCGCAGCGCTTTGCCAACGGCGTGGTCGCCGTGGCCGAGGACAAGGTCATCACCGTGGACGACCTGCGCCGGGAAATCGCACCCCGCGTGCCCGCGCTTCAACGCTCCGCCCGCAACGAAAAAGAGTTCAACGACAAGTTGGAAGCCCTCCAGGACGAGGTCATCCAGGAGATGATCGACCGCGTCCTCATCGTCCGGGACTTCAAAAAGGACGAAAAGCGCAAGGTTCCCGAAAGCTACGTCAACAACGCGATCGCCGAGGAGCAGATCCGCCGCTTCGACGGTGACCGGGCCAAGTTCCTGGCCTATCTGCGCAACAGCGGCCTCACCTATCGCGACTACCGCAAGCGCGTCGAAGACGACATGATCTACGACTACATGCGCGGCCAGCAGCGCAAGAGCCAGAACATCGTCAGCCCCGCGCGCGTCGAGGCTTTCTATAACCAAAACAAAGACCGCTTCCAGCAGGAGGACCAGGTCCAGATGCGCCTGCTCTCCCTCACGCGCCAGACCGGCGAGAGCGACGATTCACTTCTGGAGCGCGCCGCCAAAGTCCAGGCCCGCTTCAAGGCCGGGGAAAAATTCGAGGATCTCGCCCGCGAACTCAGCCAAGACTCCAAGCGCGCCAAGGGCGGCGACTGGGGCTGGCAGCCGCGCGCCGATCTCAAACCCGAGTTCAGCGAGCCCCTGTTCAAACTCGAAAAGGGCCAGGCCACCGCGCCCATCGTCGCGCCCGAGGCCGTCTACATCCTCTACGTCGAAGACCGCAAATTCGCCGGCATCCAGCCCCTCTCCGAGGTGCGCGAACAAATCGAGCGCATCCTGGCCAATCAGATGGCCGGCGAGTCCGAACAGCGCTGGCTGGAGCGTCTTCGCCGCAACGCCTACGTAAAGATCTACTGATCTTGCCCCAAGGGCCGGTCAGGCTCGATGAGCATGACTTGGGCCTCCGGTTTCGACTTGTGCCGAAACCCCGTTTGACCGCCAAGGGTATCGCGTCATGCTGCCCTTATGACGATCATGGAATGGCTCGAGGCTCTCAGCTATGTCGTGACCATCGTCGCCCTGCCGTTCGGCATCTGGGTGTTCATAAAGGAACAACAGAAGGAGCGGATCAACGACGACGAGGAGCTCTACCTCCAGTTATCCGACGAGTACTCCAAGTTCCTCCGCCTGGTGCTGAGCAACGCCGACCTGCACCTGATGACCCAGGCAAGGCCCGATGAACCTTTCAACGTCGACCAGATCGAGCGGCGTAACATCCTCTTCGAGCTCCTCATCTCGATCTTCGAGCGCGCCTACATCCTCGTCTACGAGGAACACATGAGCCGCCAGGCCTCCCGCCTGTGGCAGACCTGGGAGGATTATATGCGTTATTGGTGCCGCCGCGCCGATTTTCGGAGCCAGTTTGACGTCCTGTTGGAGGGCGAGGATCCCGACTTCCGAACCTATATCCAACGAATCGCCTCCGAAGAGGCCCGGAAATTGCAGCATTGAGGCAACCCTTCGTCGCGCAAATGCCCTCCCTGCCCGCCGTCCACCTCCCGCTACCGTCCACCCAAAACCGCCTTAAAACCATGGCCTCCGGCGATCGACCGCAGGAACGCCTCGAAAAACTCGGCGCCTCCGCGCTCAGCGACGGCGAACTGCTCGCCATGCTCCTGCGCAGCGGAACCAAGGGCCACGACGTGCTCACCCTCTCCAACCGCCTCATGGCCGAGGCCGGCTCCCTGGCCGGGTTGATCGGTTGGCGCGAGGCCGACTTCAAAAAACTCAAGGGCATCGGCCGGGTAAAAGCACTCCAACTCATCACCGTCATGGAAATCGCCCGCCGCATCCTCGCCCAGAGCGGCGACCCGGCGCCCGCGCCGCTGATCGACGACGCCGAGAAGGCCTTTGAGTTTTTCCGACCCTACGCTCACGGCCTCGCGGTGGAAAAGTTCTGGGTGCTCTGCCTCAATCGCAAAAACCGCCTGATCAAGTGCGTTGAACTCACCTCGGGCACCGCCAACACCACCCTCGCCCACCCGAGGGAGGTTTACCGCGAGGCGATCAAGGAATCGGCCTGCGCCGTCCTCTGCGCACACAACCACCCCTCCGGCGACCCAACCCCCAGCTCGGCCGATGTCAAGTTGACGCGCCTGCTCCGCGACGCCGCCCAAGCCGTGGACATCGATCTCATCGACCACATCATCATTGGCCGCCCGTCCAGCGACCCGGCCGGCTTGGGCTACTACAGCTTCCGCGCCTCCGGGCTGATGTGAAGCTTAGCCCGGTCGCAGGCACAAAAAAACCTCCCTGGCCCAGGGAGGTAAAAACTGGTGGTGGAAGCCGGAGTCGAACCAGCGAACGCGTGAGCGGGAGGATTTACAGTCCCCATCCTTTGGCCACTTGGATATTCCACCAAACAGAGCGGTCAAAAAGGCGCGTCCTGCGGTCGAGTTCAAGTCCCAATTTACCCAATAAACGATCCAAATTCAGGACTGCGGCCGCACGAAGCGCGAATGCACCTTCTAGCCCGACAAGGCCGCCGAAGCAGCACACCATCACGGAGAAACGAACGATCCTCATCCGTTAATGACTACAGCCACCCGGGCCGGGTTAAAATAAGTTGGCCGGTCGCCTACCCCTAAGCGACCGGCCATTTGCTTTCTAGGTTACCCCAAAATATCCCCGCTAAGCGGGAATGGGCTAAGAACAGCATCAATCAGACCAACGTCAATACACTTTCTGAAAAATTATCGGGGGTATTAAGGAAGGACTTACCGGTCTAGAAAAACCACGTGAGCGTCGAGCGGGTTCCGAGGGCTCTGGGCGGTGGTTGGATTTCCCCTCGGATACCCGAGGTAGACCACGCCCAATCCCCGGCAGGCGGCATCAAGACCCAGCCAGACGGCAAACTCGGGAGTACACGCGACCGGCGGCGTGCTCCAGTAGGCCCCGAGCCCGTGCGCGTGGGCCGAGAGCAGGAGGTTTTGCACGGCGCAGGAGGTGGCGGCGATTTCTTCGATCTCGGGGATTTTGCCGCCGGGCTCTAAGCGGCAGGCGACGGCAACGGCCACCGGGGCGAGGCGCGGGGTGGCGGCGAGCTTGGCACGTTTGTCGGCGTTATGGGCCCCGGGGGGCGTGAGGCGGTCGAAAAGATCTTGGAGACCGTCGCCGAGGCGGGCCCGGGAATCGCCGGTGAAGACGTGAAAGCGCCACGGTTGGGTGAGCCCATGCGTGGGCGCGCGGTGGGCGTCCTCCAACAATTCGGTCAACAGCGCGCGGGGCACGGCGCGGTTGATGTCCATGTCGGCGGTTTTGACCGAGCGACGGGTGCGGAAGAGGGACATGGTCGGATTGTTCGCCACTGCTCGCCCGCTACTTTCCGGCAGCTTCCAATTCCTCCCAACGGGCAAAGGCGGTGGCGTGCTCGGCATCGAGCGCGTCGAGGCGGGCCTTGGCGGCGGCCGCTCCGGCGGGGTCCTTGCGGTAGATGGATACGTCGCCGAGTTTCGCGGACAGCGCGGCCTGCTCGGCCTCGAGTTTTTCGATGCGGGCGGGCAGCTCGGCGAGTTCGCGTTGCTCTTTGTTGTTGAGCTTGCGGCTGGCGACGGCGGCGGCCGTGGAGCGCACAGGGCCGCTCTTCACGGGCGTGGCCGCGGCGGCGGCCCGCTTGGCGAGTTCGTTTTTCCAATCGGTGTAGCCGCCGTCAAAGTCGCCGATGCGTCCGTCGCCCTCGAAAACGAGGGTGCTGGTCACCACTTCGTCGAGGAAGGCGCGGTCGTGGCTGACGACGAGCAGCGTGCCTTGATATTCGACAAGCAGGTTTTCCAACAGGTCGAGGGTCTCGGCGTCGAGGTCGTTGGTGGGCTCGTCCATCACGAGGACGTTGGCCGGCTTCGTGAAGAGGCGGGCGAGCAGCAGGCGGTTACGTTCGCCGCCGGAAAGCACGCGGGCCGGGGTGCGGGCGCGATCGGGGGTGAACAGGAAGTCCTGGAGATAACTGATCACATGGCGCGTGCGCCCCTCGATGGTGATGGTGTCGCTGGCGAGGTTCAGATTGTCGGCGACGGTCTTGTTGTCGTCGATGAGCGCGCGCAACTGGTCGAAGTAGGTGACCTCCATGCGGGTGCCGTGCTTGATGCTGCCGGCGGTGGGCTGGATCTGGCCGAGGAGTAGCTTGATAAGGGTGGTCTTGCCCGCGCCGTTGGGGCCGATGAGGCCGATCTTGTCGCCGCGCATGATCGTGGTGGAAAAATCTTTCACGAGCACGCGGCCGTCGGGGTAGTTGAAGCTCATGTTCTCCACTTCGACGACCTTGGCGCCGGAGCGCTCGGCCTCGACGAGCTTGAGGTTGGCGTTGCCGACCTTGGAACGGCGGGCGGCGCGCTCGGCTCGCATGGCCATGAGTTGATGAATGCGACCTTGGGCGCGCGAGCGTTGGGCTTTCACGCCGCGGCGGATCCATTCCTCTTCCTGGGCGAGTTTCTTGTCGAAGGCGGCCTGCTGGCGCTCCTCGGCTTCGAGGCGGTCCTGGCGGCGCCGGAGGTAGGTGTCGTAGTCGCAGTCCCAGTTGGTGAGGACACCGCGATCTAGCTCGACGATGCGGGTGGCGAGTTTTTTGAGAAAAGCGCGGTCGTGCGTGACGAAGAAGAGGCTGGGCTTCTCGGTGAGCAGGAACTCTTCAAGCCAAAGGATGCTCTCGATGTCGAGGTGGTTGGTCGGCTCGTCGAGCAGGAGCAGATCGGGCTGGCCGGCGAGCGCGCGGGCGAGGAGCACGCGGCGCTTGAGTCCGCCGGAGAGAGCGGAGAACTCGGCGGAGGGCGCGAGCTGGAGTTTCTCGATGAGCGTGTCCACGCGCACGTCGCGCTCCCAGTCCTCCTCGTGCTCGCGCTGCGGGCGTAGACCGGAGGCGACGATGTCGGTCACGGAGCCGGTGAGGTCGACGGGCACCTCCTGCGTGAGCCGGGTGAAGAGCGCGCCGGGCTGGCGGAAGACCGAGCCGGTGTCGGGCTTGATCTCGCCGGCGATGGTTTTCATGAGCGTGGATTTGCCCGCGCCGTTGCGACCGACCAGACACAGGCGCTCCCCCGGATCGACCTGGAAGTTGACCTTGTCCAGGATCGCCGGACCACCAAAGCAGAGATTGACATCAAGAAGACTGAACAGCGCCATAAGCAGCCCAACGTGCAAAGGCGTCGGCGTTCATGCAATCCCCGTATCACGCTCACCTGACGCCGTAAATCCGGGCCATTGCGAATGAGAGTCGGGAGAAGAGAGGGAAACCCGGTCATGCCCAATGGGGAAAAAGCCGCCACCGGCGCACCCACACCCACCGGGCAAACCGCCACGCTAAGGCTCCCGGTCCGCGTGCGTTTCTTAGGCTGAATCAGCGTTTCTTCAGGTTGCCGGCCCCGGGGTAAATCCGGCGAAGGAGTTCCTGCAGCTGGCGGAGATTCTCCAGGCTGAGCATTCGTGTGCGAAACGGCACCGTTCCCTTAGGAGGGGAATACACGCAAAGGCGTCCGCTGCTCACAAAAACCACCACGGCACCCGGTTGCTCGACGCCGTCCTTCGGATAGGTGAACTCGACGAGGGCCACGGGGCGATGCACGGACAGGCGCTCGGCCACGATCCCCGCGTCGCGGAATTCCGGATTCGAGACATCGTCATACGGGCGCGGCCCAGCCGCTGCCGGCGGCTGCGGCAGGTCGTGCAGGTAGAGGGGGAAGTAGGGTTTGATTTTTCCCAGGTAGGGCGCGGTCGTCTCCTTGGCCACCCGGGCGAAGTTTTCACGGGCCTCGGCCGGCGTCTCCAAGCGTGTAAACCCCCGGTTGATGTCGTAGGACCAGAGTTGCCCGCCTAGTTCAAAGACCACCACGGCATGGCCCGCCACCACCTCGGCGTCGGCCTCGGCGCCCCACTGGAGCACTCGATACCAGACGTCTTCGCCAAACCGTTCGCGCAACGCGTCGCCAAAGGCGATCGACTCGACCAGACATCCATTGGCCACACCCATGCGGGCGTATCGGAACGGCCCGGCCTCGGCGCAGAGCCCGGTGGATGAAAGCTTCAGCATCAGGGTGAAAACCAGCAGCAGCCGGAACCACCCCGAGGCGGCAAATGTGCTTGGAATCGTCATATTCCCCAAAAGGTGGCCAGGCACTCCACGGCACTGGGAGGTCGTCGTTACCGTTGCTACCTTCCGGTCCTGGCGGGGTTCACGCGCCTGCCCATGCATGGCGCCTGGCCAACGCGAACAGTGCGTCGCCCGCCGCGCGGTTCAACGAGAATCTTTGCCCAAGCTCAAGGCGGCGGCCCTTCGGACGAGTCGCGTGACGGCGCCCCCGAACCGGGACTGCGACCGTCGTTGCGCTTGGGACGCTCGTTCAGCCATTGTTTGCGGCGCTCCTCTTCCTTCGCGCGAATCTCGCGAAGACGCGCGCGCTGGGTCTCGTTCAATAACCGGGAGATGTCGGCATCCATCCGCGCGATCAACTCGGCGGTGCGCCCGAACGCCTCCCGGCGCACCCGTCGCAGATCTTCGTTGGTCCGCATCAGGATGGGTCGTATGCTTTGCTTCTGTTCCGGCGTGAGGTCGAGCTGCTCGGCGAGACGTCCGCCGACCAGCTCTCCTCCCCCGCTGCGCGGCGGCTGGCGTTTTTCGCGCGCGTAATGCTCGGCGATCCGCAGTCCCGCGAAGCCTCCGGTGACCGCTCCGGCCAGAAAAATGCCGCTAACGGCAAGGATGATTTTAACGGTGGAGGCCATGATCAGGATGACGCGTCGAGCCACTCGGCCACAGGATCGTCGATGGCGGTCGCTTCGCCCTCGAAGGTCTTGAGCGCGGACCCGAGGTTGAGCGTCACCGCGAGCAACATGACGAATCCGCACGCGCAGAGTGCGCGCGGCGTATAACGTGCAAAGACGGCGGAAAACGACGGCTCCTTGCTTGCAAAGGCCAGCGCGCTCACACGGGTGGCAAAGCCGGACGGAGCGGACACATCGCGCGTGTCGGCCGGAGCCCGGCGGGCGGCGGTGACCAGTCGGTCCCAAGGGTTGGCGGGGGGCGTTTTCATGCGCGTTCCTTTTGTTTTAGTTGTTCAAAGAGTTTTTGCAGCTTTCTCCGCGCCCGGAAGGCGCGGACCTTGATGAGAGTGTTGTTCCAGCCCGTGAGGTCGGCGACTTCGGCCAGAGTTTTCTGCTCGAGATCGAGCAATTGCAGGACGAGGCGGTCGTCGGGCTTGAGTTGATCAAGCAGCTTGTGAACCAGCTCCCGGGCGGCAAGCGCGTCACCGGCGCCGACCTCGTTCTCGCTGGTGAGGACCGCGTCGAGCACGTCGGCCTCGTTTTCAGAGAGATCGGCCCAGCGGAACTCGGGGCGGCGTTTCTGCGCGCGCAAGTGGTCGATGCAGGTCGTCACCGCGATGCGCGAGACCCAATGAGGGAAGGGCACGTTGCCTTGATACTGGGCGACGCGGGTGAACATTTTCAGGAAAATCTCCTGCGCCAGATCCTCCTCGGCGACTCGGCGCGGTAACCGGGCGCGCACAATGCGGATAACCAGTGGATGCAACTGATCGACAAGCTCGCGGGCCGCGCGCTGGTCGGCCCTGCGGACGCGCTCCAGACAACCGGAGAAGTCGAACGTCTCGTCGTCAGGAGGCATGGAGAGATGAAAGGGTCCGCATACACGATAAGCAAGACGTGGCAGTCACCGGGAAGTTACAACCGGGCCGGAATAATGGGCGCCCCTCCGGCATAGATACGAACCGGCCGGAGTAGCGGCGGAATCCACAGCAAAACCTGTTCGGACCGCCCGGCATAATCCGGGCCTCCGGCACGGCGTCAAAACACGGCTGCGCTCAGGCCAGCAGGGCGGCCCTTTCCTTCGAAATAGCCCACTGCATCGGCTCGCCGCGCACCCAACGATCAAACTCGGCCACCATCAGCCGGCCCATGCGGCGGCATTCACCGTCGGTCGAACCGGCGATGTGCGGAGTCAGCACGACATTGGGCAGGTTGAAGAGCGGCGAACCCGCCACCGGGGGCTCCGGCCACGTCACATCAAGCAACGCCGTTAGTTCGGGACGACGGGTCAGGACCGCGATCATCTCCGTTTCGTTCACGATGGCACCCCGGGCCGTGTTGATGAACGTGGAGCCGGTCTTCATGCGCTCGAAATGCACGCCTCGGATCATGTTTTCGGTCTCCTTCAGCCAAGGCGTGTGCAACGACACCACGTCGCATTCGGAAAACACTTCGTCGAGCGAAGCGAGCCGCACGCCGTCCTCGGCCGCATCGGCCGGTTTCAGGAAAGGATCGTAAACCCACACCTCAATAGCGAAAGGCTTCAGCAGCTCCCGGACCCGCCTCGCGATCATGCCGTAGGAAACGAGCCCCACCTTGGCACCGTAGGCGCCGGGCATGGAAACCTTGGGGGGATGCGAACCGAGCCTGCGGCTCTCCAAGGCGTAATACCAGGTGCGCTTCAGCGAAAGCAGGATGGTCGCCAGCGTAAACTCCGACACCGGGACCGCATTCATCGCGTAGGCACTCGTTATGGCGATTCCGCGCGCCCAAAATGCCTCCGTGGCCAAGCCCTTGATCGAGCCCGCCCCGTAAAACACGGCCCGCAACTTGGGCGCGGCGCACAGAAACGCCTCGTCCATCACCGGCGCACCCCAGCCCGAGAAGATCACCTCGACATCCGCCAGCAACGACGGATTCGCCAGGATGGAACGGGCGGTCTGAGGCGGCGCAACCAGCTCCACCCGACCCGCGATCTCGGCGAGCAACGCGTCGCCGTAGATCAGTTCGAAGGCGTCGGAGTTGAGAATAAAAAGTCCTTTGGGCATAATGATATAGGATTCAAGCCCAAGCCATCGGCACGGAGAAAACAACGCGTTTGTTTGCACCGGGGACTCCGGGTTTATTTTGCGGTGGCGGAGCCCGGCTCTGGCGGAATAGGTTCAGCTTCACATCATGACGTCATCCCCCACCCGAGCCGACGGCCGCCGCGCCGACCAGCTCCGTACCATCACCTTCGAGGCGGGCATCGCCCCCCACGCCACCGGATCGGTGCTTGTTTCCTTCGGTCACACCCGCGTGATCTGCGCCGCCACCATCGAGCCGAAGGTGCCCGCCTGGATGAAGCAACAGCGCGTGCCCGGTGGCTGGCTCACCGCCGAGTATTCGCTGCTTCCCTACAGCACCCACGAGCGCAAACCGCGCGACATCTCCAAGGGCAAAATCGACGGTCGCACCGTCGAAATCCAGCGCCTCATCGGCCGCTCGCTGCGCGCCGTCCTCGACCTCAAGAAACTCGGAGAAAACACCCTCTGGATCGACTGCGACGTGCTCCAGGCCGACGGCGGCACTCGCACCGCATCCATCACCGGGGCCTACCTGGCCGCCCGGCTCGCCATCCAGACGTTGCTGGATGCCAAACGCATCCCCGAAAACCCGCTGACCGACAGCGTCTCCGCCGTGAGCGTGGGCCTTTACGAGGGCCGCGAATTGCTCGACCTGCCCTACCTCGAGGACAAAGACGCCGAGGTTGATTTCAACATCGTCATGACCGGCCAGGGAAAGTTCGTCGAAGTCCAGGGCTGCGGCGAGGAAGCGACCTATACCTATGAACAACTGCTCAGCCTCATCGCTCTCGCTAAAAAAGGCATCAAGGAGATCAGCGCGCTCCAGACGGCGTTTCTGACCCGACAACTGCTCGGTCGCTGAAGAGGGGAAGTTTGCTCAAAAATCTTAACCTCTGGTCCAAACTTTGCTCTTATCCAACTCATGAACCGCTCCCGCTCCTCACTCATCTGCCGGCTTTCCGCTCTGTCCGTCCTCTTGCCCGCCTTGGCCTCGGCTCATCCCGGGCACGACGGCGGCCATGACCTCGCGTGGGATTTCTCCGGGGGCTTCGCCCACCCCTTGGGCGGCTTTGATCACCTGCTCGCCATGGTCGCCGTCGGCCTTTGGGCGGCGCAACTCGGCGGCCGCTCCCGCTGGCTGGTGCCGTCGGGGTTCGTCGCCGCCCTCGCGCTCGGCGCCGCGCTGGGTCGGACTGGTTTTGTTCCCGCCGGCATTGAACAGGGGATCGCCGCCTCCTTGTTTGCGATCGGCCTGCTGATCGCCTCGGCCAAACGTCTCCCGCCGGTCGCCGGTCTGGTGCTGACTGCCCTTTTCGGCATTTTCCACGGTTTCGCCCACGGCGCGGAGATACCCGCAGCGGCGGACAGCCTTTCGTATGGTCTTGGATTCGTCGCCGCCAGCGTGCTGCTGCACGGCCTCGGCCTCGGTTTGGGGATGTTTAACTCACGCCTTTCCGCCAGATTTACCCGGCTCGCCGGAGTCGGCTTCGCCTCGGCTGGAGCCGTGCTGCTGCTCGTCTCCTAACCCGTGTCTAGCCCGTATGGCGGCGCTGTTTCCGTCAAGAGTTTCGCCGTCACCGATCCTTTGACGCGTGTTTAAAAGCTGAAGCCTCCGCGCCAGCGCCTCAGGGCTGCTCCCGTCAGACTGCGAGGCTCCGCTTCGATGGCGGACACCGGACCGGCCGCCACGATCTCCCCGCCGGCGCTGCCTCCGCCGGGTCCGAGGTCGATGATCCAGTCGGCCAATGCGATCACATCCAGGTTGTGCTCGATGACGATCAGCGTGTTGCCGGCGTCGCGCAGTTTGAAGAGCAGGTCCATCAAATGCTGGATGTCCACCCAGTGCAGGCCGGTCGTCGGTTCGTCGAGGATGTAGAGCGTGCCGCCCTGCTGGCGTTTGCTCAGCTCCAGGGAAAGTTTCAGGCGCTGCGCCTCGCCGCCGGATAGCGTCGTGGCGGATTGACCGAGCGTGAGGTAGCCGAGCCCCACGGCGTTCAGCGTCTCCAGCTTGTCCATCACGCGCGGGATGTTGCGGAAAAGCATCATCGCGTCGCGCACGGTCAGATCAAGGACGTCGGCGATGGACTTGCCGTGGAAAAGAATCTCCAGCGTCTCGCGGTTAAAACGGCGTCCGCCGCAACTCGGGCAAGGCGCGTAGGCGTCGGCCATGAACTGCATGTCGAGCTTGATGACGCCGTCGCCCTGGCAGCGCTCGCAACGCCCGCCGCGCACGTTGAAGGAAAATCGGCTGGCCTTGTAGCCGCGGACCTTGGCCAGAGGCACCTGGGCGAACAGGTCGCGCAACAAGTCGAGCAGCCCCACATACGTCGCGGGGTTGGAGCGCGGTGAACGGCCGATGGGCGACTGGTCCACCTGCACGAGTTTGTCGAAGTGATCGAGGTTCTCGATGTGCCGGTGCAGGCCGGGGACGATGCGGGTGGCGCCGTTGAGTTTGCGCGCGGCGGCGGCGGCGAGCACGTCGTTGACGAGCGTGCTCTTGCCCGAGCCGGACACCCCCGTGACCACCGTGAGCAGGCCCGCGGGAAAACGCGCATCGACATCGCGCAGATTGTTGGCCCGCGCCGCCCGCACGGTGAGGAAAAGCCCGTCGGATTTCTTGGTTTTCGCCTCCTTGCCGACGGTTTGTTTGCGGGCGAGGAACGGCCCGGTGCGCGAGAGTTTGGCGGGCGTCTCCATGAGCGCGGCGGGGGTGCCCTGGAAGAGGATGCGTCCGCCCTCGGTGCCGGCCTCGGGACCGAGCTCGATGATCTCGTCGGCGATGCGCATGGTGTCCTCGTCGTGCTCGACCACGAGGACCGTGTTGCCGCGGTCACGCAGCTCGCGAAGCGTGTCGAGGAGCTTCTGGTTGTCGTGCGGATGCAGCCCGATGCTCGGCTCGTCGAGGACGTAGATGACGCCCATGAGCCCCATGCCGAGCTGCGTGGCGAGCCGCACGCGCTGGGCCTCCCCGCCGGACAACGTGTCGTAGTCGCGGTCGAGGGTCAGGTAGCCGAGACCGGTTTCGAGCAGGAAACGCAGGCGCTGCTCGATGCCGGTGACGATCTCGCGGAGCGCCTCGTTGCCCGCCAACTCGGCGACCAGCGAGGCGGCAAACACATGGGCCTCGCCCACATCGAGGGCGAAGAACGCGGGGAGATTTTTCCCGTTCACGGTGACGGCGCCGCTGCGGGCGTTGAGACGCGAGCCGCGGCACTCGGGACACTCGCCGCTGATCATGAACGTCGTGAGGCGCGCGCGGAAACCGTCGCTGTCGGTCTCGCGAAAACTCTCCTCCAGATCGGCGAGGATGCCGGGGAACGGCATGGCGCGGGGCTCGCGCATGCGCTTCAGCTTAAAGGCGAACAACCGCTCCCCCGCCCCGTTGAGCAACGTGTCGCGGGTGTTTGCGGGCAGGTCTTGCCACGGGGTGTCGGCGTCGAACGGGAGTTGTTCGGCCAGCTGCTTGAGCTGGGCGTTGTGTTTGATGATGAGATTTTTTCCGCCGATGCGCCACGGCTTGATCGCGCCGCCGCGCACGGACTTTTCGGGATCGGGCACAACCAGCTCGGGGATGAAGCGGAGCTTGCGGCCGAGCCCGCCGCAGGTGCCGCACGCGCCCTCGGAATGGTTGAACGAAAAATGCCGCGGCGTGAGTTTTTCAAAGACGTCGCCACACACTTCGCAGGCCAGCGACTGGCTCAGGCTCAGCTCGCGCCACGGCGCATCGGACGATTTCTGGGCGAGGATGAACGCGCGGTCCTTGCCCTCGCGGAAGGCGAGTTCGAGCGAGTCGGCGAGACGGCTGCGCTGGTCGGCGACGGCGACAAGACGGTCGATCACGAGATCAACCTGGAGCTCGGTCGAACCGGTCCCGTTTGGCAGGAGCCTGGGGTCGTCGAGGTTTTTGATTTCGCCGGCAAGCCGCACGCGTTGAAAGCCGCGCTGGCGCAGGCGCGGGAGTTCGTCGCGCAGGACGGACGGCCTGGCCTTGAGCGCGGGCGCGAGGATCATGATGCGCTCGCCGGGAACCTCGCGGAGCACGCGGGCGACGTTGTCGTCGAGGGAGCGCCGGAGCACGCGACCGCCGTCCTTGGGGCAACGTTGCTCGCCGTGCAGCGCCCAGAGCAGGCGGGCGTAGTCGGCGACCTCGGTGACGGTGGCGATGGTGCTGCGCGGAGACCCGCCGCCGGTGCGCTGCTCGATGGCGAGGACCGGCGACAGGCCGTGGATGAAGTCGACGTCGGGCCGCTTGAGTTGCTCCAGGACCTGGCGGGCCTGGGTGGAGAGCGACTCCATGTATTTCCGGTAGCCCTCGGCGTAGATCGTGTCGAAGGCGAGCGACGACTTGCCGGAGCCCGACGGGCCGGTGATGACCGTGAGTTTCCCGCGCGGTATCCGCACCTCAAGGTTCTTCAAGTTGTGCTCTCGGGCTCCTTTGACGTGGATGTGGGTCGCGGCCTGCATGGGCGTGAACCGAGACCGTAATCAATTTGCCCCGAAGGCAAGGCGGCAGAACGTCCCCGACCTTTCGGCTGGCGTCGCGCGGCGCGGGTGCTTGTTGTTTGCGCCATGTCCGAACCCAAAGAACCGCGCCTGTTGACTCCGAGCCAGCGTCGCCTGGTGGGCTTCGCCCTCGGGCTGGTCGCCCTGCTGGGCACGATCGCGCTGCTGGTCGGTGTGTTCATCGTGCTGTCGTTCCTGGTCGGCCACTTCTCCGGCGTGCTCTGGCCCCTGGCCGTGGCGGGCATAATCGCGCTGATCCTGCGCCCGGCGGTCGAGTTGTTGGAAAAAAAACTCCGGCTCCGCCGTGCCGGCGCGGTGGCGGCGCTCTACGCGATTTTCGGCCTGGTGGTGGCGGCGGTGCTTTTCCTGATGATCCCGCCGCTGTTGGAGCAGATTTTCGCCTTCATCGCCTTCGTGCCGGAGTTCTGGAACCATGCGCTGGCCTACCTCCGACAGCACTACCCCGACTGGGTGGAGCTGGCCCGCAAGCAGCTCGAAAACGACGCCGTGCGCAACGTGCTCGAGCGCCTGGGCAACGAGGCTCGCCAGCTCGGCAGCTACGCCCTGCCCAGCCTCAAATCGGCCGGCTTGGGCGTGCTCAACATCTTCAGCTTCGTGACCCACCTGGCGGTGGTGCCGATCTACCTGTTTTTCTTCCTGCTCTCAAGTCGCGAACCGACCAACAACCTCGATAAACAGCTCCCGTTCCTCAAGCCGGCCCTCCGCGACGACGTGGTGTTTCTCGCGCGCGAATTCATCGCCATCGTGGTTTCTTTTTTCCGCGGCCAGTTGCTGATCGGCCTCCTGATGGGAGTCTTGCTCGCGACGGGCTTTTCGCTGGTCGGTCTCAAGTTCGGGCTGATCATCGGCCTGTTGCTCGGCATCCTCAACGTCGTGCCCTACCTCGGCACCATCCTCGGCCTGAGCGTCGCCCTGCCCCTCGCCTTGCTCCAGCCCGGCGGAGGAATTGAGCTGGTCGGGCTGGTCGTTGGCGTCTTTCTCGTCGTGCAAGGCATCGAGGGCTGGTATCTTACGCCTAAGATCATGGGCGACCGCACCGGCCTGCATCCGGTCGCCATCATGGTTTCGATCTTTTTCTGGGGCACCGCCCTCAACGGCATCCTCGGCATGGTGCTGGCGATCCCGCTCACGGCGTTTTTCGTGACGGCGTGGCGCCTCGTGAAGCGCAAGTATTTCAACGTCCCGCCGGAACCGGCCTGAACCGCCCCAGTCCCTCTCCGCATGGCCAAGCCCCTCCCGCCGCCCACTGTCTGCGCCAACTGCGGCGAACCCATCCCGCGCAACGCCCGCGCGTGTCCGGCTTGCGGCGCCGATGAACGCACCGGCTGGCGCGAAACCTCCATCTACGACGGGCTCGACCTGCCCGACGACGACAGCGAGGGCGGCGTCGCGGCGCCCGGTGCGAGGCGTCCGGGCTCGCTCCCTTGGTACGGCGTGGTGGTGATGATCGTGCTGTTGCTCGTCCTCGGGCTGGGCGCGATCGGGCTCCTGCCATGAACGTAAAATGGAAATCCCTCGACGGTTGGTCCGACGTCGGCCTGCTCATCATGCGCGCGGGCATCGGGGCCCTGTTTATGATCGTGCACGGGTTTCCGTTGCTCGCGGGAGGTCCGTCCAAATGGGAGTCCACCGGCCGGGCGGTGAGCTACCTCGGCCTTGATTTCGGTTACACGGCCTGGGGCTTTGCCGCGGCGGTCGCGGAAACGCTCGGCGGCCTGCTGCTCATCCTCGGCTACGCGCACCGCCCGGCCGCGCTTGCGCTCTTCGTGACCATGGTGGTTGCGGCGATTTGGAAGTTTTATCCCTTCGGCGGCTGGGAGGCCGCGGGCTACCCGGCGGCGCTGGCGGTGGTCTGCCTGGGGCTGTTGCTCACCGGGCCGGGCAAACACTCCCTCGACGCGACCGGCTGAGGATTTCGGCGGCGAACGCTTGAGCCGCGCGCAGTCGTGGAAATCTTCGGGCACGCACATGGCGTGGGATATTCACTTTCGCAACGGAGTCTGGCTGCCGCAAACCGGCTGGTGGCTCGACGCGCATCACCCGGTCTCCCGCTCGTGTGTTTCCCACGCGCACTTCGACCACCTGGCACCCCACGAGGAAATCCTCTGCTCGGAAGGCACTGCCAGGCTCATGCGGGTCCGCATGCCCTCCGTGCGCCGCGTACACGTCCTGCCCTTCGGCCGCACCGAGGCGCTCACGCCCGACGCCACGGTGACGCTCCATCCCGCCGGCCACATCTTCGGCTCCGCCCAGGTGCTCCTCGAGCACGCGACGCACGGCCGCCTGCTCTACACCGGCGACTTCAAACTCCGTCGCGGCCTCTCCGCCGAGGCCTGCGCCACGCCGCCGGCCGACTTGCTCATCATGGAGACGACCTACGGACGCCCGCACTATGTGCTGCCGCCGACGGCGGACGTGTTGCGCGACATCCTGCATTTCTGCCGCCAGGCGTTGGACGACGGCGAAACGCCCGTGCTCTTCGGCTACAGCCTCGGCAAGAGCCAGGAGATCCTCGGCAACCTGGCCGGCGCGGGCCTGCCCGTGATGCTGCACCGCCAGGCCGCGCGCCTCACCCGCGTCTACGAGGAGTGCGGGCTGGTGTTTCCCGCCCACCGCGAGTTCAACGCGGCCGAGGCTCGCGGCCATGTGGTGATCGCGCCGCCGCACTCGCCCGGCTCCGCGTTTCTCAAATCCATCGCCAAACCGCGCACCGCCATGATCACCGGCTGGGCGCTCGATCCGGGCGCGCGTTTCCGATACCAATGCGACGCGGTTTTCCCGCTCTCCGACCACGCCGACTTCGCCGACCTGCTGCGCTTCGTCGAATGCGTTAACCCGAAAAAAGTCCTCACCCTGCACGGCTTCGCCGAAGACTTCGCCCGCACGCTGCGCGAACGCGGACTCGAGGCCTGGGCCATCGGTCGTGACAACCAGTTGGAGTTCGCGCTGCCGTCCGCCGCAACATCCGTGCCTGCGTTCGTGGCACCGGACTCCGTGATTTCCCAGGGCGTGCCGGACGATCTCGCCTCCTTCGCCGCCGTGGCCGGGCGCATCAAGGCGGCCGCCGGCAAACTCGAAAAAATCCGCCTGCTCGCGGATTACTTTTCAACGCTCACGACCGACGCCGCCGCGCACGCCGTGCTCTTTTTCACCGGCCGGCCGTTCCCGCAGTCCGACCCGCGCTCGCTCAATCTCGGCTGGGCCGTCATCAAGCGCGCGTTGCTCGAACTCACCCAACTCAGCGAAGTCGACTACCGCAGGGCCTACGCGCGCCTCGGCGACAGCGGGGACACCGCCGAGGCCATTCTCGCCGGCCACACCCGGCCCGAGCCCGCACCGCTGGCGGACATCGCGGAGTTTTTTGACGCGGTGGCCTCGACCCGCGGCCCCGCCGCGAAGCTCGACCGGTTGCGCGAGCGTCTCCGTTTGCTCTCGCCGTCGGCGGCCAAATACCTGGTCAAAATCATCGGCGGCGATCTGCGCATCGGGCTCAAGGAAGGCCTGGTCGAGGAAGCCATCGCCGCCGCCACCGGCCGTACCGTCGATGCGGTGCGCGCGGCCAACCTGCTGTGCGGAGACCTCCCGGCCGTGTGGCGCGCCGCTCACGCCGACCGGCTCGATGAGATCACCCTCCGCGTGTTTCATCCGCTGCAATTCATGCTGGCGAGCCCCGAGCCGACCGCCGACGCCATCCTCGCCCGCCTCGGCGCGTCCGTGTGGTTGGAGGAGAAGTACGACGGCATTCGTTGCCAGCTCCACAAACAAGGCGACCGCGTGGAGCTGTTCTCGCGCGACCTGAACCGCATCACCGACCAGTTTACCGACCTTCTGCCGCATGTGCGCGCGTTGCCCGGCGACTTCATCCTCGACGGGGAACTGCTCGCCTGGCGCGACGGCCGCGCCCTGCCGTTCGCCGAATTGCAAAAACGCCTCGGCCGCACCGGCGGCGGCGACTTCTTCCTCGGCGACGAGATCCCCGTCTCGGTCTCCGCCTACGACCTGCTCTGGCGCGACGGCCGCACGCTGTTGTCCGCCCCGCTGCGCGAACGCCGGGTCCAGTTGGAAAACCTGCTCGCGGCCGGCGATGGCGGCCGCCTGCGCCTCGCTCCGGTCACGCACGCGCGGAACTCCGAAGACATCGAAGCTGCCTTCCTGCACTCGCGCCAGCGGGGCAACGAAGGCCTGCTGGCAAAAGATCCGGCGAGTGCCTACTCGCCTGGTCGACGCGGGCAGGCGTGGCTGAAACTGAAGAAAGCCCACGCCACGCTCGATGTCGTCGTGATCGCGGTGGAATACGGTCACGGCAAACGCAAGGGCGTGCTCAGCGACTACACCTTCGCCGTGCGCGACGACGCCAGCGGCGAGCTGTTGGCGATCGGCAAGGCGTATTCAGGGCTCACCGACGCGGAGATCGCCGCGCTCACCGAACACTTCCTCGCCCACACCCTGGCGGAAAAAGGCCGCCGCCGCACCGTCGTTCCCGACGTGGTTCTGGAGGTCGCCTTCGACTCGATCCAACGCAGCGACCGGCACGCCAGCGGTTATGCGCTTCGTTTCCCCCGCATCGCGCGCATCCGCGCAGACAAGACGCCGGCCGACATCGATACGCTGGCCACCTGTGCCAAGCTGGCCTCAACTGCGGTTTTCGCGCCGACCATCGGTTGGCCACAAGGCGCTTCGGAAGACAGAAGCCTCCTTCCTGGCGATAAATCGTAAGCGAAGAAAACCTCCCGCCACCGAGACAGATGTCCAACGGACACACGGAGCGCGCAGAACGGCATTAAAAACCACGGAAAACACAAAAGGTCTTGGGAGGCGCGTCTTGCTCTCAGGACGCAGGGGGGCGTCTGGTGAATGAGCCGGCCCATCGTTTGTAGCCTCGGCCTTGCGGTTTGAGCATATCCTCACGCCTCCCCACTCGGGCACAACTACCCCATTGTGTTAGTTTCTCCCGGGTGAAAAGCCCGTCGCTCGCTGCAAGTTCCCGCGAGTGGTGCCTGCAAGTGTGGCCACGTCCGTCCTCGGACGTGCGGCCGAGCGGTCTTACCCCAATCCTAATCGCCCGGCGACGCGCGTTGCCCCACGGGAAGCGTAACCACACCTCACAAGTATCCCCCGCCCCCACGCCCCCTCACCCATCGAGCGGCGAGCGCACGCCGAGCCCCGGCTTCTGCATCACATGTGTGTAGATCTGCGTTGTCTCGACACTCGCATGACCGAGCAAGTCCTGAACGGTGCGTATATCCGTGCCCGCCTCCAGCAGATGCGTCGCAAAACTATGCCGCAACGTGTGGCAACTCACCGGCTTGGCGATCCCCGCCCGCTCCACCGCCACCTTCACCGCCTTGTGCAGCATGTTATCGCTCACATGATGGCGCCGCTCCCGACCCGAACGAGGATCCACTGAAAGCCCCTTGGCAGGAAACACCCACTGCCATCCCCACTCCCTGCCCGCATTCGGATACTTCCTATCCAACGCATCCGGCAACCACACCCCGTCGCGCTCCGCCTTGCGATCCTCCTCCCAGAGCAACCGCAGTCGCTCGAAGTGCTGCACCACACCCGCCCGCACCGTCTCCGGCAACATCACCACCCGATCCTTTCCCCCTTTCCCATTCCGCACCATCAACATCCCCCTCTCGAAATCCACCTCCTTCACCCGCAACCGCACACACTCCATCAGCCGCAAACCCGCCCCATAAATCAGCCGTAACATCAAACCACTCGTCCCCTCGGTAAACCCCAGCAAACGCCGCACCTCCTCCCGACTCAACACCTCCGGCAACCTCCTCCCCCGCTTCGCCCTCACCGTATCCTCCAAACTCCCCAATTCCCGCCCCAACACCCGCTTGAAAAAATACAACAACGCCGAAAACGCCTGATTCTGCGACGCCGCCGACAAATTCCGCCTCAATACCAGATGCTCCAGATACCGCTTCACCTCGCCCTCACCCAACCCCTCCGCCGACACCGGCCCCGTAAACAGCAAAAACCGCCTCACCTGCTCGATATAAGACTGCTCCGTGCGCAACGAATAGTGATTGAGCCGCACCGCTTGTTTAAGCGACTCCAGCCACGCCTCCAGTTCCGGCGGCGGCCCCCCCGGCGCCACCTCGCCCTCGGCCGACACCAACCCAGCATTGCGCCCGCTCGCCTTGATGCGATACCGCAACACCCACCCGCCCGGGCTCACCGTCAACCGCCCCAACTCCGCATCCTCCCGCGCCCTCACCCACTGCCACCGCTCCGTGCCCCGCGCAAACAACGCCAACGCCTGGTCGATCTGCGCCAACTGCCAATCCGGTGCTCCCCCCCTCACCACCGAAGCCCGGTAAGATTCACTGCACACAGGTAAATCTAAAAGCTCGCAATTAGTCCGGGTATATTTCACAAAACGCTCCATATGCAGGCCCAACCAATACGCCTCCTTATCCGGGATTTCGACCCCCGCC
>CAIRBK010000005.1 GCA_903876795.1 uncultured Verrucomicrobiota bacterium
GGAATATCAAGGCTTGACGGTTATATGTAACCGCGATACCATTGGTTACATATAACCGATGGAGGATAGCGTCATGGGCCTGACCAACGCCGAGAAACAATCCGCCCACCGCGCGCGCATGCGCGCCAAGGGTTTCGTGCACGTTCAAGCTTGGGCGACTTCCGCTCAGGCCGCCGCGATCCGCGCCATCCTCTCGGGCGAGGCATCCGCCGCACCGCTGCCGCTCCAGCCGGCCACCCGGCCGCGCCGGAAAAAGAAACTGACCGCCGCCGAGACCGAGCGGTTACAAGTAACCGAGCGCAATAGCAACGTTATCCGCGAACATCGCGCCGAGGTTGAGCGCATGGAGGCCGAGCGCCTGCCGCGCTCGCAGATATGCCGCTGGCTAGAAGAACGCGGGGCGGATTTCGGCGGCAAGGCGACGGAGCTTAATACGCTGCTGGGGCCGCGTAGTTTTAGGTAATCTCACCGTGACGGTGGCCATTGCCTGGCCGCGTGCATGACGCGCAGAACACGCACCCACTCGCCGGCCACGTCATACACCAGGATGTAATTGCGATGCGCCACCAGCTCGCGCGTGCCAGCGATCCGGCCCGGACGGCCGAGGCCGGGGTGATCGACCAGGTGGCCGGCTTTCTTGGCGATCAACTCGTCAAGCGCCAGTGCAGCGCCCGGGCTATCGGCGGCGATGTACTCGCGAATTTCCCTTCGGTCTTGTCGCGCCGGTTGCGTCCAGACCAATTTCACGCAGCAGCGCCGGCCATCTTGCGCCGTGTCTCCGCGCGCCAGATCTCGGCCTCGGCCTCGACCTCTTCGGATGAGATCAGCTCGCCGGCATTGGCGGAATCCAAGCCTATCTGCACCTGACGACGAAACCAATCATCATACGCAGACGCTTCCTGCTGCTGCTTGACGAAGTCGCGCATGAAGTCGCGCAGCAACTGCGCGGCGTTGCGGTCGCGGTTCTTTGCGGCGCTGGAAAATTCGGTTTTCAAGGCCTCATCGACCCGGAACGTAAAGGTTGCCTCGCTCATGGTGTTGTCCTCATGTATTACGTGGTAAGTACACGGTAGCACACTCCTGGGCGCGCTGGAACTGCGTCGGTCGCGGTCTGACACGCCGCAGCCCCCGGACCGCGCCGTCACGGCGCTTGCTCAAGAACCTGCAAGCCCCGCGCCGCCGCTACCGCGTCCCGGACTCGACCCCGCCAGCGCGCAAAAGTCCGCGCCCTGGCTTCGTGCCTTCGGCGACCGCCGTCCCCTTCCTGCCCGCCCCCGCCGCAGCACTGCGCCGGCCAGCATGGGGCCGCTCGCCGGCTTGCGCTGCGCCAGGGGCTACCGTGTCGCGGACTGCCCGCGGACTCGCTGCGCGAGACCGCTACGCCGGCCAACGTCAAAGGCAGGCCACGGGGAACGCGCCCCGCTTGCGGATCAAAAAACGAGATCCGCAAGCCCGCCGCGCCCGAGGCCGCGCGATCCCCGTGGCCAAGTGTGCTCGCTGCGCTCGATTGCACGCTGGCCGTTCCGGGGTAAATGCTCCGCTTCGCTACGCATTTAACATAACAGCGCATTACCCAAAGTCGGGCCAGTCGCTCCGCTAAAGCTCCGCTTTGTGGCCCGACCGCTTGCGCGCCC
>CAIRBK010000006.1 GCA_903876795.1 uncultured Verrucomicrobiota bacterium
CCCTCCTCCTTCGCCACTTTTTTAACCTCACCCAGCTCCGCGTAACGCAGAACCAGCCTGGCTCGAAAGGCCAGCGCTTGCGGCGTGTTGTCAGCCCTCTCCAACTCTCGCAGGGCCGCAAGTTGCTCATCATCCAAGACCCAGGGAATAGCTCTTCTCGACATGACAAGAGCCTGTGCGAAAACTGTAATATGTAAAGACATTAAGAGGTCAGAACACTAGCGCCACTCGTGGCGCGGGTAGCGGCGGGAGAGCTCGGCCTTCACCTTGGGATACATGTCGCGCCAAAAACTGGTCAGGTCGTCGGTGACCTGGATCGGTCGCTGGTTCGGCGCCAGCACCTCGAACTTCACCGCCACGGGCCCGTGGCCGATGGTAAACCGCCCCTCGACGCCATAGAGTTCCTGAATGCGCGCGCTCATCACCGGCGGCCCCTCTTTGTGGTAGGTGAGGCGCGCCTTGCGACCGTTGGCCATGACCAGTCGCTCGGGCAGATAATCGTCGAGCACGGCGAGTTGCTCGGGCCGCAACCAGTCGCGCAGCGCCGGCATCACCGGCTTGTCCTTCAGCTCGCGGGCACCGTAGCTGCCGTAGCAGATCTGCTCGATCAGCGTGGCCTTGTCGGCCTCGGTGATCGGCGCGACTTCCAACTCGGGGAACCATTCGGCCAGCCGGTTCACCCGCACGATCCATTGGTCCACGTTTTCATTCCACTCTGTCAGCGTGATGTTGCCGGCCAGCACCTCGCGGGCGAGCAGCGACGCCGCCGCGCTCTCGGGCGGCGTGTCGGCTGTGAGTTTCGCCTCCAGCACCAGGTCACGAAACCGCCGTTCTCGGCGGGCGATCACCCGGCGGGCCGTCTCATCATAGACCACGCCGACCGCGTCCCGGTAGTCGTCGGGAAACAATTCTTTCAACCACGGTTCTTCCACGGCCGTGGCCTGCGAGAGCAACACGCTGACCTCGCCGCCGCGTCCCTCGACCTCGCTGATCTCCGCCGCCACAAAGAGCGGGGCCTGCTGGAGCGCGCTTTCACGGGCCAGCACGCCGCGCCGGTTGTGCACGAGGTTGCAGCGGAGCGTGCCGCCGTCGAGCCGCCTGGCCAATTGATCGGAAAAGCCGGCAAGCACGCACTTGCGCACTTGGACTCCGTCGAGGGGTTTCTCGCTCGCGTCGAGTCCTTCCTTGGCGGCGATTTCCAAAAACTGTCTGAACAACGGCCCCACCTGGCGCGCGCCTTGCGCGTGGATGCCGAGGCGGCGGCAGTCGTCCACGGAATAGCCGGACTGCTCGGCGTGTTTCCACGCGCGCATCAGCAGGAAAAAATCGCTCTCCGCTTCCTCGCCCAGCGTGTTTTCACGCGACTCCTCCACGTCGCGCGGCACGTTGCGCAGGAGAAATGACCGCCCCTGGGTCAGCGCGGCCATCAGCGCCACCGGGCGCACGCAGTCGCGCGCGGCGGCCTCCAGCAACATGCGGGCGTAGCGCGGATGCAGCGGGAACCGCAACATGCGCCGTCCGGTCTCGGTGATCGTGCGGCGTTTGCCGGCGAGCGCGCCGAGGTCGGCCAGCAGAGTCTCGGCGCGTTCGAGGGCCTTCGGCTCCGGTTTTTCGAGCCAGGCAAACGCCGCGATGTCGTCGATGCCGCTGGCCTTGAGGGTGAGCACGACCTCGGAGAGGTCGAGGCGTCGCACCTCGGGCAACTCCTGCAGGACGCGCTGGGCGTGTTCACGCTCGGTCCACAGCCGCACGCACACGCCCGGCGCGGTGCGGCCGGCGCGGCCCGCGCGCTGGTCCGCGCTGGCGATGGAGATTTTCTCGATGAGCAGGGTGTTGATGCCGCGGTGTGGATCGAAGCGCGCCACGCGGGCCAGGCCGCAATCCACGACCACCGTCACGCCGTCGATCGTCAGCGAGGTCTCGGCCACGTTGGTAGAGACGATGAGCTTGCGTTGCTCGCAGCGCGCCACCGCGCGGTCCTGTTGCTCCGGCGGGAGTTCACCGTGCAGGGGGAAAATCACGAAGTCGCGCAGCTCGCGTTCAAATTGCAAAGCCTGCAGCGTGCGCCCGATTTCGTAGGCCCCGGGCATGAACACCAAAAAGTCCCCCGTCGTGCGGGCGGCCACCCGGGCGCACTCGCGCGCGGCCACGTCCCACACGTTGTCCTTCTCGAAGTTGACCGCCTTCGGCAGGTATTCGACCGCCACCGGGAAACTGCGCCCTTGCGAGGTGAGCACGTCGCAGGGCGAGAGGTAGTCCTTCAACACGACCGCATCGAGGGTCGCCGACATGACCACGATTTTCAGGTCGGGCCGCGTGGTCTGCTGGATCTGCAACGCGCGCGCCAGCGAGATGTCGCCGTAGAGATGGCGCTCGTGAAACTCATCGAAGACCAGAGCCGCGATCCCCTTGAGCGTTGGATCGAAGGACATCTGCCGCAGCAGAATGCCCTCGGTGACGAAACGGATCTTGGTCTTGGCCGAAACCCGCGACTCCAGGCGTATCTGGTAGCCGACATCGGCGCCAAGGTCGCAGCGCATCTCCTCCGCCACGCGCTTCGCCAACATGCGGGCCGCCAGCCGACGAGGCTGGAGCACGACGACTTCTCCGCAGTCCAAAAAACCGTGTGCGTGGAGCATCTGCGGCAACTGGGTGGATTTGCCCGAGCCGGTGGGTGCTTGAACGATGAGCCGGCCTTGCGCGCGCAGGCTCGCGACGAGGCGGGACTCTAGTTCGTAGATAGGCAGTTCGCGCGGAGAGACGGGCATGGCGGAGGGTTTGTTGTTTTCCGCCCGCGCCCACATGTCCAGCCTCGGCGCATGGCGATAACCAGATACCCCAAACGTTATCACCCGCGACCACCGGTTTCACTTGTTGCCGAGTAAAAGCCTTGCCGATTACGCGATGCAAGGCTCGGCACGGGCCGGGATGCCGAAGATCAACCGCGAGCATCGGGCCGAGTTCCATGACTGGCTAACCGAGGTGTAGAAGCAAAAACAACTCGCCGCCAACCTCGACGGCCTCCGCGAAGAAACCCAACGCCTCGCGAGCCTCTACGAGCAAAAACTCGCCGCGCTGGAGACCTTGAAAACTCGCTCCTGCACCAGGCCTTCACCCCCGGCCAGCCTTGGGCTTTGTTTTTTCCCTCAAGCCGAGTCCCCGCCACTTTTCCCTCACATGAGCCACGTCGACATCCGCTTGATTCTACGCGTTCAATACTGCCGCAGGCCCTCGCACGACTGCCGCAGGCGGTGAAGTTGGCGGCGAAGCGTCCGCTTTTCGGACTGGAACAGCCGGGCATCATCCAAGCCTTCGAATACACCCTCGAACTGGGCTGGAGTGTGCTGAAGGACTAACTGGAAGCTTCAAGGTCTCGTAAACATCATCGGCTCGAAGGGCGCGCCCCGGAAGGCGTTTAAGAACGCGTTGATCACCGATGGCGATACGTGGATGGATAAGTTCAAGGCCCGCATCGCCACCTAGCAGACCTACAAAACCGAAATCGCCGATCAGATCGGCACCAACATCCTCAAGTGTTTCCTCCCTGCTCTGATCACCCTGGAAAAGCGCATGGTGGATCAATCATCACAAGAGACCGGCGGCCAATGAACCACGGCTTGCCCGCCGCCATGATCGCGAAAATCCACGGGGTGCTGACGCGGCATTCGCAAGTCGAGCGAGCCCTCCTTTACGGCTCCCAGGCCAAGGCAAACGCGTTAGCCGCATAGTTGTTTTTAAATGAGCTCACGGTTAAAATCCCAAGTGGCGGCGATAAACCGATCACGATCTCCTACGGAGCCGTCGGGGTGAAGCGCCAACCATGCGGAGACACTGTTTTGGGTGGCTTGATTACCAGTCCACCAAGCCTCGCAATAGCGGGATGTTGACGAGCGCGGGTTTTCAACCACGCTGGCCGCCTCGTTCGTTTCGCCTTCATGTGTTCGCGGTCGTAAAGCAGACAAAACTGTCAGTTTGATCGCCAACGCGAGGTAGGCAAACTTACATAAGTAATTTGATGGAGAGGTGGCAGAGTGGTCTATCGCGACGGTCTTGAAAACCGTTGGGCCGAAAGGTCCCGGGGGTTCGAATCCCTCCCTCTCCGCCATTTTCACCTCTGAAGGTGAAAAACATGAAGCTAGGTTGCCGGTTGACGCGGCAACCTATACATGCCCGATACGAAATTTGTCGTCAGCCGGTTCACGAACCGAAACGCCGTAATCTCATGGCGCGTCTCCGGTCGCCTTAACGGCGTCCGCATTCGTAAAAACTTTAAGTCCAAGGAAGAGGCCGCAGCCGAAAAAGCCTCTCTTGAACTCAAAGCCTTACAGGTCGCCACCAATACCCGCGCCGCCTCGACCTTCCTAACGGAAGCTCAATTGCGCGAAGCGGAAGCCGCCTTCACCCGGTTGAAAGAGCAATCACGGTCACTTTCCTTTTACCTCGATTATGCGCTCACCAACCACCGTGAACCGACCAGCCTGCAAACCCTCGCCTCCGCGATAACGGAGTACAAGGCGGTGAAAGCCCGTGAACAGATGCAGGGTATAATTTCGGAACCCCAACTGATCACGATTAAACGGCATTTGACGGTGTTCCAAACTTACTTCCCCGATGCAACGGTAGCCGAATTGTCGGCGGCTCAGCTAACCACCTACTGCCAGCACGGGAACGCCGGTTTGAAGACTTACAACAATCGCCGAGGGGTCCTTTCAACGTTCTTCAAATTCGCGATCCAAAACGACTGGGTCGCCGCGAACCCCATAACCAAAGTTCCCTACCACCGCATCGCACACCGACGCGGTTCCGCGAAAACTTTCACCGCGCAACAAGCCGCCGCACTGATGGCTTACGCCGAAAGCTATCATGGTGGCCGACTAGTCCCCTACTTCGCTTTGTGCTTGTTTGCTGGAATTCGCCCATGCTTACGCACGGGCGAAATTCTCAAGCTTAAGCCGGAAAACGTGCGGCTAGACACCGGAGTAATTCTAATCGAGCCGGAGGTTTCCAAAGTGAAGATGAAACGCACGGTCATGATTCATCCCAACCTTGCGGCGTGGTTGCGGGCCTACCCGCTGCACAAGTTCCCCATCATCATTCCCGCTCTGCAAAAGCGTCGGGCCAAAATCGCCAAAAGCTTCGGCCTGTCCCACGACATCATGCGTCATACTTTTATTTCGATGCACGTCGCCAAATACCGTTCTATGGGCGAGGCCGCTCTTCAGGCAGGGAACTCCGAAACCATCATCCGCAAGCACTACCTTGATTTGAAAACCCCCGCCGAGGCCGAAGAATTTTTCGGTATTTTCCCGACCAAACAACCAGTGGAGAAAGCCAACCCATTGGAATTCCCGTCGCCTGCTCCTGCACTAGAGGCGACTGGCTAAGTCGATTCCAAGGCGGAAGACCAATACCGTCCGGATGCCCAACCGTCCGGGCGGATGCTCCCGTTGGTCGGATAGGTTAGCGCACTGCCAGCCGCTGTTTCCCCATTGTAAGCCCGGTCAAGGTAGTGCCTTCGGCCTCCACCACGCGCTCAATCCCCTGCGTTTCCCCCTCGTCGGGAGACTTTGTCTCCGCTCCTCGGCACTACGGGGCGCTTTGACTTACGGGCTTTGGAGGAAACCGCCAATCGGCAGATGGGTGATAAGGTCCCGCACGGGATAGACGCTCATATGCCTAAAGGCATTTATCTATGAGCGATTCAAAAAATCCGTTTGGTCCCGTAATCTTCTCTTACCCCCGAGCCCAGGCCATTGAGGACGGAGTGTTGGTCGATCTAAGCCAAATCGAAACCATCGGCAAAGCGTTCAAATTCCCAGTTGCATGCACCGATACGGTTTGGGCGATTATCGAGAACGCCCTGAACGACGAGGGGCAGGATATTTTAGGTATCGGCCATGACCTAGCCACTATGGCCATCCAAGCCATTCGCAAAGTTCATGGAGGCGACCGCTTGTCCTTTAAGGTCATCATCGCCGGTAAGCCCCATACTCTAAAAATGATTATCGGTCCCGGTGATACACCGGAGCCGGTAATGACAATCATGTTACCGAACGAAGATTAACCTCGGGAGGCTTCGGCCTCCCTTTTTTCGGTCGAGTGCCCACGGGTTGACGCAACCGGTATACGTATGGACACACCTTCCTTCTCCTCCTCGTTTAAGTCCCAGCTCATCGACATCAACGCGCTACGCGTTAGCGGCATCTTCCCGGTCGGTCGGGAACCATCCATTCGCACCCTGCGGGAGTGGACTCGCCGCAGGCGGATTCCACACCATCGCGTCGGACACTTCGTTTATTACGATGCATCTGAGGTGTCCGTTCATATCCGCACGAAGTTAAAAGTTCCCGCTCGTTGTGGACGATGTTGGTCGGTCGATTTCGCCTAGTCTACCCCGTGCAACATAGCCCGCAGCAATTTCACCACGTTGCGGCCGCCCGTTTGGCCAGCAGCCAACGCACTGTGCCACGATTTAGCGGATAGCCCCGACAGTTGCTTAGGCATTCGTTAAATGGACCCTTTCGATTACACACGCCTCATGGCGTCCGCATCTTATCGTTTTCAAACGACCCGAAAGCAGATGCGCAAAAAGGTCGGTAAGCCCCGAGCCGTCGATAACGGCAATCTGTGCTTCAAATTCTAATACGATGGACTGTTGCGCCGCTCCCCGTAGCGCCGCTCGCCGTAAGGCCATAAGTGGCAGAGCGACCGATTCGCTCGTTTCAAAAACGACAAAGCCCCCACCATGGCCTTGCGTGTGCAGTTCAAAAGGGAAGATAGGGTTCATGATCGGTCGCGATTTAGCGGTATATTAGGGGTTCGTCCGTCAACCCGCCCCCAATGAGGGAGATTTTCCACCCAATGCGTGGTTTCACGCGCGACGTCTCGCCACCAAGTCCAACTGCATGCCTGCTTTAATCGCTCTCGCCAATCCGGTGTCTGGATTTCCGGAACGGGCGGCAATCCCCGTGGAGCCGAAGCCGCTGCTTGATCCGCCAGCACTTCTAAAGCAGACGCTCGATTTCCCGAAGGCAATCGCTCCATCAGTGCGACTTTATCCGGCGTGTGCACGGAACAACTGACCCGCCCACGCGAGCAAGCCACGTACGCCGACTTAGCATCCAATCTCTCCGCCGCCACGATTACATGCTCAGCGGTCTTGCTCTGCGATTTGTGACTGGTCACCGCAAATCCATGGGCTAACGCCTTGACTCGCCCGGTGTCGATTTTCCGCCCGTCAACCGTCGTTATAACGCCGTCTTTAATTTCCGCTACAGTCAGGATTTCACCGTTTAGAAGTTTAGCGCTGCGCTCATTGGCGCGCACCAACACCTTGTCTCCTTCACAGACTTCCAGCGACCGCACGCGGGCCACTTCAATGTTGAGCTGGCGTAACGGTAAGGCCTTTTCACCGTTTTCCGTAATCACGAAAACCCTTCCGCCTTCAACTCTCTGCACGGATAAAGTCTGCCCGCATCTAAACCCAGCTGTAGCCCGTTGCACGGTTACAACCTGCCCCGGCAGATAGTTTTCCGCCCGCTCTTTTTGAGCTTTAGTCCACGCCAATGGTTCATGCACCGCTATGGTTTCCCCGGCTTTGAGAATACCCCGTGTTTTCAGTTCGGTTCGTAATTGATCCGTAAACGCATAGTTTTCCGCCCATGTCGGCGTGACAGCCAATACCGCATCCAGACGACGGCCTCCGTCCGATTTTTTAATAAAATCTTCGACCGCTGCGCCGAGGTAATCGGCTTTGCCCTCTTTAACCCAGCCCATGCGGTCCAAGGCTTCCAAACCACCTAACGCACCCCCAACAGCCATACATTTTACGGCCTGACGGTACTCCGCCACGGTCTGTCTGCGTATGTCGCTTAGCTCTACCGTGTGCAGCGAAGAGTGATTCTCCAAAATACGCAAAAAATCCCCTGCTTCGACTGAGGTGTGTTGTTTGGAGTCACCCAAAAAGACCACCATAGCGTTGTATCGTTCAGCAACCTTGAGTAATTCACCACCCTGCATGTTTGAAGTTAAGCCAGCTTCATCCACCACCAGCACCGCGCCGGTCAGCCTGTCCCGGTCTTTCAAAACCCTATTTTGCAAAAAATCGCTTACAGTTGTGGCGGTTGCCACGCCGTCCTTTCGTAAGGTATCCGCCGCCGAGGAAGTCGGCGCACAATAAAACACCGCACGGTTTTCATCCGCCAACCGAACTTGCAGTTGCTTGATTACAGTCGTCTTTCCTACCCCCGCCGACCCACGCAGGCACACCACTTGATCCCGCGAAGCCAGCACATCCGCCAAGGCCCTAGACTGCTCCGCTGACAAGCAATCCGAAACGCTCGGCCCATCTTTAGCCAATGGTTGAAACTGCTCTTTGCCCTTATCGATAAAAGCTACCGCCCAACGTTCCTGCGCCAGCCCCCGACTCGTGGCGAACTGCGCCCGCGACCACGGTTCATCCGTGAGTGCAACCAAACCAGAGTTTTGCGCGGTGGCATGTAACCGGGACAGGTCGAGATGCCCCAAGTTCTGATTTAAGGGGACTCCTAAATTTAGCATATCATTGATTAACAATGGCATAAATTGTGCATAGGCTGTATCTCAATGAGCCTGAATCAATATACATTCTTTGGGGATCACGCAGCGCTGGAGTCGTTGACCCAGCACGGAGA
>CAIRBK010000007.1 GCA_903876795.1 uncultured Verrucomicrobiota bacterium
CCCTCCTATTCTTTGCCTGCGGAGCGTTTCTTCTGATGCTGGTTCTTTTCAGACACAATTCCCCGCCATCGGTCGCACCCTCCGGCCCTTTGATAGAGCGGGCCGATTCCATCTCGTCCCCCTCATCGCCTGACGGTATGTCCGCATCCGGACTTCGACCTGCGCGCGCAAGTGACCCTGAACTTGCTTCGCGGCGCGCCATCGCCTTGGCCCGAGCTCCGGAAGTGTTTTCCCGATTCAATAATTGGGCCGAGCGTCACCACGCCGCAGCGTCAACCGGAACACTGGACGCAGCGACCCTTGAGCAGGGCGTGGCGCTGGCGACCGAAAGGCGCCAATCGCTCCACGTCCTGATACGGACGGACCCGCGCCTCGCCCTGGATCTCGCCGTGCCCTACGCCCAGCGGCGCGATCTGCCCGACACCATCACCGCGCTTTTGAGGAGCGGATCAGCCACCAAGGCGATCTTTACGTCATCGCCGCCTTGCCGCCGGCAGCAGACAGGCGCCTACCGGATTTTGAGCCGGTTCGTCGCGAGGCCACCGTGAACGAAAGGCGCTACCGTGTGCATACTTTCGGGAAGCGTCTCGCCTCGCCCACGCGTATCGGTATATCCCTGCAAGGCATCGCTCTCGATGGCGACCTCGCCCTATCCGACAGTCCCATCCGCGTGCTTGAGGCCGGAGAAGCGCCCTCGTCCGGTAAAACCGCAGAGAACCTCGCCTGCTCCGTCTCCGGCTCTGCCCCAGGTCACGATCAGGCGCCGGACGACGGCCAGCCCAACCTCATCGCCGAATCGGGGGACCGCATCTATAACCTCTGCTGCGCCGGCCATATCGCCACGCTCGCAGAATCGGTTCTGCTCGCCCAAGGCGGCACCGGCGGTGCCACCCCGCCCGGTTTCGGCCCGTTTGATTACTCCTACGTCAAATCCGTCGGTCCCTTAACGCTGCTCTACATTCGCATTAACTATCCTGACGACCTGACCGAACCCCAGAGCGAGGAAGACGCATACAAAACGCTCGCCGAAGTCAGCGCCTATTTTCAGGCAAACTCCTTCGGTCGCACCTGGCTTGTGCCCACCGTCACTCCCGTCATCACTCTACCCAGGCCCAGGGCCTACTACGAGAGCATTGGCGGTCTTATCACCAGCGAAGTCCGCCGCCTCGCCCGCGAGCGCGGGTATGACACTGACCAACACATGCTCGAAGCCATCCGCTACAACCTCTCCGCTGGCTATTTTAATGGCCAAGCTTATGTGGGTTTTAAAGGCTGCTGGTTGAAGGACGACTCCTTTTTCGTGGTCGCGCACGAGCTTGGCCACAACCTTGGCCTCTTTCATGCCAACGGATGGATCCCATCCACGCTAGATCCAGTCGGCCCCGGAACCCATTACGAATATTTAAACCGCTACAGCATTATGGGCATCGGCGAATCAGCCAGCAACCATTTGACGGTCGGCGAGAAGCGCCGACTCGGCTGGTTGCCAGAGGGTGCATTTACTTCAATCACCCGTTCGGGCACCTACCGCATCCACGCTCACGACCGTGCCCTGTTGACACCTGGACTCGCCTACGGCTTCGCCGTGAAGAAGGACAGCGACCGCGTATATCGTGGAGAATTTCGCCAACTCATCGGCACTGACGGACCAGACGCCAACGGATTGATCCTCATCAGGGATCCCTATGTCAATGTCCTCATCGACGCCACCCCCGAGTCCCTATCCAATAACGACGCCGCCCTAATCGTCGGCCGCACCCTGAGCGACCAAGCCGCTGACATCCACTTCACCCCGCTGCGGAAAAACACCGCAACTCTCCCTGAATCTCTCGACGTAGCGGTGAACATAGGCCCCTTTCCGGGAAACCTCGCACCGGTCATCGCCAATCTCGCCGCTTCCGCCCTCGCCGCGCCGGCCAACGCCCCGCTTACTTTCCGTGTCGATGCGAGCGATCAGGACGGCGACACGCTCGCCTACCACTGGGATTTTGGCGATGGCAGCTTTGACTACAACAACCTTCCCCTCGCCACCAAATTCTGGTCCGCAGCCGGTCGTTACGCCGTGCGCTGCGTCGTCTCCGACATGAAGGGTAAGATCGCCAGCCGCACGATCATCGTCACGGTGGGCGCGCCCCAAGACAGTTTCGTGATCCGCGGACGCGTGTTGGACGACAAGGGCAACCCAGTCGCCGGTGCTCTCGTGGATAGTGCCTACGGTTACGGCTATGACCCCGGCCTCCGCGCCTATACCGACAGCGACGGCACTTACGTTCTCACAGGCCTCGCGCCTGGCGCCAACCTCTATTTGCAGGCCCGTTCCGCCTCCGGAACGCTGCTTCCGCAAGGCTTTGCAAACCCCACCTTCGTCGTCGCCGACTACGCAGACCGCGACTTCCGACTCTCTCCACTGCCCATCGTCTAGCTCGTGGTCGACGATCCTGTATCCGCCGAAGCGGGCCCGAAGCCTGCCCGGTTCACCCTTTCGCGCACCGGCTCAACCGCCGTCGCCCTCCCGGTCACGGTGCGTTTTGACAACACCGACGCGTCTTACCTTGCCGACTTCACCACCCTGCCCGCCCTCGGTCCCGCCGTCATCCCGACCGATACGAACTACGGCTTCTACCACTATCTCTCTAATCATACATTCGGCACGCTCACCATCCCTGCCGGCTCGGCTTCCCTAATCTTCACCGCCACGCCGGCAAACGACGCCCTGCAACAAGGCGAGAGAACGATCAACGTCGGCGTGGCGCCAACCCCCGCCTATCTTGTCGCTACCGGCGCCGGCGGCCCGTTCGTGATCGAGGACAACGACACGACACGCCCCACTCTCTCCTTCAGCCCCGCCAGTGGCCCGGCCAACTACACCATATCCACCCGTATCGCGCGCGATTCCGCCACGCCCGCCCGTGTGCGCGTGACCCGAAGCGGCCCGATCAATACGTCCCTCAGCATCGGCTACAACGTCTCCACCAAGACCCTCAACGATGCTTACCCAGTCGCCGTCGCGGACGTCGATTACTTCGCTTTGCCGGGCAACCTCCTCATCCCCGCCGGCTCCCGCTCCGCCGAAATCGAAATCCAGCCCCGCGCCGCCACCAACTCGGCCGGCTCACGTTTCCTCAGCCTCACCCTCACGACGGGAGCGAGCGCCTTCGCGAGTTCGACCAGCTCGGCCTATAACCTCGAGATATACGACTCAACCGCGCCTAGGCTCACCCTTGTCGCCACCGACCCCCAGGCATCCTCCGTCACCGGGGATCCCGGTCGATTCACCGTCACGCGCACCGGCCCCAACACCAACACCCCGCTCACCGTCGGTTACAGCGTGGGCGGCTCCGCCCTCCACGGTTCCGACTACCGCGCTCTCCCCGGCTCCGTAACCATACCCGCCGGACAGGCCTCCGCCGACATTGTGATCACTCCCATACCGACCCTGATCGGTGCCCCGGAGAAAACAATCGTCCTCGCCCTAGCCACGACCGACCAATTCCGCGTCGAGGGTTCCCCAACTGCCACCGTCAACCTTTCCGGAGATACCCGCACGCTCTGGGTTGCCTCCACCGGCGCCAACGCCCTTGAGGGCGGCACCGATCCCGGTCGTTTTACGCTCACCCGTGGCGGATCCACCGCCTCCGCCCTCATTATCAGCTACACCCTCTCTGGAACCGCCTCGAATGGCACGGACTACGTCGACCTTTCCGGCACTGCGATCTTTCCCGCGGGGCAAGCCTCCATCGACCTCTTCGTCAATCCCAAGGACGATACCGTCATCGAGGAAACGGAGTCCGTCACGCTCACGCTCGTCGCTCCTGCCGGCTATGCTGTTTCACCCGTCGCCTCGGCCACGCTGCTCATACGCGACAACGACGGTCCGACGCTCCCCTCCGTCACCGTCGGCGCTCAGAGCGAGTCGGGTAACGAGTCTTTTGCGGGAGGCGCCTCTTTCCGGTTCGAGCGCACCGGCGACAACGCCGCGCCGCTCACCGTGGCATACACCATCGGCGGCACCGCCACCCCGGGCATCGACTATACCGCTCTGCCCGGAATCTTCACCATCCCCGCCGGCCAAATAGAAGCCTTTTTGAGCTTCAATTTAGTCAACGACACGCTTGCCGAGGGCGCTGAGACGGTCGTTCTCACCCTCACGCCTAATCTCTCCGCCTACCGAGTCGAAGGCGTTGGCACCGCCACCTACCTGATCGGCGACGATGAAACTCCTGCCGTCCAAGTGCGCTTCGCCAGCGCCACCGGATCCGGCCCGGAGACCGCGGGTGTCATCCCGCTCACCGTTCAACTCTCCGGCGCTTCCGCCTCCACCGTCACGGTCAAATATGCCGTCGCAGGCGGCCAGGCGATCGGGAACGGAGTCGACTACCTGTTGCCCTCGGGCACGCTTAGTTTTGCACCCGGCGAAACCAGCAAGACGATCCCACTCCAGCTTATGGACGATCAGGCACCCGAGTCGGCCGAGACAGTGGCCGTTAGGTTGTCCGATCCTGGCCGTGCTTCTCTCGGAACCCCGGTTATCCACACCTATACCATCACCTCGGATCGAGATACGGAACCGATCCCGCCCGGTTCCACTGTCGCCTTCGCGACCGTCGGCTCCGAAGTTTCCGAGGCCGTAGGCAACGCCGTTGTGCGCGTGTCGCGGCACGGCGCCACCAGCGGCGAAGTCGTCGTCAACTATATCGTGGACGGGAGTGCCGCTCGCCCCTCCGACCACGGGCTCGCCGCCGGCAATCTGCTTTTCGCCACAGGCGAGACGGAGAAGATCATCTCAGTGCCCATAGTAAACGACGCCCTGCCCGAGAACGACGAGTCCGTCGTTATCACCCTGGGCACGCCGGCAGGCCCCGCCAACCTGGGCGCTCCCTCCTCTCATACTCTCACGATTCGTGACAACGACGGCATCGCGCCCGCTGTTATCTCCACGCCCCCGGCCGCCGCCACCGTCGGCAAACCCTTTAGTTACACGCTCGTCACCACCGGGACGCCCGCGCCTACCATCTCCGTCACCGGCCTACCAGCGTGGCTTATCCGCTCGGGCAACACTTTCTCAGGAACGCCGCCTACCCCACACACGCTTGGACCGGTGATGATCACCGCAGCCAACAACGCCGGACCTGCCGCAGTGCAAATTCTCTCCATCGAAGTGGGCTTCTCGGCGAGTCCTTACGAGACGTGGAAAGAGACTCACTTCTCCGCCGCCCAGCTTGTCGATTCGGGTGCCTCCGGCTCTTCTGCGGACCCAGATGCAGACGGTCTGCCCAACCTCCTCGAATACGCCCTGGGCGGCGACCCCACGACCGCGATTCCCTTGGTTCATCCCCGGCCCGATTTCGACCTGGCCACGTCACGCCTGCAGCTGGCCTTCAATCGCTACCTCGCGCGCACCGATCTCACGTTGACCGTCCAGGCCGCCGATTCCCCCGCCGGCCCCTGGATCGACATCGCCCGCAGCACCGGCGGCAACGCCTTCACCGCCCTGGTGACCGGCACCGGCATCGCCGAAACCGGCACCGGCGACGCCCGCCAAGTCACCGTCACCGACCCCACCTCGGGCACCCGCCGCTTCATTCGACTCAAAGTCGATTCCACACCCTGAACTCAAACACCTCTCCGCAGGCGGCGTCCCCGACATTCCTCATTCCCACCGCCTCCACCTCGCCGCCCCCGAGTCGCCGCATTTCTACACTCTCCCCATGATTCACTCCATCGACCCCTTCATCGGCACCGACGGCGCGGGCAACTGCCTGCCCGGTCCTTACCTTCCGCTCGGCCTCGTGCGCCTGGGGCCCGACACCGCCCCACCCCAGCCTACCAACGGTTACGACTTCCGCGCCCCCATCGCCCGCTTCTCCCACACCCACGTCGCCGGCACCGGCGGCATGAGCCGCTACGGCAACATCGGCGTCACCCCGTTCATCGGCCACCCGCGCCTAGCCGTCGCCCCCTTCGACCGCGTCGATGAACAGGCCGCGTGCGCCTACTACGCCGTCACCGCCGCCGACTCCGGCATCCGCTGCGAACTCACCGCCACCGCCCGCGTCGGCCTCCACCGCTACACTTTCCCCGCCGGCTCCGTCCCGCACCTGCTTTTCAACCTCGGTGCCGTCATCGAATGCCCCTTCCCCGGCTACGCCACCGACCCCAACGGCTGGCCCGCCCAATCCGTCGGCGGCTTCGTCGAATTCGTCTCCGACCGCGCGCTCGTCGGCCGCGCCGACCTCCAGGGCGGCTGGGGTCATAACCACCCGTATTCAGTTTTCTTTTACGCCGAGGCCGGCCGCCCGTTCACCTTTCAACGCATCGGCCAGGCCGGTTCCTGGCAGGCCGTGCCCGGTGGTGCGGCCGGTCGCGACCTCTCCGCCGTCGTCGGCTTCGCGCCCGAACACCGCGAGATCGAACTGCGCGTGGGCATCTCCTACGCCAGCGTCGCCCAGGCCCGCGCCAGCGTCGTCCGCGAGACCGGCTCGCTCACCTTCGACACCGCCCGCCGCGCGGCCGAAGCCGCCTGGCAGTCCGTACTGGATCGCCTCAAGGTCGAAGGCGGCACGCCCGTCCAGCGCACGCTCTTTGCCACGATGGTCACCCGCCTGCTCTGTCTGCCCAGCGACCTCGGCGTGGACGACGAGTTTTCCTCCTGGCGTTCCGGCGTGCGCCATTTTTCCGATTTTTACTGCCTGTGGGATTCCGTGCGCAACGCCAACTCCCTGATCGCCCTCTTCGATCCCGAGCTGGCCGCCGATTTTCTCAACTGCCTGCTCGATGTCGGGGAGAAAACCGGCTGGACGCCCGACGCCTGGATCGCCGGCCACTCCGCCTTCCTCCAAGGCGGTTGCTCCGCCATCAACCTCGCCGGTGAGGCCGCCCTGAAAAACCTCCCCGGCATCGACTACGCCCGCGCCCTGCGAATCCTCCGCCGCGAGGCCGAGGTGATTTCTCCCGATCCCTATTACTTCGGCCGCCACCTCCCGGCCTACCGCGACCTCGGCTACGTCTCCGCCGAGACACCCCAATGCGTGTCGCGTCATCTCGAATACAGTTACCAGGACTGGTGCCTCGCACGTCTCGCCGATAAAGTCGGCGACCGCGCCGCCGCCGCGCAATTCGACCAGGGCGCGGCCAAACTCTGGAACCTCTGGCAAGCGGAGCAAAAAGTCTTCGCCCCCCGCCGCCGCGACGGCTCCTGGCACGCGCCCTTCACGCCGGACCACAGCCGGGCCGATTGGTGGAACGACCCTTATTTCTACGAAGGCACCGCCCGCCAATGGTCTTGGAACACCCAGGCCGATTTCGCTGGCCTCGTTGCCCGCCACGGTGGCCCCGCCGCCTTCATCGCCGCGCTCGACGAGTTTTTTTCCTCTCCCGTTAAAGAGCCCGCACCCGGCCCCGGCGAACTCCACCGCCGCAACCGCTACGACTCCAAAGAGACGATGCTCCACGTCCCTTTCCTCTACCACTACGCCGGACGACCCGACCGCACCGCCGACGCCGTGCGCGCCGCCTTGGAAAAGTTTTTCCACCCCACCCGGGCCGGCCTGCACGACAACGAAGACATGGGCTGCCAGTCCGCCTTCTATCTGGCCTCCACCCTCGGCCTCTACCCCGTCTTCGGCCAGGACCTTTATTGGCTGACCACGCCCGTCTTTACGCGCTCCGAAATCACGCTCGGGGCGGGCGGAAAAAAACTCGTCATCGAGGCCCCCGGTGCCGGTCCTGATCGACCCTACATCGTCGCGGCAAAGTTGAACGGACAACCTCTCGACCGCGCTTGGCTACGCCACGCCGAGTTCGCCGGCGGGGCAGTCCTTGAACTCACACTCGCTGCCCAACCCGGCTCGTGGGGCACGCAAACACCGCCGCCCTCCCCCCTGCCAGGTTCAAGCATAACCTGATCGCCACAACCTGGGCGCTCGAAAACATAATAAAGGCAATCAGCCTGAGTAAATCGAGGTTTGTGGTTGGCCTCGTACTTGCGTCGTTGTTAACCGCAACCGGCGTCTGGGCGCGAGACTCCGTCCCCGTGTATGCCTATGGCCGCAAGGCCGAACTCATCGTTGTGGATGATCGAGGCGGTTCTCGCCGCTTCGACCTCTCCAGCGCCAATCCACTCACGCCGGAGGAAATGTCCGAGTGGTGCAGATTCGCAGTGGAAGACGCCTCCATCAATCCGGATTCCCAAAGTGCGGTGGCTTCGGTGATTATCCAGAGGCAAATAAAAGGCCAAAACGGGTTCTTTTGCCGCTTGGTCGAGATCAACCTAAAAACTCGCACCATCGCTCCACTCACCGAACTGCGCCGAGGTTTCATCGTGTCTCCCCAGCGCTCCCTGGATGGCACGCGCCTAGCCTACGCCGAAGACCGGACGGTCACCATCTTCGGCCCGAACCGGGAGACGCGCTCCCTGTCGCTCGCATCGGAAATCCGCTGGGTGCGGTGGGCGCCTGACGGCGGTCTGCTCTACGCTTTTTTAGATGATGAAGAGCGCGACCAAATCGCGGAAATCACTCCCGCCTGCGAAGTGCGATACATCCCAGTGAGATGAGTCCGCACACTTTGGGGCCGCGTTTCAAGAAGTGCCACACCCACGTTCGCAGGACACCCGGGTCTCCCGGACCATCCCGCCGTGCGCGCCTTGTTTGGCAATCCGGCGAGTCCCGTCGCGGCTCCACAGCATCGCGGCGACGTCGTCTACGCCTATGTCTGGCGCGAAGGTTGGTTTTCGAAGACCTGGATCGAATCCCATGATTTCCGGACCGGCCGCACAAGCACCCTCACCACTCTGTGGCGGGGCATCTATACGGAATAAATCGCACCAGCCCGAGCACAACTATGCGCAGCCGCCATCCGTGACCAACGCCCGCCTCCAAACCGCTTCTTGCCAACTCCGGGCGGCCGCAGCCATACTCAATGTTTGCTCCCTGGTTCTCGCCTGGCTCCGCCACGGCGAGGTCGCCGATGGCGCCGTCCACCAACTCACCTTCGCCATCACGTTCACCGCCTGCGGCCTGCAAAAACCCCAACCCTCGCCGCTCCCGCCCAAATGAGTGCTTCGCCCCTTAATCCATCCCCCTCCTCCGCCGCCTCGCCATCCGGCCTCTCTGTCCTACTCGGCCTCGTTCGCCGCCACCCGCGCAAGCTCGTGGTCATCTTTGCTCTGGCCTTGCTCGCCAGCCTGGTAGCCGCGCCCGTGCCCTACCTCGGAAAAATCATCATCGACGAGATCATCTTCAAGGGCTCCGCCGCCGCCGTGCCCATCACCGGCTGGCTGGGTTTTTCCCCGCAGGTGTGGATGCTGGCCGGCCTCGTGGCCCTCGGCGTTTTGCTTAAACTCCTCGGCGGCATCCTCAACGGTTGGCAGAGCCACTACATCCTCCAGATCACCCGCAACGTCCTCCAAGACGTGCGCCTCGAAACCGCCCTCCACCTCGCCGGCGCGCGCCAGGCGTTTTTCGAGGCCATGCCGCCCAGCCGCATCTCCTCCCGCCTCGCCACCGATGTGATGAACATGGACGGCGCCATCTTCTCCCTGCTGCGCAATCTCCTCACCAGCGCCTGCACCCTAGTCGTGGTCGTGGCCTTCATGCTCGCGCTCGACGCCCGCCTCACCGCCATCGTGCTCGTCACCATGCCGGTCACCGCCCTGCTCACCCTCTGGATGCACGAGCACTTGAAGGCCTTTAACCGCGAGGAATCCGACCGCATGGCCGACCTCACCGCCACCACCACCGAGTTCTTTGGCGGCATCAAAATGATCCGCGCCTTCAACGCCGAACCGTTTTTCCTCCGCCGCTTCCAGGCCCGCGCCGAGGCCCTGCGCTACCACGGCATCAAGCACTGGACGCACTTCCACATGGTCAACAGCCTGCTCTCCTGGCTGTCCGCCCTCGGCGCCGACATCTTCCTGCTCGTCGGCGGCGTCATGGCCCTCCGCGGCGAGATTTCCTTCGGCGCCTTCTTCGCCTTCTACGGCTACCAGGCCATGCTCTGGGGTCCCGTCAACACCCTGCTCAACGCCTCCCAGGTCTTCCAGACCGGTGCCGCCAGCACCGAGAAAGTCATGGAACTGCGCGCCACCCCCCGCGAGTCCTACCTCGAACGCACCCCCAATCTCAACCGCACCGTGGAAACCTTCCGCGGCGAGATCACCCTCGAAAACGTCGGCTTCGGCTACCACCCCGACGAGCCCATCCTGCGCGGCGTCTCCCTGCGCCTCGCCCCCGGCACCATGACCGCCCTCGTCGGCCAGACCGGCTCCGGCAAATCCACCCTCTCCAGCCTCCTGCTCGGCCTCTACCTGCCCACCGCCGGCCACCTGCGTATCGACGGCGTGGATATTCACGACTGGGACCTCCAGGCCCTCCGCCAGAACATCGGAGTCGTCCTCCAGGACCACGTCCTCTTCGACGACACCTTCCGCGCCAACCTCACCCTCGGCCGCGAGGGCGTGACCGACGCCCAAATCTGGGCCGCCCTCGAAGCCGCCCGCCTCGCCGAGCACGTCCGCAACCTGCCCGCCGGCCTCGACACCCCGGTCGGCGTGAGCGGCACCCGCCTCTCCGGCGGACAAAAACAGCGCCTCGCCATCGCCCGCGTGTTTATCAAAGACCCCAAACTCCTCATCCTCGACGAGGCCACCAGCGCCCTCGACACCGAGACCGAGCGCAACATCCAGGAGTCCTTTGAAACCCTCATGGCCGGCCGCACGTCCGTCGTGATCGCGCACCGGCTTTCGACCATCTTCCGCGCCGACCAGATCGTGGTCCTCCACCAAGGCCGCGTGGTTGAAGTCGGCACCCACGACGACCTCGTCGCCCGCGACGCCGGCCACTACCGCCAGCTCTACGACGCCCAGGTCAAAGGCATGATCCCCGTCAGCGGCGCCCAACGCCGCCCCTGGACCAAGACCGCGTAATACCTCCCCGCGTGCGCGCATTGCGCGCCCTCGCGGGCTGACGGAAGCCAGCCTGAGGTGTGGCTGGCGCGGTTTGGTCATAGAGATACCCTTGGTCCGACCGGATAGACTGCGTGAATTCAGTTTGAAAAAATCCGTGGGATTGGTCGTCCCGGCTCCGACTATCCGTTATAAACCCGCTCATGGATGATGATTCGACCCTCCTCCTTCGTTACGCCAAAACTCAGGACGCACCGGCTTTCGCCGAGCTCGTCCGCCGTCACGTCGATTTTGTGCATTCTGTCGCCCTGCGCCGCACTCACGGCGACGCCCACCTCGCCCGCGACGTGAGCCAGCAAGTTTTCCTCGCCTTGGCCCGCCGCGCCGCCGCGCTCGCCCACCACCCCTCTCTCCTCGGCTGGCTGCACACCTGCGCCTGCCGGCGCGCCGCCGATCTCGTCCGCGCCGAAGCCCGCCGCCGCGCCCGCGAAACCATCGCCGCCACCGATGCCGCGCTCTCCCCCGAACCGTCCGTGCCGTGGGAAACCCTCGCCCCCGAACTCGACCTCGCCCTGCAAACCCTCTCCGACCGCGACCGCGAAACCATCCTCCTGCGTTACTTCGCACAAGAGCCTTTCGCCGACATCGCCGCCGCCCTCGGCACCACTGAAGCCGCCGCCCAGATGCGAACCGCCCGCGCCCTCGAAAAACTCCGCCACGCCCTCGCCAAACGCGGCGTCACCTCCACCGCCGCCGCTCTCGGCCTCGCCCTCGGGGCCAACACTGTCACCGCCGCCCCGGCCTCCGTCGCCGCGAGCACGCTGGCCGCGCTCGCCTCATCGACCGCCGTCGTTGCCGCGTCGGCCACCGCCACCGGCGCGGCAGGCGCGGGCTCCACCCTCTTTGCCACCATGACGACCTCCACCAAACTCACCCTCGGCGGCTCGGCCATTGCGCTTTTTGCGGGGCAGGGAAAGGGTCGGGGTGTTACATGGATACATTTTCCCGATATGTCCCTTGGCGCGACGGTGCAGGTATAGCGTTTTTGTGCGGTTTTGCGTCCGGCGGCCGTAGGTATGTATAACCGCACCCATGGATGACTCCTCCCGCCTGACCCAAGCCCACGACGGCAACCGCGACCCCGCCGCGTTTGCTACCTGGGTGCGCCGGCACGTTGACTTGGTCCATTCCGCCGCGCAACGCCACGCCGGCGGCAACGCGCACCAAGCACAGGAGATCACACAGATGGTTTTTCTGACCGCCTTCCGCAAAGCCGCCTCCCTCGCCCGCCACCCCGCGCCGCTCGCTTGGCTCCACCAAGCGACCCGCCACGCCGCCTCCGAGCTCCGCCGAACCGAGAGCCGCCGCCGACTCCCTGCTAGCCCCTCCCGCCCACCGCGTCCACGCCTTAACTGGTCTAGCCCGCGCCTTCGCCCACCCGCCAAAATCGGCTCGCACCCGGACGCAACGCCCACATGACTTTTCACCGCAGCCATGAACATCGCCATCCTCGGAGCAGGTATCGCCGGCCTCACCACCGCCATCTCCCTTAGGCAAGCCGGTCACGCCGTCACCGTTTTTGAATCGGCTCCCAGCATTCGGGGCGTCGGCGCCGGCCTCATCCTCGCCGTCAACGCCATGCAGGTTTACCGTCGCCTCGGCCTCCACGAAGCGATCCTGGCCCGGGGCCGCAACTTGGAATTTTTTAACGTCGACGCCCGAACCGGGCGTCGGCTGAACCGCATCGACGGCGTCGAACTCACCCGACGTCATGGCGCTCCCAACGTCGCCATCCACCGCCGCGACCTCCACGCGGTCTTGCTCGCCCAACTCGACCCTGCCCATGTGCACGCCGGCAAACGCGCCGCCCGCACCGAGGAAACTGCCGGCACCGTGACCGTGCACTTCGACGATGGCAGCCGGCGCTCCTGCGACGCCGTGGTCGCGGCCGACGGCATCCATTCGGCCATCCGCCGCCAACTCGTCCCCGCCGCGCGCGAACGCTACGCCGGCTACACCTGTTGGCGCGCCGTGGTCGCGGCCCCGGAGCTCGACTCGCGAGAAACCACCGAGACTTGGGGCCGCCCCGGCCGCTTCGGCGCGGTGCCACTAGCCGGGGGCGACACCTATTGGTTCGCCTGCGTGAACGCGCCCGCGCGCGACACCCGCCTGCAAGCCTGGCGCGTGGCCGACCTGCAGGCGCATTTCTCCGGCTATCCCGAGCCCATCCCACGGCTGCTCGCCGCCACGCGCGACACCGACCTGCTGTGGAACGACATCAACGACCTCGCGCCCCTGGACCGTTTTGCCTTTGGCCGCACCGTGCTGGTGGGCGACGCCGCCCACGCCACCACGCCAAACATGGGCCAAGGCGCCTGCCAGGCCGTCGAGGACGCCTGGGTGCTGGCCGACTGCCTGCGCGCGCAACCCAACCCGGATGCCGCCTTCGCCGCCTTCGAGCAACGCCGCCTCGCGCGCACCCGCTGGATCGTCGAAAGCTCCTGGAACCTCGGCAAAATCGCCCAGTGGGAAAACCCCCTCGCCTGCGCCCTGCGCGACTGGGCGGTGCGCCGCACTCCTCAAAGCGTAAACGCCAATCTGGCGAAGCGGTTGTATGATTGGAGTTAACCGCTGGCAGGCCAACCTGCGCAGGTAAACGAGCGCGCACCCCATGTTTGCTGCACCCCGGCGCTAGGCCAAAAGGATTTGGGCGTCGTTTGTTGATTCCCCTGCCGCTCGGCAGAGTTCGCTCGCTTCTCGAACGCGCCAGACCATCAAGCGCCGGCACCCGCAATCCGCACCCGGCCGAACCCCCAAGGAATGAATTCCGCAGTTTCCTTGTGCGGTTTTGCCATTGGTGCGTCTAAGCGGGCATAACCAGGCCATGACCGATGCCGAACTGCTCGACCGGGTCCGGGGTCGGGGCGTTACATAGCTACAATTATCTTCCCGCTAACCCGGTGGCGCCGCGATGGCCGATCAGACTGCCGTGCAGTTTTGCGGAAACCGCCGCCCGCGAAGCCGCCCTCCCGGACAAAAAACGCCACGCCACCCCGCGCCCCGTCGCCCGATTCCCTCATCCGTCGCGTCCCTTGACACCTTTTTTGCCCGGCAATACCGTGGTATTACCATGACCACTTTTACCGTGAAACTGGACAAGAAGCACGCGGCCAAGATCACGCGCTGGGCCCGCAGCCGCAAGGTCACCAAGTCCGACATCATTCGCGATCTCATCGAGCGCGCCGGCCCCGTCGAAACCGGCGACGAACTCGCCGAGTGGGTCGCCGGGGCCGAAGGCAAGGGGCTCGGCCTGGCGCAGAAGACGTCGTGAGCGCGCTCCCCGTCGTCCTCCTGGATTCCTCCTTCCTCATCGCTTTGGAGCGGGAAACCCGCCGCAGCGAACAAGGCCCCGCCCGCGCCTTCCTCCCCCGTCTGCGCGGACGCAAACTCGTCGTCTCGATCATCAGTGTCGAAGAACTGCTCGAAGGCGCGGTCGATGAAGCAAGCACGCTGGCCGCCCTGCAACGCTTCACCATCCAGGGACTGCACTTGGCCCAGGCCCAACGCTGCGCCTTGCTTCAACGCCGCGCCCGCCGGCGCCTCGGCGAAAACGACGCCTGGCTCGTCGCCACCGCCGAGGCGCTCGATGCCGAGATCGTGGGTGCCGACCGCATCGCCTTCGAGCGACTGGGTGCCCGTTACCTCCGCTTCCGGGATTCTTCCCGGTGAAAAGGCGGGCGGGGGCGTGCTGCCCTCGCTTGGCCCGACGCCGCGCCCTGTCGCGAACCACGAAAAAACAGTCCTGAATTGTGTTTTGGTTTGTGGGATTCGTCCTCGGCCGCCGTTTACGGTAAGAACACCAACATGGATGACGCCCGCCTGCTCCAAGCCTACTCCCGTGACCGCGACCAAGCCGCGTTCGCCACGCTCGTGCATCGCCACGCCGATCTGGTCCACTCGGCTGCACTGCGCCGCATGAATGGCGACCCACATGCCGCCCAGGAAGTCACCCAACGCGTCTTCATCGCTCTCGCGCGCAAGGCGTCCGCCTTGCTCTCCCACCCCGCCTTGCCCGCATGGCTGCACCGCTGCACGCGTAACGCCGCCATCGATCTCCACCGCGAACAAACCCGCCGCCGCGCCCGCGAAGCCACCCTTCTAGCCGAAAACGCCGCGCCTCCCGAACCCGCCAGCGACTGGACGGTGCTCGCCCCCGTCCTCGACGCCTGCCTCGACACCCTCGGCGAGAACGACCGCCAGACGGTCGTTCTCCGCTACTTTTCCAACCTTCCTTTTGCCGACATCGCCGCCGCCCTCGGCACCGCCGAAGCCGCCGCCCAGATGCGCGCCGCCCGCGCCCTGGAAAAACTCCGCCGCGCCCTCGCCATACGCGGCGTCACCTCGACCGCAGTCGTTGCCGCGACGGCCACTGCCACCGCAGCGGGCGCGGGTCTCGCTTTTTTCACCGCCATGACCACCTCCACCAAACTCGCCCTCGGCGTCGCCGCCGTGCTGGTTTTCGCCAGCCTCGGCTGGTGGGGCCACGCTGTCTTTCACCCCGCCGCCTCTTCGCCGCGCCCGGCCCTGGCAGTTCCGCACAGCGGCGCAACCAAACCGCCACCGCCCGCCTCTTCGCCTGAGTCCGCCGCGCAACTCCAGGCGCGCCTCACCGCCTCGCAAAACCGGCTCGCCGACATCGAGCGCGAACTCACTAAACTCCGACAAAACGCGGCCGGCCGCTCCGCCCTCGTAGAATCGATGATTTGGGACCGACACACGAAAAACAATCGCCCCGGAGCGGACGCCCGCAGCTTGTTCCCAGATGTGGCCGCCGCCGGTCTTTACCTCGCCGATGCCAACCTGCGCTTGCTGGCCCTGTCGCGCGACTTTACCGAACTGCCGGCCGTCGGCACGCCCGCCTACGACGATTTCCAAAAACGACTGGAATCGGCCCTCAAATTCATCTCCGTCGTCCTGCAAGACGACCTCCTGCTCACCGAATTTTCATCCCATGATCCGGCGCGCATCAGTCGGGCGCAGGCGGCCTACATCACCCCGGCCCTCGCCCTCCAGCCCGATCAAGCCGCCGCCGTCACCGAAATCATCCGGCAGGCCACCGCCGAAGTTTTCACGAACTCAACCACCGCGACCGCTCCCGATGCCGAGACCCGCGGGGCCACCGCCAAGCGATCACTCAACGACCAAGCGGTCACCCGCATCAAGAGCCTGCTCACCCCCGACCAACAGACGCTCTTCACCCAGCTCGGCTACAACGACCTGCTCTTCCGCTTACACTACACTTTGGAGTGATTTCCCCGCTGCTCCGCCCATCCAAAGTCCGCATCCTCGCCGCAACCGTCTCCATGCCACTTCCGCTTAAAAAACATCTCGCCGCCACGGTTCTCGCCGTCGCCGCCGCCGTCGCCGCCGCCGCGCTCGGCTGGCAGGCCCGCCACGGGTTCTTCCCCGCTCCCGCCATGCCGCCGGTGCAGGTGCCCGATTCGTCGCCCGCCGATCGCCAAACCGCCGCCTCCGCCGCCGTCAACTCCCCGGGCGAGGCCTCAGGTTTGGCGGACGTTCCTGGCGACCCGGTAACGCTGTCCGGCCAATCGGCCGAACTTGCGCGCCAAATCTCCACATTGCAGCCCAAGCTTGCCGCCCAAGAAGCCGAGCTCACCCGCGTCCGCCGCAGTTCTTTTCTTTTGGACAGCTTGCAGAACGCGATGATCGAAGAGAGCAACCAAAAGGCCAAAGAGCGGACCGCTGAGAACCCCAGTTTGTTCAAGGACCTGACCGAAGCGGGCCAATTCATCGCGGCCTTCAACCAACGCGCCCTTGATTATTTTAACCAATACCAAAAACCCGGCGCACCGGGCTCGCCAGATTCGCCGGAGGCCAAGGCATTATGGAAACAGATATCCGATGATGCCGCCTCCCTCACCACTGACCCGATTCTCTACAATGAAATATCGTCGGGGGACCCTCAGCGATTTGCCCGGGCCCAGCTCGCCTATATCGCCCCGACGCTCGGCCTGGACGCGGCGCAGTCGGCCAAGCTGCAAACCCTCCTGTCCGAAGCCTACACCGAGAGCGCGGCCAAGCGCTTGAGCAGAGCCGAAAAGCCGGC
>CAIRBK010000008.1 GCA_903876795.1 uncultured Verrucomicrobiota bacterium
TGGGAACAACTCAAAGCCGGCTACACCCGCGTAGCCGAGTGGCTCGCCTCAACTGCGCCGCAGTTGAAAATCTCACCGCCTCTTCCCGTCCCAATCCCCGCCTCCTCAACTTAAAACCTTCCTTCAACTGCGCATTTTAGGTTCAAAGTACCTGCGCGCCTTCTCCGGTGAGCATGTGCAGGATGTCGGGCCGCGCGCCGTATTTGGCCTCGTAGGCGGCCGCGACCGTCTTGGCCTGGTCTTCGCCGAACGACTCGTCGGTGAGAGCCATGACCGCGCCGCCAAATCCGCCGCCGGTCAGACGCGCGCCATAAACGCGGGGCGTGGTCGTGAGCTTATCCACGAGGAAATCGAGTTCCTCGGTGCTGTTGCCGAAATAATTCTGCGAACTGCGGTGCGAGGCGGTCAGCAGTCCGCCGACCGTAGCCAGGTCGCCGTTTTCCAGCGACTTTACGGCAAGACCCACCCGGGCGATCTCGTCGACCACATGCTTGGCACGGCTGTAGGCGTCGGCGGAGATCTTGCCTTGGGCGGCCTCGACCTGCGCGGGCCGGGCCTCGACGAGCTGGGACACCCCGAGGGCTTTGGCCGCCTCCATGCACTCGCGATGGCGCGTTGCGTAGAGTCCGTCCACCAGCGCGTGCTTGGTGTGCGTGTTAAAGATCCAAAAATGCGCGCCGGCCGGCATCGGCACCGTGTCGAAACGGGGACCGCGACAGTCGATGAAAACAAGGTGGTTGGCCTTGCCGAAGCCCGACACGCCCTGGTCGAGAATGCCGCAGGGCACGCCGACAAAGTTGTTTTCCGCATGCTTGCCGATTTTCACCAGGGTTTCACGGTCGGCCTGCCTGCCGGTCAGCCCCAAAAACGCCAGCCCCGAAGCCAACTCGATGGCGGCGCTGCTGGAAAGCCCGGCGCCCGTCGGCAGGTCTGATGTGGCCACGTAGTCAAAACCCTCCGGGGCCGAAAGCCCGAAAGCCGGCATCGCCGCGATCACGCCAAGCGGGTAGTTGACCCAGCTCGCCTCGCCGTGCTGCTTCAGGGTCTCGGCGGCGGCGAGCGTCACCGTTTTGCCGGTGAAAAGGCTGTGGAAGTTGCGCTTGCCGTCGGTGCGAGGCGCGACCGCGACGGTGACCCCGCGATCAATCGAGGCACCCAGGACGGTGCCACCGTTGTAATCGGTGTGGTTGCCGATGAATTCGATGCGGCCCGGTGCCCGCGTGACCACGGACGGCGCGCGGCCGTGAATTTGCCGAAAGAGGTCGGAGATGATCTGCTTCATGGGGAGCTTGCCGGAATGCCCTGTCAGCCCCCGGGGCGTCAACGGTGTTTCAAGACGCCCCGCCCTGCGGCTTCTTCGCCACACCCTCGAAACCGGGCGGAGCCTCACCCTGCGCGCCCATCGTCACGAGCCGCAACAGGTAAGCCATCGCCTCCACCCGTGTGATGCCGCGTTGGGCGACCAATTGATCGCAGCGCCTGGCCAGCTGGTCGGCCATGGTAGCGGCCGCGACCGGCGTGGGCGCGCCCAGCCGGGTGCAGAGCCGTATCAGTTGTTCACGTTCGCTCATGGTTGCTCAAGGAGTTCGATGAAGCCCGCGCCACCCGGCTCTGCGGCGAGCAACGCCTGCGGCTCAAGACCGAGCTTGGCGACCATCGCGAGCCCGATAAAACCGCCGGCCCCGTCGGCCACCGCCGAACGCAGTTCGCCCACCCGTCTCTCGCCTTGCAGCAGAGCGCAGGGCACAGACGGAGACATACACGCGGTCGCCCGCACCCTCACCAGCCGGCGTCGCACCGTGCCCATGGCCTTGAGCCGCGCCATCACCTCCTGGCCCAGATAGCAGCCCTTCGTGAAGGAAACACCGATAACATCCAACCCGCCTTCGTTAGGCAGATCCCCGGGCCCGATGTCCTGCGGTACCTGCGGAAAGCCCGCCGCGATCCGCATCCGCTCCAACTCCTGCAGGGTCATCGGCGCCCCCCCCAAACCCGCCGTCTTTGCAGAAGAAGGCGCGATCCATTCATAACTCACCCCGTCGCCCCTCCGTCCTCGAAATACAAATCCCCCACCCTCCGTCCGCAAAAACTCCCCCTCTTTCGGCACCCCGCCCGCCTCGTGCGCCAGCCACGCAGCCGCCTCGGGGCCACCCATCGCACAACCCATCCAATCCGCCGTTACGTCCTCGATGACTACGTCATCCGCGATCACGTAGGCCTCCAACCGCTCCCGGATCACCGCAGCACCGCTCGAAAAACTAATAATCCAAAGATTATCAACGGCTTCGCGTAACACAAAACCATCGGCCAAGACCTTTCCCTTTTGATTCAGCCATAAACCATAGGCCAGCGGACACGTCGCCGAAGACCGCAGTTCTTGCGTAAACTGCCCCTGCAAAAATGTTAACGCATCCTCCCCGGTGACATGCAGGCAGGCGGTCGGCCGGTATTGGATCCACCAGCCCTTTTCCGAGGGGTAAATTTCACCAATCTTATCCTGATACATGGCAGTTATTTGAGTATAATTCTGGCAGATTCTGGGAAGTTTTTATTGACCAAGATCGGACTTCCACTACCTCTGGCAACGTTAGATTTAAACACTTCTCCTGCCTAGCAGGAGTTTTGGGGTAACTAAGAAAGCAAATGGCCGGTCGCTTAGGGGTAGGCGACCGGCCAACTTATTTTAAGATTCGAACATCCCTTACCTCGCAACCTCAGCACCGCTTCCGCATCGAAGCGGTTTTTTTGCGTCCACACCTCAACCTGTCCACTAACCCCTGCATGGAACGCGCCTCTACCCCTGGGATAACTAACACAATGGGTTAGTTGTTACTTTCTCAATGGCTCAACCTTGGGGGCGAGCTGGATGCTTGCGCTTGACCCTGGATTTAGGTCACGTTGCCCCTTCATGCACAAGACGTCCGACATCAATGTCGTGGAGACACGCCCTCTGCCCTCGCCGGCCACCCTGCTCGCCGAGCTGCCCAAGACGGAGGCCCAGGCAGATTTCATCACGCGCTCACGCGACGAGATTAACCGCCTCATCTTCACCAACGACCGCCGCTTCCTCCTCATCATCGGCCCCTGCTCGATCCACGACCCGGAAGCCGGCCGCGACTACGCCCGCCGCCTCGCCAAACTCGCCTCCGAGGTCTCCGACCGCGTGATGGTCGTCATGCGCGTCTATTTTGAGAAACCCCGCACCACCGTGGGATGGAAGGGCCTCATCATGGACCCGCATCTCGACGGTTCGCACGACATTGCCGCAGGCCTGCGTCTCGGCCGCTCCTTCCTGCGCGAGGTTCTCGACCTCGGCCTGCCCACCGCGACCGAGTTCCTCGATCCGATCACGCCCCAATACATCGCAGACCTGGTCTGTTGGGGTGCCATCGGCGCCCGCACCACCGAATCCCAGACCCACCGCCAGCTGGCCTCGGGTCTCTCGATGGCCATCGGATTCAAAAACGGTACCGACGGCGGCCTCCAGGTCGCGGTCAACGCCATCAAGGCCGCCTCCCAGCCGCAGACATTTCTGGGCGTCAACATGGACGGTGCCGCCTCCGCCATCGTCACCCGAGGCAATCGCAACTGCCACATCGTCCTGCGCGGCGGCGCCTCCGGCCCCAACTACTCCGCCGAACACATCCTCAAGACCGAACAAGCCCTCTCAAAGGCGGGCCTGCCTCTCTCCATCCTGGTGGACGCCTCCCACGACAACTCCGCCAAGAAGCCCGAGCTGCAGCCCGATGTCGTCCGCGCCATGCTGGCGCAAATCACCGCCGGCAACACCTCCATCATGGGCGCTATGGTCGAGAGCAACATCGAGGCCGGCAACCAGCCGTTCCCCCAGCCAAAGGAAAACCTCCGCTACGGCGTGAGCATCACCGATGGCTGCATCGGCTGGGAAACGACCGAGAATATGGTGCGCGAGATCCACGCCTCCCTCGCCCCCCACTTCGCCTAGCTTGTTTCGGATATAAATGAGGCCGGCGTGAGAGAAGCAGCGGGCTCGGCCAAGGCGGCCGAGACGGAGGCGACCCGGCGGGTCGTGCCGTCGAGGGCAACGCCGGCCCAGCCTGTTTACCCTCTCAATCGTAGAGTTCGACGACCTGAGTTATTTCAGAAACACACCCTGGACCGGCGGCATCCCTGCGCCGGCCGGCGGGCGGATAAATCCGCGAGCCGGCTTCTCTCATGGCGATTAGTCTGCCTTGGGGACCTTTTTCGACTTCGGCTTGGCCACCGCGCCAGCGGAGGCTTTTTTGGCGGACGCCTTCGACGCCTTGGCATTGAGCCACACCGAGCCGTCCTTCGGATTCTTGTTCAGCCAGAAGATTTCGTCTCCGTGCTCAACGAACGTCGGCTTGTGCTCCTCGGTCAGGGGCAACGCCAGACCCAGATCGGAAATCGTCGTGAGGAACGACTGCAACTCCCGCCCGAGCGTGTGCGCAAGATAGTCGAGCTCGGCCGACACGCCGGACCCGCGCTTGTTGGGCTTCAATAAGAGGCGCATGGCCGTGAGGGCCGCGTCTTTCGACACGGACGCCGCCGGAGCCGTGACCGGCTGCTCGACCGGCGCGGACACCGGGACGGGGGCCGACGGGGGAACCGCCGATGCGGACTCGGCGGCAGGCGAAACTGCCGGTGATTCCGGAGCGACTGCGACGTCCTCCGGCTGGCCGGTGATCGCGGGTGCCTCCGCCTTGGGCGCACGCACCTCGTCGCCGTTGATCCAGATGCCTCCACGGCTGTCTTTGTTTAACCAATACACAAAGGCCCCGATCGTCGTTTTAACGGGCTTGTCGGCGGCGTTCTCGGGAACGAAGAGGCCGAGGGCGGCCAGCGCCGCCACCAAGTCGGCCTCGGAGTGCTTGAACGCGCGAGCCAGATAACCGGTGCTGCCCGAGTAACCGGGACCGCGGCGGTTGCGGCGCATCTGCGCACGGATCGCCGTGAGCAACTCCTCGCCATGCGGCAGCGGCCCGGAGGGGATTTCCGGACGGGGCGCATGGCCGTTCTCGGATGCGGGGACCGGATCGCCGGCACCTGCGGTAGCCGGAGCGGGAGCGGATTCGCCGGACGCGGCCTTCGCCGCGGCGGCGGCCTGGGCCGTCTCGCGAGCTGCTTGGGCCGCCGCCTGCGCGGCCGCGCGTCGCGCCTCTTGCTCGGCACGGCGGGCGGCGTGTTCGGCCTCGCGCGCCAGACGCTCGGCTTCGCGCCTGGCTTTTTCCGCCTGCTCGGCGGCGGCTTCCTCCGCGAGAAGCGCGACGGCGGGATCGCCCGGATCAAGCGGCTTCGCCTGCGCGACACGGAACACCGGACGCGGTTTTTCCCGGGTGTTGAGGAACAGTTCGTGGCGGTTGTTGAGATTAAGCCAATAGAGTTCGCCCTCGAACTCCAAGTGTACCGGCGGGTCGTCTTCGCGCTCGGGAATGGCAAAGCCACACTCCTTGAGCGCGCCGATCATGTCAGCCTCGGACTGCTCCCAGCGCTTGGCGAGAAAGGTGATGCCGACCGATTGGCCGGGGCCGCGTTGGTTTTTTCGCAGGTGCGGCTTGATGGCCTCGAAAAAGGTCGGGAGGTCGTCGTCGAGATTCTCCCAGTTGTCCCAGTCCTCGCCCTCTTCGGCGGCGTCGGGATCACTGTCGCGCTCGGTGTCGCGCAGCTTGCGGAAGCCATCCTCGGGCGCGGCGGTGTCGGTGACGAGCGAGGCGGGTTTCTCGGCCGGGGAGTCTGCGGCCGCGCCGGCCGTGGACGTGGCGCCGGCGAATTTCGCGGCAAACTCGGCGCGAAGCTTGTCGGCCTCCACCTTCGCGGCGGCGGCGGCCGCGCTTTCGAGCGTCCAGTCACGCAGCGTGGTGCGCCGGGCGACGCCGTTGAAGGCGAGCGGATTGTTAGGAAGCGTCTGGTAGCTGATGATCTCCCACTCGTCCTTGCCGAGTTGGTTGAGATAGGACTCCAGGAGCGCGGGCGTCGCAAAACCATGCGGGCCGCTGGTGATATGCTTGTATTCCCAAAGTGACATAAAAAGTGGTGCGCGGGGTGGCGCGCTTCAACGCATCCCAAATGCCCACCGCGTTGCCGAGCCTATAATCGACCGAAGGCTACTTCGTCACCGCCGCCAGAAACCACTCCAGCGCAAACCACGTCAACTGTCCCGAGGGTCCCCGCGGATTGAAGTCGCAGGCGTGCGTCGCCCACGGGAGCGACACGAAGGCGTTGGCCACGCCGAGTGCGCCTAGCTTCGCGTGCAACCGCTCGCTCTGCCGGTGCCACACCAATGAATCCTGCAACCCGTGCACGAGCAGCGTAGGCACCGCGTTGTCCTTCGTCGCGATCAGGTAGGCCGACGACGCGCGATACGCCTCCGCAGCCGCCTCGGGCGGACCGCCAAGGTATTGGCGCAGAAGTTTGACCGCGTTGAGCACGTCGTCCTCGCGGGAAAAACCCCATGCGAACACCTGGTCGTGCGGACCATAAAACGACACCGCCCCGCGCACCGCCGTATCGGGCCGGCCGTAGGCGACCGCCGTGGCCAGCTGTCCGCCCGCCGAGCGCCCCATCAGAACCAGACGCGACGGATCAACACCCAGCTCGTACGCATGGGTTTTCAGGTAGGCGATGGCCGCCGCGATGTCGTCCGCCTGCCCCGGCCAGACCGTCCCCGGTGCCAGTCGATAACTGACCGCCGCCACCGCATAACCTCGCCGGGCGAGGTGGTGGTTGACCTCGGGGAGTTGCGTGCGGTCGCCGTTGTCCCAGCCGCCACCGTGAATCATCACAACACACTGCGCCGGCGTGGTTCGCCCGACCGCCCGATAAAAATCCATCGGCAACCCCGCCGCCACCTCCCGCGTCTCGACGGGCACCGGCGCGGTCGTTCGCGCCATCAGCCCGCCCAGGGAAAACGGCGCGCGTTCCGACTTCACCCGGCCAAACGCCGCTTCGAGTTTCGCGGGCAACGCGCGCGCAATCCACGCCGCCTGCACGACCGGCCTCAGCAATCCCAGCGCCGCCACCATGCACACCGCGATGATCCCGATGCGCCAATCCCCGCCCCGACACCAGGCCAGCGCGGCGATCAGCACCGGCAGCACCACCAGCCAGTGCCCAAATTCACCGATAAGAATGGATGTCTTCCACAGCCACAACGTCGGCGCGCGCCACCAGGTCAACGAAGCCGCGCCCACACATGCCAGAGCCCCCGGCAACAACATCGATCTCAACATACCCACCACTACGCGCCACCCCGGCACCCGGGCGCAAAATCTTTCCGCACCGCCAGGGAATAACTAACACAATGGGTTAGTTGCTCCCTGGACCTGCGAGGGATTTTGGATTTTTCCCGGTTGTACGACCCGGCGGACGCAAGCTCGCCATCGGGCAGCTGCGACCCTTGCTTCTTCCCATGCGCCGTCTCGACCTGCTTCTCGCCAATCTCGGCTACTGCTCCCGCCGGGAGGCACGCGATTTTTTAAAACGTCACGCCATCACCGTGAAAGGCATCACCGCGCGCAATCCGGCCGACAAAGCCCGCGCCGAAGATGTCCGCATCGACGGCGAGCCGCTCGACCACCCCGACGGCCTGCTGCTCGTGCTTAACAAACCCACCGGTCTCGTCTGCTCCCACGACGAACGCGAAGGCCCGCGCGTTTACGATCTCCTTCCCGAACGCTGGCGCGCCCGCAACCCGCAGGTCACCTCCATCGGCCGCCTCGACAAGGACACCTCAGGCCTGATCCTGCTCACCGATCAAACCGAGCTCGTCCACAAATACACTTCGCCGAAACACAAAGTCCCCAAGCTCTACGGCGCCACCGTGGACCGCGAGCTCTCGCCCGACCTCGTCCCGCTCTTCGCCGCCGGCACCCTCCTCCTGGACGGCGAAGACACGCCGTGCGCCCCCGCCTCGCTTCGTATCCTCGACGACCGCCGCACCGCCGAACTCGTGCTCACCGAAGGAAAATACCACCAGGTCCGCCGCATGTTCGCCGCCGTCGGTGCGACCGTGCTCACGCTGCACCGCGTGCAGTTTGGCAAACTCGCCCTCGGCGATCTCGTCCCCGGCGCATTCCGCCCTGTCGGCGAATCCGAAATCTGACAGCCCTTCGACCTTCGTCATTCTTTCCATGCCCGCACACCCCACCGCAGAACAACGCGCCGCCACCCGTGTACGTCCCGCCCGCTCGCCGGTGATGTTTCAATCGTGGCACCACTTGCTGTTCCTCCACTGGGCGTGGGACCCAGCCGCGATCCAGGCCACGCTGCCCGAAGGCCTTCATGTGGATACGCACAACGACCGGGCCTACCTTGGCGTCGTTCCCTTTTGGATGGACGCGGTGCGCCCCCGCTTCTGCCCGCCGGTGCCCGGCCTCTCGTGGTTTTTGGAGCTGAATCTCCGCACCTACGTCCACACCGCCGACGGCACACCCGGCGTGTGGTTCTACTCGCTCGACTGCAACCAACCCGTCGCCGTCCAGATCGCCCGCACGCTCTTTTCCCTCCCCTACGTCCACGCCCGCCAAACCGGCGTGCGTCCCGATGCCCACCCCGAGGGCCTCGCCAACTTCACTTCGCAACGCCAGTCGGATTCTTCGCGCAACCACTTCACTTACTCGGGCTCCACGCCGCCGGCCCTCGCCGAGCCAGGCACACTCGAATTCTTCCTCGCCGAACGCTACCTGCTCTTCAGCCGCTCGCGCCGCACCGGCTGCCTTTACGAAGGCCGCGTCTGGCACACGCCTTACCGGCTCTCGCCGGCTCGCGTGACCCGCGCCGAAACCTCGCTTTTCGTCGACAACGGCTTCCCCTCGCCCGACCGCCCCGCCGACCACGCCATCGTTTCACCCGGCGTGGATGTCTCCATCTACGGCCTGCAACGCCTCCACGCATGACCCGCACCGTCCTCGGCAGCCTGCTTGTCTTGACCGCAGTCCTGCACGCGGACGAACCACCCGTCACCCTCGCCCCGGTCGTCGTCACCGCCACCCGCAGTGCGCAACCCGCCGACCAGTTGCCCGTCGCCATCACGGTATTCACCGCTGAAGACCTTCGCGCCTCGCCTTCGCTCGCCATCGACGACGCCCTGCGCTCCGAGCCCGCCTTCAGCCTGTTCCGCCGCACCGGCAGTCTCACCGCCAACCCCACCGCCCAGGGCGTCTCCCTGCGCGGACTCGGCCCGAGCGGCGCCAGTCGGTCACTCGTCCTACTCGACGGTGTTCCGCTCAACGATCCCTTCGGCGGCTGGGTCGCCTGGACCAAGCTTCCCAAACTCTCGCTCGCAGGCGCCGAGATCGTCCGCGGCGGCGGCTCCGGCGCGTGGGGCAACGCCGCTCTTGGCGGCACCGTGCAGCTATTCTCCGGTCCGCCGTCCGGCAACCGCGCGACCGCCGAGGCGCTCGTCGGTGATTTTAAAACCCGCAGCGGCGAAGTTTCCGTCGCGCGCTCGACCGACGACGACCGCCTTAGCCTCACCGTGAACGCAGCCGCCTTCGCCACCGACGGCGTTTACCTCATCCGCAATCCCGGCGCCATAGACCGCCGCGCCGCTCTCGATTACCAACGCGCCCAGGCTTCCGTTCGTACCGCCCTCAACCCCTCGCTCGATCTCATCGTCACCACCCGTCTCTACACCGAAGATCGCGGCAACGGCACCCCGCTTCAGCGCAACGCCTCCGACGAACGCTTCGTCTCCGCCGCGCTGAACGGCTCCCAAACCGACGGCTTCACCTGGTCCGCCATCATCTACGCACAGGATCAATCTTTCGCATCCTTCTTCTCCACGGTAAACGCCGCCCGCACCGCCGAGACACCCGCCAACGACCAATACGAAGTCCCCGCCAACGCCGCCGGCGCCGCCTTTACCGCGACTTGGGGCGCACCCACCGACGACGCCATCACCACCCTCGGCCTCGACGCCCGTCGAGTCGAAGGCGAGACCCGCGAGAAATTCAACTTCACCGCCGGCCCTTTCGACCGACGCGCCGGCGGGGAGCAGGCGTTCACCGGACTCTTCGCGCGCCACGACCGCCTCGTCCTTGCCGGCCTGCGCCTCTCCGGCGGCGCGCGCATCGACACCTGGCAAAACGACGGCGGCTTCCGTCGCGAAACCGGCCCCGTGCCGCTCGACCAGCATTTCGCCGATCGTGACGGCATCGAGTTCAGCCCCAGCCTCGGCCTCGTCTGGACTGCGGCGCCCGCCGTCCGCGCCCGCGCCGCCGCCTACCAGGCGTTTCGCGTGCCCACGCTCAACGAATACCACCGTCCCTTCCGGGTCGGCTCCGTCACCACCAACGCCAACCCTGACCTCGCACCCGAAACGCTCACCGGCTTCGAGACCGGCCTCGACTTCGGCCGCAAGGGCTCTCCCCTCGGTGCATCGTTGACCGCCTTTGCCAACGATCTCCACGACGCCGTGACCAACGTCACCGTTGCGGCCAACACCCGCGAACGCCGCAACCTCGACCGCGTGCGCGTGCAAGGCCTCGAAGCCTCCGCTCACGCCCGCCCTCACCGCACGCTCACACTCGAGGCCGCCTACCTCTTCACCGACGCCCGCGTGACCGAGCCGGGCCCCGCCGCTCCCGCCTCGCTCGACGGCAACCGCATCGCCCAAGTACCCCGGCATACGCTTGCGGCCTCCGCCACCTGGGAAGCCCCCGCCGCATTCCGTGTCACCGCGCGCGCCCGCTGGTTTTCCCTGCAATACGAGGACGACGAAAACACCCTCCGGCTCGCGCCCGACGCGACCGTGGACCTCGGCGTCTCGCGCCGCCTCGCCCGCCATTGGGAGGTGTTTTTCGCCGTGGAAAACGCCTTCGACGCCGAAGTGGAAACCGGCCGCACGACCGCCGGCGTGGTCAGCGCAGCCCCGCCCCGCTGGTCCCGCGCGGGCCTCCGCTACGATTGGTAGGCGTGCCGCTTCGGACGTTTCCCTTTGCCAGTGCGGCGCGCGTGGCTTTGCGTGACTCCCATGTATGAATTCCCCCTCACCGGCGCGCAGAAAAAATTTCTCCGCGGCGTCGGCCAGACCCTCGATGCCTCCGTCAACGTCGGCAAAAGCGGCCTCACACCCGAGTTCTACAAGGAACTCCAAAAACACCTCAACGCCCGCGAACTGATCAAACTCCGCTTCGTCGCCGCAGACCGCGACGAGCGCGCCTCACTCGCCGAACAAATCGCCGACGAGGGCCGTTGCGTCTTTGTGAGCTCCGTCGGCGCGACCGCCTTGTTCTACCGCCAAAACCCCGACCCCGCGCGCCGCGTCATCGAACTGACCTGATCCGCAGCCGCGCACGTCGTCTTCCTTGAGACATCTGGGCCCGTTCGTATCATCCGTGGTTAACCCCGTCCGCCCGCTCCGATGAACATCGTCCTCCACTCCTTTGGTTGGGACGACGCCTGGGCTGCGGCTTTCGCCCCGCACGCCGCCGTCGGCCACGAGCCGGCGCGTGTGGTCGTCGAATTGCGTCGTCATTTTTACGCGGTGCAGACCGCGTCAGGCGAGGTGCTGGGCGAGCTCACCGGCAAGTTCCACCATGCCGCCGCCCGCGATGCCCAGTCCTATCCTGCCGTCGGCGACTGGGTCGCCGTGCAGGTTTCCGCCGATCGCGCCCGCGCGCAGATCCATGCCTTGCTCCCGCGCCGCTCGCGCTTCTCCCGCCAGGCCGCCGGTGAACGCCAGGTAGAGCAGATCGTGGCCGCCAACATCGACACCGTCTTCCTCGTCAGCGGTCTCGACGCCAATTACAACGCCAAGCGCATCCAGCGCTTCTTCGTGGCCGCCCGCGACAGCGGCGCGCAACCCGTCATCATCCTCAACAAAAGCGACCTCTGCGCAGACCCCGAGGCGGTGCGCGCCGAGATCGAGCAGATCGTGCCCGGCATCCCCGTCGCCATCACCAGCACCCACACCCGCAAAGGCCTGAAAAATCTCGTCGAGACCTACGCGTTGCCGGGCCGCACGCTGGCCTTCGTAGGCTCCTCCGGCGCCGGCAAGTCCACCCTCATCAACCGCCTGCTCAAAGACGCCGAAGCCATGCCCACCGGCGAGGTGCGCGAAAAAGACAGCAAGGGCCGCCACACCACCACCCGCCGCGAGCTCACCCAGACGCCCGCCGGCGCGCTGGTGATCGACACGCCTGGCATGAGGGAATTCCAGCTCTGGGATGCAAAGGAAGCCGTTGAGGACGCCTATCCCGACATCCTGGAAATCGCCGCGCGCTGCCGTTTCAGCCGTTGCACGCACCTCACCGAACCGGGTTGCGCCATCCGGGCCGCGCTCGATACGGGCGCCATCGCCGGCGAGCGCCTCGACAGTTATTTCAAACTCAAGGCCGAGCAGGCCGCAAAATCGCCTACCCTGCGCAAACCCTCGGCCGTCGCCAGCAAGCCGGGCTGGCGCAAAAAGGCCGACGAAGCCAACACCCGCCCGTTCCGCCACCGCCATCATCGCGAGGACGAGTGAACGGCGCGAGACTCCCGGCGTTTCCCATCAGCCGGCCGCCCGCGCCTGCACTTCTCGCCAGATGCCAAGGAGCGCCTGGAAATCGGCCTCGCGATCGGTGCTGCTGACCACAAAGTCGAACTTGCCGATCTCCAGCAGCTCTCGCTCGGCCGTCTCCATGCGATGCGCGATCTCCGCGTCGCTCTCGCCGCGCCCCGTCAGCCGCGCGCGCAACTCCGGGATCGGCACGTTGATGAACACCGTGCCCATGCGTTTCGCCAGCAGCGGATTCGTCTGCGCGGCCTTGCGGAAATTCTGCACGCCTTGCACGTCCACGTTGATGATCAGGCTGCGGCCGGCGGCCAGCGGATCGAGCACCGACGAGGCCAGCGTGCCGTAGCGGTTGCCGGTCTTATGGACCCAGGCCCACTCGAGAAACGCGCCGGATTCTACCTTGGCGTCGAACTCTTCCCGGGAGAAAAAGTGGTAGTGTACGCCGTTGACCTCGCCGGGGCGCGGCGCTCGCGTGGTGGTGGTGACGATGCGCGCAAAGCCCGGCACTTCGGCGACCATGCGTTCGCACAGGGTCGTTTTTCCAGAGCCGGCCGGACCGGCGAGAACAAGCAGCACGGGCGTCATGTCGCGTAAAAAAGGTTAGTAAGTGAAGGAAACGCCGGCCAGCAGCAGACCGTACGCGGCCAACACGCCGCCCAACACCCGCGAGCGGCCCGGCGTGCGGTAGAGCCATTCGAAAAAATCGCGCAACCGGAACGGCGACGCCGCCAGATAAATCGCCGCCGCGATCGCGACGTAGAGCACCGAGACGAGAAACAGGCGCTGCGGGAGTTCATACCGACCGTAGGCCGTCATCAGCAGCGGCCAGGAACCCACGAGGATGACCACGCTCAATCCGCGCACCGCAAGAAACTCGGGCAGATAAAAAAACGACGCGACCGCCAGCGCGCCGAAGATGAACAGAAACGGCTGCGGCGTGGAGAACCCGATGACATCCGCCGCCGACATGCCGGCAACCTGATAGAGGAACCAGGCCGCGCCGCCGCCAAAGAAAATCACGGTCGCCGCCCGCGAGCGCGGGAACGCCTTGATCATCGAGGTGATGGCGGAGTTGCCCGCGAGAAACAGCGAACCAAGCGCGAGCAGGATCAGGCCGGTGATGAGAGTGGCTGCAAAAAGGGTCATGAGGAAAAAGGTTTAGACTCCGGCCAACTGGAGCTCTCCGTAGAGCGTGCTCACGCTGGCCCGCTCGATCTTGAGCGGCACGAGCTGGCCGATGAGGCGTGGATTGGCGTCGAAGATGCACACGCGGTTGCCACGCGTGCGACCGGTGAAGCGCTTGCCGGTCTTGTCGGGACCCTCGACCAGCACCTCCTCGGCCGTGCCGATCAACTGCGCTGTGCGGCGTTCCGAGTTCTTTCGCAGGATGTCCAGCAACACGGCGTTGCGGTGCTCCTTCACCTCGTCGGGGATCTGGTCGCCCATGTCGGCCGCCGGCGTGCCCGTGCGGATGGAATACTTGAAGACGTAGGCCATGTCGTAATTGCAGGCCTCGAACAGCTCGCGCGTCTGCTCAAACTCTTCCTCGGTCTCGCCGGGGAAACCCACGATGATGTCGGTCGAGAAATACATGTCGGGCCGCACCGCGCGGAGCGCATCGACGATCTCCTTGTAGCGTTCGCGCGAGTAGGGGCGGTTCATCGCCTTGAGGATGCGGTTGCTGCCGCTCTGCATCGGCAGGTGCACGTATTCGCAGAGCTTCGGCAGACGTCCGTAAGCCTGCACGAGGTCGTCCTTGAAGCCGCGCGGATGCGGCGAGGTGAAGCGGATGCGCTCGATGCCGTCGATCTCATGGACGCGCTCGAGCAACTGCACGAAGGGCGATACTCCGTTGGTATGCGTGTAATCACGCCGGCCGTAGCTGGTCACGATCTGGCCGAGGAGCGTGATTTCCCTCACGCCACGCGCGGCGAGGCCGCGGCACTCGGCCACGATGTCGTCCATGGGACGCGAACGCTCGTCACCGCGGGTTTTGGGGACGATGCAGAAGGCGCAATCCATGTTGCAGCCCTGCTGGATCGACACGAAGGCGTTGATCTGGGGAACGAGATCGGCCGCGCCGCCGGCGCCCTCAACGGACTCGGGCGCGAGGTGGTCCTTGATGGTGTTCTGCGAACCGGCCTCCTCGGCGATATCGACGATGGTCTCGCCGATGGGCACGCCGGCCTCGCGCGCGGCGCGGAGGTTGTCCAGATAGTCGGGGACCTGGTGAAATTTCTGCGTGCCGACAATCAGGTCCACGTCGGGCAACTGGTCGAGGAGCGCGGCGCCGCGGTTCTGCGCCATGCAGCCGAGAATGCCCAGCACGAAGTCGGGGTTCTTTTTCTTTTTGTGGGAAATGTAGCCGGCCTTGCCGATGGCCTTCTGCTCGGCGGCGTCGCGCACGGAGCAGGTGTTGAGCAGCATGACGTCGCACTCGTCCTCGGAGCCCACGATGCGATAGCCCCGGGCGCGCAACATCGCCGCGACCGCCTCGCTGTCGCGCTCGTTCATCTGGCACCCGTAGGTTTTGATGTGCACCCGGTTCATTTCGCCGAAAGGTGAGTAGGTAATCGCATCGGCAGGAGGGTCAAACGGTAAAGCACCCCCGACGGGTTGGCGGAGACAACCATTCGTCCGGTCAAAAAACCGTTCGTTGTGATCCGGGGGCGCGACTCGTCCGACTCAGGCAAAGTGACGGCGCATGAAAACAACCGTTCACACCACAGCCTTCGCGGCCTTGTTCACCGTCAGCCTGCTCACGACCGCCCGCGCCGCCGACGCGCAGCCGGATCCGTTTAAACTCAACCTGCCCGGCTTTTCCACGCACGCCGGATTCTCAACCACGGGTAAATCCAACCTGAAGGCAGGCGGCAGCGTAAGCTCCACCACTTACGACTTTGGCGTGTCGCAGGCGATTCCGTTCGGGGAAAAGGCCTCGTTCGATCTCGGCCTGAACTACGGCGAGACTTCGCTCGACCAGTCCAAGCCCAATGCCCGCACACCGCTCCCGAAGGAGCTGCGCAGCATTTCCCTGGATTTGGGTTATTCGCAGGAGATCGACGACACTTGGTCTCTCGCCGCCGGCATCGGCACTGGCGTGCACTCCGCCGGTCGCAGTTTTTCCAGCAAGGGCTTCGGCGTGGATGGCTACGCGTTGGCTACGTATAACTACTCCCCCAATCTCTCGTTTTCCGGAGGCCTGGGTTTCAGCTCACTCGACAAAAACCTGATAGGGCCTGCCTTCGGCGTGAACTGGACGATCAACGAACAATGGAGCGCATCCGTCGGCTACCCAACGACTGCGATCACTTACACGTTGTCCGAAACCTGGCAGTTCTCCCTCGTGGCCGATGGCGTGGGCGGCAGCTACTACGTCGAAAAAGATCCTCAGCCGGGTGCGACCGGCCGGCCTTCGCTGAAAGGCTCCAAGCTCGACTATAGCGAAACGCGCCTCGGTCTCTCGGTGAACTATCAAGTATCGCCATCTGTCGGCGTGACTCTCGCCTCCGGCTTGGTCGTCGATCAGCAGTTCGAATATCATGACCCCAAATACAAGGTGAAGTCCGACGCCGGAACCGGCTATGTCTCGCTTGCCGTCAACGTCGCGTTTTAAAGACGCGTCGCGCTCCCCAGGCCCGTCCCCCACCCGATGATCTCGCTCGCCCGAATCACCTTGCGCCGCGAATGGAGGCGCTTCGTTCCAGCGGTGTTCGCCGTCGGCTTCGCCGGACTGTTGATGATCATGCAGCTCGCACTCGCGCTCGGCATTTTCCAGACGGTCTCGGTGACGATCGATCACTCCGCCGCCGATATCTGGGTGGGTTACCCCGATACGCCCAGCGTGGATATTGCCCGGCCCATGGCGGCCAAGAACGAGGTTTTCATTCGCGGCCATCCCGACGTGACAGCAGTCGAGCCGTTCCAGTGGCGCGGCGGCGATGTGCGCCGGGCCGACGGTTCGGCGGCCACCGGTGTGATCATCGGCCTCAACACCCGCGATGACGGCATGATGCTGGCGCGAGCCCTCACCGGGGAACAGCGGCGTCTGCTGGACGAGCCCGACACGGTGCTCATCGACGATAGTAATGCTGATAATCTCGGTGCCAAACTAGGCGGGTGGCTGGAGATTAACGGTAAGCGCGCCAAGGTCGTAGGATTCACCAGTGGCCTGGGCTCGATCGGCGGCCCGAACATCGTGTGCTCACTCGAAACCGCCCGCATGTTCGATCTGTCCGGCAACGACGAAGAGGTTTCCTTTTACCTCGTTAAACTGCGCGATCCCTCCCGCTCCGAACAGGTCCGGGCCGAACTCTCGCCCACCGGCCCGACGCGCCATTACCAAGCCTGGACGGCGCACGAATTGTCGCTCCGTTCGCAACTCTACTGGATGCTGGAGACGGGCTTGGGCCTGGGGTTGATTTTCTCCGGATTGCTCGGGCTGATCATCGGGGTGGTCATCACCAGCCAGACCCTCAAAGCCGTGATCAATTCCTCCATCCGGGAATACGCCACGCTGCGCGCCCTCGGGGTGTCGCTCCGCTCGCTGCGCAGCGTCGTCGTGGAGCAGGCCGGCTGGGTCGGCCTGACCGGCGCGGCCATCACCCTGGCCGTGGGCGCGGCTCTCGTGCAGATCGGGCGTTCCAACCATGTGCTCATCGTCGCTCCGTGGTGGGCACACGCCGGCACCGCGTTGTTCGTCATCGTGATCGCCCTGTTATCCGGGCTGCTCGCGTTGCGGGTGCTCACCAAGGCGGAACCGGCCTCCCTCCTTCGTTAATCCTCCCATGTCCACCATCACCATCGAAGCCGAAGACATCAGCAAAAGCTACGGTCCGGCCAACAACCGCATCCGTGTGCTCAAGGACCTTTCCCTGTCGGTGCACCCGGGTGAACTCACGCTGTGCGTGGGTCCCTCCGGTTCGGGCAAGAGCACTCTTGTCTCCGCGCTAAGCGGCCTTCTCAACCCCGACACCGGCCGCGTCAAACTGCTCGGCGAGGATCTCTGGGCCATGAATGAAAACGAACGCAACGATTTCCGTCTGCGCCACTGCGGCTTTGTGTTCCAGGGCTTTAACCTCTTCGGCGCCCTCACCGCGTTGGAAAACGTGCTGCTGCCGCTGTCGTTCATGGGCATCCCCGCAATTGAAGCCCGCGAACGCGCCCAGGTCGCGCTCGCAGAAGTCGGTCTTGCCGCCCGCAGCCACCTGCTCCCGGCGGAGCTTTCCGGCGGCGAGAAACAACGCACCGCCATCGCCCGCGCCATCGCCAAGAATCCCAGCCTGATTTTCGCCGACGAGCCGACCAGCGCTCTGGACAAAGAAAACGGCCAGCGCGTGGTGGACATCCTGCACCGCTTCGCACGCACCCGCGGTGCGACGATTCTCGGCGTCACCCACGATCCGCGTCTGCTCAGCCACGCCGACCGCGTGATCCATCTCGAAGACGGCCTCATCCTGCGCGACACGCGCAACACCGAAACCGCATTTTCCCACCCATGAACAAGACCACATTTTACCGGCTTCCGGCCGTTCTTTGCTCCGGACTCCTCTTGATTGGAGCGATCGGATTCCTGTCCGGCTTCTCCGATACCGCACAGGCCGAGCCCGCCTCGGCGGAAAAAGCCCGCCTCGCTTATGCCCGGGGACGGGTGGACATCGAAGGCGGGCTGATCCGCCTCGCCAGCAGCAACGACGGTCTCATCCGGTCCGTGCATGTCGAGGAAGGCGATCGCGTGCGCGCCGGCCAGGTGCTTGCCGTGATCGATGATCGCCAGGCCCGGCTCGCCCTCGCCGTCAACACCGCCTCGCTCGCCGAGGCCCGCGCCGCCGTGCAAACCCTGCAAGTGCGCCTCGCCGCCGCCACCCGCGAAGCCGACCGGGTCCGTCCGCTGGCCGCCGCCGAGGCGACTCCGCGCCGCGAAGCCGATCAGGCCGGGGATCTCGTCGCCCAGTTGCAGGCCGAGCTGAACGCCGCGCTAGCCGCCGTGGTCACGGCCGAAGCCCGCGTGCAGGCCGACGAATACCAGGTAGACCAGCGTTCCATTCGCGCCCCGCTCGACGGCCGCATCGTCAGACGCACCGCCCGTCCCGGCGACGGCGTGAGCACGCTCAACGTCACCCCTCTCTTCGTTTTTGCGCCCGACACGCCGCGCATCGTGCGCGCAGATTTGGACGAACGTTTTGTCGATCAGGTCAAGGTCGGCCAGGCCGCCGAAGTGGTCATCGAAAACGACGGCGCGCGCACCTTGCCCGCGCGGGTTTTGCGCATTGGCGAGGTCTTCGGCATCAAGACCCCGACCGGCGAGCCCGGCGAGCGTGTGGACCTGCGCGTGGTCGAGTGCGTGCTGTCCATCGAAGACCAAACCGTGCGCCTCGGTCAGCGTGTCATCGTAAGGATTCAACCATGAGCCGCATCGTCCTCCTCCTCTCCCTTTGCCTTCCTTGGGTCGCCCTCGCCCAACCGGCACCAGCTGAATGGCGGCTGCTGGACGACCCGCAGCTCGACGGGCTCATCGCCGAGGCGCTCGCCGCCAATCCCGACGTGCGCACCGCCGCCGCCCGTCTCGCCCTCGCCGAGGCCGAATTCGAATCGACGCGCGCCGCCCGCCGTCCCGAGCTCGGACTTAACGCCGGCGGCGAACGCCGCACCAATTCGCGCAACGCGCGCCGCGATGATCCTTCGCTTAAAAGCCATTCGGCCAATCTCACCCTGGGCGCGGCCGCGAGCTACGAAGTCGATCTCTGGGGCCGCCTCGCGCAAGCCGCCGAAGCGGGCCGCGCCGAGACGCTGGCCTCCGCCGCCGACCTCGACGCCGCCCGCCTGAGCATCGCCGCCGAGGTCGCCACCGCTTGGTTTTCTCTCCGTAGCGAACTCTTCGAGACCGACCTGCTCGCCCGCCACCAAGCCGCCGCCCGGCAGCAGCTCACCTTGCTTCAGCAACGCCAAAACGCCGGCCTGATCGGAGCCGATGAAATCGCCGCGCAACATTCCTTGCTCGCCCAACTCGAAGCCGATCAATCCGAGCGCACCCGCCTCCTTGCCGCCTGGCGGCATCGCCTCGCAGCCCTGCTCGGTCAATCAACCGCCACCGAACCACCAAACGTGGCGACCACCTCTTGGCCGGAATTCTCCACTCCGGACACGCTCACGACAGACTTGATCGCTCGACGTCCCGATGTGCGCGCCGCCTATGCCCGGGTTACCGCGCGCCAGGCCGGCGTGGGCGCGGCCAAGGCCGCCACCCTGCCGTCGTTGAATCTCACGGCCAACGGATTATTTTCGGGCGACTCGTTACGCGATCTGTTGAACAGAGGTTCTCTCGCCGGCTGGCTCGCCGGACAGATCAACCTGCCCTTGTTCGACGGCGGCCGCCGCAAAGCCCGCGTGCGCAGCGCCGAGGCCGAACTCTCGCTGGTCACGGCCGACTACACTGCGACCACCGTGCGCGCGTTTCAAGAAACCGCCGACGCATTGACGACCGTCGAGACCGCGCGCGACCGTCTGCACGCCGCGCAGGCCGATCTTGCCGCTCGCAGCCGGCGCCTGTCAGTGACCCAAGCCCGTCTCGAGGCGGGCCTGTCCGACCGGTTCGATTTGCTCGGCGCGCAAATCAACCGGATCGAGGCCGAACGCGAGGAGGCTCGCGCCCGGCTTAATCAGACTCTCGCCGGCATCGCCCTGGCTCGTTCACTCGCTGCGGGTTTCGGCTTCGCCGTCACCTCTCCTTCCTCCACCCAACATGAAAAAACACCTGTTCCTCCTGATCGCCTGGCTCATAGCACCGCTAACCGTGTCTTCGGCGTTGGCCGCTGAAGGCGGGGAGCCGTTTGCCGAGGTTATTTCGTTTAAGACCAAGCCCAAAGTCTCCGTTGCCAAGTTCACCGAAGCCGTGAAACGCGCCGACGTCTATCTGGCGAAGCAGCCGGGTTTGCTCTCCAGCCAGTTTCTCGTCGATGAAAACGGCGAGGGACTTTGGATTTTTGTCTGGCGCTCGAAAGCCGATCAAGAGCGCAGCGACGACCGGGAGCCCGTCGGCGAAGAAGCCGCCGCCAGCGACGCCTTGACCGCACTGCTCATTGAAAAATCTGTCTCCGTAAAATCCTACCGCGCCCCGCTCGCCGTCTCGGCGGAGCGCGCCAAATGAGGCTCGCGGCGCAAGCTCCGACTCCGGCAATCTGATCCGCACCAGTCGTCCATAATGGCCTCCGTCATTCATCTGCCGTCCACGTCCGCCACCCATCCGCTGCGTCGTCGCTGGCTGGGCACCCGCGCTTATTGGTTGTGCCAGCTGGCCGGCTGGGGGGGGCTCTTGGTGATTTTTTTCGCCCCGCTGCCTTTTCGCGTTCATAACACGGGAACGGAGTTTTGGTATTACGGATTTCTTTGCGCGACCGGACTGGCCCTGTCCCATCTTCTGCGCGTTCTCGTTCTCTGCCAACTTGAGCGAGCCCGCTCATGGGTGAACCTCACTTTGCGTCTGGTGCCTTGGGTGCTCGTTGTCTCGTCCGCCCACCTTGGCCCAATTTTGTGGCTGATGTTTTGCCTCATGTCGCCGAATGCGCCAGGCTCCGACTCGGAGGCCGAATCGTTTGCCGCCATCTACCTGGATAACCTCAACCTCTCGTTCCCCCTGTTTGTTATCTGGACCGGCTTCTATCTCGGTCTGCGTTATTACCGCCAATACCAGCTTGCCGTGGTCGAGCGACTTCAGCTCGACGCCGCGGTCAAGGACGCCGACCTGCGCGCCCTGAAGGCCCAGCTAAATCCCCACTTTCTTTTCAACAGTCTTAATTCCCTGCGCGCCCTCATCCCCCGCGACCTGGAGCGGCCGCGCGAAGCCATCACGCTGCTTTCCGACTTGTTGCGCGCGTCGCTCACGCTGGGCCAGGACGAGATTGTGCCGCTCTCCCGCGAACTGGACGCGGTGGACAATTACCTCGCGCTCGAGAGCCTGCGTTTCGAGGACCGTCTCCGCGTGCGCCGGGCCATTCAAACGGCCGCGCTCGCTCATCCCGTGCCGCCGTTTCTCGTGCAGACCCTCGTGGAGAACGCGCTTAAACACGGGCTCGCCCCACGCGAGTCGGGCGGTGAAATCACCCTCGAAGCCTTCGTGCGCGCGGGCATGCTGCACATCCGCGTGTCCAACCCCGGCACGCTTGGCCGCCAGACCGCAGGCACGGGTCTTGGTCTTAAAAACAGTCGTGCGCGGCTCGCGTTGTTGTTCGGGCCGGACGCGTTCCTCGGCTTGCGCCAAGTCGCCGACGACATCATTGAAGCCGAGGCGATCATACCTGCACTGCCCCGCCCTGCCACCTCATGAAAGCTTTGATTATCGATGACGAGCGCCTCGCGCGCGCCGAGCTTCGTGTTTTGCTCGCCGCGTTTCCCGAGGTCGAGATCGCGGGCGAGGCCGCGAACGCCAGCGAGGCGCTCAAGCTCATACCCAAACTCGCGCCCGACCTGGTCTTTCTCGACATTGAGATGCCCGGTCGCAGCGGCTTCGACCTGCTTGACGCCTTGCCCGCGCCGCACCCGCGCATCGTCTTTGTGACCGCTTACAACGAATTCGCCATGCGCGCCTTCGAGGTCAACGCGCTCGATTATCTCATGAAACCGGTCCATCCCGCGCGACTTGCCACCGCTCTGGAGCGGATGAGCTCCCGTGTTGCCGCCCCGTCCGCGACGACGGAAGCCGCCGCCGAGCCGGTGGGCGCACCGCTGCGGGAGGACGACCAGGTGTTCGTGCGCGACGGCGATCGCTGCTGGTTCATCCCCGTGCGCGAACTCCGCCTGCTCGAATCCGAGGGCAACCACACGCGTCTCCACTTCCGCGACCAGCGCGCCCTTCTTTACCGCACGCTCGGCTCGATGGAGGCCCGCCTGCCCGCGTCGCTTTTCGTGCGCGCCAATCGCGCGCAGCTCGTCAACCGCACGTTTGTGGAAGCCATCGAACCATGGTTCAGCGGCGGCCTGAAAGCCACGCTGCGGGGTGGCGGTGAAGTGGAGTTCTCCCGCCGCCAGGCGCAGGTTTTCCGGGATCGACTTGGCCTATAGCCGGGATTGCCGCGCCTTGGTCAACGACGCAGCAGCAGGCCGTAGGGCAACCACACGTCCACTTCGTCATCGTTGACCGCCCAGGCGCGCAACGATGATTCCAAGCCGGAAATCTCCAGGCCGCCTGTCGCCGCTAAATCCGATCTCAGACGCTCGGCTTCGTCGGCAATGGCTCCCAGCAGGGCTTTGCGCACCTCCGCCGTGCCCTCGACCGCCAAAAGCGGTGCGCCCAGCACATACTCTGCCTTGCCCGGCGGCTTTACGGCAGCGAGGCGCACCTGCATGTCTTGATAAGCCTCGATCAGCGGGCGGTTCGCCGTTTTCGACTCGTAGATACCCATGTACGCCGTGGTGAAAAATGCTTCCGGCCCGCCGCCCTCGCTTCGCTCGAATACCCCGTCGGCTCCCGCCATGCCTGCACCGATCTCCACGGTTTTGCCAAATATCCCCTGCTTGTTCGCAATCGCCACTGCGGCCAATCGACCGCTCTCCAATCGTGTGCCGGCCACGCGCGAGAAACTATCCTGCAACACTCGGCGCGCCCGAACCAACTCGTCCGACGCGGCGCGGGGCTCTTTTTGCCGTGTAATGATGCGCACCGGGAAAAACAGATGATCGGCCCGCACGCGCCGCATAACCAGCACCTCGGGCTGCTGATCGCCTGCAACCAGCCCGCTGGCCGGCCACGCAGTCCCCTCCTGTGCGGCAACCGTAGCGATTAAAAAACATCCCCACGTCCAAAACATTAAAAGTGATTTCATGAAGCCGAGTCTGATCCTGAAACGTCCGGCTTCGATGCGAACTCCACAGGCGGAATTTTTACCGAACGAACGGTTGTTTCAACCGATCAAACGGGCTTTCCACGGGACGTGAAGGGCGGCGAGCAAGGGAGCCCCACCGTAACCAAGTGGCGCCCCGACTGTCTAATGCGCCATGCACCCGCGCGTCCTGCTCGTTCCCGTCTTCGCCCTGCCCGCCGCCATCGCGCTGGGGACTGCGATCGCCCAGTTGCCCCTGCCCGAGGAGGCTCACCCTCCGGAAGCCGGGGACAACGACGCGTTTGGATTCACGCGGTCCACCGTCGAAATCTACCACCTGTCTGGATATGAGGCATCCTTCACCCCGTTCGTGGGAGAATTCCCTGACTTCGAGATTTTTACGGCATCCCTGTCGCTTGACGAAACCGCGACAGCCCAAGGCATCCCCGCGTTAAACACACGAGGCCACACCCTTGCGGCCACCGCACTGGACAACGACGACGAAGCTCGATGGGTGCGGCTCTACGAACGCTTCGACCAGCCCCCCATCCCGGTGACGAGCCTGGTCGTGTATCCCCGGAAATTCTTCCGCATTGAGGCACGGATACCGCAGTCGGCGCACATACCCCTCTATCACTTTTGGGTTGAGCTCCTGCGCAACAGTCCGCCCCCGAGGCGCGCCCGCGCCTATCTGCCGACGCTCAAAAAGATCTTCGCCGACGAGGGTGTGCCGGAGGCGTTCGTCTGGCTGGCCGAGGCTGAGTCGATGTTTGATCCGGGCGCCCGCAGTGCGGCCGGGGCCCTCGGCTTGTTTCAACTCATGCCCGCCACCGCCCGCGAACACGGACTGCGGGTGCGGCCACACGACGAGCGCATAAACCCCCGGAAAAACGCCCGAGCCGCAGCCATCCACCTGCGGGAGCTGCACGAGGAGTTCGCCTCATGGCCTCTGGCCCTGGCCGCCTACAACGCCGGCAAGAGCTGCGTGCGCCGCAGCCTCCAGACCGGCGACGCCCGCACCTTTGCCGAGATCGCCGACGAACTGCCGATGGAGACACGCCTTTATGTTCCCCGGGTGCTGGCCACCCTGGCTGTCCGCGAAGGGATCGATCCGGTGCGGCTGGCGGCGCTTTCACACCGTTGACGGATTGATAAAAAAGTAAATCTCCACCGAAGCCGCCCGGCGCGTTGAAAAAGACCTCGCGCCGGCATCGCAGGTGCTTTCGCTCGGTTGCATGGGTTTTCTCGGTCGCCTGTTCGGTCAACGCATAGAAACCGCCCCGTCCGGCGTGTTCCCCGTCCTGCCGTCGGGCGCGCTGCCTTCGGGACCGCACGCCGCCGGAGCACCCGCGACCGGGGAGATCTCGCTGGTGAGCGTCTCAAAGCCCGCGTGGAGCTACGGTCTGGAATCCCTTCCCGGGCTGCTGCCCCCCAAAAACGGAGCGGCCCGGCGCATCGCCTTCGCGCAACTGGCCACGCCCGGGCTGGCCGATCTGCGCGAACGCCTCGCGGGCCCCGAGGACGACCTGGGACGCTTCGCGCGCGGGTTTCCCGCCTGGCTGGCCGAGACCTTGTATTTTTCAGATCGCTACGCTCCCATCTCGGTGGCCGCCGTGCTCGACTCTTCCCGCCACGTGCTGCTGCCGGAACCATGGTCACCGGCCAACATCCGCCAATTGGTCGACACCTCGCAGGACGGCTTGGACTACGTCGTCACCGGCACCCTGGCCGAGACCTCCGGCGGCGGACGCACGCTCGTCCTGAGCCTTTGGGACATCGCCCGCTTCGAGGAACGCAAGGCATGGTCGCTGCGTTGGCGGCCGGAGACTGCCGACGACGAGCTGGCGTCGTTCCATCAGCACTTCCGCCTTTTTATGGAGTGGAGCCCGTGTCCGGCCGGCGCGGGAATCGAATACGTTCCCACCCGCCATCCGTCGGCCTGGGTGCGGACGCTGGGAACCTGCACATCGCTGCTCCTCGCCGAAAAAGGCACACTCTCCCGCGAATCAATCGAGTTCAAGGCCGACATGCTCAACCTGGTCGCCGAACTGGCCGTGACCGGAGAAACCGCATCGCTCGCTTGGCTCACCCTGAGCGCACGCGCCCGAAGCCTGGGCCTGGTTTCCGAACTGGCTCCCGTGCAATTGTTGCCGACCGCGATCGTCAAAGCCGCCTCGGCCTTGAGCCGGAACTAGCCGGCCTCGGCCACCGCCAGTTGCCCGCAACCGGCGCCGATATCGATGCCGCGTCGCTGGCGCACAGTGCTCGGAATGGAGTACCCGGCAAGGATGTCTTGGAATCGCCGGGCGGCCGCCTGATGGCTGGGCGCGCCGCCATAACCGGCGGTGGGATTTAGCGGGATCAGGTTTACCTGCGCCGGCACACCCTTCAGCAGCGAACCGACTGCATGGGCCTGCTCGGGGCCGTCGTTTTTGCCCTCGATCAACGTCCACTCGAAAAAGATCCGCCGCTCCATCTTATCCGTGTAGTAACGGCACGCCTCCATCAGCATCTCCAACGGCCACGCGCGCGCGGCCGGCACCAGCGTGGCCCGCTCGGCCTGGGTCGCGCCGTGCAGCGAGACGGCAAGGTAGATCGGCCGGCGTTCGTCGGCCAGGCGAATGATGCCCGGCACGACTCCGACGGTGGACAACGTGATTTTTTTCGCGCCCAGCCCCAGACCCGCACCGTCGCAAAGGATGTCCACGGCCTTCATCACCGAATCGTAGTTGTGCAACGGTTCGCCCATGCCCATCAGCACGATGTTCCGCAGGCGCTCATGGCGATGATGCGGCGAACTATGGTCGCCTTCCGCCAGCGCGGGCGCCTCGTCGGCCGTGTGCCGGAGCACTCGGTCCACATGGATCGCCTGGGCCACGATCTCGGCCGGCGTGAGGTGGCGAGTGTAGCCCATCTGGCCCGTCGCGCAAAACACGCAGCCCATCGCACACCCCACCTGCGAACTGATGCACGCGGTCGTGCGGCCCTTGTAGCGCATCAACACCGTCTCGATGCGGTGCGCGTCGGCGAGCCCGAGCAAGTATTTGCGTGTGAACCCGTCGCCGGAATGCGTTTCCCTGGCGACCGCGAGACGTCCGAACGTGGTCCCGGCCTCGAGACGCGCACGCAATCGCGCCGGCAGTTCGGTCATTTCGGCCAACGTATCCGCCCCGTCGAGATAGAGGTAGCGCCACAGCCGCGCGGCGTGCACCGGGCTGATCTCCCAGCCGGACACCAGCGAGCCCAGCTCCGCACGGGTGAGTCCATAGAGATTTAGGAGATTGGATGACATGAACTGAAGGTGACGGATCGTTGACGAAAAACCGGGATCGCGGCTGATCAGCGCAACGATTCCAGGGCGGCAGTGATCGGGATGGTCTGGCGTTTGCGATCCAGAAAAAAGCTGACGTCGGCATAACCTGCGGCCTGCAACAGACCCAGCGCCGACACATAGCCGTCGGCCACCCGGCCGGGCATGTGCGCGTCGGCCCCCAGCACCACGGGGATGCCGCGCTCCCGCATCAACACGAGTTGCGCGGGCGACGGGTTCATCTCCGGCAGCGCCTTGAGCACCCCGCTGGTGTTGAGTTCCATCGCCACGCCCGTCGCGGCGATGCGGTCCAGCGCGCGCTCGACATGCGGTCGCACCGCCCCGAAGTTCCAGCGGGCGGGCGCCTCGTTTTTGATCAGGTCCGGGTGCGCCAGCGTGTCGAACAACCCGCTCTCGGCCGAAAGCGCGAGATGCTCGTAATAAAGCTCCTGATACGCAGCCAGATCGCCGCGATAAAACCGGGCCCGATAGTCGCGCATCTGGTAGTGTACCGAACCCAGCACATGATGCAGCGGCACGCGGGCGTGCAACTTTTCCAGCCACGGCTCGACCCCCGGATAAAAATCGCTCTCCAGCCCCAGCCGCACATCGACCCGCCCGGCAAACGCCGCCCGAGCCCGCGCCACCATCGCCACATAATCGTCAAACTGCTCCGGTGCCATGCGCACCCCGGCTGCAAACCCATCCGGCAGCGGACAATGGCAGGTGATGATGATACCCTTTAACCCGCGTGCTTCCGCTACCGCGGCATAGTCCTCGGGCTCGCCCACGGCGTGGCCGCACAGCGGCGTGTGCGAATGGGATTCATAGAGGATGGGCGCGGACATCTCATCAACGTGAACGATTCCCCGCCGCCTGCGCAGCAAAAAGTTTTCCCCGCATCCGTCCGACTTCACTTGGCCGCCGACAACGCCGCCAGCAACGTCTTCAGAGGAGAGGAGGTTTTCCCGCGTTGCCACGCCACCAGGAGCGCCCATTTCACGTCTGCATCCAGCAGCGCCCTGAAGACCACGCCGGGCACCGTCTGGCGCTTCATATAATCTGGCAGCAACAACACCGCGCCTTCCGTAACCACCATCGACAAGGCATGCGTGAGGCTGTCGGCGTCCTCCACGAAGCGGGCACGAAACCCCGCGCGCTTGCAGAGCCGCATTATCCACGGGTTGTTTCCCGGCAGATCGTGATCGTGCGCGCCCACGAAGACCTCCTTGCGCAAATCACCCAGCTTCACGGCCGCGGACGCCGCCAGCGGATGATCCTCCGCCAACGCCACCAACACGGGCAGCACGGCAATTTTCCGCACATAAAATTCTTTTTCCCAAAGCACTCCTTCCGGCCCGAACAAGCCCACGTCGATCTCGCCCCTGCGCAACGCGGTGATCTGCTCGCCCGGCGACAGGTCCGCCATTTTCACCCTAACCTCCGGATGCGCTTTGCGCAGGACGGCCAGCGCGGGATTCAAATACTCCGACGCCGCCGACATGAGATAGCCGATGCGCAGCCCCGCGCTCTGTCCGCGCGCCCGCTGCCGCACGTCACCCAAAACGGCGTCGAACTTCGCCATCACCGGTCGCATCCCATCAAGAAACGCGTGGCCCGCCGTCGTGAGCGACACCCCGCCCGAACTGCGATCAAGCAGCGGCCCGCCCACCTCGTGCTCCAGCGCCTGCATCTGCCGCGTGAGCGTCGATTGCGACACGCGCAACCGCTCCGCCGCCTTGTTCAGGCTGCCTTGCTCAACGACGGCGAAAAAAGAGCGGACGATGTCCAGGTTCACGTTGGCACCCAAGCTATGCGCGACACGCATGACGGCAAGCCGTTCCGCGCAGTAGGCCGCGCCGCGATTCCTGGTATCGTGAGGCCCATGAAAACCACCGTCCGCATCGCCGCCCTCGTCACCTTGATCGCCGTTCTCTCCCTCTGGATTTCCACGGGGGCCCATCGCGGATGGACCCAAACCAGCAAAGTCGTTGTCCAGCGCGACGAGATCACCGGCATCGATTTCCCCGTCCGCCAAAAAACCTTCGTCGCCGGCGTCGAGATCCTTCTCGCCGGAGCCGGCGTGTCAGCCGCTTTGTTCGGCACCGGTTTCCTCGTCAACCGCCGCACCGCCGCTCCCGTCCGCGCCTGAACTTTCCCTTGTCAGCATTAACCAAATCCAAACCAAACATCATGAACTCCTCCCTCCTCCGCTCCGTTCTCGCCAGCTCCTTCATTGCCCTTGCCGCGCAAGCCGCTCCGCAGTCGTTCGACTTCAAAGACCCAAAGGGCGTTAACAACATCCAGTTCAAGCTCGACGCTCCCCTCGAAAGCATCAGCGGCACCGTCTCCTTCGCCCCCGCCGCACCCGCCGCCACCACCGGCACCATCACCCTCGAAACCAAATCCCTCACCGTCGGCAATCCGCTCCAAGCCGAGCACCTCCACAGCGCCAACTGGCTTGATGTCGCCCAATACCCGACCATCACCTTCGAGGCCGTGAAGTTCTCCAGCCTGCGCACGCAGGGCTCACAAACACTCGCCGACGTCACCGGCAACCTCACCATCAAGGGCATCACAAAGGAAATCACCGCGCCCATCACCCTCACCTACCTGGCCGACAAACTCGGCGCCCGCCTCGGCGACGACACAATCAAAGGCGACCTCCTCGTACTCCGCGCCACCTTCGAAATCAACCGCAACGACTTCAACATCATGCCCGGCAAACTCACCGACAAGGTCTCCGAAACCATCCAGCTGTCGCTCGCCCTCGCCGGCGCCGCACCCCGCAAATAACTCCACCACCCAGGCCTCGCATCCACCGGAATAACTAACCCATTGTGTTAGTTGTTACCGGGGCGGACCTACGCTAATCGACCCTTTTTCCGTGTTTCACCATGAGCACCACGACCACGCCCACCGGCATCCATCACCTTACCGCCATCGCCAGCGACCCGCAGGTCAACGTTGATTTCTACTCCGGCCTGCTCGGGCTGCGTCCGGTGAAGAAGACGGTGAACTTCGACGACCCTTCCGCCTACCACCTCTATTACGGCGACGAAACCGGCACACCCGGCAGCATCGTCACCTTCTTCTACTGGCCCGGCCACGAATCGCGCGGACGCGTCGGCTCCGGACAATCCACCGCCATCGTATTCTCCGCCTCGCCCGCCTCGCTCGATTACTGGCAGCAACGCCTCCAAACCCACGGTGTCGCCGCCACCCGCCGCAATCGCTTCGGCGAGGATGCGGTCGCCTTCGCCGATCCCGACGGGATTCCCGTCGAGATCGTCGCCGTCACCGACGACGCCCGCACCGGCTGGCAGGCTCACGCAGACATCCCCGCCGCCCACGCACTGCGCGGGATGCACACCGCCGAGCTCACCGTGCGCGCCGCCGCCCCCACCGAGACGCTGCTCACCGCCACCATGGGCTACCGCCTCGTCCGCCGCGATGGCAACCGCGCCCGCTTCACCTCCGCGACCTCCGACCGCTCCGGCAACTACATCGACGTGATCGCCGACGCCTCCGCACCCGCCGGCCTGGGCGGCGCCGGAACCGTCCATCACATCGCCTGGAGCGTGCCCGACGACGCCTCCGAGCTCGCGATGCAGAACCGCCTCCACGCCGCCGGCTACAACGTCTCCGACGTGCGCGACCGCAATTATTTCAACTCGATCTACTACCGCGAACGCGGCGGCATCCTCTTCGAGATCGCCACCGCCACGCCCGGCTTCGCGGTGGATGAACCGGTCGCCACCCTCGGCTCCGCTCTCAAGCTCCCCGCGCAGTTCGAACGCGCCCGCACGCAGATCGAGCAGCTCCTGCCACCGCTCCAACCCGCCCGCCGCTTCGCTTGACCACCATGCAACTCCACGACGCCACCCACACCCTGCGCCTCGGCGCCACGCTCGCGAAAGCCCGCGGCGCTGTCATCCTCATCCACGGACGCGGCTCGTCCGCCGACGACATCATCAGCCTCGCCAAGGCCTTCAACTCCTCCCCCGACCTCGCCTATCTCGCGCCCGACGCGACCAACGGCACCTGGTATCCAAATCGTTTTCTCGTCCCGCCCGCGCACAACGAACCCTGGCTCTCCAGTGCGCTCGCCGTCATCGACACCCTCGTTGCCGAAGCGCTCGCCGCCGGCATTCCCTCCGAACGCATCGGCATCGTCGGCTTCTCCCAAGGCGCGTGCCTGGCCCTTGAATACGCCGCCCGCCACCCGCGCCGCTACGCCTTCGTCGCCGGATTAAGCGGCGCGTTGATCGGACCGACCGACAACCTGCGGGAAACTGCGAATCTGTGCCGCACCCCGCTACTGATCGCCTGCGCAGACCGCGACGCCCACATCCCGCTGGAACACGTCGAACACAGCGCCGCCGCCCTGGCCGCCTTCAACGCCGACGTGACCAAACAGATTTTCCCCGGCTCCACCCACGGCGTCTTCTCCGAGGAAGTCGAGTGGCTCCGACGCCACGCCTCCACCTTCGCCACCCCGGCCATCAACTAACACAATGGGTTAGTTGTTCCCTAAGGATTCTCTCAACCTTGAGCCAGACTGGGCTATCGCGAGTGATCCAAGTTTGATGGTCCGATCAGGCTGCTGCGCTCCAAGTCGTAAACGTGGTTTTTGGTCACGGAACCGTTTTGGCTCACCACCGAATCCATGCTTCCAGAAACATTCGGCGAAAGGATTCCCCTGCCGATCGTAATCGGGCGGGGCACCGCTGCGGGCATCGTGTTTTGTCAGCACGGTCGGTTCACGGACTTAAATGACGTCTTTGCGCGGAATGTGCCTGGGCGAGTAGTTGGGCTTTGCTTGGGAAAAATTCGCCAATCTTGCGCATCCGCCTCCGGCAAAACGTGGCACACCATGCTCCACTGAACAACTAACCCATTGTGTTAGTTGTTCAGTGGGGCGGTGGTACCTTGCAGCCGGCGGAATAACTCTGGAACGGCAGGTTGCAGATCACGTTTGAAATCCCCGCCCGCGCCCCGTTTGTTGGTCCGCTATGTCTCTTGGTTTTGTCGGACAACGCTGCCTCAGTGAACGCGAACCCGAGCTCGGGCTCGGCGCCGTCTCGGAGCTCGACCGCACCCGCATCACGGTCGAATTCCCCGCCACCCGCGAAAAACGCATCTACGCCCGCGGCACGCCGGTCTTGAAACGCGTGCGGTTCGCCGTCGGCGAGACGCTCTCCACCCGCGCCGGCGAGACGTTTGCCATCGAGTCCGTCGAAGAGGAAAACGGCCTGCTCGTCTACGTCGGCGGCGGTCGTCGCGTGCGCGAAGACGCCGTCTCCGACATCGCCGGCGCCAGTTCGCCCGCCGAGCGTCTCATGGCCGGCCAGGCCGATCCTTCCGAAGTGTTCGACCTGCGCCTGCGCGCCTTGCAGGCCCGGAATCGTTTCCGGCAGTCCGAAGTGCGCGGCTTCCTCGGCGGTCGCATCGACCTGATCCCCCATCAATTCTACATCCTCAACGAGGTCTCCAGCCGCCAGATTCCCCGCGTCCTCCTCGCCGACGAGGTCGGCCTGGGCAAGACCATCGAGGCCTGCCTTATCCTTCAACGCCTGCTCGCCACCGGCCGCGCCAAACGCGCCCTCATCCTGGTCCCGGAGTCCCTCGTCCACCAATGGTTCGTCGAACTGCTGCGCCGTTTTAATCTTTGGTTCACTCTCTTCGACGAACCCCGCTGCCTCGCCGTCGAGGCCAGCGAACCGGGCAAAAATCCGTTTCTCTCCAGCCAACTCGGCCTGGCCAGCATCGCCTACCTCGCAGGCCCCGACGCCGCCAACCGCCGCACGCAAGTCATCGAGTCCGGCTGGGATCTCGTCATCGTGGACGAAGCCCACCACCTCGGCTGGTCGCCTGAAGCCGTCAGCAACGACTACGCATTCGTCGAACAGCTCGCCCGCAAAGCCCCGGGCCTCCTCCTCCTCACCGCCACGCCCACCCAACTCGGCCTCGCCGGGCACTTCGCGCGTCTCCGCCTGCTCGACCCGCACCGCTACGACGATTACGAGACGTTCCTCGATGAGACCGCCGACTTCGGCAAAGTCGCCGCGATCGCCGAGAAAATCGTCGAAAACAAGGTCCTTTCCGCCGCCGACCAGAAGACCCTCGGCCAGATTTTTGACCGCGCCCCTGAGACCCTCGCCACCCACCTCGCCGCGCTCGACGCCGGCAAGCCCGGCGCCCGCGAAGCCCTCCTGCGCACCTTGCTCGACCAACACGGCACCGGCCGCGTCGTCTTCCGCAATACCCGCGCCGCGATGACGGGTTTCCCCAATCGCCAATATTGTCCCGTCGCCTTCCCTGACGCCCCGCCTGCGCTGCTCGCCCGCGTGGCCCGCGAACTCCAGGCCGAGGAAGCTGCCGCCGACGCCTCCGCCCACACCGCCAGCCGCACCCAAGGCGCCGCCGCACCCATCGACAACGCCCCCATTTCGATCGACTTCTCCGCGGAAGCCGAAGCCGCCCTCGCCGCCGCGTCCCCTGAAGACTCCGCCGACGTCGATTCCGAAAATTCCGACGCAGCCATGAGCATGGGCGAGTGGTCCGAAGAACCCGACGACGACTCCCTCGACGAACCGGTGGACAAACCCGCGCGCAAACCCAAGGCCTCCAAAAAACCCAAAGCCAAATCCTCCCCGCTCACCGCGATTCCCGGCGCCAAGTCGAAATCCGCCAAGTCCGCCCCCGTGGCGGCGAGCGTGAGCGAGCCGTCCCTCACCTTCGGCCCGTCCACTCCCGCCCTCCGCTACACCTTCAAAGACGACCCGCGCCTCGACTGGCTCGTCGCCTTCCTTAAAAAAATCGCGCCCGCCAAAGTCCTCCTCATCTGCCGCTCCGGGCGCAAGGTGCTCGCCCTCGAAACGGCCATAAAGGAGAAGCTCAATCTCAACATCGGCCTCTTCCACGAAGGCCTGCCGCTCATCCAGCGCGACCGCCAGGCCGCCTGGTTTGCCGAGCCAGACGGCGCGCAACTCCTCCTCTGTTCCGAGATCGGCAGCGAAGGCCGCAACTTCCAGTTCGCCCACCACCTGGTCCTCTTCGACCTGCCGCTCAACCCCAGCCTGGTCGAACAACGCATCGGCCGCCTTGATCGTATCGGCCAGACGGAGACCATCAAAATCCACGTCCCCTACCTCGCCGGCGGGGCCGACGCCGCCGTCGCCGAGTGGTATCATTTCGGCCTCAACGCCTTCGAAGCCCCGCTGCACGGCGGCAACGACTACGCCACCGCCTTCCGCACCCGCCTCCTCGAGCTCGCCGTGGCCTACGGCGAAGGCCGTCTCAAAAAAGACGCCCGCAAGACCCTCGACGCCTTCATCGCCGAGACGGAAAAATTCCGCGAGGACCTCCGGCTCAAGATGAAGCAAGGCCGCGACCGCCTCCTTGAGTTGAACTCCTTCAACCGCGACGTCGCCCGCCAGGTCATCGACCGCGTGCGCGCGGCCGACGCCGATCCGCTCCTCAAAAAAATCCTCACCGATCTCCTCGACCACTTCGGCGTGCGCCTGGCCGAGCACGAAGACGGCGACATCAACCTCGACGCCGCCCACGCCTACGTCGAGGGCTTCCCTTCGATCCCCCGCGAAGGCCTGCTGGCCACCTACGACCGCAAACGCGCCATCGCCCGCGAAGACATCGCCTTCCTCTCCGCCGACCACCCGCTGGTGCTCGATAGCATCGACCTGCTGGTTGACTCGCCCGCCGGCACCACCGCGTTCTGCGTGCTCGAAGCCGACAAACCCAACCTGCTCCTCGAAGCCGTCTTTGTCCTTGAAACGGTCGCCGACGCGAAGTGGCACGTTGACCAGTTTCTCTCGCCCACTCCGGTGCGCGTGCTGGTGGACATCCACGGCCACGACCTCACCGACAACGTCCTCTACTCGCGGCTAGCCGCCGACCTGGAAGACGCGCCGTTGCCGCGCTTCCTCCAAAAACCCGGCTTCAACGGCACGTTGTTAAAAAACCTGGTCGAGGCCGCCACCGAGCGCGCGAAGGCCCACACGCTCGCGCTGAAAAAAACCGCCCGCGAACGCGCCGCCGCCGTGCTCACCGCCGACCTGCAACGCTTGGTCGATCTGTCGAAGCTCAACGACAACGTTCGCCCGGAGGAAATCGAGTTGGCCAAAAAACAGGTCCTGCAAGTCCGCACCGCCATCGAAGCCGCCCGCCTCCGCCTCGACAGCCTCCGCCTGATCGTCGAAGGCGTGGAGGTTGATTGACTGGTGTTCTTCTCCGGGCGCGCTCCCTCGGCCCAAACGCCCGGAGACTTGCACCGCCGAAAGCCAAGCCGCGCCGCCGAAGGCAACCCCGCATGTTTCAGATATTGGGTCCAGGCCCATACCGCGGGCTGCTAGCGCTGCTGCGGATTTCAGCCCCTCCCCCCGCTCACGACTCGGATGAAGCGAGGGCAAAAGCGGATCGCGCAGGCATGGATGCCGACCAGCAGGCCGATGACCAGTACCGGCACCGCAAAATAGACCGCCAGAACGGCGTCCGCCCCGCCGGGCAGGCTGCGTGCGCGGGCCACCTTCATCAACGCGGCCAGGAGTGGTTCGTGGGCGGCGTAGACAAAGAAGCTGGCCGCTCCCAGGGCGCCCAACAGTTGCCGGGCGCCCGACCAGGCAGCGGCATAACGGGTGAGAAACAAACAAGCGGCCATCCCCAAGAGAACCTCCAGCTTGTGCAGCTGCACATGGACTCCCTCAAAGCCCGCGTCGCTATCCAGCCAGACCATCATGACGAACGCCGCCGTGATGACGACGCCATGCCGGTCCAGGCAAAACAGGGACCGGTTTTGGGCGCCGAAAAGGCAGCCGACCGAGAAAAAGAAAGCCGCCTCGGGAGCCGGCGCGGGAAGGTCGGCAAGGTTGAAAAACCAGATGCAGAAAAGCGCGCCCAGGAAGATCACCGGCAGGCTTTTGTTCAGGCGGTGGATCAACGGCGTGAGCAACACCAGCACCATGAGATCGCGGATGAACCAGAATTGGTAGGAAATCGGCCAGCGGCCGATGCCGAAAATGGCCGCCATCCATTCCAAGGGGCCAAGTTCGCCCACCGCCGCGTTTTTGCCGGAAAAAAAACCGCGTGTCACCGCCCACGACTGCGCCAGCCACACCGCGGCCAGCGTCGCGATGTTCCAAAAAAGGAAGGGGACCAGCAACGTGCGCGCACGGGCTTTCAACTTGGCCCGATACCCTTCGGGCGACCACTCCGCCACCCCGTAAAAGAACAAGTAGCCGGACATGAGGAAAAACAGGGGCACCGCCGGCCGAGCGAGTCCCTGGGAGATGAACGCCTGCACGCGATCGGCGACCGTGCCGGCCCCTCCCGCCGCGTCTCCCGCAGGGCCGGACTCCGCAGTTGATCGGTATGCATGGATAAACACCACGCCCACGATCAGCGGAAACCGCAGAAGACCCAGCCGAACCGACTCTTCGCCATCCAAGGTGCGCATAAGGAAGCGGCCCGCCTCAGCCAGGGGCCACAGCCTACAGTGCCGGGGGACGCGCCGGTGTTCCCCCCTGCGGACGCTGAAATCCGCTCGCGCCGCCTACCGCGTGATCGCCCCGATCTTGTCGGTCGGTGGTAGAGTGGAATATCTCGTCAGGCCGGAACTCGCGGGCCTCGGCCAGGGTGTGACCGGACGGACGTTCATGGCAGGCGAGCAGGCAAGCGGGGCGTTTTCATGCGGAAAACGGCATCACCTCAATCGACACAACCGCCCGACGCTTAACCCTGGCAAGGCTTGCGGACACGGGATGCAAGCGGCCCGGGGCTCCCTCCCCGGGCCAGCCGCCCGCGCCTGAACTACTTGATCCCGATCAGCTCCACCTCAAACACCAGCACCGAGCCGGCGGGAATGGCGCCTTGCGCGCGGTTGCCGTAACCGAGCTCGGCCGGGATGAAGAGTTTCCACTTCGAGCCGACCGACATGAGCTGGAGCGCCTCGACCCAGCCCGGGATCACGCCCGTCACCGGAAACGAGATCGTCTCGCCGCGCTTCACCGAGCTGTCGAACACCGTGCCGTCGATCAACGTGCCGTGATAATGCACCTCTACGCTTTGGTCCTTGGTCGGCTTGGCTCCCCGGCCCTCGACAAGCACCTCGTATTGGAGGCCCGACGCGGTCGTGACGACTCCCTTGCGCGCCTGGTTTTCGGACAAAAATTTGTCGCCCGCTTCCGCCTGCTTGGCGGCCCCGGCGGCGGCGACCGCCTCGGCGCGCTCCTGCGCGGTCTCGAACGCCGCACGCAGCTCCCGCTCGGACACTCGCGGCCGCGCGCCGCTCAGGCCGTCCTGCAGGCCGACGACGAAGGCTGCCAGGTCGATTTCAACGCCGCCCTGCTGGGCGATATTGCGGCCGACGTTCATGGCGATGCCGTAGCTTACGCGCTGATCGACGGTTTCGAGGGAGTTTTCAGATGAGGACATGGGAAGGGCCAATGATGAGAGGTTTTAAAACGCAGCCGCCACCCCAAGGCCCCCGCCCTCAAAGCGCAATCCCTCACTGCGCCACTCCCCGCGCCGTCCGGGCCGGGAGACGCAGGTGCGGCAACGCGATGCCCGACAAGACCAGGCCGACGCCGACCACCTGGCCCGCGCCCAGCGAATCGCCCAGCAGGATAACCGAGGCGATCACCGCCACCGGCAGCTCGGTGGACGTGAGGATCGTGCCGAGCGCGCTGCCGGTGCGCGGAGCGAAACGCACCAGCAGGAAAATCGGGATCACCTGGCCCAGCACGCCTAGCCCCAACAACCACCCCGCCGCCACCGCCGGCTCCGGCCCGGTCGGTATCAACCGCCAGCCCACGACCGCCGACAGCACCAGCATGAGCGCGCACGAAACCGCGCAGCATACCAGTGAACGTAGCGCCGGCGTGGCCGCATGGCCGAGGTGCGACGTGAGCACGAAGAAACCTGCGAAACACAACGCGGCGACCACCGCCTGCGGCGCTCCGCGCAGGTCGTCCGCGCCGGCGTGTCCGAAAAAATCCGCCGCCAGCACCGCCCCCGCCACCACCAGCACCGCCGAGGCGATTTCACGCGGCGCGGGCGGACGCCGGGTGATCGCGAAATTGAGCAGCTGCGTGAACGGCACATAGAGGAACAGCAGCGTCGCCCCAACCGGCACCGAGCCGACCTGGTAGGCCCAGAACAGGAAGATCGGCACGCCGCAGCCGACCACCGCGGCAAGCAGCAGCCGGCCCCAGAAAACGCCGTCCGCCGACCACGGCGCGCGCTGCACCGCCACCACCAGCGAGAACACCAGCGCGCCCACCATGTATTCGCCGAAAACGAGCTGCGGAAAGGTGAAGCCCTCGGCGACGGCGAACTTGATGGCGGGGCCGTGGAAGCCCCACAGCGCGCCCACCAGGGCCATCATGAGGCAACTCAACGCGTCGGGTTTTTTCATCGGTCGGCGCGGTGTTGCTGGTTTCGTGCCTGTCTGGCGGGGACTGATCCCTCAGGGCACGGCCTGGCCGTCCTGCAGAAGGGCGTTGGGATTGACGATGAAAGACGCGTCGGCGGAGAGGCCGTCGAGGATCTCGATGCGCGTGCCAAAATTGCGTCCGGTGACGACGGCCGTGAAAGCGACGCGGCCGTCGCGCACCTGCGCCACCATCGGGCGGCCGTTGCGCACCACGATCGCGTTGACGGGCACCCGCAGGCGGGCGACCGCGCCTGGCGTCGAGAAGAGAACGACGCCGTTGAGACCGGCCGGGATGGCGAAGTCGGGATTGGGCAGCAAGAGCTCGACGCGCATCGTGCCGGCGGCGGGGTCGATGATGCCGGCCGTGCGCGCGACCGTGGCGGCGAATTTCTTGCCCGGCAGCTCGGTGAACTCCACCGAGGCAGCCTGGCCGGGCCGCAGGTTGAGGGCGGCGGCGGGCGAAGCATCGACCAGCACTCGCAGCTCGTTCACGCGCACGACCTGGAACAGCCAGCGGGCGTTGGCGGCGGAGTCGCCCTGGATGAGTTCGCCGCGATCAAACTGGCGGTTGGCCACGATGCCGTCGAAGGGCGCGGTGATTCGCTGGAAGGACTGGAGTTGCTCCAGGCGGCGCAGCTCGGCCTCGGCGGCGAGGAGCTCGGCCCCGGCGGTTTTCGCGTTGGCTTCGCCGACGTCGGTCTCCTCGCCCGAAATCACGCCCTTGGCGGTGAGCGCGCGGGTGCGCCGGAGAGTGGCCCGGGCCAGGTCCGCCCGGGCCTCGGCCTCCGCCAGGGCGGCGCGGGCTTTGTCGACCGCGCGGTCGGCCTCGGGCGCGGCGACAACGGCCAGCAGTTCACCGGCCTTCACACGGTCGCCGATGTCCGCACGCCGCTCGGCGAGGACACCGGTGGCGCGCGAATAGACATAGGCCTGCTCGGCGGGCGCGGTGCGGGCCGGCAATCGGAGCGACTCGGAGGCGGGCGCGGGCTCGGGCCGCATGAGACGGGGTTTGCCGTCGGCGGCGGGCTCGGCGGAAAAAACCGGCGCGGCGACGGTCAAGGCAAGCAGGGCGAGGGCAAAGCGTGGCATGGGGAAAGAGGTTCAGGTGACTGCGATGTGAGTCTGGTCCTCGCGGGGAGCCGGCGGGCGGCGGCGCAGGACCGAGAAGACAAACGGCACGACAAAGAGCGAGGCGACCGTGCCGAAGAGAAGCCCGCCGATGACGGCGCGGCCGAGCGGGGCGTTTTGTTCGCCGCCCTCGCCCAGGCCCAGCGCCATGGGCAGGACGCCGAGGATCATGGCGAGCGCAGTCATGCACACCGGACGCAGCCGGGTGGCGGCGGCGGTGGCCGCGGCCTCGGCGCCGGCGCGCCCCTGCTCCCAGAGATCGCGGGCGAAACTGGTCACCAGCACGCTGTTGGCGGTGGAGACGCCCACCACCATGATGAGGCCCATGAGCGCGGGCACGCTCAGCGGGGTGCCGGTCACGCGCAGGGCGACAAACGCGCCCGACACGGCGAGGGGCAATCCGCTGATCGCGGCGAAGGGCAGCGCCCAGGACTGGAAATTGACCACCATGACCAGGAAGATGAGCACGGCCGCAAGCGCGAGTCCGCCGAAGAGCTCGCCGTAGGCGGAGTTCATCAACGCGGCCTGGCCGCCGATCTCGATGCGGTTGCCCGGTTTTTGCTGCTTGCGGAGCTCGACCAGGAGCGGGTCGAGACGGCCGAGGATGGAGCCGATGTCGGTGCCCTGGGCGTTGGCGAGGACGGTCAGCGTCGGCAGCAAGGTCGTGCGCGAGATGCTGGCGGTGGTCTTGCGCTCGGAGAGCCTGGCAAAAGCGCCGAGGAGCACGGGGGCGCCGCCACCGGCGGCCCGGACCGGCAGGTCGAGGAGCTGCTCGGCGCGAAGCAGGCGCGACGGCGGCACCTGCACCTGCACCTCGTAGGACGCGCCGGCGTTGGGATCGGCCCAGAAGCTGGGCGCGACGGAGCCGCCGGAGCCGAGCGCCGTCAGCAGGGCGTTGACGGCATCCTGCTGGGTAAGGCCGAAGCGCGCGGCCCGCACGCGGTCGATTTCGAGGTAATACTCGGGCACGCCGAGCAGCTCGCGCAAAGTCACGTCAACCGCGCCGGGGATCTCGCGCAGACGTTCGCGGAGCTGGTTGGCGAGGACGAGATTTCCGGGCACGTCGCGGCCGATGAAGCGCACCTCGAAGGCGGTCGGCGCGCCGCCGGAGAGCGTCTGGCTGGTGGCGTCGGCCGGCCGGAAAAACGCCTGCACGTCGGGAAACTTTTGAGCGAGGACGGCGCGAATTTTCGCGGCGTAGCCGGCGGTGGGGGCGTGCCCGGGGGCCAGTTGGATGAAGACCTCGCCGTCGTAGGGGCCGACGGCGGTGCTCTCGACCCAGGCGAGGTTGATGGGTGAAGGCGCGCCGATGTTTTCGACGACGAATCGCAGCTCGTCCGCCGGGATGACCTCGCGCACGGCGCGTTGCAGGTCGGCGAACCGGCGGGCGGTTTCATCGAGGCGGGTGGCGGGTGGCAGGCGGACGAAGAGGCGCATCAAGCCGGCGTCGGTGGCGGGGAAAAACTCGCGCCCCAAGGTGCGCCACGAGATCAGGCCCAGACCGGCGATCCCCAGGATAACGGCGGGCACCAGCCAGCGGCGCGCCATGAGCCGGTCCAGCAGGGCCCGCTGGCGCAGCGCGAGGGCGTCGAGACCGTGTTCGATGGCGTGGTTGACGCGGGCCGGACCGCGCGGCGGCCGGCCGGCCGCCTCCGCCTCGGCGCGATGCTCGGCGGGGAGCATGAGCGAGGCCAGCGTGGGCACGAGCGTGCGCGACAGGAGGTAGCTGGCGATCATCGCGAAGATCACCGCGAGCGCCAGCGGCTTGAAGACGAAGGCCGCGGTGCCGGTGAGCAGAAAGATCGGCAGGAAGACGATGCAGATGCCCGTGGTCGAAACGAATTCAGGAAAGGCGACCTGTTGCGCGCCGGCGAGGATGGACTCGCGGACGCCGCGACCGGAGGCGATCTGGCGCTTGATGTTCTCGATCTCGACGAGGGCGTTGTCCACGAGGATGCCGATGGCCAGCGAGAGGCCGCCGAGCGACATGAGGTTGAACGTCGCGCCGGCCAGGTTGATGCCGATGACGGAGCAGAGCAACGCCAGCGGAATCGACGTGAGCACGATCACGGTCGAGCGCCACGAGCCGAGGAAGAGCAGCACGACGAAGGCGACCAGGGCGCCGACCAGCACGATCTCCTTGAGCACGCTGTTGATGGAGGCGCGCACAAAGACCGATTGGTCGAAAATGGGCTCGATTTTCATGCCGGCGGGCGCGCCGGCGCGGATCGCCGGCAGGCGCGCAAACAAGGCATCGATGATGTCGAGGGTGGAGGCGCCGCCGAGCTTCAGGACGGTGACCATGACGGCGTTCTGGCCGTTGAGCCGGGCGATGTTGGTGGAAACGGCCTCGCCGTCGCGGACGTTGGCCACATCGCGCAACAGCACGAGACGACCGTCCGCCGAGCGGATCGGCAGGTCGAGGAAATCGGGTATGGCCGCGGGACTCGCGTTGACGGCGATGCCCAGATCACGCCCGCCCTCGCGGACGGAGCCGGAGGGCAGCGTGAGATTTTGCGAGGCGATCGCCCGGCTCACCTCGACGGGGGAAAGCCCGTGGGCGTTCAACGCGGCAGGATCGAGATCCACCATGATCTGGCGCGAGGCGCCGCCGTAGGGCAGCGAGAGTCGTACTCCGGGGATGTCCTGCACCTGGCCTCGCAAGGCCAGCCGGGCCCAGTCGAAGAGGGCGCCGTCCGTCAGCGTGTCGGAGGAAATGACGAGCTGGAGAATCGGCACGCTCGACGGGCTGGTCTGCACGATCAGGGGCGGCGTGACGCCGGCGGGCATGCGGCGCAGGACCGTCTGAGAAACACCTACGACCTGGGCCAGGGCGCGCTCGATGTTGACGTAGGGCTGGAAGCGCAGCTTCACGATGGCGGCCCCGGTCAGCGTCTCGGAGCGTACGTCGAGCAGATCGTCCACGTTGTTCAGAATGGAGATTTCGGAGAACGACGTGATCTTGGCCGCCATTTCCGAGGGGTTGAGCCCGCCGTAGGTCCAGACCAGCTGGATGTCGGGGCTTTCGACCCGGGGCATGATGTCGGTGGACATCTGGCGAATCGACAACGCGCCGCCCAACGCGATGAGAATCGCGAGCACCGCTATGGTGTATTTGTAGCGCAGGGCGAAGAGTACGATCCACATGGCGGGAGGCTGGAAACAAGCGCTTTGGCCCGTCGCCGCAACCGATCGTTGTGAAATACACGCGCCCGCAATGATGGTTTCACCGGAAACCGCGCCTTGACACCGGGGGGCGGGTGCGACACTTCAGTCGCCTCTTAACCACTTACAAGTATGCAACCCACCTTCCGCCCGCATCGCAAAAAGCGCGCCCGCCAGATCGGTTTCCGTGCCCGTAAAGCCACCGTCGGCGGCCGCAAGGTCCTCGCCAACCGCCGCCGCAAAGGCCGCAAACGGCTGACCGTCGTCTAAACCTGCGGCCTGCGCAGCCGCCGCATTCCCTCGCCTGACATGCGCTTCCGCGCCGAGCAACACCTGCGGCGCCAGTTGGATTTCCAGCATGTCCGCACCCACGGGCGCCGCCACGACTGCGGCGCCTTTATGCTTTGGTATGCCCGCCAGGCTCTTCCCGCCGCACCGCAACCGGCCGAGAGCGCGTCCCCAAAAGAATCCTTCGCGCCGCTCCCCGCCCGGCTCGGAGTGGTCGCCTCCCGCTCCGCCGTGGGCAACGCGGTTCAACGGGCCCGCGCCAAACGCCGCCTTCGCGAGGCGTTTCGCGCCCGGCAGTCGCTCGTCCCGGCCGGTTACGATTTGCTGCTGGTCGCCCGCAACTCGCTCAATCGGCTTGAGTATCGCGAGCTGGAACGAAGATTCACGGACGCCTGTCGCAAAATTTTCCCGTCCGCCCAAGCCTGATGCCTTCCGCCTTTTCCCGCTCGCTCGACATTCTCCCGCGCCTCCCCGCGAGGGCGCTGCTTGCGCTGGTCTGGCTGTATCAGCGCACGCTGTCGCCGGTCCTGCCGATTGTTTTGGGACCGGCCTGCGGCTGCCGCTTTCACCCGACGTGCTCGCATTACGCCGCCGAGGCGGTGCGCACGCACGGCGCCTTGCGCGGCACATGGTTGGCCGCCCGCCGCCTGCTGCGCTGCACGCCGCTCCATCCCGGCGGGATCGATTACGTGCCCGCTCCCGGACGAGGCACCGCCCGGCCCGTATGCCGGCGCACCTGATTTTCCCGCACCTACTTTCACCCAACTTCAATGGATAAAAAGAACACGACCATCGGCGTCCTTCTGCTCCTCGTAGCCTTTGGCAGCCTCTTCCTCACCAGCCGGCACGCGCCCCAACCCGCTCCGGCGGCTCCGGTCGCCCCGGATTCTCCTGCGGCCTCCGGCCCGCAGCCGGTCACTCCCGCCGGTCCCGTGCTCAACGCGCCGGTCGCGCCCGCCTCCTCCGCCACCTTCGCCGCCCTCGCCAATGACAAGGCCGGCGAAACCGTCACCGCCCTCGGCAACGACTTCATCGAACTGCGCCTGACCGACTTCGGCGGCGCCATCCGCGACGTCGCCTTCAAAAAATACGGCGCCGAGCTCAACGCCTCCGACCCGTTCGTCTTCAACGCCGTCCACGCCGCCCCGATCCTCGCCTTCCAGTTTCCGGGCCTCGACCAAAACACCCGGTTCCAGCTCGTCAGCGCCTCGGCCACCGAGGTCGTTTACCGCGCGCTCTTTGAAAATCGCATCGAGGTCACGCGCCGCTACATCCTGCGAGCCCCCGGCGACACGGGAGGCGACCCCTATCGCATCCGCCACGAGACCACTTTCCGCAACCTCACCGACCAGAGCGCCCCGTTGCCCAACCTGGTAAGCCTCGGCACCTCCGCGCTCGTCGGCCCGAGCGACACCGGACTCTACCTCAACGTCGCCTCCTACGATGGCGACAAGGCCAACGTCACCGACCGCTCCAACCTCGAAGGCGGCGGCTTTTCCAGCTGGATCGGCCTGAGCGACGGCGCCCCCAAGGCCAGCGTCGAGCGCACCGAACCCGTCCTCTGGGCGGCCGTGAAGAACCAGTTCTTCGCCAGCCTCTTCACCCCCGAAAAACCCGGCACCGGCGTCGTCGTGCGCCGCGTCGAACTGCCGCCGCTCCCCGGCAGCTCGCACACCAACATCGGCCTGACCGGCGATCTCCGCCTCGACCTGCCCGTGCTCCCCGCCAACGGCATCGCCGCCTTCGCCGGCGACCTCTACGTCGGCCCCAAGGAATACACCCGCCTGGCCACGTTCTCCAAAAACGAGGACAAGGTCATGCAATACGACCGCTACTTCTTCAACCGGATCTTCCTCTCCGGCTACGTCGCGCCGTTCATGAACTGGCTCATGAACCGCACCCACGACATCGTCGGCAACTGGGGCGTCGCCATCGTCCTCATGACGATCCTCCTCAAGGTCGTCTCGCTGCCCTTCACGCTGGCCGCCTCCAAGTCGGCCAAGAAGATGCAGAAACTCCACCCGCTCATGCAGGCCGTGCGCGAGAAGTACAAGGACAACCCCCAGAAGATGAACCAGGCCACCATGGAGCTCTTCAAGGAGCACCGTGTGAACCCGATGGGCGGCTGCATCCCGATCCTCATCACCATCCCGCTCTTCATTGCGTTCTTCGCGATGTTGCAAGGCACCGCCGAGCTGCGCTTCCAGTCCTTCCTCTGGGCGCACGATCTCTCCGCGCCCGACACGGTGCTGCGGATCTTCGGCCTGCCGCTCAACATCATGCCGATCCTCATGGGCGCGACCATGATCTACCAGATGAAGCTGACCCCCTCGCCCACGATGGACAGCACCCAGGCCAAGATCATGCAGATCATGCCGATCTTCTTCACCCTGATCTGCTATAACTTCTCCTGCGCGCTCGCCCTCTATTCGACCGTCAACGGCCTGTTCACCATCGGCCAGCAGCTCGTCGTCAACAAGCTCACCAAGGACGAGACCCCCACCCCGCTCGGCGTCCCCAGCGGCACCGGCAAGGGTGGCAAAAAGATCAAAAACGTCACCCCGAAGAAGTGATGCCGGGTAAACGCGGCGAGTAGTCAGCGGCGGCTGGCGGGCATGAGTAACCGGCTCATCCCCGACGCCACCGTCCGACCACCCGCCACTCGCTCCCCGCCTCCCGCCGCTACTCCGCCCCATGGCCGGCCATAACAAGTGGTCCAAAGTCAAACGCCAGAAGGCCGTCACCGACAGCCGCAAGGGCAAGGTCTTCTCCCGCCTCTCCCGTGAAATCACCGTCGCCGCCAAAACCGGCGGCGGCGACCCCGAGGCCAACGCCCGTCTCCGCACCCTGCTCGCCAAGGCCCGCGAGGCCAACATGCCGGTCGATAACGTTGACCGCGCCATCAAGAAGGGCACCGGCGAGCTCCCCGGCGTCACTTACGAGGACGTCACCTACGAGGCCTACGGCCCCGGCGGCGTGGCCTTCGTCGTCAAGGTCACCACCGACAACAAAAACCGCGCCGCCGCCGACCTCCGCAGCCTGTTCACCAAGAGCGGCGGCAACCTAGCCGGCTCCGGCGCCGTGATGTTCCAGTTCCTCCACGCCGGCCAGTTCCTCGTCGCCAAGGACACGACGACCGAGGAACGCCTGCTGGAGGTGGCCCTGGAAGCGGGGGCCGACGACGTCATCACGACCGACGACGGCCACGAGGTGCGTTGCGATGTCCATGCCTTCGACGCCGTGCAACACGCGCTGGAGTCCGCCGGCATCCGCTCGGAAAGCGCCGAGATCGCCTACATCCCCGTGACCACCGTGCCGGCGGACGCCCGTACGGCCGAAACCCTGGCCGAACTCCACGACCAACTCGACGCCCACGACGACGTGCAACAGGTGTTCTCCAACGAGGAGCCGGCCGGCTGAGCCGCGCCGCCGCCCGTGGCGCCCGGCCACGGTCACGCAAGGCCCGCGATGAACAGCGCTCTTTGCGAAACACGCCCTTAAGCCCGGGGGTGTTTGCGTCGAACAACCATGTAGCGACTATCGCCACTTCGCAGCCGCGATTTGTTGCGACCGCTCCTTTACCCATGACCGACCGCTCTTCGATCTCCACGGAACTCCTCGACAGCGCAGTCGGCCAGGCGCTGGCCCATGTTTTCCGGATTCTGGTCAATCAACCCATCCGTCTCGTGGAATCGGCCCAGGCTCTCGATCCTGCCCTGCCGGGCCCCGGCATCCAGATCATGGGCTGCGTCGGTTTTCTCGGTGATATCGACGGCGTGATCCACCTGCGTTTCACCGAGGCGTTTGCCGAGATCGCCTCCGGTCACATCCTGGGCATGACGCCCGAGGAGGTGAAAGCCGAGGGCTTCGACCAGCTGAAGGACAGCATCGGCGAACTGTGCAACATGTCGGTCGGCACCTTTAAAAACCGCCTGTGCGACCTCGGTCTCTCCTGCAAACTGACCCTTCCGACCGTCGTGCGCGGCGAAAACCTCCATGTGCCCTCCGTCAAAGGCACCACGCGGCGCATCTACCACTTTGAAACCCTGGGACGCCCCCTCCTCGCCGACCTGCAAATCAAGACCGAGTGAGGCCGGCGACCGCCACGCTCCAACGCAGGCCGGAGCGCGTCTTTCGGCTTGGATGAAATTTTAGCGTTCATTCGCGTCCATTAGCGGTTACATCGTCGTCTTCCCAAAGATGAACGACGCCGACGCCGAACCCCCTTTCCCCGCCCGCTCCGAACCCGGAGAGGTGGGGTTGGTCGAGCCGCGCGACTTCGTTTCCAACGCGCCGTTCACCTTCGACAACGGCCTTGCCATCCCCGGCTTCACCCTGCGCTACGAAACCTACGGGCACCTCAACGCCGCGCGCGACAACGCCGTCCTCATCTGCCACGCCCTCTCCGGCGACCACCACTGCGCCGGCATCCACTCGCTCACCGACAAAAAGCCCGGCTGGTGGAATAACCTCATCGGCCCAGGCAAGGCCGTGGACACCAACAAATTCTTCGTCCTCTGCGCCAACGTCCTCGGCGGCTGCCAGGGCTCCACCGGCCCGTCCTCCCTCGATCCGCGCACCGGCCGGCCCTACGGCATCACGTTCCCCGCCGTCACCATCCGCGACATGGTGCGCTCCCAAAAACTCTGGCTCGACTCGCTCGGGATCACGTCGCTCTACGCCGCCATCGGCGGCTCCATGGGCGGCATGCAGGTGCTCCAGTGGGCGATCGAATACCCGTCGTTCGTCAAGCGCGCCCTGGCCATGGCCACCACCGCCCGCGAGGGCGCCCAGGCCATCGCCTTCAACGAGGTCGGCCGCCAGGCAATCCTTCAGGACCCCGAGTGGAACCACGGCTACTACCCGAAAGGCGGCGGCCCCCGCGTCGGCCTGGCCATCGCCCGCATGATGGCGCACATCACCTACCTCTCCGACGCGTCCATGGACCGCAAATTCGGCCGCAAGGCCGTGCGGCCGCGCTCCTCCGCCGCCGACACCCCGGCGGCCGCGCCCGCCGCCATCGACTCGATGGAGGGATTGGATGCGGTCGCTCCCGCCGCCACCTTCGACGTGCGCTTCGAGGTCGAGAGCTACCTGCGCTACCAGGGCCGCAGCTTCATCAACCGCTTCGACGCCAACTCGTATCTCTACATCACCCGCGCCCTCGACCAGTTCGATCTCGCCGCCGCGCACGGTTCGCTCGAACAGGCGTTCTCCGGCGTCCAGGCGGCGACCTTGGTCGTCGGCTTCACCAGCGACTGGCTCTTCCCGCCGGAGCAAAACCGCGCCATCGCCCTCGCCCTCCTGCGCGCCGGCAAACGCGTGAGCTACGCCGAGCTCGCGACCGATCTCGGCCACGACTCCTTCCTGCTCGAATCGCCCCAGCTCTACGAGCTCGTGCGCGGTTTCCTCACCTGAACCATGTCCCGCACGGCCCACACGACCGCCTCCAAGCCCACCGCCTCCGCGGCCAAGGCCCACCCCGTCAAACGCACGGTCGACATGCAGATCATCGCCGGCTGGGTCGAGCCGGGCTCGCGCGTCCTCGACCTCGGCTGCGGCCGCGGCGTGCTCCTGGAATACCTGGCCCAGACCAAGCGCGTGCACGCCGTCGGCGTCGATCTCGACTTCGACAAGATCTCCGCGTGCGTGCGCCGCGGCCTCACCGCCTACCAGGGCGACATGATGGCCCTCATGCGCGCCCTGCCCGAAAACCACTTCGACCGCGTCATCTGCTCGCGCACCCTCGAGGAGCTGCCCGACCCCGGGGCCATCATCGAGCAGGCCCTGCGCATCGGCAAAAACGTCACCGTCGGCTTCGTCAACCACGGCTACTGGAAGAACCGCGCCGCCGCCTTCTTCCTCGGCCGCAAACCCCAAAACGCGGTCTACACCACCGCCTGGTTCGAGAGCCGGCCCAGCAACCCCGCCAGCATCGCCGACTTCGAGGACTTCTGCTCGTTGCGCCAACTGCGGATCGCCCGCAGCGCCCACCTGCTCGGCGACTGGAAAAGCCCCTGCCCGCTGGCCCCCAACCTGCTCGCCGGCTACGCGCTTTACGACCTCACCCGCTGAGGAAACTTCCATTTCGCCCATGAATATGCCCCCGCTTGTCCCCTCGTTGCTCCTCGGCGGACTGTTCGGTCTCGCCCCGTTGTTCGCACAGCCCGCCCCCGAAACCGCCCCCGCAACCACCGAGACCGCGCCCGCCGCCGCCAAACCGGCTCCCTCCAAGGAAAAAGAGCCGCCCGCCGACCCGCTTTCCGACCTTAAAAACGAAAAGGAACGCCTCGCGCTCGAAAACAGCCTCGCCGAGGAAAAACTCCGCCAGCAACTCGCCGACCTCACCCAAGAGCGCAGCCGGTTGGCCGCCCAGGTTTCCCTGGCCCAGGAGCGCGCCCGCCTCGCCGCCCTCGAACAACAGGCCGAAATCGACCGGCTCAAACAGGCCACCGAACTCATCAACCAGAAACTCGCCGCCGCCCAGGCCGAGCGCACCGCCGCCACCGCCGCCGAAGTCGCCGCCCTCAAGCAGAAGACCCAGCGCCTCCAGGCCGAAAACGAATTGGCCGCCGCCGAAAGCACCAAACGCACCCAGGCCATCCAGCTCGCCAACCAGGAAAACCAGCTCAAGCAACAACAGCTCCAGGTTGAATTGCAGTCGCTCCAGGCCGAGCGCGCCAAACTCGACACCGAGGTCGCCCGCCTCAATTCCCAGCTCGACCTGCGCGACAAGCGCGACCGCCTGCGCAACCTCGTCGGCCGCGAGCCCGTTTACACCAAAACTCCGTTCCAGGACGGCGTGCTCACCATCAGCGACCGCCGCATTCCGCTCAACGGCGTCATCACCCAGCGCACCGCCGACTACATCCAGGAGCGCATCGATTACTTCAACAACCAGAACACCGAGTATCCCATCTTCATCGTCATCGACAGCTCGCCGGGCGGCTCCGTCATGGCCGGCTACAAGATCCTCAAGGCCATGGAGGGCAGCGCCGCCCCCGTTTACACCGTGGTGAAATCCTTCGCCGCCAGCATGGCCGCCGGCATCACCACCCTCTCCGCGCAGTCCTACGCCTACCCCAACGCCATCCTGCTCCACCACCAGATCCTCACCTTCAGCTTCGGCAACCTCACCGAACAGCGCGAAAGCGTGAAAGACCTCGAGGAATGGTGGCGCCGCCTGGCCGCGCCCATCGCCCAAAAGATGGGCCTCAGCCTGGAGGAGTTCATCAAGCAGATGTATTCCAACCGCAGCACCGGCGACTGGATGGCCTTCGGCGACCGCGCCAAGGACCTCAAGTGGGTGGACCACATCGCGCAAACGATCCGCGAGGAATCCCTCGACCGCAACCCCGACACCGCCACCGCCTCCCCCGCCACCCGCGCCGAGGCCGAGCAGGTGGACGACACCGGCCGCGCCTACCAGAGCCTGCCGCGCCTCAACCCGGTGGACCGCTACTACCTCTACAACCCCGACGGCTACTACCGCCTCGCGCGCTGAGCGGAGAAAAAATGTAACCTTCCGGCGCCGCCGGCGTAAGCGGAGACAAACCCATGCCGGATGCGTCTCCGCCCTCCCAGTCCACCGAACCCCCGCGATCACGGGATGCCCTCCGTGACCGCTTCGAGGACGTCGTGCATGCACACGGTGCGCGCCTGCGACGCTTCCTGGCGCGCTACACCGGCGAACCGCACGCCGCCGAGGACCTCGCGCAGGAGACGTTCATCCGCGCCTACCGTCATCTCGACCGTTTCGACGACCGGCGCCCCTTCGGCCCGTGGCTGTTCACGCTGGCCGCAAACCTCGGCCGCGATTTTCTACGAGCCCGCTTCCGCCGCGGCGAAACGTCCGACGGACTCGACGCCCTCGCGGAACCGGCCGACGGCTCGCCCGACCCCGCCGCCGCCTTGCGCGTACGCGAACGCGCCGAGGCCCTTGAGCACGCCTTGCTTCGCCTGCCCGCCACGCTCCGCGAGCCCGTGCTGCTTCACTACGAACTCGAATGGCCGGTCGCGGCCATCGCCGCCTACCTGCGCATCGACGAAGGCGCGGTCAAAACCCGCCTTCACCGCGCCCGACGTCTCCTCCACGCCTGGCTGAGCACCCCGCCCTCCCGATCACCATGACACCCGAACCGCTTTTCCCCGAAGACCAACTCCGCGCCCACCTGCAAACCGCGCCGGACACCGCACCCGACCCCGCCTGGGTGCGCGCCGTATGCGCCGGGGCCCGCCACACCCCGCAGGCGACTCCGGCCGTGCGACTCGCCGCCGCCGCGGCGGTGATCCTCCTCCTGGCGATCATCGCTGCCATCGGCCTGCGCCTGTTCGCACCCGTGCTCGCACCGGTGTTCGACGCCGCGATCACTTGCGGTCGCACGCTCTGGGCCTTCTCGCAAGGCGCGCCCGCGCTGCTCGCCGACGGCGCCCGCCATCTCGCCCTCGCGCCGTTCACACCCTGGCTGCTCCTTTCCCTGCTCGCCGTCGAATTCGGCGCGCTCGCCCTCTTCAACCGCCATTCGCCCTCCCGTCATGCTTAATCTTTCTTCATTCCGCCCGACCGTCCTCGCTTTGCACGGCGCGACCATGTTGTTGCTGGCCCTGCTGTCCGCCGCGCCGGCAAAGGCCGTGACGACCAGCGACCTCGCCCAGACATGGGCGGACGAGGCCGCCGCCGCCACCCAAGACGCCGATGTGATCGAGGCGGGCGCCACCGTCTCAAACCTCAGCAGGATAAATCGCAACGTGGTCGTGCTCGGCGAGGTCAACGGCCCGGTCAACATCGTCAACGGCGACCTCCACGTGCTCGGCCGCGTCAATGGTCCCGTCTCCGTGGCCGCCGGTCGCGCCACCATTCTGGGCACGGTGAACGGCCGCGTGTCGGTGGTGGGCGGCGACCTGCGCGCGGCCGGCAAGATCCTCGGCGACACCTCGGTGGTGGGCGGTCGCATCCTGCGCGCAACCGGCGCCCGCATCGACGGAGCGACCTCGTCCGTGGGGCCGGCCGGCCTGAGCTCCATGACCACGTCCTTCAACTTCGATTCGGGGAAGGACGCGATCGACCTGCGTCCGAAAACGCTCTGGGTGTGGTGGAGCGTGGGCGCGGGTTTGTTTCTGCTCGTCTGCTGGCTGGCCACATCCTCGATGATGACGCTGCTTTTCCCCGAAATGGTGCAACGCGCGTCCGAGATGCTCGCGCATGAAACCCTCAAGGTATTCGCCGCCGGCTTGATGTTCTGGTTTTTCTTCGGCATCGCCGCGCTGGTCGCGGTGCTCCTGAGCGGCTTCCTGATCGGGGTGCCGCTGCTGGGCGGATTGCTGCTGCTCGCCGTGGCGGTGCGCTGGATCGGCCTGGCCGCCCTGTTTCTGTGGATCGGCCGCGCCCTGCTGCGCAAGGTCCGCGGCGACGCCGCACCCGGCATCTGGGCCTCGCTGTGCGCCGGCGCGGTCGCGACGGCGCTCGTCCACATGATCCCGCTGGCCGGCATCGCCCTGTGGTTGCTGCTCTTCATCCCGGTCGCCGGCGCGGTCACGCTGGCCTTCGCCGAACGCCGGCGCGGTCGCGTGACCGTCATCCCGCCGCCTTCCGCACCCGCCCCGTCGACCGGCTTGCCTCAGGGCTGAAACGCCGGCTCAGCCCTTCCAGGCCCGCAGCCGGTCGGCCTGGATCAGGCACACGCAATTGCTGCCGTCGGCCGTGTGCATCCAATAAAGGTCCAGGCCGGGGAACTCCCGGTCCATAGCCGCCTGCAGGCCGCCGACCTCAATGAGCACCACGCCGTGCGGTTGCAGGCGATCGCGGGCCTGGCGCAGGAACTTTCGGATGATGTCCAGGCCGTCTTCGCCGCCGTCCAAAGCCATGCGCGGCTCGCGGTGAAACTCGGCCGGCAACCGTTCGCAATGCGCGCTCGGCTCGTAGGGCGGGTTGCTCAGGATGACGTCGTATTTCACCTTCGGAACCGCGTCGAAGACGTCGCTGTGGCGCAGTTTCACGCGGCCCTGGAGCTTGTGGTTCCTGACGTTCATGCGGGCGACATCCAGCGCATCGGGCGAAAGGTCGATCGCGTCCACCTTGGCCTTGGGGAAATGGTGCGCCAGGAGAATGGCCAGACAGCCAGAGCCGGTGCAGACATCGACCACGCGTTTGACCTTGGCGGGGTCGGGCAACCATGCGTCGAGCTGCTGCGGGATGATCTCCAAAAAATAGCTGCGGGGGATGATCACCCGCTCGTCCACATAGAACCGGTATTCGCCGAGGAACGCCTCCCGCGTGAGATAGGCCGCCGGGATGCGCTCCTCCAGCCGGCGGTGCAGCATATGCTCGACCGCCATGACCTCGGCCCCGGTAAGCTTGCGCCGGAGCAAGGCGGGCTTGCTGTCGAGCGGCATGGCCAGCGTGCGCAGCAGCAGGTAGAGAGCCTCGTCGTGGGCGTTGGTCGCGACCTGGCCGAGGGTGGCTCCGGTCTTGTGATAGCGTTTTATGGCGTGCTTTAGCCAGTCCCCGAGCGTCACGGGCTCGGCAGCCTTTTTCCCGGTTTTTTTCGGGGCCGGGACCCGGCGCGGGGCGGATTTGGTTTTGGCGGGGGGCACGACTTTTATCGGCACGCAATCAGCCCTTCAGCACGTTGAACAGCAAAACAAACGGCAAAGCCGCAATCGCCTGTAAAAAACCGAAAAGCGTCTGCACGGCAGGCACCTGGAAGGCGATCAGCATGATCAACCCGCCCCAGCGGCCGACGGACAGGTAGGTCTCCTCCCGCATCCAGCCGCGGTTTACCAAAATGAGCGCGCCGGGCAACGGAGGCAGCGGCAGCAGATCCAAAACCACCAGACAGGCGTTGATGGAGATGACGCCCATCACGAGCATGACCGTGTTGGGATCCATCCGGTAGGCTCCCGCGCCCAAGAGGGAGGCCACCAGCATGATCAGCACGCTGATCGCGGTCTGCGCGAGCAGGCAGTAAAGGTAGTGCTTCCGCGGGTTGGCGAAGGCCCCTGGATTCAGCGGCACGGGCTTGGCCCAGGCCAGAAAGAACCAGATGCCTTCGAGACGGGGCTGCAGGAAAAAGATGCAGACCAGGGGCAGCACCACCGTGCCCAGCAGATCGACGTGCGGGAGGGGATTGAGCGTGAGCCGGCCCTCCATCGCCGGCGTGCGGTCGCCCAGCCGGTCCGCCAGCCAGGCCTGCGCGTAGGCGCGCAAACACAGCGAGGCCGCGATGAAGATGAAGGAGAGGAGTCCGTTGCGGATCTGTTCCGGAGACAAGCCGAGGTCCATGTGAAGCCTACTTTGTGGTTTCCTCAGGAAGTTGCGCAACCAGCTTTTGCTTTTGTCCCTGCAACGGGGCCGCCTTTACCGTCGCCAGCACCTCGCGCGCCTCGGCGAACTTGCTCTCATGGATGAGGACGTTGGCCTGATGCAGGCGGACGGTCTCCTTTTCCAACTCCGAGGACACCTTCCCCTCCAGCGCGCGCCAAAACACCAGTGCCGCCGACCACTCGGGCCGCTCCAGATCGTAGAACGACTCCCCGTAACGGTACGCGTAGGCGACGTTGCCGGGCGCGAGCGCCGTGGCCTGCTCAAAGGCGTCCTGCATGCTCTGGTCGAGCGTGGCGCGGGTCCAGGCGCCGCTCTTGAGGAAATCCGCGCGCGCCTCGGTGAGCAGCGTGCCGATCTGGTAATGATAAAGCGGCTCCTCCGGCGCGAGCTTCACCGCGGCCAGATAGTAGTTGAGCGCGTCGAGCGGCCGCCCCTCCTCGGCCAGGTAGTTGCCCAGCTGGTTTTTGACCAAGGGCAGGCCGGGGTCGATTTCGTTGGCCTGGAGCAGCATGGCCGCCGCGAGTTTGCGCTGATCGACCACCGGCTGGTTGAGCAACAATGCATAACTCACATAACCGGCCGCCACGTCGGGGTATTTTTTGAGATAGTCGTCGTAGTTGAACATCAGCTCCTGAAACGGCGCGCGCAGGTCCTCCATCTCGGCGCGCGTGTTCTTCTTCGCGGCCTCGGCCAGCAACGCCCGCTGACGTTCGATCAACACCTTCAGCTCCTCGGTCGCCGCCGGCGGCACGGGCTTCTCCCCGGCCCTCGCCTGCACGGCGACAAAACACGACACCACCAACGCGAGGATGCGGAAGATTTTCATGGGAATGCGAATCGACACCTTGCCCCGCTCCCGGTGCCGCGTAAATAGCAACCTCCGCTTGCCGCCACGCCGGCGCCCGCGCAGCTTGACCGCACCACGCCATGCCCTCCCGCGAATTCGTGATCGCCTTCGACGCCGACGATACCCTCTGGCACAACGAAACCATCTTCGAGCGCACGCACGAGCGCTACCGCGAGATGCTCTCGCGTTACCACGACGCCGCGACCGTGGACCGCACGCTCTTCGCCACCGAGATGCGCAACCTCGAGCTCTACGGCTACGGCGTGAAGGGCTTCACCCTCTCCGCCATCGAGACCGCCATCGATCTGACCGCCGGCAAAATCCCCCCCTCCGAAATCCGCCGCCTGCTTGAGCTCGGCCGCGACATGCTCGCCCACCCGGTCGAGCTCCTCGACGGCGTGGCCGAGACGCTCGCCGCCCTCTCCCCCGCCCACGCCCTGCTCCTCATCACCAAGGGCGACCTGCGCGACCAGGAGCGGAAGGTCGCCAAGAGCGGCCTCGCCGACCACTTCCGCCACATCGAGATCGTCTCCGAAAAAAACGAGCCGGCCTACGCCGCCATCCTGCGCCGCCACGCCATCGCCCCGGCTCGTTTTCTGATGGTGGGCAACTCGCTCAAGTCCGACATCCTCCCCGTCCTCGCCCTCGGCGGCGCCGGCCTGCACATACCCTATCACCTCACCTGGGCCCACGAACGCATCGACACGCCGCCCCCTCCCGATGCGCGCTTCTACGAGCGCAAATCCATCCGCGACGTCCCCGCCCTGCTCGCCGCGCTCTGATCATGTGCTGCCGCTACGTCCTCTTGCAGGCGCACACCCGGTCCCTGCTCGACCAACTCGGCGTCCTGCTCTCAGCCGACGCCCTCCCGCCCTCCCGCTACAACCTGCCACCCGGCGCCGGCATCCCCGCCATCCGCACACGCCCGCCCGCCCGTTCCGCCGCCTCCGCCGATCCAAAGTGTCACCCATTAGGTGACACTTTGCCGGAGCCCGCCCGCGAACTCACCGCGCTGCGCTGGGGCCTGGTGCCGTCATGGGCCCGCGATGACGCCAGCCCTGCGGTCAACGCCCGGGCCGAGTCCCTCGCCGAAAAACCCGCCTTCCGCGACGCCTTCCGCACCCGCCGCTGCCTCATCCCCGCCAGTGGTTTCTACGAGTGGAAGGCCTCCGGCCGCGCCCGCGAACCGTGGTTTTTCCGCCTGCGCGACGAACGCCCCTTCGCTTTCGCCGGCCTGTGGGAAACCTGGCGCGCACCCGATGGTCACACCTTGGAATCCTGCGCCCTCGTGACCACCGCGCCCAACTCTCTCATGGAACCCGTCCACCATCGCATGCCCGTGATCCTTGCCGGGCCCGCCGCTTGGGACGCCTGGCTCGATCCTCGCCTCGCCTCACCCGAGGCGCTCGCATCGCTGCTGCGCCCGTTTCCCGCCGAGGCCATGACCGCGATCGCCGTCAATCCGCGCGTAAACAACATCCGCAACGACGACCCCGCCTGCCTCTCGCCCGCAGAGGAGCAACAGCTTTCGATGGGGTTCTGAGCCCGCCATATCCTCTCTTCCCGCCATGCCCGCGCCTTTTCCCGTTTCCGATCACTGCGACGGACATCGTTTCTTCAACCCGGGCCGCCACGAGAACCGCTCGTGGCTCGACGTGCTCCGCTGGAAACGCACCAGCCGCCCGGCCCTCTGGCCGGCCCAGTCCCCGGCGCCTTCCCGCCGGCCCCCGCCGCTGACCGACGCCCATGCTCTCGCCGCCACCTGGATAGGCCATTCGACGTTCCTCCTGCAAACCCGCGCGGGCAACGTGCTCACCGATCCCGTTTACAGCGCGTGCGCCGGACCCGGCGGTCTGCTCGGCCCCTGCCGCGCCCGCCCACCCGGCGTGGCCTTCGCCGATCTGCCCGCCATCGACGTCGTGCTGCTCAGCCACGACCACTACGATCATTGCGACCGGCCCACGTTGCGCCGCCTTTGGAAACACCACGCCCCCCTCGCCGTCACCCCGCTCGGCAACGGCCCGCTGCTCCGCTCCGCCGGTTTCGCGCCCGACCACATCGTCGAGCTCGACTGGTGGCAGTCGCATTCCGTCGCCTCCAAGGGCCTCGCCATCACGCTCACGCCCGCCCGCCACTGGAGCAACCGCCTGAGCGGCGCGCGCAACGGCCGCCTATGGGGCGGCTTTCATGTCAACACCCGGAAAGCATCCGCGTTGTTCGCCGGAGACACCGCTTACGACGCCGCGATGTTTGCCGATATCCGCGCCCGTCTGGGAGCCCCCGACCTGGCGATGATCCCCATCGGCGCCTACGAGCCGCGCTGGTTCATGGCACCGCAGCACTGCGACCCCGTCGAGGCCGTGCAAATCCACCGCGACCTCGGCGCGCGCAGGAGTGTCGCCATGCACTGGGGCACGTTTCAACTCACCGACGAGGCCTTTGACGCCCCCCCGCGCGAACTCTCCCGCGCCCTCGCGGTCGCCGGCCTGCCCGCCGAGGCCTTCCGCGCCTGCGCACCGGGCGAAACCGCGCACCCCTGAACCTGCTGCCCGCCTCCGCGCTTGCCACTCCGGCGCGCCGGTCGCCACATTGACCGCCCATGCCCGACGACCGGCCATTTGTTTTTGTCTGCGGAGCCGACGACTTCCTCGTCAACCGGCTGGGCAAGGCGCGCTACGACGAGTTGACCCGCGACGTGACCGACGAGTTTGCCCGCGAGGTCATCAGCGGCTTCGCCAACAACGTCGGCGAGGTCGAGTCCGCCCTCAACCGCTTCCGCGAAAGCGTGCAGACCGTCTCCATGTTCGGCGGCAAACGCGTGGTCTGGTTAAAAGACGTCAACTTTCTGGCAGACACCGTCACCGGCCGCGCCGAGAGCACGCTCAAGCTCGTCGAAGACCTCCAGGAAATCCTCGCTGCGGTCGATCCCGCGCAGGTCGCCGTCGTCATCACCGCCGCGCCCATCGACCGCCGCCGCGCCTTCCCCAAGTGGTGCGAAAAAACCGCCGACTTCACACTCGTCGGCGGTGACGGCGACGGCGCCGCCGAGTCGCTCGCCGGCGTGATCCTCGCCGAGGCCCGCGAGCTGGGCGTGTCGTTTGGCGAAGGCGCCGCGCAACTCCTCCTCGCCAAGGTCGGCGCCAACACCCGCCTGCTCATCGAGGAGACTCGCAAGCTGGCGACCTTTGCCGGAGGCGCGGACGGCAAGGCCGCCCTCATCGAGGAGGCCCACGTCGCCGAGCTCACCGCCAACACCGCCGAGGGCGATTTCTTCGAGGCGGCCGAGGCGTTTTTCGCCGGCGACCTGCCATGGACGCTCGCCGCCCTGCACCACCATTTTTTCACCGGCGGCGACGCCCGCCCGATCATCAGCGCCCTGCAAAACCGCAACCGCATCCTCATCCAGGTGCGTGCATTGGTCGACGCCGGCGAGGTGCGGCTGGGCCCGCGCGGGCTCGACGGACTCGCCAAGGCCGCGCCGACCTACGGCCGCCACTTCGTGGGCGCGGGCGAGAAAAGCTCGTTCAACCTCTTCAGCCAAAACGCGTGGTATGTCGGCAAGCTCGCCGGCGGCGCCAAACTCCCGCCGCTGCGCCGCCTGATCGACAACCAGCGCGAATTTATCCGGGCCTTCGAAGAGATCGTGCAGCGCCCCGACGAGCAGGAGGAAGTCCTCCGCGAGATGGCCGTGCGGTGTTTGTCGGTTGCTTGAGCCGTTCCCGACCTCAGGACAAGCCTGCGACGCGCCCACTCCGGCGCACCTCCTGCATCTCAGGCGTAACCAGACCATGACTTGGACGTCGTATATCCATATGCGTCCATTCCGCGACCACCGGCTCCTTCGAAGCTGTAACCAAGTGGGTGTCTCGACGGTCCTGTTGTTGATGGGCCTGTTGACTAGTGCATTCGCCCAGCCACCTGCGGGACCAGCGGGAGTGTTTGTGATCGGCGACGTCCATCCGGTGGCCGACGAAGTCGCCAAGTTCGATTTCGATTTCGTCTCCGGCTACACCCTGAGGATCGTCTGGAGCGACCTGGAAACTTGGGATGCCACCACGCAAGCCCCCCGCTACGATTTTAGCCGCATCGACACCACGCTCGAAAACTTACGCAGAAGGGGGAAACGGATGACGCTTGAGCTTTTCGTCACCCAGGCCCCCGCCTACATCTTGGCGCAGCCGAATGTCGCCACTTGGCTAAATCCCAACCCCAACCAAGGCGGGATACAGGTTGTGCCTTGGGACGCGACGGCTCTACACGCATACCAGGCCCTTATCCAGGCACTGGCTAATCACACGGTGGCCGGTACCTCATGGCGATTGGCAGACCACCCCGCACTTGAATCGGTCGACGCGCCGATCATCGGACTCCAGGGCCTGCGTGAACTTTCGAACACTCTTATCAATCACCCCGGTTATACTCGTGAAGGATTTGTTCAATCAGTGGTGGATTCCGTCGCTACCAGCCGCAACGCCTTCCCGCTCAAATTTGGCTTCCTTGCGTTCTTCGCCATGTCCGACGCCACCAGCAATCCAGCGCTCGACGATGCCGTTTACACCCGACTGACGAGCGAGTTCAACCTGCCCGGAAAACCCTCGCTCGGATTTTTTCAAGAAACCCTCAGCGACCTCGGCCCACAACCCTCGACCTTGGGCAAAATCCTCGCCAAGGCCGCGCCAGAAACCTACGTGATGTTTCAAGCCTTGCGGCCATGGACACTGAAGGCCGGGACCCCTCGCCCGAGAGAAATCGCCAGCGCGACCCCGCTCGCCGGACTCGAGCTCGCTTGGGCCAACTACGGGGCCACTTACGTTGAGCTTTACGGAGCGGATATTCTTAATTCTGACAACACCAGCGGGCTGCGCTCATGGAACACCTTTCTCAACGCCGTCGGCGCGGTGCGAGCCTCCACCGCCGCCCCTCAACTCCACAACCTGGGCAGCGACGGATTCAGGCTCATTTGGGATGCATCTCCCTACCTCAACTATCGTATCCAGCAATCTACCGATCTGATTGGTTGGACTACATTGGGCACCACTGAACCGCTTAACGGCAACGTACCCGTGCCCGTTCCGAACGCCCCTCCCCGCATTTTTTACCGGGTAGAAATTATAGCCCCAGTACGTTGATACGTCTCCGCCACTGAGCCCCGTCGGCGAAAAACATCAGGGCGGTTAGGGCATGTTTCTGAAATAAATCGGGTCGACGTGAGCGGACCAGCGGGCTCGGCCAAGGCGACCGAGAAGGATGCGCCCCGGCGGGATGTGCCGTCGAGTGCAACGCCGGCCCAGCCGGCTTCTCCCCTCACTCGCAGAGTTCGACGACCTGTGTTATTTCAGAAACAAACCCCAGGCAAAGGGCATGGAAAATCCAGCCCGTTGCCGGGGCAGTGAGCGTAGCCCCATGGAAAACCATTCATCATTGCGGCTGACTGCGCGAAGCCTGAGGCCACATCTCCGGCTTCGCACTGGCCATCTTACTTATCGAGGGCGACGACCTCATGAAAACAGAGGTGCGCTGGGGTGTCTTCGCACTCGTTACCTTGCTCGCCCTCCAGCGAGTGCTCCCTGGCTGAAATCGATCGCACCTTCGGCAAACCGGCCTGACCGGCGCGCAGCCGCGCCCATCGGCGTAATCGGCGGTTAACACCCCGACTCCGTTTCTGATTTACCGGGCTCTCCGAAAAAATCCCCGCTGGATTTTCTTTGGCGTTTGGACGTTTGGCGTTTGGAGTTTGCCTCAACTATGTCCGCCATCCCCAACGTCCTCGCCGAACGCTACGCCTCGCCGCTCATCAAAGACATCTGGTCGCCCGCCGGCCGCATCACCATCGAGCGCGATTACTGGATCGCCGTCATGAAGGCCCAGCGCGACCTCGGCCTGCTCATACCGGCCGCCGCCATCGCCGACTACGAAAAGGTCAAACACCAGATCGACCTCGCCGACATCGACGCCCGCGAACGCGTCACCCTCCACGATGTCAAGGCCCGCATCGAGGCCTTCAACGCCCTCGCAGGCCGCGAATCCATCCACCTCGGCCTGACCTCGCGCGACCTCACCGAAAACGTCGAGCAACTCCAAATCGCCCGTTCGCTGGAGGTTGTCCGCATGAAAACCGCCGCCGCGCTCCTGAAGCTCGGAAAGCGCGCCAAACAATACCGCACGCTCATGCTCACCGGCCGCACGCACAACGTGCCCGCCCAGCCGACCACCCTCGGCAAGCGTTTCGCCATGTTCGGCCAGGAACTGCTCGCCGCGTTCACCGGCCTCGACGAGATCACCGCGCGTTACCCCGTGCGCGGCCTCAAGGGCGCCGTCGGCACCCAGCTCGACCAGCTCACGCTCTTCAACGACGCCGCGAAGGTCGCCGCGCTCGAAGCCCGCATCCTCAAACACCTCGGTTTCAAGGCCTCGCTCTTCGCGGTCGGCCAGGTTTACCCGCGCTCGCTCGACTTTGAAGTCGTCTCCGCGCTCCACCAGGTCGGCGCCGCCGCCGCGAGTTTCGCCACCACGCTCCGCCTCATGGCCGGCCAGGGCCTGCTCACCGAGGGCTTCCAGAAAGGCCAGGTCGGCTCCTCCGCCATGCCCCACAAGGTCAACGCCCGCAACTGCGAGCGCATCTGCGGGTTTTCGACGATCCTCTCCGGTTACGTGACCATGACCGGCGCGCTCTCCGGCCATCAATGGAACGAGGGCGACGTCTCCTGTTCGGTCGTGCGCCGCGTGGCGTTGCCCGACGCGTTCTACGCCATCGACGGCCTGCTGGAAACGCTCCTCGCCGTGCTCAACCAGATGGACGTCTTCGAGGCCGCCATCGGAGCCGAGATCCAGCGCCAGTTGCCCTTCCTCGCGACCACGACGATCCTGATGGAGGCCGTGAAGGCGGGCGTGGGCCGCGAGACCGCGCACCTCGCGATCAAGGAAAACGCCCTCGCCGCCGCCAAGGCCCTCCGCACCGGCCAGGGCGAGTCCGACCTCGTCGTCCTCCTCGCCGCCGACGCCCGCCTGGGCCTGACCGAGAAGGCGCTGCGCGCGATCCTCGGCGACAGCCAACGCTTCGTCGGCGCCGCCCCGCAGCAGGTGGACGCCTTTGTCGCGTCGGTAAAAGCCGCGACCCGCAAGGTCAAAGGCGCCGCCGCCTACGAGCCGGGCAAACTGCTGTAACACCTGTCATGCCGCCGGATGCTTTCATCTGCGGACGTCGAGCCGGACGGTGTCGCGGTTGATTTCCGCTGCGGCCTCATTTTACGAGCCGGGCAGGCTGGCCGGATCGGCAACGACCGGACGCGTCTCGCCACTGCTTGCGGAGCGTACGTCCGCCGTTAGTCCGCCATGTCGGAAAGTTTCGCCCGGCTCGTGATCGCGTCGGGCGTCTGGTTCTGAGTGTTGCGCTCCGTGTAGATGATGCCGTACATGCGGGCGATGTAGTTCTGCGGAGTCACCATCTCGTCGTCCATGCGGCCGTTGTGGTCGCCCTTGGTCCAGAACCCGCCGCTGCGGCGCTCGAGGATGCGATGCACGATATGGTTGCCGGTGCGCGAATGCAGGAACACCACGATGTCGCCCACGTCGAGGTCTTTGAACGGCGCCGGCTCGGTCAACAACAGGCAATTTCCGTCGAAGAGCGGCCGCATGCTGCCGGTCGGCTTCACCGCATAAACCAAGGTGCCCGGCACCGCGCGCCTGAGTTGCGCCGCCGCCAGCTCCGCCTGACGCGGGGATATCTTCGAGCCGGGGGCCACCCGGGAAGTCCGCCGCGTCTCCTGCACCTCGGGCGCGCTGGCCACCGCCACGACAGCGGTCTGAGCACTCCCGATAGTGGAGGCCGCCGCGAAAATCAAAAATAAGATGTGTCGTTTGTTCACGAGATTTTTATCGACACCACTGGGGATATTTTAACGCGACGGGCTGCAAAAACCACAGGGTCCATCCCCATGCGAATATCAGAGGAAATCCCCAGATGTACTTTTTATTGGATACGGAAAAAAGGGGGCCGTTCCGTGAACCAGATCGGCCCGCCTTCGCCGAATGCGAGCCCGAAAACGCCGCCGGCCTTCCACGGCGATCCAGAACTTTGGGTTTGCCAGCGCAGCCCGGGCGACGACACCCTGACCGTTCACATTCTCCGCTTAAGCCTTTTTCAACAACCCACACACGCCATGTCCGAAGATCTCGTAGGTAACGTCCTTGTCGGCCAGTCCGGCGGCCCCACCGCCGTCATCAACGCCAGCCTCGCCGGCGTCATCGCCGAAGCCCTCAACCACGTCGAAATCGAGGAGATTTACGGCACCCTCAACGGCGTGCTCGGCATCCTGCAGGAAGACTTCATCGACCTCGCCGCCGAATCCCAACAGACCATCCGCGGCCTGAAGTTCACTCCCGGCGCCGCCCTCGGCACCTGCCGCTACAAGCTGAAGAAGCAGGCCGACTTCGAACGCGTCCTCGAGGTGTTCAAGACCCACAACATCCGCTTCTTCTTCTACGCCGGCGGCAACGACTCCCAAGACACCGCCGACAAGATCTCCAAGCTCGCCCAGCAACAGGGCTACCCGCTTCGCGTGATCGGCATCCCGAAGACCATCGACAACGACCTGCCCGTCACCGACCACACCCCCGGCTACGGCTCGGTCATCAAATACATCACGACCACCATCCGCGAGATCGCCTGCGACAACGAGGCCATGGGCCAGCACGACCTCGTGCAGATCATCGAGGTCATGGGCCGCAACGCCGGCTGGATCGCCGCCGGCGCCGCCCTCGCCAAACGCAAGGACCACCCGCACGACGCCCCGCACATCATCCTCCTTCCCGAGGTCGCCTTCGCGCCCGAGAAGTTCATCGCCGACGTCCAGCGCGTCCTCAAACGCGAGAAATTCTGCCTCGTCGTCGTCGGCGAGGGCCTGATCGACGCCGACGGCAACTACGTCTCCGCCGCCGAGGCCACCGACGCCTTCGGCCACGCCCAACTGGGCGGCGCCGCCGACTACCTTCAGGGCCTGGTCGAACAGAATCTCCCCGGCATCAAGGCCCGCACCGTGAAGCTCGGCATGGCCCAGCGCGCCGCCGCACACGCCGGCTCCAAGGCCGACGCCGACGAGGCCTTCCTCGCCGGTCAGGCCGCCGTCAAGGCCGCCATCGCCGGCGAAACCGACAAAATGGTCACCCTTCTGCGCGGCGACCAGGACCACTACACTGTCGAGACCGGCCTCGCCCCCCTCTCCGACATCGCCAACGGCGTGAAAAAGCTCCCCCGCGAATGGATTAACGAGGACGGCGTCAGCATGAATCACCAGTTCCTCCGCTACGCCCAGCCGCTGATCCAAGGCGAGACCGCCGTGCCCTACGAAAACGGCCTGCCAGCCTTTGCCAAATTGGAGAAAAACCGCGTGGAGAAACAGCTCCCCGCCTACGAGCTCTGATCCAGCGCGGAGCGCCGGTCCTTGCCGGGCCGCCTCCTCGGAGCCCAAGCCGGTCGCCATAGCGACCGGCTTTTTTGCGCCCACCCGGCTCAAGACGCGGCGTATCCGTGCCGATTGGCCAAGGACGTTTTGTCCCCATGCCATCTCATTTATCACGAACGCCCCAACCGTCCGCAGTGAGCGGATTTCGACAAAACGCGGAGCCGCGCACATCCGTCACCAAGGCCGCCCCTCCCGCCGGAGGCGACCATGATTGAGGGCGGCTGCGCCACTCCGGCGCCCTTCCGGGGCCTCGATGGGTTGCAGGCGGCCGAGTCCTTTCTCGCGTCTCTCGGTGGAGCCGTCGATGGAGAAGCCGTGCTCGTCAACCCCGCCGGCCGCATCCTGGCCTCAAGCGGTTCACAGTCCGGCCCCGTCCCGGGGGGCGACTATTTCAAGGGCTGCTATCCGCCCGTGATTCCCGGCCTGCGCGATCTGCTGGAGGGACGTCGCAGGTTCTTTTCCTACGAATACAGCCGCATGGAGCAGGGCGGGACCCGCTGGTTCCGCCTGCGAGCTTCGCCCTGGAGGCAGGGGGATCATGCCGGGGCGTTGATCATCCTGACCGATTTCACCGGTGAACACGAAATGGCCGCGCGCGCCCAAGTGCGCCTCGCCCTCGTGGCCAGCAACACCACCAACGCCGTCGTCATCACCAATGCCGCCGGCCAGGTCGAGTGGGTCAACGAGGGGTTCACCGCCACCACCGGCTACACCCTGGCCGAGATGGTGGGCCGCAAGCCCGGCGACGTGCTGCAAGGCCCAGACACCGACGCCCGCACCGTCGCCAGAATCCGCGAAGCCCTCAGACGCGGGGAATCGGTCGTCGAGGACCTGCTCAACTACCATCGCGACGGCCACACCTACTGGATCAATGTCAAAATCGACCCGCTGATCGGCATCGACGGCAGCACCGAGGGCTTCATCGCCATCCAGTCCGACGTGACCGAGCGACGTCGCGCCGAGATCATGCAGCGCGCCGTCCTCTCAAGCGCCGCCTGGGCCATCATCTCGACCGATGTGGACGGCATCATCCGTGTTTTCAACCCCGCCGCCGAGCGCATGCTCGGCTACACCGCCGAGGAGATGGTCGGGCGACGCACCTTTTCCGCGTTCCATGACCCGCTCGAGATCCATCGCCGGGCGGAAGGTCTTTCCCTCGAGGAAGGCGTGACCGTCGAACCCGGATTTGAGGTCTTTGTCCGCAAGCCCCGCCAGACCGGTCAGCCGGAACACCGCGAGTGGACCTATATCGCGCGCGACGGACGGCGCATTCCCGTGCGGCTGGCCATGACCGCGATGCGCGATTCCCGCGGGAGCCTCACCGGCTTCCTCGGGCTGGCCCAGGACATTTCCGAACAGGTCGAAGCCGAACAGGCGTTGCGAAAGTCCAAGGAAGAACTGGAGGCGACCAACGCCCAGTTGAGCGAAACCATCGCCCATGCGCAGGAACTGGCCAGCCAGTCGTCCGCCGCCAACGCGGCCAAGAGCATGTTCCTCGCCAACATGAGCCACGAGATCCGCACGCCGATCAACGGCGTGCTCGGCATGATCGGCCTGCTGCTCGACACACGGCTTGACTCCGAGCAGCGCGGCTTCGCCGAAACCGCGCGCGTCAGCGGGGAAAATCTTCTCCAGCTCATCAACGACATCCTGGACTTCTCCAAGATCGAGGCGGGCAAGCTCTCCCTCGAGTCGATCGATTTCGACCTGGGCGACGTGGTCGAGGAGGCGCTCGACCTGCTGGCGCTGCGCGCCCACGAGCGCGGCCTGGAACTCGCCGCCGTTCTCGCGCCCGGCACGCCGCGCCGCGTGCGCGGCGATCCCGGTCGCGTCCGCCAGGTGCTGGTCAACCTGCTCAGCAACGCCGTCAAATTCACCGAACGCGGCGACGTGGTCGTGCGCGTCGGCCCGCGGCCTTCGGCCGATGGGCGCACACTCTTCGGCTTCACCGTGGCCGACACCGGCGTCGGCATCCCCGCCGACCGCGCCGGCCAGTTGTTCCAGCCGTTCACCCAGGTCGATTCATCGACCACACGGCGCTACGGGGGCACCGGACTGGGACTGGCCATCTCGCGCCAGCTCGTCGAATTGATGGGCGGAGAGATTTCCCTCCAGAGCCGGCCGGGGGCGGGCAGCACGTTTTCCTTCACCCTCCCGTTGGATGTGGAGATCGCGCCTGCCGCCGAGCCCCAATGGTCGGGACGTCGCGTGCTCGTGATCGAACCGCACCGCCCCTCCGCCGATCAACTGGCGATGTTGCTCGACGAGGCCGGAGCCCGTTGCGAAGTCGCCTCTTCCGTCGTGGAGGTCATCGACCGGCTCACCGCGCCCGCCGACCCGCGCTGCGACGTGCTGATGATTTCCGACCGCACGCCCTCCGCCAAAGAGGCCTTGGCCGCCGCGCTTTCCCCACGCGCCGCCCGCCTCCCGGTGGTCGTGCTCGCCAGCCTGGCCGGCAGAGCCCCGCTCGCCGGAGCCGCCGCCACCCTGGCCAAACCCGCCCGGCGCGCCACTCTCCATCGCACGCTGGCCACGGTTTTTTCCCACGCGCATCGCGCCCCCCTCCCGCCCGCGCCGCCCCGGCCGGTCAGTCGCGGCGGCTGGCGACTCCTGCTCGTGGAGGACAACTCCGTAAACCAGCGCGTCGCCCTCGCCATCCTTGGCCGCCTCGGCTACCGCACCGACGCGGTCGCCAACGGCCGCGAGGCGGTCAACGCCCTGTGCCGCACCCCTTACGACCTCGTGCTGATGGACTGCCAGATGCCCGAAATGGACGGCTACGAGGCCACCGTCGCCATCCGTGCCCCGGGCTCCGCCGTCCTCAACCCGGAGATCCCCATCATCGCCATGACCGCCAACGCCCTGAAGGGAGATCGCGAGCGTTGCCTGGAGTGCGGCATGAACGACTACCTCAGCAAGCCGATCGACCCCAAGCTGCTGGCCGAACACCTCGCCCGCCACCTTTCCGCCCTGTCCTCGCCTGCGCAACCTCCCCCGGCCGTTGACTGGGCCGAGTTCATGGACCGCGTGGGAGGCGACGAGGCGCTGGCGCACGAACTCATGGACCAGTTCCGTCGCGAAATCGCCGGCTATCTCGAGCGGGCGGTGGCGGCGAAAGCCTCCGGCGAACCGACCGCCCTCGCCCGCGCCCTCCATGCGATGAAGGGCGCAGCCGCCAATTTCTCGGCCAAGGGCCTCCACCTCGCCGCAGTCGAGGCCGAGACCGCGCTCGCGTGCGACCTGGATCTCGCGCCTGCGTTCTCCGTTCTTGCAGACCAGGTCAAAGCCGTGCTCGCTGGTAACGCCCCGCCCGCCACCGCCCGAGCCTGATTGCCGGCGGGCCGCACCGATGCCCGCCGAACCCCGCAAAGACCCCTTGGTTGTCCTGGTGAACGACGATGAGCTCCAGCTCGGACTGCTCGTCGGCGTGCTCTCGAAACATCCTTGGCGCGTGCTCGGCTTCCGCTCCGCCGGCGAGGCGCTCACGGCGATGGAACGCGAACGCCCCTCGCTCCTCATCACCGATCTCTACATGCCCGAGATCGACGGCTGGACCTTCTGCCGCATGCTCCGCTCGCCGGCCTACGCAGAGCTCAACCGCGTGCCCATCCTGGTGCTGTCAGGCGTCCTCGCCACCGAGGATGCCTTGCAGATCGCCGCCGAACTGGGCGCGACCGATTTCATGACCCTCCCGGTGGACGGGACCCTGCTCTGCGACCGGGTGCGCACCCTGATCGAAAGCCCAAGCCCCGCGCCCAGCTGGAAGGTTCTCCTGATCATGCAACCCGGCGAGGAAGTCGACCGGGTGAAGGGCGTGTTCGATGCCCACGAATGCCATATCCGCCTTATTTCAGACATCACCGAGGTGCCCCAAATCCTGCACGATGCATCTTGGGAAGCCGCCATATGCGACCTGGATCTCCCCGGCTGTTCCCTGGCCCTCGCCGCCCAGTGGATAGAGAGCGCACCCCACTCGGCCTTTGTATTCACCTCGTCGGACCCCTCTCCCCAGTCCGCCGTGAACTCGCTGCGCGTGGGTGCCAGCGCCCACCTGCGCAGGCCCTTTGCCGCCGACTATCTTTTCGGCCTGTGCGAGCTCGCCCGCCAGAAAAACGCTCTCGTGCGAGCCCAACGCATGCTTGAGCGTCGCACCGTGGAGCTGCGCAACTCAGACAGGCTCCTCCAGGCCATCCTCGACTCCTCGGAGCAGGTCTACACCGTCATCGACCATACCGGCCACGTAGACATGGCCAACCGCGCCGCTCGCCGCATCGCCTCGGAGATTTTGGGCGGCCCTCTCAAGGAGGGCGACGGCGTCCTCGCACTGCTCCCTTCGGAGATGAGCGACCGCACCCAGGAAAGCCTGGCCCTGGCCCTGGCGGGCCGCGTCGTACGACACGACGCCGAAGTCACCGACCGCGCCGGTAAACGCCGCCGCTTCATGGTCCGTTACACCCCGCTTCCAGGCTCCGACGGCACGATCTCCCGAGTCTGTTTCAACGCACAGGACATGACCGCCCGCATCGAGGCCGAGGATGCCCTGCGCCTGCGCAACCACGCCCTCAGCTCCATCACCCAGGGGGTTATCATCGCCGACGTCCATCGCCGCATCACCTATGTGAACGACAGCTTCATACACATCACCGGCCACAACCGCGCCGACATCGTCGGCCAGTTGTGCTCGTTTGTGCAGGGCCCGCTCACCGACCCCGAGACTGTTCGGCGCATCCGCGAAACCCTTGCCGCCGGCAAGATATTCACCGGCGAGATTCTCAACTACCGCAAAAACGGCGAAACGTTCTGGAACGAGCTCAGCGTCACACCGGTAAAAGACGCCAACGGCGTCGTCACCCAATTTGTCGGCGTGCAACAAGACGTAACCGATCGCAAACGCCAGGAGGACGAACTCCGCGTCGGCCGCACCCGACTCCAAGCCCTCTTCGACCACTCCAACGACGGCATCCTCCTCGCCGACGACGCCGGCATCTACGTCGATGCCAACCCCGCAGCCTGTCGTATGCTCGGCTACCCTCGCGAGGAACTGCTCGGCTTGGGCGTTGCCGACATCTTCTCCGCCAGTGACCGCAGCTGGACGGAAAGCTCCTGGGCCGAGTTCCTCCAGATCGGCACCCAACGCGGCGAATGCACCCTCCGCCGCAAGGACGCCACCCTCCTGCGCGCCGATTACAGCGGCATCGCCCGCATCCAGCCAGGCCTCCACCTCGCCATCCTCCGCGACATCTCCGAACGCCACGCCCTCCAGTCCCAGCTCCTCCGCCAACAACGCCTCGAAAGCGTCGGCCGCCTAGCCAGCGGCGTGGCCCACGACCTCAACAACATTCTCACCCCCATCCTCATGGCCCCGGCCATGCTCCGCGCCCACGTCCAGGACGCCGGTGCGCGCATGCTCCTGGAAACCCTCGAATCAGGCGCCCGCCGCGGCTCGGCCATCGTCCACCAACTCCTCGCCTTCTCACGCGGCGAACCCGGCGACAAAACCCGCGTCAACCTCCAGAAGGTGGTGCGCGACTCAAGCGTCATCATCCGCGAAACCTTCCCCAAAAACGTCATCCTCGACCTCCCCGCCGCCTCCGGCGAATTCGTGGTCATGGGCGACGGCAATCAACTCCAGCAAGTCATCCTCAACCTCGCCCTGAACGCCGCCGACGCCATGCACCGCGGCGGCCGCCTGGTGCTGAGTCTCGACCACATTCAAATCCCACCCGCCGAAGCCGCCCGCGATCCCGGCACGATCGCCGGGCACCACGTCCTGCTTACCGTGGCCGACCACGGCACCGGCATTGCCCCGGACGTCATCGACAAGATTTTTGACCCCTTCTTCACCACCAAGCCCTTCGGCCAGGGCAGCGGCCTCGGCCTGTCCGTCGTGCTCGGCATCGTCCGGGCCCACGGCGGCTTCATCCGCGTCAACAGCCGCGTCGGCGTCGGCACCATCATGAAGATCCACCTGCCCGTCGCCACCGATCTCCCTCCTCCCACCCTCACCCCGCCCTCCTCCTCGGCACCGCCGACCGCACTCCCCGCCAACACCGGACGCACCGTCTTGGTCGTCGATGACGAAAGCGACGTTCGCGACATCATACGCATCACCCTCACCCGCGAGGGCTACCGGGTGATGTGCGCCGCCGGCGCCGACGCCGCCTTCACCCAAATCCAATCCTGCGGGGGACGAGTCGATCTCATCCTCACCGACCTCTCCATGCCGGGGGTCTCGGGAGTGAAATTCATCGAAATGCTACGCAGCCGCCGACCCGACCAGCCCATCCTGGTCATGACCGGCAACGACTCGCCCCTCGCCCTGGTCCCCTCCATTCGAGCCGCAGTCTGCGACGTCGTCCCCAAACCCTTCACGGCGGAAACCCTGGCCCTCGCAGTTCATAAGGCCCTCCCCTCGCCTTGATTACGGCCCAGGGTGTGTTTCTGACATAACTCGGGTCCGCGAGAGCGGAGAAGCGGGCCCGGACAAGGCGGCCGAGACGGAGGCGACCCGGCGGGTCGTGCCGTCGGGGTCAACGCCGGCCCAGCCTGCCTATTCTCTCAATCGCAGAATTCCTCGACCTGAGTTACTTGAGAAACACACCCTAAACCGGCGTTTTCCCGGGCCCGCAGCGCATCTTTCGCCAAACAACCCCGGCACTGTATATGAAAATTAAAAATCAAGTTACCCAAGACAGGTGACGATGATCACAGGGTTCAACTATCGGGACATTTCTCCCGTCCCCCACCCGAAAACCTCATGAAATTAGGCAACAAAATCGTCTCCATCGCCCTCGTGGCCATCACCATTAGCGTTGCCGTCGGCCTGCTCGTCCAGAGCCGCATCATCCACGACCAAGGCATCAAACTCACCCGCGAAACCATGCGGGCCGCCATAGTCGAAGCCGAAAATGTTCGCGGAACGATTTCCAAACTCAACACCTCGGGTGCATTCGACCGCGGTAAACTCATCGCCGAATACAAGGCCAGCGGCGACCTTCGCGGTTCCACGCTTTACAAGACCATCCCCGTCGTGGCGGCATGGGACGCCATTCAAAAAGTCGCCGACGAAAACCAATGGACATTCCGCGTGCCCAAACACCACGCGCGCAACGAAAGAAACACCCCCACCGAGGAGGAATCGGCCATCATCGACATCTTCGAACGCGGGGACGTCCCCGAGTATTTCAAAGTCGATCCCTCCGCCAACAGCATCATTTACGCCCGCCCGATCAAACTCACGGCCGACTGCCTCGCCTGCCACGGCGACCCCAAAACCAGCCCCACCGGCGACGGCCTCGACATCGTTGGATTCAAAATGGAAAACTGGAAAGAGGGCGAGGTCCACGGCGCGTTTGTTCTCAAAACGTCGCTGGACGGCGTCAACTCAGTCTCCCGCGCCGGTATGGCCAAGACCATAACCTGGGTTCTCCCCGTCGCCGCGCTCGTCGGTCTCGGCGCCTTCTTCTTCTCGCACAAAACCATCATCCGCCCTCTGGAAGCCTCCATCTCCGTGATTGACGCCGCCAGCAGCCAGGAGGAATCCGCCGCGCGTGAAATCGCCACGGCCTCCCAACGCCTCGCCGAGGGAGCCAGTGAACAAGCCGCCTCTCTTGAGGAGACCAGCGCGACTCTGGAAGAGATTTCCAGCATGACCAAACGCAACGCCGAGCACGCCGGCAACGCCGAGGCCATCGCCTCCCAGACCCGCTCGGCCGCCGACAACGGCACCGCAGACATGGAGGAAATGGTCCGTGCCATGGGTGAAATCAAGGCCGCCTCGGACAACATCTCCAAAATAATCAAGACCATCGACGAAATCGCCTTCCAGACCAACATCCTCGCCCTCAACGCCGCCGTCGAAGCCGCCCGCGCAGGCGAAGCCGGAGCCGGATTCGCAGTCGTCGCCGACGAGGTTCGCTCCCTGGCCCAACGCTCCGCCCTCGCCGCCAAGGAAACCGCAGACCGCATCACCGATTCCATCCAGAAGAGCGAGCACGGCGTGCGCGTCAGCGGCAAGGTATCCGCCAGCCTCAACGACATCGCCGACAAAGCACGCCGCATGAACGAACTCGTGCGCGAAATCGCCAGCGGCTCGAACGAACAGAGCCAAGGCGTCAGCCAGGTAAACACCGCCGTCGGCCAACTCGACTCCGTCACCCAATCCAACGCCGCCGCTGCGGAACAATCGGCCTCCGCCTCCGAGGAACTCAGTGCCCAGTCCGTCGAGCTCAAGGCCGCCGTCGGCCGCCTCGTCGCCATCGTCTCCGGCGCCTCGACCCGTGCGCCCGCACCCGCCGAACGTCCCACCCCGCCGCCGCCCGCCATCAAATCGGTCTCGAAACAACCGCCCAAAGCCTCCGCCAAACCGGCCGCCGGTGGTGGCGACGCATTGTCCTTCCGCGACAGCTGATCGACCTGCGGCGAATCGTTCGCTTCATCGGGATCGCGCTCGCACAGGCGGGCGCGATCCTTTTTCTTTCCATCCACCGATGCCCTTCTTCATCTCCAAAGCAGGCGACACCCCGGTCGGAGAACTACCCAACCTGGACGGCGACTGGGTCGCCTTTATCGACAACGCCCCGTCGATGATCTGGATCAGCGATCTCCAAGGCCGGCTGCTCCACGTCAACGAGACCTGGCGGCGCGCAACCGGTGTGGACGTCGAAGGCTATCAGTCCGCGACCGTTTGGGACTTGGTGCACCCCGACGACCGCGAGCGTTTGGCAGCCGCAGCGGCCACCTTCAACGACCAACCCGTCACCCTCGAGTTTCGCCTCCGCCAAGCCGATGGCCGCCACCGCTGGGTGCAGGAAAACGTGCGCCCCTGGAGGGCCGCCGATGGCCGCCGCCTCGGGTACATCGGCAGCTCTCTCGACATCCAAGGCCAGAAGGACCAGGAGCAGTATCTGGCGGTTCTCGCCATGCGGCAGACCTCGCTCACCTATTTTAGCCGCCTGGTTGTCGAAATGTCCTCCGCCGAGCAGGTCAACGACGAGGCTCTGCGTCTTTTCTGCGAGCACCTCTGCCTCCCGGCGGCGGCACTCCTGCTCCAGACCGTCGAAAACGGCCCCCTGGCCGTCGCCGCCACCAGCGGACTCGAACCCGACAGTTTCCCCATCGAACTGACCGAGGTGGCACCCTCCGGTGTGACGCTGGATTACCCCGAGGACGCCGACACCTTTCCGATCTCGCACGAATGGATGAGCCGGCACGACTGGAGCGAGGGCGTGGCCGTGCCCCTCGATCCTGCGGCACCCGAGCTGGGCTGGATCATCGGCCTGCGCAGCGAACCAAGCGGAGCACCCATCGGCCCCCTTCACTACGCACGAGACCTCGTCGGCCTGCTCGCCATCGCACTCGCACGCCGCCGCGCACAATCGAAACTGCGGGAAGGCGAAGAACGCGCCCTCCAACTCCAGAAAATGGAAGCCGTCGGCCTGCTCGCCGGCGGCGTCGCCCACGACTTCAACAACCTGCTCACCGCTGTGCGCTGCTTTGCGGAGCTGTTGCGCGACGATCTTCATGAACCCGAACAGCAGGCCCGCGTCGACGACATCCTGCACGCCGCCAGCCGTGCCAGCCACCTCGTGCGACAGTTGGTGGCCTTTAGCCGACAAGAAATTTCCAACCCCGAACCCATCGACCTCAACGGCTTGGTCGACAGCCTCCGAGGCTTCATCCGATCCGTCCTCAGTGAACACGTCCGCATCGATGTTGACCTCTCTCCGCAACCCGCATGGTGCCGTGTAGACAGCAAGCAGTTGGAACAGGTCATCTTCAACCTTTGCCTCAACGCCCGCGATGTAATGCCCGTTGACGGCGTGCTCACCCTGCGTGTGAACCACACGCAGGTGTTGATCGATGGCCGGCGACGAGTGCGACTCTCGGTCTCCGACACAGGCAGCGGCATCCCGCCCGAAGTGCGCGCCAAACTCTTCAAACCATTTCACAGCACCAAGGCCCGCGGTCGCGGCACCGGGCTGGGTCTGGCCACCTCCTTGGGAATCGTCCGCTCCTTCGGTGGTGATCTCACCTACGAAACCGAAATGGGCTGCGGCACGGTATTCCACATCGACCTACCAGAAATCGACGATCCGCTGGCGAGCATAGACGAACCAGGTGAAGCATCGCATCACACAGAGCAATTAAGAGCCCGCATCCTTTTGGTCGAGGACGACGATCTGGTGCGCTCGGTCACATTCATGCTCGCTCAATCGCTTGGCCATACGGTAACGACATTTGGCGACAGTTTGGAGGCCTTCAACTGGGCCACTCAAACTAGACTGGCCGACATCGACTTGCTGGTTACCGACATCGTTATGCCTGGACTCAACGGCCATGAGTTGTCACGGCGACTTCGCGTGATCAGACCGGACCTTCGGGTTTTTTACATGTCCGGCTACGTTGACGACGAAACCACCCTAGGAGCGATGGCCCAGCCCGGCGTTTTTTTCCTATCGAAGCCGTTTTCTAGCGAAGATTTCGCCAATAAACTATCTGCTGCCCTACAAGCTCCGCATTAACCTAAAATGCGCAGTTAAAGGGCTGCGGATATTGGCGAGGCATCTGCTGCACAGGGGTTTGTATGCAAACCGAGACTGTCAGCGAGTTTCACCCGGCGGGTGAAGGCGATTTTGTGTTTACGACGGCGGGCGGCAA
>CAIRBK010000009.1 GCA_903876795.1 uncultured Verrucomicrobiota bacterium
GGAACAACTCAAAGCCGGCTACACCCGCGTAGCCGAGTGGCTCGCCTCAACTGCGCCGCAGTTGAAAATCTCACCGCCTCTTCCCGTCCCAATCCCCGCCTCCGCAACTTAAAACCTTCCTTCAACTGCGCATTTTAGGTTAAACGCAGGTCGCTTATCCCCATGCCTGACTCCTAAGAAGGTTAGCTGAAAACAGTCGGAAGTTCTTCCGTTGTCCTGAGGAGAACTAACGTGGGATTGCAGAGTGCTGATTCGCCATAAGAACACGCCATGTGATTGGCTGCATCAGGGCCTCGCGAGCGTGGTGCAGTTCGCCCAGCTTCACAATCATCACGGCGTGGTGTTCCATACCGATGCGGGGCCAAGAGTCCCTCTCCGGCCAGAAAACTTTGGCATGGCGCGGCGCATTTTTCGGATGTCTCCCGTGTTCATGCGCCTGCAAGACGCCCTAAACAAAAGGGCGCCGCTTACCGTGATAAGCGACGCCCTTGATGGTGAGTGATTTCTTCTGTATTACTTCGCCCGATACCAGAAATCGTTCGGGTCTTTCAGGAAGAGTTTCTTCGGGATCATGCCGTGGATACCGAGGGTGCCGTCCACCACCTGGGTCACGCGGAAGTCGACGCCGATGCTGCTGAGCGCATAGGCACGCTGGAAGTCGTAGCCCTGTTTTTCCTTGAGGAACTCAATGGTCTCCAGCGAGGCGAGGCGCATGGCCTTGTCGAGGTCGGGATCGAGTCCGAACGTGATATAGTGCGTGGGCGTCTCGGCGCGGGGGCCGGCGAGTTTCTTGCCCTTGTGGAGGATGAACTTGAACGTGGCGGTATTGGCCGTCTCGATCGCGTTGATGGTGATCTCACCGTCGCCCTGCGCGGCGTGCGAATCGCCGGTGTAGAAGAGCGCGCCTTTCTGGAAGACGGGCAGGAACAAGGTGGTGCCGGCGACGAGCTCCTTGCAGTCGAGATTGCCTCCAAAGAGTCCGGGAGGGCCGGACTTGCGGAAAGCACCTTCGGAATCGGGCGGGCAGGTCGCCATCACGCCCATGAAGGGCGCGAGAGGAACTTCCACCCCTTCGGTGAACACGCCGGCGTTGCGGGCGAGATCAAGCAGGACGACGAAGTTGAAGGGCACGGGCACCAGATCGGGCAGACCACCGCGTCCGGGGCTGCCGCCGACCGTGCCGTAGGGGATGCGCGGCACGACCGAGAGGATACGCACCTCGAGGGTGTCGCCGGGTTCGGCATTCTCGACGTAGACGGGGCCGACGAGCAGGTGTCCGCTGGGGATGCCTTCGGCGCGCGGGGTTTCCTTGAGGACCTTGATGGTCTCGGCGAGGGCCGGGTAGGTCTCGGTGGTGGCGGGGATGTTGTTTTCCTTGAGCCAGGCGTTGGCGTCGCCGTCGCGCCAGCGTTGGCCGCCACCGCCGTCGATGGTCACGGTCTCACCGGACTTGATGGTGAGAACGGGCTTCTTGGTGGGCGAGAAGTGGCCGATGATGGCGTTTTCGGGCGTGAATGGGACGTGGTGGTCGGCGGTGAAGCCGGCGAAAGCCAGCGGCGCGCCGAGCAGGAAGATCAGAGGACGGAGAGGTCTCATGAGTGGATAAGTGCGGCCGATTTAGAGGGAGATTTTGTCGGCCGGGAGGGCGGGCGTGTTCTTGGGGAGGACGCGGGCCTTGACGGCCTGCTCGAAGTCGTAGCCGTAGCCGAAGAGCTTGGGCTCGCTCCAGGCGGGGCCGAAGAACGAGAGGGTGACCGGGAGGCCGTCCTTGGTCATGCCTGCGGGGACGATCAGGTCGGGCCAACCGGTGAAGTTGGCGAAGCTGGTCGGCGAGTCACCCATGGGCGGTGGATTGTCGGGAGGGGTGATCGGCGTGGCCGGGCGCGGCGAGGTGGGATAAATGATGGCGTCGAGGCGGTGCTTGACGAACAAGGCCTCGATGGTGGCGGTGAGCGCGGGGAGGATGTTGTTCTTGGTGGAGATGTAGACCGGGTCGGTGACGTCGAGGGAGACGCCGGGCTCGGCGGACCATTTGAGGCCGGCGGCCTTGCCGGGGCTGCGGTATTTGGTGGCGGGGTCGTTCGAGAGGCGGGCGACCTCGTCGAAGGATTTCGGATACCCGGGCTTGGTGGTCTTCAGGTAGGTGGTGAGGTCGGCCTTGAATTCGGCGCGGACGACGAGGTTGTAGATGTCCTGGCGGCCCCTGCGCAGGTATTCGGGATAGCTGATCGGGTCGATGATCTCGGCGCCGAGTTTTTTAAGGGTGGCGATGGACTCCTCCATGACGCGGTCGGTCTCGGGGTCCTGGCCGAAGAAGTCGCGGGCGACGCCGATGCGGGCGCCTTTGAGGGAGCCGACCTTGAGGAACTGGGTGTAGTCGGAGAAGTAGTGGCCGCCGCTCTTGAGGGTGGCGGCGTCGGCGGCATCGAGTCCGGTCATGGCCCCGAGGGAGGCGGCGACGTCATAGACGCTGCGGGCCATGGGACCGGCGGTGTCGTAGCTGAGGCCGAGCGGGATGATGCCGTCGCGGGAGAGCAGGCCGCGGGTGGGCTTGAGGCCGGCGATGCCGTTGGCGGAGGAGGGGCCGCGAACGGAGCCGCCGGTGTCGGTGCCGAGGCCGAATTGGGCGAAGTTGGCCGCGATGGCGGCGCCGGTGCCGCCGGAGGAGCCTGAGGGGCCGCGATCGAGGGCGTGGGGGTTCTTGGTCTGGCCGCCGGCGGAGCTGAAGCCGTTGGGCACGCGGCCGGCCTTCACGATGTCGGCGGGGGCGCCGCTGGCGCTGCCGCCGGAGCCGGCCCACTCGGAGAGGTTGACCTTGGCGATGATGATGGCGCCGGCGTCGCGGAGCTTCTTGGTGATGAATGCGTCGTCGGGAGGGAGGGAACCTTCAAGGAGCTGGGAGCCGCCGGTGGTGGGCAGGTCGAAGGTGTCGATGTTGTCCTTGAGGGCGACGGGGATGCCGTGGAGGGGACCGCGAATCTTGCCGGCCTTGCGCTCGGCGTCGAGGGCCTTGGCCTCGGCGAGGGCCTTGGGGTTGACGGTGATGACCGAGTTGATGGCCGGCCCCTGCTTGTCGTAGGCGGCGATGCGCGCGAGGTAGAGCTCGGTGAGCTTTTCGGCGGTCAGGGTGCCCTTGGCGTAGGCGGCCTGGACGTCGGCAATGGTGGCCTCGTCGAGCTTGAGGTCGGCGGCGAGCGCGAGGAAGGAGGCCTGGCTGAGGGCCAAGGCGGCGAGGAGGAGGCGGGCGATTTTCATGGGTGAAAGGGAGGTGTGCGGAAGGTGCTTCAGTAGTTAAGCGTATCGGAAGGGAGGGCGGGCGTGGTTTTGGGCAGGACGCGGGCGCGGGTGGCCTGCTCGAAGTCGTAGCCGTAGCCGAGGAGTTTGAATTCGCTCCAGGCGGGACCGAAGAACGAGAGGGTGACCGGGATGCCGTCCTTGGTCATGCCGGCGGGGACGATCAGGTCGGGAAAGCCGGTGAGGTTGGCCATGCCGGAGGGCGAGCTGGCGGCGGCGGGAGCGCCCGGCGGCAGCACGATCGGCTGGGCGGGACGGGAGTTGGTCGGGTAAACGAGCGCGTCGAGCTTATGCTTGGCGAGGACACCGGCGATGGTGGTGCGCATGAGCGGCAGGCCTTGGTCGCGGGCGGCGATGAAGAGGGGATCGGTGGTCTCAAGAACGTTGGCGGCCTGATATTTGAGACCGAAGGCCTTTTCAGGGCTGCGGTACTTGGTGGCCGGATCGTTGGAGAGGCGCACGATGTCGGCGAAGGACTTGGGATAGCCGGGCTTGGTGGTCTTGAGGTAGTCGGTGATCTGGGCCTTGAACTCGGCGCCCATCACGAACCAGAGGAGCGAGGCGCGGGACTGGAGGAAATACTGCGGGAGCGGCACGGGATCGACGACCTCGGCGCCGAGTTTTTTGAGGGTGGCGATGGAGTCCTCCATGACGCGGTCCACCTCGGCGTCCTGGCCGAAGAAGTCGCGGACAACGCCGACACGGGCGCCCTTGAGGGAGCCTGTCTTTAGGGCGGTGGTGTAGTCGAGGGTGGTGTAGGAGGCGGAGGCGGCGGTGGCGGGATCGGCGCGGTCCACGCCGGTCATGACGTTGAGCGAGACGGCGACGTCGTAGACGGAGCGGGACATGGGGCCGGCGGTGTCGAAGGAGAGGGCGAGCGGGATGATGCCGTCGCGGGAAAGCAGGCCGATGGTGGGCTTTAGGCCGGCGATGCCGTTGACCGAGGACGGGCCGCGGACGGAGCCGCCGGTGTCGGTGCCGATGCCGAACTGGCCGAAGCCGGCGGCGAGACCGGCGCCGGTGCCGCCGGAGGAACCGGCGGGGCCGCGGTCAAGGGCGTGGGGGTTGCGGGTCTGGCCGCCGGCGGAGCTGAAGCCGTTGGGCACGCGGCCGGCGGCGATGACGGCGGGGTCGGTGGCACCGGAGACGGAGCCGCCGCCGCCGGCCCACTCGGAGAGGTTGACCTTGGCGAGGATGATGGCGCCGCCGTCACGGAGTTTTTTGGCGATGAAGGCGTCGTCGGGCGGGAGCGAGCCCTCGAGGAGCTGGGAGCCGCCGGTGGTGGGCAGGTCGAAGGTGTCGACGTTGTCCTTGAGGAGGACGGGGACGCCGTGGAAGGGGCCGCGGACCTTGCCGGCCTTGCGCTCGGCGTCGAGGGCCTTGGCCTCGGCGAGGGCCTTGGGGTTGAGCGTGATGACGGCGTTGATCGTCGGTCCCTGCTTGTCGTAGGCGGCGATGCGCGCGAGGTAGGCGGCGGTGACCTTCTCGGCGGTGAGGCCCTTGGCGTAGGCGGCCTGGAGGTCGGCGATGGTGGCCGTGGTGATATCGAGCGTGGCGGCGGAGGCGAGCGAGGCGAAGGCGAGCGCGAGTGCGGCCGCCGCAGAGCGGGAGACGGAGCGGATGATCATAGAATGAGGGCGGTGCCGGGGGGCGGAAGCGACGGAAAGTGCGACAAACCCGCGACAAACGACGGTCGGTGTCAGCAAACCACGGTCCAGCGGAGCACGGCGGCCGCATTCAGTGCTTGAAACTTTCTCCAGTGAAACGACCGGTGCTGGAGCAGTTTTAAACCGATGGCTGCGTGGATGAAGACTAGCCGAACGAAACGGCTCCGCCGTTCCGCTACGGATTCCCGACGTGGCGGAATCGCGGAGCGATTCCGGGTTGGAAATCGTTTAGCCTAAAGAAGTGTGTTTCTGATATAACTCAGGTAGTCGAACTCTGCGAGTGAGAGGAGAAGCAGGCTGAGCGGGCGTCGCCCCGAAGGCACGACCCGCCGGGCCGTCTCCGTCTCGGCCGCCTTGGCCGGGCCCGCTTCTCCGCTCACGCCGACCCGATTTAGTTCATAAACCCACCCCGACGTGAGATCGGAAGCGAACTCAGGTGCCGGCCTTTTGGGTCGCGATCCATTCGTCCACCACGCGGTCGAGCACGGCGAGGGGGAGTTCGCCGGTGCGCAGGACCAGGTTGTGGAACTCGCGCAGGGAGAACTTCGCCCCCAGGGCGGCCTTGGCCCGTTCGCGGCACTCCACGAGCTTGAGGCGGCCGATCATGTAGGCGCAGGCCTGGCCGGGAAAGACGACATAGCGCTCCACTTCGGTGGCGGGGATGCCGTAGTCGATGGCCTGCTGGCGGGTCCATTTCTTGGCGTGCAGGCCGGTGTCCACCACCAGACGGCGGGCGCGGAAGAGCTGGGCGTTGAGGTAGCCGAGGCGTCCCTGGGCGTCGCCTTCATACCAGCCGGCCTCGTCGGCGAGCTGCTCGGCGTAGAGCCCCCAGCCTTCACTAAACGCCACGATGCCGCCCATGGCGCGCAGTTTGCGGAAACGCGGCAGATCCAGCTCCTGTTGCAACGCGAGCTGATAGTGATGGCCCGGGATGGCCTCGTGGTAGGCAAGCGTGCGCATACCGAGAATTCGGAAGCTGGGGCCGGGCAGTGGAGTCCAGAATATGCCCGGTTTGGAGCCGTCGGGTGCGGGCAAGCTGTAACGCGCGGCGGCGGTGGACTCCGTGAACACCGGCTCGCGGCGAACCTCCACCGGAGCCTTGGGCAACAGGTCGAAAAAAGCCGGGGCGCGCAGCTCGGCGTCGCGCACGATCCGGGTGTATTGGGCAATCAGCGCCGGACGGGGATCGGGCTCGGCGGGCGGTTGCAGTTTGGCCTCAAGGGCATCGTAGCGTTCATTGACCGTTCCTTCCGCGTAGCCAAGCTGGCGGAAGATGACATCCATCTCGCCCTCGATGCGGGCGACTTCGCGCAGGCCGATGGCGTGGATCTCGTCCGGGCTGAGATCGGTGGTGGTCATGGTCGCGAGCTGGGCGGCGTAGACCTTGTCGCCGCCGGGGATTTTCCACAGGCCGGCGTCGGCGGTGGCGGTCTTGGCCTGCTCGGCCAGCAGGGCGCGGACGCGCCCCAAGGCGGGCAGAATCTCGCCGGCGGTGACGCTTTCGGCCCGGGCGAGGACGGCGGCGCGGTCGGCCTCGGGCAGGTCCTTGAGCTTGGTCAGGCTCTCGGCCAGCGTGGTGACGAGCACGTTCTTGGCCGGCTCGGGCGCGAGCAGGCGGTCGAGGCCGCCGAGGGTGGATTTGAGGATGAAATCGGGCGGCACGATGCCGCGGGCGGCGCGGGCGCGGGCCTCGGCGATGCCGCGATCCAGCAACGGGGCGACCTGGGTGAGGCGGGCGAGGTAGTTGTCCACATCGCGGGCGTTGCGGATCGGATGGGTCTGGGTGAGGAAGTTGACCAACACGATTTGCAGGCCCCGGAACTGGTGAAACACATAGAGGGAACCATCCGCCTCGGCCAGGCGGATGGCCTCGCGGAAGCGCCAGTCGAGGATTTCGCGGGAGGTGCGCTGGGTGTTGGTCAGCTCCGTCTCCGGCCATTTTTGCAGTTCGGCCAGGCCGCGCTGAGCGGCGGCGGCGCGGGCGATGCGGGCCGAGGAGTCCACGAGGTAGAGCCCGTCCGGTCCGTCGAGTTTGCGGTCGATCTCGGCCTGCGCGGCGGCGGGCAGGTATTGGGTGCGGGTGGCGGTCATCGGGTCGGCGCGCACCCAGTCTTGGGCGACGTTTTCCACCCAGATGTCGAACTCGGGCAGGGCGTGGGCGAGCGGGGTGCAGGCGACGCCGACGGCAAGGGCCAGCGGGAGGATGAGGCGGGAGGTGAGTCGGTGTTTCATGACGGTGTTTTTGAAGGATACGTTAAGCAGGTAGCGAGTGGGATGCGGTGTTTAGAACCGGCGTTTCAGCCAGGCGGCGACTTCGCCGAGGTGGTGGCGATCACTCATGCGCCCCTGCCCAGACCCGCTCCAGCACCGGCCGAAGGATACGGGTAAACTCTACGTATGCCGGCGGGTGAAAGTGGAGCTTGTCCTCCTTGTAGAGTTCGAGCCGGGGGTGGCCGGCGGCATCGACCAGGGCCGGGTTCACATCGACAAAAAACCGGTTGGGCGTGGCCGCACAATACGCGCGAGCCAGGGCGTTGTAGTGGTCAACTTGCTCCCAGCGCGCGACGCGGTCCGGGGACCGCGTGCTTGAGACGAAGATGAGGCTTGTCCGGGGCAACGTCGCCTGCACCCGTTCGGAAAACGCCCGGAACCGCGCGAAAATCGCGGCAGGATCCTCGGGAACTTCGCCAGCCTTCAGATCGTTACTGCCGCAGTAATAGACGATGACCTTGGGTGCGTACGGCGTGATGACCTGATCGAACCGCGCGAGCTGGTCGCCCGTGCGCGAACCGCCAAAGGCACGATTCAGCACCGGCAACGGCGCCATCTGCTCGGACACCGTGGTCCATTGACGAAAAATACTGCTGCCGGCGAAAACAATGCCTCCGGGCGCAACCGGCGCTTCGCGGTCGCGGACGGCGAACGCATCAAACTCGGGTTGATACTGTTTCCAGCGCTTTTCGGCTTCCCCGGCTGGAGGGGGTGTTTCCGCCGCCCAGCCCGAAGTCACGGCACCGCAGATCGAAAGCAGGAGCATGATGACTGACAGGCAACCGGATTTTGACGGGAATCGGGTCGGACCGCTTTTTTCGCCCCAGGTGTTTAACCCGGGCAGGGCTTGGGCAAGCGGGAGGAGGCGGTGGATATGAGCGCGCATGGGTGAGGAAAGGGGAAAAGAGGGCGGGCTCAGGGCAGCAGGGCGCGGGTGGCGGCGAGCCAAGTGCGGAGGTCTTTGATCCAAGATGTGGCTTGGAACTCGGCGCTCAGGGCGGCGAGGTGGGCTTCGGCGGTATCCAACCCGGCGCGGGCGGCGGCAGGGTCGGCCCCGCCGGCCACGAGGCGGGCACGGGCCAGGGATATCTCGGCGAAGGCCGCGAGGTAGCGGTGCACATGGTCGCCGGGGTCGTTGTCGGCGTGGAGTTTTCGGAAATGGGTGGCGGCGTGCTCCGCCCAGGCGAGGACCTCGGCGTCGGGACGGCGGTCGTCCTGGCTGTTGAGCCGCGCCAGCCACATCTCGGTGAAGGCGAGGGTGGTTTCGATGCGGGGTTCAAACTGTCCCAAGCCGAGAATGGGTAAAACCAGACCCGGGAACTGCCCCAGGGAAAGTCGCTGGCGCACGGTGCGGAAGAGCGCCTCGGCCTCGGCGCTGCGCCCGGCGCGCACGGCGGCCAGCGCGGTGGCGAGGCGTAACAGGTTGTCCCTTCGGGTGAGGTCGTCGGCCTGATCGGGATTGGCCGGAACGACCCGGGCCAACTGCGCCAGGCCTTGCTGGCCGGTGGCCGCGGCTTTCACGGGGTCGAAGACCGTTTCGGCGCGCACGGCAAGGTAGGCGCTTTGTGCGGCGGCGAGCGCGGACGGAAACGATTCGCCGGTGGAGCGGCGGCGAAACTCCTCCAGCGCCCCATTAAATCGTGCGTGCTCCCCGGCGAGCGCCGCCGCATCGTCGATTCCGGGGTGCAGTTCGATGCGCGAGGTGAAGTAGAGGAGCTGGTTGGAGAGTCGGACGTCACTTAGTCCCGCGGCATCCAGTCGAGTAACCGGCTCGAGTGTCTGCCTGGCTTCACTCAACGTGCCCGCACGAACCAAGGTTCTACTGAGACGACTTTCGGCGATGTTTTTCTGATTACCGACGGTCGCGTTGCTGGGATCAATCGCCGCAAGCTCCTGAAACTGCTGCACGCCGGCACGGGAGGCGGCCTGCTGGTCGGCCAGGCTGCCCCCGGTGTCGGCCAGCGCCATGCCCAGCACATAGCTGGAGGTGCCTTTAGCTAATTGCAGGCTGCGGTTCAGCGGATCGGCGGCGAGCGCCTTGCTGAGCGTGGCCAGCGCCCGGGTGGCGAGTGGGCGGGCGAGACCGGGCTCACCCACACGCACGGCTTGGTTGGCCAGGCCGGCGTAGGTTTTGCCCAACTCCGCGTCGAGGTTGGGTGTCTGCGGCGCGGTTTGCGCGAGGGCTTCGAGCAACGCCACCGCCTGCTGGCCACATTGCAGGCCGGCAGGATCGTTCAGGTTGCCCAACGACGTGCCGGTCAGGCGCAAGATTTCCGCCGCCGCGAAAATGACGCGCGGCGCGGGTGAGGGACGCTGGAGCAGCGGAGCCAGCTCGGTGAAAGCGGCGCGGAGAGTCTGGATGGCCTGGCGGAAATCGCGCCGGTTGTTAAAATTGCGTCCCTCTACACGCAGGAGCTGGCTGCGCACCCAGCGCGCGGAGTCGCCGTCGGCGGCCGCGGGGTCGGTCGCGGCGGCCTCGGCGAGGATCTGCCGGGCCGTGGCCAAGGTGCGAAAACTCGTATCGGTGGCCCCTTGACTGAATTGTACATCGGCCACGCGGACATAAGCGAGAGCGTGGTTTTCCAAGACCCGCCGGTCGCGGGCGGCGGGGGGCAAGTTTTTGTAATAATCGACGGCTTTATTGGCCAGCGAGAGCAGAAGCGGCAGGCGTCCGATGGCGGCGAGTTCTTCGCGGAGATCCTCGGCGATGTAGTCGAGCAACTGCTCGGCGCGGTCGCGGGTGTCGCGCGAAAGCGTCACTGCGTCCTGGGCGATACGCAGCGCCACGTAGCCGAAGACCGCCGAGCCGACGGCGGCCAACGCCAGCACGGCGCAGCCGGCGGCGACCAGGCGGGCGCGGCGGGTCTGGCGGCGGGCGGCTTCTTTTTCCGCGCGCGCCACCGCCAGCGCCTCTTCGGCCTCTTCGCGGCGGCGGGTCTCGGCGGCCTGGGCCTCGCGGGTCTGGCGTTCGTCGCGGCTGGCGCGGATGACCTCGGCCAGCACGTCGTGGGTCAACTCCACCCGGACGAGGCCCAGCCGGTCTTCCAAGCGCAGGAGGCGGCGGGCGACCAGCGTATCGAGGTGGGCTCGGGTCACGCCGGGCTCGGCCAGCGCGGTCTCGAGGGCGAGGTTGTCGCGGTACCCGGAGCGGGTGAGCAGGCGGTCCTCGACAAAGAAGCGCACCGACGCGGGCAGATCGGCGAGGCTGCGCTCGTAGAAATCGGCCAGGATTTCACCGCGATTGCCGGCCACGAGGTCGTCGGTGAGGACGGCGTGGCCGAGGGCGAGGCGGCGCTGGTTGAGCTCGCGGCAGACCACGCTGAGCAGGGCCGGCTCGACCTCCAGTTCCGCCAGTCGCCCGGGCGAGCCACCGCGGGCGCCGGCGACGAAGGCCACGATTTTTTCCGCCACGTCGGCGGACACCAGTTCGGGCGCGGGGCGGGTGACGATGGCCAGCGCCTGCGCGCCGTCGAGGCGGCGGAGGCGGTAGCGGTTGTGCTGCACGCCGCGCATCTCGTCGCGCAGGCCTTCCAGCTCGGGCAGAAAATCTTCGCGCAGGCTGAGCAGCACATGGCAGGCGGCCTGGTCGTGGTTGAAGGCGGCGGGGTCGAGTTCGCCCTGCTCGATGCGTGCGCGCAGGGAGAGCGGCGGGCGGTTTTCCACCAGGTCGGCGAGCTCGGTCACGAAGGCGCGGCCGCGTTCGCGGGTCGCCTCGCCGGCGCGGCCCAGCGTGAACAATTCCTCGAACTGGTCAAAAACGAGCACGGGCGTGAGCAGGCGGTTGCGCGGACTCCAAATTTCCGCGCCCGAGCGGTGAAAATACTCCCACAACGTCTCCCCGTCGCGCAGCTCGGGGGCCTCGGCGCCGACCAGGGAAAACGTGGCGGCGAGCGCGCGGAAAACCTGCGCGGCGAGCGCGGGCGCATCCGGCGCGTGGTCGAGGCGCACGGGCACGGGCAGCAGGTCGGCCTCGCGCAGGAGCGGGAACACGCCGGCTTGCAGCAGCGAGGACTTGCCCAGGCCGGACTGGCCGAAGAGCACGGTCAACGGCGCCCGGCGGATGAGCCGGAAAAGCTCGGCGGTCTCGGCTTCGCGTCCGTGGAAAAACGCGCGCTGATCCTCGGTGAAGGAAGCCAGGCCCGGCCAGGGATGGTCGAGAGTGACGGCGTTGGCTGAGGACACGATGTGCATGGAAAGGCGGAGGTAAGGCGGAGGAGTTAACCGCAGAGACCGGAAGGGATCGGGTTCTTTGCGCTCTTTGCGTTCATTGCGGTTAAATCGGTTTGAAGGTTCGGAAGGTCGGAAATCGGAGAAATTAACCGCAGAGAACGCAAAGAACGCAGAGATCGGAACACATCGGATGCGTTGTGGTTAAATGAGTTGGGAGTCGGTCCTAGATAAGGCGAATTTCCGAATTTCAAATTTAAACGAGCCAAAATTGATGAGCAGGCCGTGCTCGATTCGGGAAGACTTGAGGTAACCCATAATTTGCGCCTCGTGATCCGGACCGAGGGTCTTGGCCGTCTTGAGTTCAATGATCAGACGATCCTCGACCAAGAGATCGGCGAAATAATCGCCGATCAACGTCCCGTCTTCATCGAAGACTTGAATCGGGTGCTGCTGTTTCGCGGAGAGACCTGCCTTGCGCAGCCGGTGTGCCAGCGCGTTCTCATACACTTTTTCCAAGTGACCGTGGCCATGATAAACATGGATAGCATAAGAGATTTCCCGAACTTGATCGCAGAGCGTTTTGATGGAGTGGTTCATATTAAGATTTGTACGAATTAATCGCAGAAACCGCAGAGATCGGACGGGATCGGGTGCTTTGCGCTCTTTGCGTTCCTTGCGGTTAAATCGGTTTGAAGGTTCGGAAGGTCGGAAATCGGAGAAATTAACCTCAAAGATCGCAGAGAACGCAGAGATCCGACGGGATCGGGTGCTTTGCGCTCTTTGCGGTTAAAGCGGTTTGGGTGGATGGTCACAGCAGTCCTTTCTCGCGTTTGCGGTAGTCGCGGATGAGGCGGACCAGCCGTTCGACAAACTCGGGGGTGGGCTGGCCGCCGGGCAGGCGGCTCCATTGAAACTTCAGGAAACGCTCGGGCACGAGCGCCTCGGCCTCGGGGATCGGGTCGATCAGCACCGGCAGGATGAACGGGATGGAGTCGGCGATGAGCTGCGAACGCTCGGCGGCCAGGCTCCATTCGAGCCGGAAGTAGCCTTCGTGGCGCGCCTGGGTGGACGCCGAGATGACCGGCAGGAAGAACGAGCAGCCGCGGATGTTGCGCCTGATCTGCTGGTCGAAGTCGTCACCGCTTTCGAGGCGGCGTTTGTCGAACCACACTTCGATGCCGGCGTCGTCGAGGGCGTCGCGCAGTTTTTGCACGGCGGGCAGGTCCTGGCTGGCGTAGCTGATGAAGACCGAGCCGGCGCGCATCGTCTCGCCCGTGGCGGGCGAAGCGGCGGGGGAGGCAGGGGCCGGGGTGTGCGGGGCGACGGAAGCCGGATGGCGCGCGGCGTAGCGGGCCGCCAGCTCGGTCACGAACTCGGCGGCGTTGCCCTGTTGAAAAATCTGCGTGCGGTAGGAAAAGGTGCGCAGAAAACCGCCAAACGCCGAGTCGTGCCGGGCCCGGTGCCCGGCGACGATCTCCGATTCCTCGCGCTGGAGGGAGAGCCGGTGGGACTTGGCCGTGCGCAGGAAAAACCGCGAGAGCCAGTCCGGCAACGTGCCGCCAAGGAGCAGGAGGTGGTGGGTTTTGAGTTCGTCGAAGAGCAGTTGCGGGCGGCGGGTCTCGCTTTGCAGGGCGGTGAAAAACTCCAGCGTGTCCTCCTCGGTCACAACATAGTCGGGCGAGGCGGAGACGCGTCCGAAGAGGTGGAACACCGTCGGCGCGGCGGCGTTGGCCGCGCCGGGCGCGAGGTCCTGGGTGCGGTTGGGGGCGAAGGCGAGGGACTGGGTGGTGGGCGCGCCGCCGAAGCGTTCCTCGTCGAGCGCCTGGGCGAGCAGGCCGTCGAACGTGGTGGTCACGAAGACATTGAAGTGGCGGATGCGGGCCAGGGCGCGCAGTGCGGGAGGGACCGGCGGGGCGAGTTCTTTGAGCAGATTGCGCACGCGCGGGTAGATGTCTTCCCGGCGGCCGCCGCCCTGGAGGTAGCGGGAGACCACGTCGTTGAGCGGATGGTCGCCGGCCGAAGCCGGGTCGAGCGGCACGCGCAGGCGCTCGGCCAGGCGCAGCGCCAGCAGGTGCGGCAGGGGGACTTCCCCGCCGCCGCCGTCGGGCACGGTGAAGAGCTCGGGGCCGAGGATGGGGATGACGCGCCGCTCCTCGATGTAGGCGAGCAGATCGTCCCAGAAGAAGTCGGGGATCGGTTCGGCGGCGGGCGGGCAGTGCGGTGACGTCATGGCAGGATGAGGCGAAACACGGGGGTGAGCCGGCGGCGGGTCGATGCGGTGCTCAAAGCCAACGTTTCAGCCAGGCGGTGAGTGTGCCGGTCAGGGAGCGGCGGCCGGGGCGGGGGCGGCTTTGGCGACCGCGAGCTCCGTCACCACGTCCAGTTTGAAACGCATGAACTTATACAAGGCTTCCTCGGAGATGCGCTCCTGGTCGCTGTGGGCGCCGTAGCCCTTGCGGGCATCCTCGAAGTCGATGATGGGGCCGACGCCGTAGCACGGTATGCCCATCGCCCGGATGAACGCCATGTCGGTGGCGCCGGTGGACATGGTGGGCAGGGTGATGACGCCGTATTCGCGCCGGATGGCGGACTCGATCGCCTTGAAGGCATCGTTGAACCGGCTGCTGGGCGGGGCGCCCGGGCGGATGTTTTCGGCCCCGATGCGCTCGATCTTGATGGCGGGGTTGTCGATGACCTTCGCCAGCTGCTCCATAAACTGCGGCACCTGCTCGTCGGGCAGAGCGCGGATGTCGAGGACCACGGAGGCTTCGGAGGGAATGACGTTCACGCTGCCGACGCCGGCCGTGAGCATCGTCGGCGAGATCGAGGTGCGCAGGATGGAGTTGAGCTGGGGTTTGTTGACGGCGAGGTATTCCTGCACGGCGCCGGTTTCGTCGCCCTGAAGCAGCGCGCGGTAGCGGGCGGCATCCTCGGGCGGGCTCACGGTGGCGAGGCGCTCGAAGAAGGTGCGGGTGATGTCGTTCAACCGCATGGGCGTCTGCCATTCGGAAATCTTGGTGATGGCGTTGGCCAGGTAGACGACGGCGTTGGTGCGCAGCGGGACGGAGCCATGCCCGGCCACGCCGGTGGCGACGAGGCGCACGCGGTTGGGGATTTTTTCGGTGAGCTGGACGGAGCCATACTGGATCCGCCCCTCGGTGCGGACGATCGAGCCGCCCTCGGCGATGCAAAACTCGGCGTCGAGCTCCGCCGCATGGTTTTCCACCATGTAGCGTATGCCCACGCGGGTGTCGGTTTCTTCGCCGGCCTCGAACAACACGACGACATCGCGCTCGAGGGGGAGTTGACTGCGCTTGAGCAGGAGCAGGCTCATGAGGGCGACGGTGACGTTGTCTTTGTCGTCGATCGTGCCGCGTCCGTAGATGTAGCCGTCTTCGAGGGTGGCGGAGAACGGGGGGTGTTTCCACTTGGACGGATCGACCTTCACGACGTCGGTGTGGGCCATGATGAGCAGGGGCCGCCTGGCGCCGTTGCCGCGCAGGCGGGCGACGAGGTTGGGGCGGCGGGGGTCGAGGGCGAAGACCTTGGTTTCGATGCCCTCGGCGTCGAGGGCGGCCTTGAGGTAATCGACGGCGGCGGCCTCGTTGACGGGCGGGCTGGTGTCGAGGCGCACCAGGGCCTGGAAATGGCGCAAGGTTTCGGCATCGATCGCCGGCCAGTCGGAGAGGACGGCGACGGCGGGCTTGGGGGAGGGTGAGGTCGGGCTGGTGCCGGCACCCTTGAGGGCGGTGAGGGCGACGCCGGCCACGAGGGCGAGCGGGAGGAGGAGACGGTGGAGATGAGCAGGCATCGGTGAGGAAGGGCGGAACCCGTACATGCGCGGTTTTGCGTCAAAGCGGGCCGCGCGATGATGCAGCAACCTGCGTTCCACCCCGGATGCGGCAGCGGGTTCGCAGCTAAAAAGTTACCTTATGCGAATGGTTGCGTGAATTAAGGCCAGCCGGACGAAACGGCTACGCCGTTCCGCTACGGATTCCCCGCGTGGCGGAATCGCGGAGCGATTTCGGTTTGGAGATCGTTAAGTCAAAAGCATCCGGCCACTGGTTTTGTCGAGCTTGGGGGTGTCCCGGGCGATGGCCATGCGCGGATGGCCGGGGGCGAACGCCTCAGTAGGCGATGGTTTCTCCACCAAGCGCGGGGGTGGTCGGCGGGGTGGCGCGGGCGTGCGTGGCTTGTTCAAAGGCGTAGGCGAGGGCGAGCAGGCGTGGCTCGCTGTAGTTGGTGCCGAGGAAGGACAGGGTCACGGGGAGCTTTCCGGGGGTGAGGCCGGCGGGGACGATCACGTCGGGGAAGCCGGTGATGTTGGCAATGCTGGTGGCGCTGGCGGGGCGGGGCTTGGAGTAATCGACGTCCAGGCGCTGGGCGGGGGTGGGATTGGTCGGGTAGATGAACGCGTCGAGCTGGTGCTTGTAGAGCAGGGCTTCGAGATGGCCGGCGAGGAGGGCGGGGCCGTGGGCCTTGGCGGAGAGGTAGACGGGATCGGTGAGGTCGAGGCCGGCATGTTCGACCTTGAAGGCGGCCCAGCGGCTGGGGTTGGCGAGCTGGCCGGGCTTGGGGGTGAAGGTCTCGGAGAGTTTGATCAACTCGGCGAGGGTGCGCGGGTAGCCGGGCTTGAGGGTGGCGAGGTAATCGGCGACCTGGGCCTTGAATTCGCCCGGGCGGAGGGTGTCCATGATCGACTGGCGTTCGAGGACGAACTTGGGCAGCGGGATCTCGACCAGGGTGGCCCCGAGGGCTTCGAGACGGGCGCGGGTGGCGGCGAAGACCGACTTCACACCCTCCTCGTCGCCGGAGTAGTCGACGAACACGCCGAGACGGGCGCCCTTGAGTGCTCCGGCATCGAGGAAGCGGGTGTAGTCGGTGAACGATTTGCCGACGGAGGTGGCGGTGGCGGGGTCGGCCGGGTCTAGGCCGGTCATGGCGCCGAGGGCGACGGCGACATCGTAGATGGAGCGGGCCATGGGGCCGCTGGTATCGAAGGAAAGTCCGAGCGGGATCACGCCGTCGCGGGAGAGCAGGCCGCGGGTGGGCTTGATGCCGGCGATGCCGGTGGCGGCGCAGGGATTGCGGATGGAGCCGCCGGTGTCGGTGCCGAGCGCGAGCGGGGCATACCAGGCGGCGACGGCCGCGCCGGAGCCGCCGCTGGAGCCGGCGGGGCCGCGGGCGAGATCGTGGGGGTTGAGGGTCTGCCCGCCGAGGGAGCTGAAGCCGTTGGTGCGGGCGCTGGAGGCGAATTCGCTGAGGTTGGCCTTGGCGAGGATGACGGCTCCGGAGGCGCGGAGTTTTTTAACGATGAAGGCGTCGTCGGGCGGGACGGAGCCTTCAAGGAAGACAGACCCGCCGGTGGTGGGCATGTCATGGGTGTCATGATTGTCCTTCAGGATGACCGGGATGCCGTGGAGCGGACCGCGGAGCTTGCCGGCCTTGCGCTCGGCGTCGAGGGCCTTGGCCTCGTCGAGGGCGCGGGGGTTGACGAGGATGAGGGCGTTGAGCCTGGGGCCGACGTCGTCGTAGGCGGCGGCGCGGGCGAGGCCGAGCTGGACGAGTTTTTCGGAAGTGAGCGCGCCGGCGGCCATCGCGGCCTGGAGGTCGGCGATGGTGGCGGTTTCGAGCGAGAGGGTCGCGGCGCGGGCGGGCGCGGAGAACGCGAGGGCGGCGGCAAGGAGCAGCGAGGCGGTGCAAAGGAGCGGTTTCATGGGAAAATCAAAAAAGGGGGTTAAAATTCGGTGAACATGCGGCCGATGGCGGCGACGTCGGTGGTCTGCGTGAGGGCGAGCTGGAGGAGGATGCGGGCTTTTTCGGGGGGAAGGTTGTCGCCGGGGACGACCTGGGCGGCGGTGCGCTTGGGCGTCTCCTGGACGCGGCCGCCGCGGGTGCGGGCGGTGGCGACGATCACGACACCGGCGGCCTGGGCCTTCTTGATGGCGGCTTCCATGGTGTTGGGGGTGCTGCCGGCGCCGGTGCCATCGACCACGATGCCCTTGACGCCGTTGGCGACCATGGCGTCGACGATGTAGCCGGGGATCTCGTGGTAACCGTAGATGACCTCGACGGGCGGGAGCGCGGCGGGCAGGGCGGCGATGTTGAAGCGCGACTTGTAGGTGTGGAGGCGGAGAGTCTCGGAGTAGAATTTCACGATGTCGGGATCGGCCACGCCGATGACGCCTAGGTCGATGCCCTGAAACGTCTGCATGCGGTAGGCGCTGGTCTTGGTGACGTCGCGGATGGGAAAGATGTTCTGGTTCATGGCGTGGAGGACGCCCTTGCCGGCGGCGGCGGGGGTGGCGGCGACGCGCACGGCGTTGACCAGATTGAGCGGGCCGTCGCCGCTGAGCGCGGTCCACGGCCGCTGGGAGCCGACCATGACGACGGGCTTCTTGATGTTGACGGTGAGGCTGAGGAAGTAGCCGGTCTCGACCATGATGTTGGTGCCATGGGTGATGACCACGCCGTCGATGGAATCATCGGCGGCGATCTCCTGGAGGCGGCGGGCGACCTTGAGCCAGTGCTCGGTGGTCATCGCGGTGGATTCGCCGGCCGGGCGCAGGTCCTCGGGGGTGACGCGGGCGTAGAGGGCGAGGTCGGGCAGGTCCTTTATCCAGTCATCGGGCCCGAGGCGGGGTGCGCCGTAGTCGGTGACGTTGAGGCGGTCCTTGGCGGTGCCGGAAATGGTGCCGCCGAGGGAGATGAGCCGGACGTGGGGCTTGGGCTGGATTCCGGGCGGGAGCCGGTCGGGAATCTCGGCGGCGCGGGCGGCGCCGACCATGAGGACGGCGGAAAGAAAAAGGCCGGAAAGGCGGTCGAGTATACGCATGGCGGGGGGCGGCTCAGTATTCGTTGAAGATGCGCTGGAGCTGGCGGGTCTCGGTGGTCTTCGTCAGGGCGAGACGCAACAGGACGCGGGACTTCTGGGCGTTGAGGTTGTCGGCCGTGATGGTGTTGCGGGCGTTGACGCGTTCGCTGAGGGTGACGCGGCCGGCGCCCTTGCGGTCGCTCATGAGGATGGTCACGCCCCTGGCCTGGGCGGCGAGAAACGCCTTGGCGAAGGCGGGGCTGGAGTCGGCGTAGACGATGCCCTTGGCCCCGGCCTCGACCAGGGCGGCGATGGGCGCGGCGCTGGCCTCTTGGTAGCCGTAAACGATGTCCACCATCGGCAAGGTTTCCAGGTTGGAGATGTCGAACTCGCTGCCGGCGGTGTGGCGGGTGAGCGGGTTGCGGTAGAAGACGACGCGGTCGGAATCGACGAAGCCGAGGGGGCCGAGTTCGCGGGAGACGAACGTCTCGACGTGGTAGGTGTGGTTCTTGGTGACGAAGCGGGCGGAGTGGATGGTGTCGTTGAGGACAACGAGGGCGCCCTTGCCGACGGCCTCGGGCGTGGTGGCGACGCGCACGGCGTTGTAGAGGTTGTAGGGGCCGTCGCGGCTGATGGCGGTGAAAGGCCGCATGGCGCCGACCACGACGACGGGCTTGGAGGACTTGACGGTGAGGTGGAGGAAAAAGGCGGTTTCCTCCAGCGTGCCGGTGCCGTGGGTGACGACGGCTCCGGCGACCTCGGGGCGGGCGAGCGCGGCGGTGACGGCCTTGGAGAGCTTGAGGAGCTTGGCGGCGTCGATGTTGCCGGAGCCGACGTTGGAGATTTCGGTGACCTCGATGCGGGCGAGCGACTTGAGCTCGGGCAGGTCGGCCAGGAGTTCGTCGGGCGTGACGACGCTTTCATTGTATTCGGCCAGCGTGAGCCGGTGGGTGCCCTTGCTCTGGATGGTGCCGCCGGTGGTGAAAAGCGCGACGACGGGGAGTTCGGCGGCGCGGCCACACAGGGCGGCGGCGAGCAGGAAAAAAAGGATACGGAAACGCATGGTTTTGAAAAATCAGTAGACGATGGTCTCGCCGGGCAGCGCGGGCGTGGCGGGGGGCGACTTCCGGTGGTGCGTGGCGGCCTCGTAGGCGCTGCCCAGCCGGATGAGGACGGGCTCGCTCCACGGGCGGCCGAGGAACTCAAGGCCGATGGGGGCGTCGCCGGTGACGAAGCCGGCCGGCATGATGAGGCCGGGCAGGCCGGTCACGGAGCTGAAAGGGTTGTCGCTCTCGGTGGCGCGGCCGAGGTGGGCGGGCGCGGGCTCGGTTTTGAAAGGGTAGACGAGCGCGTCCAGTTGGTAACGATCCATCAACTCGATGGCGAGGGCGCGGAGGGTTTCCCGGGTTTTCAGGCGGGCGGTGTGCTCGGGATAAGCGTTGAGCGGGGGCACCTTGGCCGACTGGCGGATGGCGGGCTTGACCAGCGGGCCGCCCTTTTCGAGCAGCTCGGCGTAGGAGCGGATGGGCGCGCCGGCGGGCAGGCGGCCGAGGTAGAGTTGGTAGGAGAAACGCGCCTCGTCGTTGTTGGTGCGCGCGGTGGCGAGGATCTCGAAGAGGTTGAGGCCGGTGGTGAGGTTGTCGATGACGGTGGCCCCCTGCCCCTTCAGGTCGGCGAGGGGTTTCTCGACGAGCGCCAGGCCTTCGGTGTGTTTCGGGCCGGAACGAAAGAGGTCGCGCCACACCCCGATGCGCGCGCCCTTGAGGCCGTCCTTCGGCGCCAGAAAGGCGGTGTAAGGCGCAGCGGGGGTTTTCCCGAGGCTGGCGGCGGTGGTCATGTCCTCGACATCGAAACCGGCCATGACGGTGAGCAGGACGGCCATGTCGTGGGTGTTGCGGGCAAAGGGGCCGGCACGCTCCTGGGTAAACGACTGCATGATCTGGCCGGTGCGGCTGACGAGACCCTGCGTGGGGGCGATGCCCACGAGGTTGTTGTTCGAGAGGGGATTGCGGATCGACACGCCGGTCTCGCTGCCGACGCCGACGGTGGCGAACCAGGCGGCGATGGACGCGCCGGTGCCGCCGGAGGAAAAGCCGGGCGAGAGTTCGAGATTGTAGGGGTTCAGCGTGCGCCCGAGCAGGGTGCTCTGATCGCCGGCGGGAGGAACTCCGAACCAGTCGGAGAGGTTGACCTTGGCGAGGATGATGCCGCCGGCGTCGCGGATTTTGGCGACCAGAAAGGCGTCGCGGTCGGGCCGGGAGGTCGCCATGGGGCTGAAGCCGGCGGTCGTGGGCATGTCGGCCGTGTCGAAGAGGTCTTTGAGGAGGACCGGAATGCCGTGGAGCGGACCGCGGACCTGCCCGGCCTTGCGCTCGGCGTCGAGGGCGCGGGCGGTTTCCAGCGCGCGGTCGTTGACTGTGATGACGGCGTTGATGCGCGGTCCGGCCTTGTCGTAGGCGGCGATGCGCGCGAGGTAGAGTTCGGTCAATCTTTCCGACGTGAGCGCGCCGGCGGCCATCGCCGCCTGGAGGTCGGCGATGGTGGCGGTTTCGAGATTGATCGTGGCGGCCCGGACGGACGCGAGACCGGTCGATAAGGCGGCGGCGAGCGCCCAAAAGGACAAGGCTCGCAACCGGCGGAAAAAACACACGGCGGACATGGACGTGATCAGTAGGCGATGTTCTCGCCGGGCAGCGCGGGCGTGGAGTCGGGGGACTTGCGGTGCCTGGTCGCCGCCTCGTAGCCGCTGGCCAACGTGATGAGCTTGGGCTCGGTGAACGGCGCGCCAAGGAACTGCACGGCGAACGGCATGCCGTCGGACGGGAAGAAGCCGCCGGGGACGACGATGGTGGGCAGGCCGGTGTAGGAGGCGATGGCGTTGCGCGACTCGCTGCGGCCGCCGGTGTTGCGGTTGGGGCCGGTGGGCTTGGGATCGGCCAGCGCGGTGCGGTAGGGCAGGATGATGGCGTCGAGATCGTAGCGCTGCATGAGGCCGGTGAGCGCGTTGCGCATGGCGGTCTGGTGGCGCATGGCGGCGATCAACTCGGGGTTGTGGTCGAGCGCGCCGAGCTTCGAGGCCTCGATGATGGCGGGTTTCACGAGGTCGCCGCCCTTGGCGATCATCTCGGCGACGGTGCGGATGGGGGCGTCGGCCGGGAGACGCGCGAGGTAGGCGTTGATGGCGTCGGCCCGCTCGTATTTGGGAGCGTCGGCGCTGGTCTGGCTGTTGGCGATGTCGAGGCCGGTGTCGATCGGATCGACGAGGGTGGCGCCGGCTTTTTTGAAATCTTCCAGGGCTTTCGCAAACAAGGCCCGGCCTTCTTCGTGCACGGGACCGGAGCGGACCATCTCGCGGAGCACGCCGATGCGGGCCCCGCGCAGGCCGTCGGCGCGGACGAACGTGGTGTAGGAGGCGGACGGGATTTTGCCGATGCCGGCCTGGGTGGCGAGGTCGGCGGCGTCATAGCCGGCGATGGCGTCGAGGACCACGGCGCAATCGTAGACGCTGCGACCCATGGGGCCGCCGTTTTCCTGCGACGGGGAACTCCACATCATGCCGGTGCGGGAGACCAGGCCGTGGGTGGTGGAGAAGCCGACGAGGTTGGCCAGCGTGCTGGGGATGACGATGGAGCCGGTGGTGTCGGAGCCGAGGCCGATGGCGGCGAACCAGGCGGCCACGGCGGAGCCGGTGCCGGAGCTGGAGCCGCCGGGGGATTTGGCGGGATTGTAGGGGCTGATGACCTGGCCCTTCAGGGTGCTGCCGCCCTGCCCGGCCACGCCGTACCAGTCGGACTGGTTGAGCTTGCCGAGGATGATGGCGCCGGCGGCGCGGAGGCGGGCGATGACGAAGGAATCCTTGTCGGGCCGGGAGGCGGCCATGGGCAGGAAGCCGCCGGTGGTGGGCATGTCTTTGGTGTCGAATACATCCTTGGCGAGGATGGGGATGCCGTGGAGGGGGCCGCGGAGTTTGCCGGCCTTGCGCTCGGCGTCGAGGGCGCGGGCCTGCGCGAGCGCGTCGGGGGCGAGGGTGATCACGGTGTTGAGCGCCGGACCCTTCTGGTCGTAGGCGGCGATGCGCGCGAGGTAGAGTTCGGTCAGCTTTTCCGACGTCAGCGCGCCGGCGGCCATCGCCGTCTGGAGATCGCCGATGGTGGCGGTGGAGATATCCAATTGGGCGGCGCGGGCGGGAACGGAGAACGCCAGGGCGGCGGCAAGCAACAGGGAGACGGGGCGGAGAGTGATCATGGGAATAAAGAGAAGGGCGGATCAGTAGGTGAATTTCTCGCCGGGCAGGCCGGGCGTGGTGGCGGGCGGGACGAGGTGGCGGGTGGCCTGCTCGTAGGTGTAGGCGTAGGCGAGGAGCTTGGGCTCGCTGTAGGCGGCGCCGAGGAAGCTGATGGTGACGGGCATCTTTTCGGCGGTGAGCCCGGCGGGGACCTGCACGTCGGGGAACTGGGTGACGTTGGCGATGCTGGTGAGCGAGGGCGTGGGCGGACGGTCCACGATGTTGGGCGTGTCGGGGTTGATGAGCTCGGGCTGGCGGGAGCGCGTCGGATAAACGAGGGCGTCGAGCTGGTTGTCCTCCATCAGGCCGAGGACGGCGCCCTGGACGGCGGGCATGCCGTGTTGTTTGGCGGAGGTGTAGGTGAGCGAGGTGAGCGGGGGACCGCCGGCGAGGACCTTGAAGCGCTTGTAAACGCTGGGGTGCGGGAGGAATTCGCCCTGGGGGGCGGTGAGCTTGATGCCGGCGTCGGCGAGGTCGCCGATGGTGCGGGGGAAGCCGGGGCGGAGACCGCCGAGGTAGTCGGCGTAGTTTTGTTTCACCTCGGTCACGCGGATCGGCTCCATGACGGCGGCGCGGTTGGCCATGGCGATGCCGGGGAATTTCACGGGATCGACGAGGACGGCGCCGAGGGCCTTGAGCTCGGCGAGGGCGGACTCGAAGACGCGGTCAACCTCCGGGTCGGTGCCGGCGAGGTCGCGGATGACGCCGAGGCGCACGCCGCGCAGGGCGTCTTTTTTGAGGAACTGGGTGTAGTCGGTGAAGCCGAGTCCGCGACTGTTGCGGGTGAGCGGGTCCTTCGGATCGACGCCGGTCATGAAGCCGAGAGTGAGCGCGGCGTCGTAGACGGAGCGGGCCATGGGGCCGCCGGTGTCAAAGGTGAGCACGCAGGGCATGATGCCGGTGCGGGAGACGAGGCCGTTGGTGGGTTTGATGCCGACGACGCCGTTGGCGGAGGCGGGGCCGCGGATGGAGCCGCCGGTGTCGGAGCCGAGGCCGATGGGCGAGAACCAGGCGGCGAGGCCCGCGCCGGTGCCGCCCGAAGAGCCGGCGGGGTGGCGGCGGGGATCGTGGGGATTGAGCGTCTGGCCGCCGCGCGAACTGAAGCCCAAGCCGCCGTGGGCGAACTCGTCCATGTTCATCTTGGCGATGATGATGGCGCCGGCGTCGCGCAGTTGCTTGATGGTGGGCGCGTCGGCGTAGGGAAGGGAGTCGGCGAGGACAAAGCAGCCGCCGCTGGTGGGCAGGTCGGCGGTGTCGAAGTTGTCCTTGGCGAGGATGGGGATGCCGTGGAGCGGGGAGCGGCGGCCCTTGGCCTTGAACTCGGCGTCGAGGGCGCGGGCGGTTTCGAGGGCGTTGGGGTTGAGGGTGATGACGGTGTTGAGCTTGGGGCCGGCGTCGTCGTAGGCGGCGATGCGGGCGAGGTAGAGCCGGGTGAGCTTCTCGTAGGTCAAGGCGCCGGCATCGATGGCGGCTTGGATTTCAGGAACGCCGGCGCTGGCGAGATCGAACTCGGCGGCGGGAAGGCGGGAAGCGCAGGCCAGGGCGAGCGCGAGGAACAGGCGGCGTGTGGGCGACATAAGGGAAAGGGTGTTTTTATACGGAAGGTTTTTGATAACCGCCGGTGCGGGCCTCGACGAAGTAGGCGGCGGCGAGGGCGACATCGTCGCGCCACGGGCGGGCGATGAGTTGCAGGCCGATGGGCAGGCCCTCGGGCGAGGTGGCGACGCGCACGACGGAGCCGGGCCAGCCGGTGTTGTTGTAGGGCGTGAGTGTGCTGAGGTTGCGCGGATTGGCACCGGTGCCGGTGGGGACGATGGTGTCGGGCCAGGGCTCGGCGGGAGTGGGCCAGACGGGCGCGATGATGAGGTCGTAGCTGCTGAACCAGCGGGTGAGCTTGGAGCGCACGGCGTCAAACTGCAGGGTCAGTTCGGCGTAGTCGCCGGGCGGGATGACGGCGGATTCGCCCCGGCCGAGGTTGAGATTGGACGAAGTCTGGGTGGTGCCGTTGAGCTTGAGCAGGCGGTGAATGGTGGCCCCGCCGTCGGCGGCGGAGATCGCTCCGCGCAGGCGCATGGATTCCTTGAGCAGGTCGGACGGACAGTCCTCGGTGCAGGCGGCGCCGGCGTCCTTGAAAAAGCCGACGACGCGGGTGACGGCGGCGAGGGTCTCGGCGGTGGGCGGGGTTTCGCTGCCGTTGTTGAGGTAGTAGGCGACGCGGAGTTTTTTAACATCCACGGCGGCCGGGGCAGCCCACGGCATGGGCACGATGGCGGCGTCGATGTGGTCGGGGCCGGCGATGATCGGCGTGATCAACTCCAGATCCTCGACCCAGCGGGCGAGCGGGCCGGCAACCTGGTAGGAATCCCACCAGCCGCCGTAGTCGATGATGTGTCCGGTGCGCGGCACGCGGCCGGAGGTGGGCTTGAGCCCGGCGATACCGTTGAAGTGGGCGGGGCCGCGGATGGAGCCGCCCGAGTCGGTGCCGATGTCGAAAGCCGCGCCGCCGGCGGCGACGATGGAGCCGGCGCCGCCCGAGGAACCGCCGGGCTGGTAGCCGGATTTGTAGGGATTGCTGGTGCGACCGTAGATCAGGTTACTGGTCTGGTAGGAGAGCGTGAACTCGGGGGTGTTGGTCTTGCCAAGCATGATGGCCCCGGCGGCGCGCACGCGGGCGACGACGGTGGAGTCGCGGGACGGGATGAAGCCTTTGCGGCCAAGCGTGCCGCCGGTGGAGACGACTCCGGCGGTTTCCCAGGAGTCCTTGATGGTGCAGGGCACGCCGTGGAGCGGGCCGAGGACGTTGCCCTTGGCGAGGGCGGCGTCGGCGGTTTTGGCCTCGGCGAGCGCCCGCTCGCGGCAGAGCTGGACGACGGCGTTGAGCTGCGGATTGATCGCGTCGATGCGCGCGAGGTAGGCGGTCGTCACCTCGACGGCGGAGACCTTTTTCTCGCGGATCATCCGGGCGAGGCGCTTGGCCGACGTGTAGAGCAGGTCGGCCGGGATCGACGGTTCGGGCGCGGTGGCGGCGGCGAGACGGCGCGAGAGCGCGGTGGTCGCCAGGGCGACTCCGGCCGCACCGACACCGGCGCGGGCGAGGAAGGTGCGGCGGGAGAGCGCGGCGGGAGGCATGGGGCGGAGTGGTCGCGGCGGGACGCGGTGCGAGTTAGTAGGTGAATTTCTCGCCGGGGAGGCCGGGGGCGTGCACGGGGACGCGCAGGGCCTTGGTGGCCTGTTCGTAGGCGTAGCCGAGGGCGAGCAGCTTGGGCTCGCTCCAGGCGGGGCCGAAGAAGCTGATGCCGACCGGGAGGCCGTTGGTGGTGAAGCCGGCGGGGATGATCAGGTCGGGGAAGCCGGTGAGGTTGGCGAAGTTGGTCGGCGAGTTGGGCGTGGCGGCGGCGCCACCGGCGACGGGCGAAGCGGGCTCCTCGCCGATCTTGGCCGGGCGGCGCGGGCTGGTGGGATAGACGATGGCGTCGAGCTTGTTGGCGGTGAAGACGGCCTCGATGGAGGCGCGCACAAACGGCAGACCGTAGTTGAGCGCGGCGAGGTAGCCGGGGTCGTCGAGACCGGGGGACTTGGCCTCCTGGCGGTAGAGCGTGAGGCGGCCGAGGTTGGGCATGACGCCGTCGGCGGTGGGCGAGGTGATTTTTTCGGAGAGCGCGAGGATCTCGGCGTGGGTCTTGGGGAAGCCGGGCTTGGTTGTCTTGAGGTAATCCTCGACCTGGGCTTTGAACTCGGGACGACGGATGGCGTTGTAGAGATCGCCGCGGATTTTGAGGACGGTCTCGGGATAACGCACGTCAACGACGACTGCGCCCTGTGCCTTCATGGCGGAGACGGCGGACTCGATGATGGCGTCCACCTCGGGGTCCTGGCCGAGGAAGTCGCGGGCGACGCCGATGCGGGCGCCCTTGAGCGCGGCCTTGTCCAGAAACCGCGTGTAGTCGGGGACGGTCTTGCCGACGGCGCGCTGGGTGGCGGCATCGCGGGGATCGACCTGGCCGGTGGTGACGTTGAGCGAGACGGCGATGTCGTAGACGGAGCGCGTCATCGGCCCGCCGGTGTCAAACGCGAGGGCGAGCGGGATGATGCCCGCGCGGGAAAGCAGGCCCTGGGTGGGCTTGAGGCCGACGATGCCATTGGCGGTGGAAGGCCCGCGAATGGAGCCGCCGGTGTCGGTGCCGTAGCCGAGCGGCGCGTAGTTAGCGGCGATGGCCACGCCCGTTCCTCCCGAGGAGCCGGCCGGCGTGCGCTCAAGATCGTGGGGGTTGTGCGACTGGCCGCCCAGGGAGCTCATGGCGCCGCCGGAGGCGAATTCGGAGAGGTTGACCTTGGCAAGGATGATGGCGCCGGCCGCGCGCAGCTGGGTCACCATGGTGGCGTCCTGCGGAGGCAGGGAGCCCTTCAGGCCGTAGAAACCGCCGGTGGTGGGCAGGTCGGTGGTATCGAAGTTGTCCTTGAGGACGACCGGGATACCGTGGAGCGGGCCGCGGGACTTGCCGGCCTTGCGCTCGGCGTCGAGGGCCTTGGCCTCGGCCAGGGCGTTGGGGTTGAGCGTGATGACCGCGTGAAGCGCGGGCTCGTAGGCGGCGATGCGCTTGAGGTAGAGACTCACGAGTTTTTCGGAGTCGAGCGCGCCGGCCGAGATGGCGGCGTTGATGTCGGCGATGGTCGCGGTGGAGAGGTTGAACTCGGCGGCGCGGAGAACCGGCATGGCCGAGAGCGCACAGAGTGCGGTGAGAACGAGCGGGCGAAGACGGGAGGCGAGATGCATGGACGGCATGGATTGAAGGTGACAGGCGGAAAGGCTCCGTCACCGCAAGCAAAGCGCAGTCCAAACCACCGCTGAGCATGTATTCGGTATTTGAATTTTTTTAAACCCAGAGCCGCAGCCCCCCGTTGATCCTGGAAATCTCCGCCGGGAAACCATGTGTCGCCCAAGAGCTGAGACGGCCGGCGATCCCCGCGCTGACGGACGAGAACGATTACGCGAACACGAAGGAGGACCGGGAGGCGCCGAACCATCGGCTGCAAACGGGCGCCAACCTCGCGTCGTTACAACGCGCACGCCGTGTGGCCACGCCCGTTGGGTGGCAACGCCCGTCCCCCGGTGTTTGGGTTCAGGGAGAAGCGTCCGGAGACGGACGAGGCTACACGGGGGAACTTCGTTAGCCTTCTTTTTAGAACACAGAAAAAAGGGGCGGGGCGTTACCCGGATACATTCTGAAGGTGCCCCGCCGTCGCCACACGGCTCCGCACCTGCGGCACGCCTTATGCCTCAATCGCTTCGACAACAGGCTTTATCCACCCAACTCCCTCGTGATTAGATTTTTTGGATTTCAGTGTGGAAATGTATCTATTTGACGAGCCTTTGGCTTGTTTGGTGCACACGAAACACACGAAAACAGAAACAAGCCCTCCGGCTTTCGTGTAGTCAGGGTGTGTTTCTGATATAAATCGGGTCGGCGTGAGAGGAGAGGCGGGCTCGGCCAAGGCGACCGAGACGGAGGCGACCCGGCGGGTCGTGCCGTCAAGGGCAACGCCGGCCCAGCCGGCTTATCCTCTCACTCGCAGAGTTCGACGTCCTGAGTTCTTTCAGAAACACACCCTTCTGTGTTTCGTGGTTAACAATTCCTCCATGAGCTTCGCCACCACCCTCGGCCGCACGCGCCACACCTTCGCCAACCTCGGCCAACTCCTCGCCAAAGCCACACC
>CAIRBK010000010.1 GCA_903876795.1 uncultured Verrucomicrobiota bacterium
CTGTTTGTGCGCCTGCTCGAGCCGGGCCGCCACGTGGAGGCCGCCGGCAGCCGCAGGTGGTTCCTGGTGATCGCCGCCCGGCTGGTCGAAAGCGGTCGCCAAAAGACCCTGCAACTCTCTGCGCAAGGCCGCTGGTGGGAACAACTCAAAGCCGGCTACACCCGCGTCGCCACATGGCTCGCCTCAACTGCGCCGCAGTTGAAAATCCCACCGCCTCTTCCCGTTCAAATTCCCGCCTCCGCAACTTAAAACCTTCCTTCAACTGCGCATTTTAGGTTAAAACTGATAGCCAAGGCCGGCCCAGAGTTGGGGGTTCCGGCCGCCGGCCGCTTCGGGGGCGCCGCCGGTCGCGCGCCAGGCGGCGTCGGCGCGGGCGGTCCACTGGTTGCGGTAGTTCCACCGCAGGCCTAGGCCGCCGCCGCCCAGCGTGCGCTGGTTGTCGGTGTTGGCAGGCGACGGATTGGTCGAGGTCCAGATGGTGGCCTGGTCGTAAAATACGGTGCCCTGCCACTGGCCCCACGCCCGGGGCATGGGGAGCGCATGGCTCAACTCGGCAGTGAAGAGCAGGCCTTGGTCGCCAAACCGCTCGCCTTGGGGGAAGGCGCGCACGCTGTACGGCCCCGCTCCGCCGAGTTGGTCGGCGGAATCCAGGTTGTCACTGGCCAGTTGCCCGGAGGCTTTCAGGTCGAGGAGGAAGCCCAGCGGCAGGGTTTGCAAGCGCCCGGCCTGGAGCTCCAGCTTGCCCGCCCCGCCTTGCGTGCCGAGGAGGTCGGCGGCGCGAGCGGCCGCGTCGGTGATGTTCGCGGAATCGAGAGCGAGGACCGAGATGCAAAAAACCTTACCCGGATATCATATAGACCTGAGAGCCCATGCCCGGAAAAGCCGAACCCAAAAACCGAATCCATGCCTTAGCCTGCAAGCATTCCGCTCAGGCGCTTCTCCCACTCGTCTTCGTCCACGACTTCAAACTTCATGACCATGCCGCGCATCGCGGGCACATAGTCGGCCCACTCCTTGCGCTGGGCGTGCTCGCTGCACACGGCAAACACCGACCGTTTGTAATCGGTATCCTTGTTTCCTTTCAGGTGCAGACCCTTTGTCTCCACCACAAACACGCGGTCAAACTCCTCCTCGGCTCCATCCGCCTTGGCGGTGAAAATGAAGTCCGCGAAAATTCGTCCCCGTCGCCAGCCTTGTACCGCGTAATCCCGTTTGGCGCGGTTGCGATACCAGAAAAGGAGCAACTTCTCCTGTTCATCGAGCCACGTCGCCACCTCGGGCTCCAGCGTCCGCCCCAAATCGTCGGCGGCCACATGTGCGAACAGATCGAGTTCAAATTGCGAGCCGTCGGTGCGCGTCGCCTTTTTCTCGCCGGGCTTTTTCTCCAGCTTCACCGGCAGGCGGTTTTCAATTCCGTGCTCGGCGTGGCTCAGGTGCTCGGTGACCACCATGAAGCGCAGTTCATCGCGCTTGAGGAGGTCGCGGAAAACGCCTTCGGCCAGGCGGTCGCGCTCGATCTCCAACTGCTTGCGCAGTTCTTCCACGATATAAACGTAGTTCTCGACCACGCGCTCACGCGGATACTTCGCCAAAAGCGTTTCGAACACCTTGCGCACAATCGCAAAGCCGCGCCACGGGTTGGGCAATGCGTCCAGCACATGGCCCGCCACGAACGCATAATCCAACTCCCCCGCCGGCGTCGCGAGATGACGCACCGCCTGTCCGTCGTCGCCCAGCGCGGTTTCGCCCAGCCCCGCGCGCAGCTCCACGTCCTGATCCTTGCGCTCCAGAAGCTGCAAATCGGCCAGCGGCGACACATCCACCTGATCCCACGGCACGCGAGCGAGCAGGTCGGCCTCGTAGTGCGCGGGGCGCCATTCTTTTTTGCCTTCACGCACCATGAACGCGGGCAGCACCAACCGCTTCGCCGCCTTGGCCAACGCCGGACGCGGCGGGAGCAACTCCGCCTTTTTGTCGGACGCCGAATCATTCTCGACGGTGTAACCGACCCGCTCGCGCAGGTCCCCGAGGCCTTCGGCCGCGAAGCCCTTGCGCACTTCGTCGAGCAGATCCACGCCGCGCCGCTGGAAGGCGAAGACGTAGCTTTCGTCGAGCGCGGGCACGCCCGTTTTCTTCGCGTAGGGTTGGCGCAGGATGCGCCCGACCAGCTGGGTGAGCGCGGTCTTTGACCCCGGGTTGGTGAGCACCGCGAGCACGTAAGCGAAGGAACAGTCCCAGCCTTCCTGCAACGCCTGCTTGGTGATGATGAAGCGCACCGGACAATCCTCGCGCATCAAGCCACCCGCATCATCCACCGCCGCCAGCTCGTCCTGCGAACTGCTTTTAACCGCGACCCACTCGGGCGGCACGCCTTTGATGCCGACCAGCCATTCGCGCACATCCTCGGCGTGGATCTTGCCCGCGCCGCGCTGTTCTTTGCCGGTGCGCTCGACCTGCACGAGGCAGATGGGCCGGATGGGATGTCCCGTTTGCCGCGCGTAATCGCCCGCCTGTTTCTCCAACAAATCACGGCGGACGAACGCCGCATGCAATGTATCGCGCCAGTCGGTGCTGCGTTTGTTGTAGATATTCAGGTCGAGCTTGATCATGCCCTCCTGCAACAGGTCCTGGCCGGAAATCTCCACCAACACGTTGCTTTCCTCGGGCGGCGTGGCGGACAGCTCCAGCACCAGACTCGGGTTGAATCCCTCCAGCGTCGAGCGCGCCCCGGTGCTGTAGGCCTTGTGGCCTTCGTCGAGGATGACGAGCGGGTTGAGCAAGCGGAGTGTGTTGCCCAGCGAGGTCTTGATCTGCCGTCCCCAAAAACCGCTCTCGCGCTCAAACGTATCGAGATTGGGAGTCCGCTTCAACAGCGCCGCGTGCGCCGCCGGATCGTCCTCACGCGGAAAAAATGCATCGTAGCCGCCGCTGTCCTTGAACATGCGCAGCGTCTCCTTGGTGAGCCGGTTGGCCGAGGGCAGCATCAGCATGAGCACACAGAGATGCTCGGACACGTCGGCGGGCGAGAAGCCCGAGGTTTTCTCCAGGATCAAGGTGCGACCGGCCGAGGCGAGGTCGAGGGCCTGACGGTAGGGATGATCGCGGTCTTTCAGCGCGCCGATGGTTTGCTGGTAAATCTGCGTGGTCGGCACGATCCAAAGCACAAGGCCGGTCTGGCGGCGGCGATAATGCGTGTGCACCAAGTCGATGACCTTGGTTGCGAGGAAGGTCTTACCGCCGCCGGTCGGGACTTTGAGGCAGGCCATGGGCAGCGGCTCACCCGCACCGGTGCGACGGGGCACGAGCGGACGCGGCCCGCCGGCCTTGGCCCAGGCACGGCCAACGTAGTCATAACCGCCCGCCAATTCGGGATCGATCGCCGCCATCTTGTCCGCCTTGGCGCGCTCCGCCGCCAGGGCTTGCAGCCAAGCCTGCACGGCATCGAGAGTGCGGCGTTGGTAGTCTTTGAGGAGGAGCATGGCGGGGGATTCGAACCCCCGGTGGCGGGGGGTCTTGAAAAAACTTACTTGTCGAGGGCCTTGTAAATCTGGAACGGGAGCTGGTGGAAGGTGATGCGCAGACGATCCATAAAATGATCGTCGAGATATTTGGTCGGCGCGAACACGAGCTTTTGTTTGCCGCCGGGACCGCGCAGGGCGTTGGCGAGTTCGAGGTTGAGCGCGAGATTTTTGAGTTTTTCGAGATCCTCGGTGTAGAGCAGGAAAACGTCGTAGAGCCGGCTCGTGCCGATGAACCAATCCTTGCGCTTCATCTTGCGGGCGTCGAATTCCTCGCCGGTGGCGGTGAAGAACAGATAACGAGCCAGTGATTCGTAGTCGGGCAGGTCTTGGCCCTCGAGGATTGAGTGCAGGGAGAGCGGCTTGCCGAGTTTGAAAAAGGAAAAGGTACCGCCGAGGCCGGCTCGCAACGCCTCGTCTTTGGCGGTGGGCACGCCTTGGATGACACGACGCACACGCTCGGCCGTGATGGTGTCGGCGTAGTCTTCACCCTCGACGAGGAGGAACCGGCGGTTGCCGCCGTCGGCTTTGTTCAACGCGAGGACCGCATGCGCCGTCGTGCCGCTACCAGCGAAGCTGTCCATGACGAGGGAGTCTTTGTCGGTAGCGAACTGCAGCAGTTCACGAACAAATGCGGACGGCTTCGGATACTGGAAGTGACGCGTTGATTCTGGGAAAAGCGTGCGAAGCTCATTCGCACCGAGGCGAGTGTCTAATTCGATGACGCTGGGTAATTTCGCCTCGTAGTCTTTGGCATAAACTTTGAGTTCGATGAGCTTAGTTTCATCTTCCCCGAAGATGATCCGTTTTTTGTCGAGAAGGTCGCCCATCGTCTCCTTGGGGAAACGATAACCCATCAGCGGAGGCGTGCATGGCTTGCGCGTATCCGGGTGAATAACGTCATAACGATAGCCCTCTTTACCTGGATTGTGAACCGAGCGCATGCCGGTGTAGATTCCACCTTTGTCGATAAACTTATAGTCTTCGAAAGGCCAAAGCTGGAAACGGTTTTCCCGAAACCACTTCGTATATGCGTCCTGCAGGTCGGATTGGCTGTGGTGTTTCGCAATCAACTCGGTCTCGAGAGCGTGTAGACGCAGCTTTACGCCGAGATTGGGATTCTTCCACGTTTTAGGAAGGCGGTCCTTTTTCTTGGCGTAGCAAACAACGTATTCATGCTCCACGCTGATGAGAGTGGGATTATTGTCGGTGACGTTCCGCCAAGCGATTTCGGCCACGAGATTATCCTCCCCAAAAATTTCATCCAGTAGACAGCGCAGGCGGTGAACTTCATTGTCGTCGATAGACACGAAGATGACGCCTTCATCGGAGAGAAATTCGCGGAGCATCCGCAGACGCGGGAGCATCATGCAGCACCATTTGTCGTGGCGGGTGAGGTCTTCGCGGTCCACCGTCTTGCCCAACCACTCTTGGAGCATGGGTGAGCTGACGTTGTCGTTGTAGGCCCAGCCTTCGTTGCCGGTGTTGTAGGGCGGGTCGATATAGATGCACTTCACCTTGCCCGAATAGGTGGGCAGCAGGGCCTTGAGTGCCTTCAAGTTGTCGCCGTGGACAATGACATTGTCGTGCAGGCTGGCCTTGTCGGTGAGGCTTTTGGCTTTGACCGGCGTCAGCTCGTGATAAGGCACAACCAAGTGATGGTGCTGCACGAAGGTTTTGCCTTTGAAATGGAGGGACGGCATCGGATCAAAAAAGTCAGGAGATTGTGGGCAAAAACGGGGACGGTTGGAACGAAAAGACACTCACATTTGCCCGGGTGAGGGCTGAACAAGAGCGGTGGAGGCCGGGTTATTTGCAGGGTTATTCACACGATACGCCGGAGCATCTTCCCCGACCCGGCCAAGGGCGGCTTCGGCAAGGTCAGTGTCTCCCTCGCAAGCCTCGATGACTTGGCGGGTCACGATGCGTTGTTTGAGTTCCGCGACCGAAACTTGGTAGGCCGCCGCAAAGGAGGCCGCCTGCGACAACGTAAGGACCCGATCATCTCTTTCATACTTACCCAAATGTGACTGATCGATGCCTAGAATCGAAGCTATCTGCCTTAAAGCCATACCCTTGTGCAGACGTGCCTTACGCAGCCATTGCCCCACGGTGAGCGGATTTGACTGTGTTGCGGGCGAATACTGGCTGGCCATAATTTGGCCAGCCAATCATTAGCAGGCCAAAAATCAACCTTTCTGTGCCAGTTTTTATCCCCGGGGATAACTGGGTCCGGATGACGTGTGCGCGAGGATACTTGCAGAGGTTGAAAAAGCTTAAACCAACCGATGGAGCGCACCCGAAAGTCCTGCGTGTTTTGACAACAGCACTCGTATATGAACCCGAAACGTAAATCTAAAAAAGCTCCACGCCCGGATCGATGGACTTTGGCTTGGTGGCTCGGCGGAAAGTCTGTGTGGGTGTTGCTCCCGTTGAGTGTGTTGGTGGTCTGCCTGACAGCCCTGTTTCTGGCCTTTGCTTGTGTGAAGCATGGCTGGCCCGGGCAAAGATAGGCGCACTCCCGACGTCGGGAGCCTTGGATTTTCCAGAAAAAAGCCGCGCCTGTTGCGGGGCGCGGCTTGGAAGGATCGCCCATGAACGGGCTCCTGTTTTTTAGGCGGTCACCGGGACCTTGGCGGCATCGAACTGGTAGACGGGCTTGGGGGTGTCGGCAGTCGGCGGGAAGGGCACGACTTTCCAGAACTTCGACACGGTCTTGTCCCAGTTTTCCACCAGGCTCTGGGCGTGCGGGCTGGCGGTGATTTTGAAATGCGCCTGGATGAGCTTTTTGAGGCTGGCGATCTCGTCCTGGACGGAGAGGCGCTCAAGGCCGATCATCGCCGGGTTGATGCTGGACTCGAAGGTGTCCTTGGCGTCGTAGACAAACGCGAGGCCGCCCGACATGCCGGCCCCGAAATTGGTGCCAGTGGGGCCGAGGATGACGACGAGGCCGCCGGTCATGTATTCGCAGCCGTGGTCGCCCACGCCCTCGACGACGGCGGTGGCGCCGGAGTTGCGCACCGCGAAGCGTTCGCCGGCGCGGCCCGCCGCGAACAGCGTGCCGCCGGTGGCGCCGTAGAGGCAGGTGTTGCCGAGGATGGACTGGGCGTGCCACTGGAAGGTCTCGGAGGACTTCGGGCGGATGATGATCTCGCCGCCGTTGATGCCCTTGCCGACGTAGTCGTTGGCCTCGCCGTTGAGGGTGAGACGCACGCCGTTGACGAGGAACGCGCCGAAGGACTGGCCGGCGGAACCGGTGAACGTGAGGTCGATCGTGCCGGCCGGCAGGCCTTCGTTGCCGTGCTGGTAGGCGATCTGGCCGGCGAGCTGGGTGCCGACGTCGCGGTTGACGTTGGTGACCTTGTAGCGGGCCACGAGGCGGGCGGCTTCGCCGAGGATGACGTCGCGGGCCTCCTGGAGGATGGCCTCGTCGAGCGAACCCTCGCCGCCGAAGCGCTCGTTGCGCTCGCGGGTGTGGTAGCGGTCGGTCTCGCCCGAGGGATCGGGATTGTGGAGGAGGCCGGAGAGGTTGACCAGCTTGGTCTTCGGGTTGGCGGGGTCGTCGATCTGTTCGAGGAGGTCCACGCGGCCGATGACCTCGTTGAGGGTGCGGGCGCCGAGCTTGGCGAGGTAGTGGCGGACGTCCTCGGCGACGGCGTTGAAGAAGTTGATGATGTTTTCGGGTTTGCCGCGGAACTTGGCGCGGAGGTCCTCGCGCTGGGTGGCGACGCCGACCGGGCATGTATTCAGATGGCAGACACGGAACATGGCGCAGCCGCCGGCGATGAGGGCGGCGGTGCCGAAATTGAACTCCTCGGCGCCGAGCAGGGCGGCGATGACGATGTCGCGGCCGGTCTTCATGCCGCCGTCGGTGCGGAGGACAACGCGGCCGCGCAGGCCGTTCATCATCAGGACCTGGTGGGCCTCGGCGACGCCGATTTCCCAGACGGAGCCGGCGTTCTTGATGGAGGCGAGCGGCGAGGCGCCGGTGCCGCCGTCATGGCCGGAGACGAGGACGACGTCGGCATAGGCCTTGGCCACGCCGGCGGCGACGGTACCGACGCCGGAGGAGGACACGAGCTTGACGCAGACCTTGGCGCGGGGGTTGACCTCCTTTAGGTCGAAGATCAGCTGGGCGAGGTCCTCGATGGAGTAGATGTCGTGGTGCGGGGGTGGCGAGATGAGGGTGACGCCGGGCACGCTGTAGCGCAGGCGGGCGATGAGCGGGGTGACCTTGGAGCCGGGGAGCTGGCCGCCTTCGCCGGGCTTGGCGCCCTGGGCCATCTTGATCTCGATCTCCTTGGCGGAGGAGAGGTAGGCGGCGGTGACGCCGAAGCGGCCGGAGGCGACCTGCTTGATGGCGGAGTTGGCGTTGTCGCCGTTTTCGCGGACGTTGAAGCGGTCGGGGTCTTCGCCGCCTTCGCCGGAGTTGGACTTGCCGCCGATGCGGTTCATGGCGATGGCGAGGGCCTCGTGCATCTCGGGGGAGAGCGCGCCGAGGGACATGCCGGCGGTGGTGAAGCGCTTGCGGATCTCGTCGATCGGCTCGACCTCGTCGAGGGCGACGGGGGTGCGGCCGTCGAAGCGGATCTTGAGCAGGTCCTTGATGGAGACGGGCTGGTGGTCGTCGGCGTTGGTCTTCCATTCCTGGTAGGCCTCGGGGGTGCCGGCGCGGACGAACTTGTTCATCGCGGAGACGACCTTGGGGTTCCAGCCGTGGAATTCGCCTTCGCCCTTTTTGTTGACGCGGTAGTAGCCCTCGTTGCCGAGGTCGGCTGCGGGGGTGGCGAAGGCCTTGGCGTGGCGGCGGAGGGCATCTTCGGCGATCTGCGCGTAGCCGATGCCGCCGATGGGCGTTGGGGTGCCGCTGAAGCAGTCGTCGATGACCTTGTGGGAGATGCCGAGGGCCTCGAACATCTGGGCGCCGCGGTAGGAGAGCAGCGTGGAGATGCCCATCTTGGCCATGATTTTCAGGAGGCCGGCGTCGATGGCGGTCTTGTAGTTGAGGCGGGCCTGTTCGGGGGTGACGGGCTTGGCGGTCTTGCCGGCGGCGGCGAGCGAGGCGACGGTGTCGAGGGCGAGGTAGGGGTTGATGGCGTTGACGCCGAAGCCGAGGAGCGTGGCGAGGTGATGCACGTCGCGGGCCTCGCCGGTCTCGGCGACGAGGTCGGCCTTGAGGCGGAGACCGGCGCGCACGAGCCGTTGGTTGGCGGCGCCGACCGCGAGGAGCATCGGGATGGGAGCCTTTTCGGCGGTGGCGCCCTTGTCGGAGAGGATGACGACTTTGGCGTTGTCCTTCTCGACGGCGGCCTGGACGCGCGCGGCGAGGTCCTGCAACGCGGGCTCAAGACCTTCGGGGCCCTTGGCGGCGTCGAAGAGTGCGCTGACGCGCACGACGCGGTTCTGGAGGAAAGGCACGTCGAAAAGCGCGGCGACCTCGTGGTCGAAGAGGACGGGGGAATCGAGTTCGACGAAACCTGAGGTCTTGGGGAACTCCTCGAAAAGGCCGAGGCGGCCGCCGAGGTAGCCGGTGAGCGACATGACCGCTTTTTCGCGGATGGAGTCGATGGGGGGGTTGGTGACCTGGGCGAAGAGCTGCTTGAAATAGGTGTAGAGCAGGCGCGGGCGGCGGGAGAGGACGGCGAGCGGGGTGTCGTCGCCCATGGAGCCGGTGGGCTCCAGGCCCTCGGCGAGGGGGGCGAAGATGAGTTCGAGTTCGTCGTTGTCGTAACCGAAGGCGAGCTGGGCGGCGAGGTCGATGGCCACGTCGTCGGCGTTGGCGGGGGCTTTGGCGGCCTTGTGCAGGTTGACGAGGTGTTCCTCGCACCACTGCTTGAAGTGCGGGTTGGCGGTGAAGCGGGCCTTCACCTCTTCGTCGCGGTAGAACTTATGCTCGACGAGATCGAGCGAGATGATGCGACCGGGGCCGAGGCGGCCGGCTTCGACCACCTTGCCGGGGAAGTCGTGCACGAGGCCGGCTTCGGAGGCCAAGATGAAGTAGCCGTCGTCGAAAATCTTGTAGCGGGCGGGGCGGAGACCGTTGCGGTCAAGGGCGGCGCCGATGGTGCGGCCGTCGGTGAAGACCACGGCGGCGGGGCCGTCCCAGGGCTCCATCATGCAGGCGTGGTAGCGGAAGAAGGCGCGAGCTTCGGGGGTGAGCTTCTTGTCCTTTTCCCAGGCGGGCGGCATCATCATCATCGCGGCGTGCAGGGGATTGCGGCCGCCGAGGGTGAGGAGCTGGAGGGCGTTGTCGAAGCTGGCGGAGTCGGACATGCCGGGCTGCACGAGCGGCTTGAGGTCCTGGAAGCGCTCGCCCCATACGCCGTAGGCGGTGGAGTTTTCGCGGGCGCGCATGAGGTTGCGGTTGCCGCGGATGGTGTTGATCTCGCCGTTGTGCGCCAGCATGCGGAACGGGTGCGCGAGGTGCCACGTGGGGAACGTGTTCGTCGAATAACGCTGGTGGAACACCGCGAAGGCCGTGGTGAACTTGGGGGACTTCAGGTCCTCGAAATACTTCTTGAGCTGGAGGGGCGTGAGCAGGCCCTTGTAGATGATGGTGCGCGAGGAGAACGAGCAGACGTAGAAGCCGGGGATCTTGGCCTCGAGGGCCTGCTTTTCCGAGGAGTTCTGCGCGAGGAAGAGCTTACGCTCGAACTCGTCGTCGGAGATATCGTCCTTGCGGGCGACGAGGGCCTGGACGATGAGCGGCTGGGTTTCGAGGGCTTTGCGGCCGAGGCAGGAGGAGTCGGTGGGGACTTTGCGCCAGCCGAGCCAGGCGAGGCCCTCGGCCTTCACGGCGGATTCGACGATCTTCTTGGCGTGGGCCTGTGCGTATTCGTCTTCCTTGGGCAGGAAGATCATGCCGACGCCCAGGTCGGCGTCCTTGAAGAGGGGCTTCTTTTGGGTGGTCAGGAAATTCTTGAACAGCTCGACCGGGATCTGGGTGAGGATGCCGGCGCCGTCGCCGGTGACGGCGTCGGCGTCGATGGCGCCGCGGTGGGCGAGCGCTTTGAGGGCCGTGATCGCGCGGTTGAGAACGTCGTAAGAACGTTCGCCGGTCAGCTTCGCAATGAAACCGACGCCGCAGGCATCGTGTTCTTGTTCAGGGGAGTAGAGCGGTGACGGAATGATCTTGGCCATGTGGAAAGGGATTCGGGCGGAAGGACTTGGGAATCTAGGCGAGGGGTCGGTCGGTGGAAAACGATGACGGGCGAGGAGCAAAAGAAAGGCCGGTCACGCGTTTGCGAGAGCCGGCCCAATGAGTTGCTTTGGTGCCCTCGACAATCAGAAGAAGCGGATCGTTTTCGTGGCCATTTTGGCGTGTTCTTCGTCGGAGCAGCCGGCGTTGGTCGGGGCATCGACGGGACGGTCGGTGGGTTTAACCAAGTCGTTGGAAAGGAGATAGTTTTCCACCTCTTCACCGGAGACGTCGGCCAGCATCACCCCGTCGATCTCGACGCAAGGCGATAGCGGTTGGCCGGACTTCTGGACCATCTCGGCGTAGTTGGCGCGTTTGTTGATGATGTCGATGTCCTCGTAGGCGAGGTTGTATTTGCGCATGATGGTGCGGACACCATTGGACCAGCCGCAGGAGGGCTTGAGATAGGCTTTGATTTGCATGCGGGAAGCTAGTTGGAGGGAAAAACGTGGCAACCTATAGAAGGCGTTTCCGGTCGTTCAAGCGAAAGGTTGGGCTTTTTAAGCATTTTACGGGCCTAATGTCCTTCACGCTTTAAATCAGGGCCGAAACCACACCCCGATGCTTTGCCAACGGGAGCGGCCGAGGTTGAAGGCCTCGAGGCTCTGCATCCGGTAGGCGGCGCCCTCGAGTCCGGGCGGCGGCGGTTGTTCGCGCCAGCGGACGCGGCCGGTGAAAAAGCCCAGCGGATCGCATTCGCGCTCCATGACCACGATGATGATCGGGCCGGGTTTCGCGAGGGCCTCCGCCAACGCCTCGGGCGAGCTGCGGAAATCCCAAGTGGCCTTGCTGTAAAACACCAGGCTTGGTTCGGCGAAGCCCCAGCCGAGGTGACGCGTGCCCTCGGGCAGATTTTGCCACGGTGCGGTCATGTTCACCGCCGGGCTCACCGCGCGCAGGCCGGTGCCCATGCGGAAGCCACCCACGCCGAGCAGGATAACGCCCAGCGCCACCAGCAGCGGGCGTCCGCGCCACCACGCCGCCGCCACCACCAGGAAACCTGCGAGCACGGCCAGCAGGCCGACCACGCCGGCCCGCAACGGTTCCAACCCGGGGGGCAACACCGCCAGATTCACCCCCACCAGGGCGACCGCCACGACGACACCAAACACGGCGAGTCCGACCCCCATCGCCACCCGCGCCCAGCGCGCCAGCGTCGCCAGCGTTTCCGGCGTGAAGCCGGCGCCCAGCAGCAGGAAAAACGCCGGGAAGCCCGGCAGGACATAATGGGGCAACTGCGTCGCGTAGGCCGTGAAAATCACATACGGCGCGACCAGCCAGCTCGCGAGCCAAGCCCGGCGGGCGTCCCACTCGCGGCGGGCGGCGCGCCACGCGAGCGCCGCAAAAATGATCCAGGGGAACAGGCTCAGCGGCGCCGTCCCGAGGTAGAAAAACGGGTTGTAGGAGCGGCCGTTGAACTTCTCGAACCCGCGCTGCACCACATGTTCGCCCATGCCGACGTCCCAGAACAAACCGTGCGTTTTCACCAATGCCGGGATGCCCCAGATCGCCACGATGCCGGTGGCCAGCAGCAGGCCGCGCACGATCTTGAGGCGAGCCCACGGCAGCGGTTTGCGCCAGAACACCCAGCGCCACAGCACGAGCGCCAGCGCCGGCACGACCAGCGCGATCGGTCCCTTGCCGAGGAAGCCCGCGCCGATCGCCAGCCAGAGGCTCCACCACGCGAGCCGGCGGCTCCAGGCGGGCTTGGCGGCGGCCTCACTCCCCTGCCCCGCCGCGGCAGGAGTCTCGGGCGCGAGTAACAACTCCGCCAACGCCACGCAGGCTACCGCCACGCACAACACCATGGGCATGTCGGCGACCGCGAGGCGTCCGTGGATGAAAAACTGCAGGCTCGTCGCCAGCATCAGCCCGGCGGCGAAGCCGGCGCGTCCGCCGAACCAGCGTTTGCCGGTGGCCCACACCAGCAGGACGAGTCCGATCATGCAGGCGACCGCCGGGAGGCGCGCGCCGAGCTCGCCGGTGCCGACGGCGTTGTAGCCGCCGCGCATGAGCCAGTAAACCAGGGCGGGTTTGTCGAAGCGGTAGGCGCCGTTGAAGGTCGGCACGATCCAGTCGTCGCGCTCCATCATCTCGCGGGCGGCGGTGGCGAAACGCGGCTCGTCGCGATCCACCAGCGGCAGTTGCGCCGTGCCCGGCAGATACACCGCGAGCACCAGCAGGATCAGCAGCCACGGGGCGAAACGGTCGCCTTTCCAGGGAGATGTCGGTGCGGGGGTCATGGGTTTTTAGATCGGGTCTCCTGCCAGCGCAGCACCGCGAGGGCCAGCGCCACGCCGACCAGCGAGCCGAGTCCCGCGCCGGCCAGCACGTCGCTCAGGTAATGCCGGCCGAGGTACATGCGGGACCACGCCACCAGGATCGCGCCGGCCAGAAACCCCGCGCCCCAGCGGGGCGCCATGACCAGCACCGCCGCGGCGATGCCGAAGCAATGCGTGGTGTGACCCGAGGGGAAACTTTGGTAACCGGAGACATGGGCGAACCAGGTGAGTTCGTCGGCGACGTTGAGGTAGGGGCGCGGCCGTCCCAGCACCATCTTCAGGATCAGGGCCGTCAAACCGGCCGACGCGCCGGCCAGCGTGCCGGCACAGGCGCCCCAGACCAGGCGGGAGCTTTGCCAAAAGCGCCCGGCGGCCCACATCACCGCGAGGGCGATCAGCGGCGCGAGGTGCAACTCGCCCCACTTCGAGGCGGCCTTGGCCAGCGTCAGCAGCGACGCGTCGGGCGACTCCGCCAGCCGGTCGGCGATGGCCCGGTCGGCACCGGTCCAGGCCAGCACGGCGACTCCGGCCAGCAGCACGACGGCGCCGAGCGCGACCCGGCCGGACCGGCGGCGCACGATGCGACCGCCGTCGGCAAACCAGCCGCCGAGCACGCGCCACCAGGGTGTCGTCGCCGGGCCCATGACGCTCAGCCCTTGGCGGCGGGGTGATTCGCCGGTTGGTGGCGGGTTTTGAAGTCCATCCACAGGTTGTAACAGGCGGTGAAGGCGGGAAACAGGTTGGACAACACGCCGACCGAGTCGCTTTTGCCCAGTGTGAAATAACCGAGCAGCATCACGCTGCCGACCACGCTCATGTACCAGAAGGCGCGCGGCATGACCGGACGCCCGGCGGCGCGCGTGGCGATGAATTGCACCACCCAGCGGCCGGCGAACATCAGCGTGCCGATGTAGCCGACGATTTTCCAGGCGGTCACGACCACCTCGATGCCGCCCAGACGCAGGTGAAACAGAACTTCGTTCATAAAAGGGAGGCGCGGGCGGTTGGCAAAAAAGCGGTGTGGATCGCGGAACGCAGCCGGGACGCGCGTCCTCAGCGCTGGCCGGAGCCGGGCAACACGCCGGCCGGGTAGCGGATCTGACGGGCCATCAGCCACGCCACGCCGAAGAGATCGCGCAGGCCCCGCAAGGCGCGGCCGCCGATCGTGTATTTGGAGACGCCGCGGGTGCGCGGGCGGTGGTTGACGGGCACCTCGACCAGCGTGAGTCCGGCGTTGAGCAGCAAGGCCGGGATGTAACGGTGAAGGCCGTTGAAAGGGATCAGGTAGCCGACGTGTTCGCGTCTCATGGCCTTGAGAGAACAACCGGTGTCGCGCACCTGGTCCTTGAGGAAGAAGCGGCGGATGTTGTTGGCGAAGCGCGAGGCTACGCGGCGGTTCCAGGTGTCCTGACGGGTGCGCCGGTAACCGCAGGCGAAGTCGGCCTTGTCGAGCGCGGCGACGAGCGTGGGGATGTCGGCGGGATCGTTCTGGCCGTCGCCGTCGAGCATCACGCACACGCGGCCCGTGGCGTGGAAGAGCCCGGCGTAGAGCGCGGCGCTCTGGCCGAGGTTGCGCGGCAGGGACAGCGCGGTCACGCCGGCCACCGCCCGTATGCGGGCCAGGGTGGCGTCCTTGGAGCCATCATCGACGGCGACGATCTCGGCGCCCGGGCACGCGGCCTGGACCTCGCGCAGGAGCGGCTCGACGTTTTCCTCCTCGTTGTAGAAAGGGATGATGATGGACAGCGGAATCACGGGTAAGGGTTTATCAACCCAGCGGGGAGGCGGGCGTGGCAATCCAATTTTTGGGTTGGCGGGGGCGGGGGCGGCTGAGACTGTGCGCCCTTTAGCCGCACCATGACCGAAGCCCTTAACGCGCCCCGCGCCCCCAGCGACCCGACCTCCGAAGCAATCTGGGTGCGCCGTGCGATCGGCCTGATCGGCGCGCTGGCGGTTTTCCGGCTGGTCTGGCTCTGGCTGGTGCCGCTCGATCTGGTGCCCGACGAGTCGTACTACTGGGATTGGGGCCGCCAGCCGGCGTGGTGCTACTTCAGCAAGCCGCCGATGATCGCGTGGATCAACACGGTCACGCAGGCCCTCGGTTTCACCACCGCGCCGCTCATGCGCACGCCCGCCGTGCTGCTGGGCACGGTGGGGCTCGCCGCCACCTGGCTGCTGGCCCGCCGCCTGTGGGGTGCCCGGGCGGGCTTTTTTGCCGTCGTCCTCGGTGCCACCGCCCCCGGCTCGATGGCGCTCAACACGCTGCTTACCATCGACGCACCGCTCATCGCCTGCTGGAGCGTGGCCCTCTACGCCCTCTGGCGCGCCCTTGAACCAGCCGGTGACGGCAACGCGTCCGGTGCCGGGAACCGCACGAAATGGTGGGCGCTCTACGCGGCGGCCGGCCTGCTCGGGGTGCTCAGCAAACAGATGATGCTCGTGCTCCCGGTGCTCGCGCTGGTGTTTGTGTTCACCAGCCCGGCCGACCGCCAGCGGCGGCGGAGCGCGGCGATGTATGCGTGGCTGGCGGTTCCGTTGCTCGCGTTGATCCCGCTCTTGTGGTGGAACGTGCGCCACGACTGGATCACGGTGCAACACACCGCGCACCACTTCGCCGCCGAGCCCTGGCGGCTGACCCGCGGGCTGAATTTCGCCGTGGAGTTCATCGGCAGCCAGGTCGGCGTCGCCGGCCCCCTGGGCCTGGGCATCTTCGTAGCGGCGGCCTGCGGCTGGCGGACGGTGCGGGCGGACCGGAGGCGGTGGTTCCTGTGGGTGATGTGCGTGCCGGCTCTGGCCGTGATCCTCGCCATGAGTTTTCGCCAGCGGGTCAACCCCAACTGGCCGGCGGTGTTCCACCTCGGCGGCGCGGTCCTCTCGGCCGGCTGGCTGGCGAGCGCCTGGCCGCGTCGGCAAAAACTCTGGCGCGCGGCCTGGATCACCGGCGTGGCCATCGTGGGCATCGGCTACACCTTGGTGCTGTCCCTCGGGCCGCTCGGGCTGATCGGGCACAAGCTCGACTTCACCCGCCGCCTGCGCGGGTGGGAACAGTTCGGCGCCGACATGGGCGCGATCAAGGCCAGGCTCGAGGCCGACGGGGGCGCCCCGGTGATCGTGGTCGCCTGCGGCGGTCGCCAGCTGGCCAGCGAACTCGCCTTCTACATGCCCGGCCAGCCGCAGGTCTGGTTGTGGACTCCGCCCGGCGTGGTGAATTCGCAATACGCCCTCTGGAAAGGCCCGCTGCCCGAGTGGCGCGGCGCCCGCGCGCTGCTGGTGGTGTCGGAGGAGGAGTTGCCCGCCGGGCTGGCCGGTGGATTTGACCGCATCGTCCCGCTGACCGAGATCCACTCGACCCGCAAAACCGCCCTGCCCTCCCGCATCCGCATCCTGGTGGGCGAAAACCTCCAGACCTGGGATCACGGCAAGCCGTTGAAATAACCCGCCCGCCCCCGCCCCATGAACAGCCTCGCCCGTTGCCTGATCGTCTTCGTGATCGCCGCGCTCGCCGGCGTGGTGCTGGCGCGCACCGGCGGCGACATCGCCCTCGCCGCCCGTTATTACGTCGAAGGCCAAGGCTGGCCGCAGGGCGAAAGCGGCCCGCCCCGGGCGCTCTACGATTACGGCCCGTGGCTGGCGACCGCCCTGGCGGTGGGCGGATTCGCGGTTGGCCTGAAGAGCCTCTTCGGACCGGCCCGGGGATCGCCGGCCGCGCGCGCCGCGTGGTTTTTCCCCCTGCTCATGATCCTCGGCCCCGGGCTGCTGGTGAACGCCGTCGGCAAGGACCACTGGGGCCGCCCGCGTCCGAAGCAGATAGCGGAGTTCGGCGGGCCGGCGACCTACATCACCGCCGGCGCGATCGGTCCGGTCGCGGAAGGCCGCAAATCCTTCCCCTCGGGCCACGCCTCGATGGGCTTTTATTTGCTGGCCGGGTATTTTGTGTGGCGCGGCCGCCGCCCGGTGCTCGCGCACGCCAGCCTCGCGGCGGGCGTGGTCATGGGTGCGGCCATCGGCTGGGCCCGCATCGTGCAAGGCGGACACTTTTTATCCGACGTCATCTGGGCCGGCGCCGTCGTCTTCATCGCGGCCGAGGCGCTGGCGTATTTCTGGCTGCGCCCGGGCAAGCCTGCGGCCAAGCCCCAACCCAACCTTTAAAACCATGAAAGTCCTCGTCACCGGCGCCGCCGGCTTCATCGGCTACCACACCGCCCGCCAGCTCGCCGCCTCCGGCGACTGCGAGGTCCTCGGGCTGGACAACCTCAACGACTACTACCCGGTCGCGTTGAAACGCGCGCGCCTGGCGCAGTTGGCCGGGCTGCCCGCGTTCCGCTTTGTCGAGGCCGACTTCGCCGACGCCGCGCGTTTCCGCGAGCTCTACCTCTCGTTTGCGCCCGATTACGTGGTCCACCTCGGCGCGCAGGCCGGCGTGCGCTACAGCATGGAGAACCCCGCCGCCTACACGCACAGCAACCTCGTGGGCTTTTCCTCCGTGCTCGACGCCGCCCGCGAACGCCCGCCGCGCCACGTCGTCTACGCCTCCTCCAGCAGCGTCTACGGCGGCGGCGCGGTCACGCCCTTCCACGAAGACCAGCGCACCGACAGCCCGCTCTCGTTCTACGCCGCGACCAAGAAGAGCAACGAGGTCACCGCCTACAGCTACGCCCACCTCTTCGGTCTGCCGCTGACCGGCCTGCGTTTCTTCACCGTCTACGGTCCCTGGGGCCGCCCCGACATGGCGCCGATCCTGTTCTCCAAGGCGATCACCGAGGGCAAGCCGATCAAGCTCTTCAACCACGGCAAAAACCGCCGCGATTTCACCTATGTGGATGACATCGTCGCCGGCGTGCTCGCTGCCATGCGCACCCCGCCGACGGCCTTCGCCGACGCCCCGCCCTGCCGTGTGTTCAACCTCGGCCACAACCACCCGGTCAACGTCGTGGACTTCGTGCGCGAACTGGAGTCCCTGCTCGGCCGCAAGGCGCAGATCGAGCTGATAGGTCCCCAGCCCGGCGACATGGTGGAGACCTGCGCCGACCTCACCCGCGTGCAAGCCGCGCTCGGCTACGCTCCGCGCACCCCGCTCGCCGAAGGCCTGCGGGCGTTCGTCGAGTGGTTCCGGGACTATCACCGCTGAACCTAAGCCCGGTGGCGACGCCGCCGGGCGGTCCAGTTGACGCCTGCCCACCACAACAGCCCGAAGACCGCCCCGGCTACATGGGCGAGTGTGGAGATGCGCACCGAAGGGTCGTCGAAAACCACCATGCCATGCCCGGCATACAACTCGATCACCGCCTCGACGACATGCAGCCCGAGGATCGACGGCCAAAACCAATCCCGCCAGTCCGCCTGCCAGTTGATACCTGAAAGAAACACCAGAAATCCCACGTTAAGCGCGGATAACCCCGCATAACGCGGCATGTCCGGATCGAAATAAAACAACACCGCCGAGACCCAGACGGGCATCGCCACCAAGGCCACCCGGAATCCCAGCGGCCGTTGTCGCTCCAGAACCCTGCCGATAATCACAAACAACCCCGTATCTACCACCAAGTGCAGCCAGCCATAATGCACGCCGTGCCCGGTCCACAACCGCCACCACTCGCCGCCTGCGATCGCCTCACGGCGATAAATCATGGCCTCGTTCCCCCCCGGCAAAATGGCCACGCCCACCGTGAAAGCCGCGACCAGCAGGCACCCATGGGGAAACCTCCAGCGACCAACCAGTGAACGCCGCAACCAGCCATTCATGCGCTCAGCCCGGCTCCACCCACATAAGACACGAGGTCGCCGGCCGTCTGCCCCCCGTAATCATGACGATGCCCGTAGCGGAAAACACCCTCCCCGTCGGTCGCTCCTGCAGCGGCGTGATCGTGCGGACAGCGGAAATCATGGGCCATCTCGTGGGTCAGAACCATAAACGATTTCCCCTGGTGTAAGACGGCACGGCGACCTTCGCCTCCACATGGCGCCCGCCTGCGGTCGAAAACCAAGGATCGTTCGTTAAATTGTCCAAGTCGTTCTGCATCGGGCCGGTCTTAGGGTAAGCAACCATCGGCATCAAGGCTGCGAAGCGCCAGACAAACTGCGTCACGTTGCTGTTCGGCCGCGTCTGGTTCGCGGATGCCGCCTGCGCCAACGGCGTGGTTTTGATGACTTCGCGGTCGCCACCGGGAACCGCCCAAGATGACAACACCGTCGGCAGCGTTACCCGGCGAAACCACCCCAAACCCAACCCTGCCACCAACCCCAAAACGACGCCCGCCACGATTATCAATGCGGTGATTTTTCGCCTCACGCGTTTACTCGGGAAGCAATCCGGCGTGGCAATTTTAAAGTTGACCGCCCTTCACGCGGAGCCCGCGTTGACGCTTCAGCGCGAACCCGCACCCAATCAATCCGGCCGATTCACCGCAGTTATCCATCACCCATGAAAACCATCCTGCTGCTCGTCGCGTCCAACGTCTTCATGACGCTCGCGTGGTATGGCCACCTGAAGTTCAAGTTCCTCGAGGGCAAATCACTCCTCGCGATCATCCTCTTCTCGTGGGGCCTCGCCTTCTTCGAGTATTGCCTGATGGTTCCCGCCAACCGCGCCGGCTACCTGAGCGGCACCTTCACGGGCTACCAGCTCAAGATCCTCCAGGAGGCCATCACCCTCTCGGTGTTCGTGGTGTTCGCCTGGCTGGTGCTCAAGGAGAAGCTCACGTGGAATTACCTCGTGAGCTTCGCGTTCATCCTCGGGGCGATCTATTTCGCCGCCGCCTTCAAGCCGGCCGGGGCCCCCGGTGGGCACTGACACACCTTGCCGCCGGTCATTCCCAGCGTTTGCGCGGCGCGGGAGGGGCGGCGTCCTTGCGGGCCTTGATGATCACGCCGATCAACACGGCGATGCTCAGGAGAATGCCAAAGGCGGAAACAAACAGGAGGAGGCGCATGGCGGGAGAGGAGTTTTCCGGGAGGTTGAGGTTTATTTGTCGGCCGGCGCGGCGGGCGCGGTCTGGCGCAGCAACGTGCCGGCCAGCGCGTCCAGGGTGCCGCCGGCGGCCTGGCCCGAGACCATGACCTGCGGGGTGATCTGGACCTTGCCCTCGACCACGAGCTTCAGGATTTCGAGCTGGGCGACCTGCTGCTGGCCGAGCGTCTCGACGAGCAGCTTGTAGGCCTTGGCCCGGCCTTCGCCGATGATGACCTGGGACTCCGCCTCGCCCTTGGCGCGCACGACCTGGGACTTGGCGTTTTCGCCCTCGACGCGGACCTTGTATTCGGCGGCGGCGAGCTGGCGCTGCTGCTCGGCCTCCTCCTGGGCGCGCACCAGTTGGGCGCGGGACTCCTCGGCCTGCTTCTGCTGCTCGTAGAGTTTCTGCTGGTTCAGGGCGACTTCGCGGTCGGTCTGCGTGGCCAGGAGCTGCTGCCCGGCGGGGCTGGCGTCGAGGTGGATGTTGCCCACATAGACGCCGTCGCACGTCACCCGGTAGCGCGCCAGCTCGGCGGTGATGCGCCGGGTGGCGAGCGCCTCGATCTCGCTGCGGCGGTTTACGAATTCGAGCGCGTTCATCGTCTCGGCCACGTTGCGGAAGATCGCGCGCACGGCCGGCAGGATGATGCGGGCCTCCAGCACCTCGAGCTTCTCATCCTCCTGCTCGTCCTGCACCACGGAATCCGGGTCGCCAAGGAGCGCGACCAGGTACGGTGCGTTCTTGGCCTCGACCGCGCAGGCGACGCGCACATCGACCGGGAAAGAGAAGCCGTCCTTCGAGCGCACGGAGACCGACCAGTCGTCGGAGCCGGACGAGGCGGCTGCGCCCGGGGCGTTCTTGGCGGCGCGGGCCGGAGCGGTCGGTTTGCTGTTGCCGGCGGCCTGGTAGGTGTAGGTGCGCTGGGTCGTCTTCACCACGGTGGGCACGTAAGCGTAGGTGTTCAGATAATACCCGCCGGGCGTGAGCGGCTCGGCCCACACGCCGATGTGATCGCGAGGCACCAGCGGCACGCCGTTGACGAGGTCGGCCCGGGGATCGCCGGATTTGGAGCGCAGGCCGGAGTTGCTCTTGATGACAACGACCGTGCCGGCGGCCACCTGCAGGGCGGAGATGGCTTTCACCTCGTGCAAGGCGGTGTTGTAGCGGTAGGTGCCGGGCGTGAGGATGGTCGTCTGCGGACCCCGCCGGCCGCCCTTGGCCAGGAAGGTGACGGGATTGAGCATGTCCTGCGCGCTGTCCCAGGCGGGGGCGAACATCTCGTTTTCGGGAAGCGGCTGGCCGTCCCGGGCGGTCACAAAACCCACCTGGCCCGAGGGCACCGTGATCACCCGGTCGATGCGCACCTGGTAGGTGAAGGGATAATACCCGAAGTGCCAGCCGGGGCCGAGAATCTGGGCTTGCGGTCCCATCTCGCCGTCGCGGGCGATGATCTGTCCGGTGGGCAGCGGCTTGCCGAAAAACTGGCGATGGACAATGCCTACCTCGTTTTCATCCACCACGACTGACGAGCCAACGACCAGTCCGAAGCCGAACAGCGAAAGCGCCAACACCAGCAACGCCGCGCGCCCGGCCGTCGGCAAGGTGATCAAAAACGAGGCTCCAAGCGCGACAATCGCGAGAACCGTGAAAAAAAGAATCAGCGTCATGTGATTACTGGAGGGTTGACCGCCGCCCGCAGGACGACGTGTCCGGCCGGCGACACTCGTTATGAATATCGCCGACCGGCCCGAGTCGAGCCCCGATGCCGGGGTCCCGACCCCAAGCACCCCGGGCTGCGGTCCCCTGCATAAAAATCGCCGCATTCGCCACGCTTGGCTTGCTTCCGCCAAGGCCCGCGCTTCACGTTGGCCGCCTATTGCAGCGAGGCGGTTGCCTCGCTTCCTAAACCATAAAACACACCCGTCAGCTCCTCACGCATATGTCCAAAGCCGCTCCCGCCAAGACCACCACCACCGCCGTCGCCGCGCCCGACGCCACCGCCCGCAAAAACGTCGAACTCGCCGTCAGCGCCATCACCAAACAATTCGGCGAAGGCTCCATCATGCGCCTGGGCGACAACAACAAGCTCGCCGTCGAAACCGTCTCCACCGGCTCCCTCGCCATCGACCTCTGTCTCGGCGGCAAGGGCCTCCCCCGCGGCCGCATCATCGAGATCTACGGCCCCGAGTCCTCCGGCAAAACCACCTTCTGCTTGAGCGTCATCGCCGAGGCCCAGCGCCGCGGCGGCCTCGCCGCCTTCATCGACGTCGAACACGCCCTCGACCCCAAATACGCCCGCGTCGTCGGCGTCAAAGTCGACGACCTGCTCGTCTCCCAACCCGACTCCGGCGAAGACGCGCTCAACATCACCGAGACTCTCATCCGCTCCAACGCCATCGACGTCATCGTCATCGACTCCGTCGCCGCCCTCATCACCAAGGCCGAGCTCGACGGCCAGATGGGCGACCTCACCATGGGCTCGCAGGCCCGCCTCATGTCGCAGGCCATGCGCCGCCTCACCGCGGTCGTGAGCAAGACCAAGTGCATCTGCATTTTCACCAACCAGATTCGCGAAAAGATCGGCGTCATGTTCGGCAGCCCCGAGACCACCTCCGGCGGCCGCGCGCTGAAGTTCTTCTCCTCGATCCGCATCGACATCCGCCGTAAGGACCAGATCAAAACCCCCGACGGCAAGGTCATCGGCAACCGCACCAAGCTCAAGGTTGTCAAAAACAAGATCGCCCCGCCCTTCACCGAGTGCGAGTTCGACATCATGTACGACGAGGGCATCTCCGCATCCGGCTCGATCATCGACCTGGGCATCGAACACAAAATCCTGGAGAAAAAAGGCGCGTGGATCTCCTTCCAGGGCGACTTGATCGGCCAGGGCCGCGACGCCGCCAAGCAGGCCGTGCGCGAGAAGCCCGAGCTCGCCGCCAAGCTCACCGCCGCGATCATGGAAAAGGTCACCGTCACCGGCGGCACTTCCGTGACCGGCTCCGGCGAACCCGCCGAATAACCTCTTCGCCGGCCGCAGTGAGACCGCCACCGGCGGCCCCGCGGGGGGCCGCCTTTTTTACGACCGCAGGAGTTTCCACAGGCCGCCCGGCACGTGGATGCTCACCATCGCGTAGCCGATCCACGGGAGCTTCGCCGTGCTACGATACGCCAGATACGACCCGTGCCACTCGGGCTGGTATTTCTTTTTGAACTCAAACAGCGATCTGTAGCCGTAGAGCCGGTTGAAGTTTTGGTAGATGTAACGCATCGCCCGGTCGTGGGAATTTTCCGGCGGCGCCGTGTTGGCCAGGGGCGCGTTGGCCAGGCACACTTCCTCCAGCCCGCGCGCCTGAAAGGTCTTGATCGACTCGGTGATCACGAAGTCCATCAGCCCGGGCATCGACGAGCGTTGGCGCATCAGATCGATGCAGCGACCGCGGCCTTTTTTATACGGCAGCCAGGTGGCGAACGCCTCGACGCGTCCCTCGGCGTTGAGCGCCACCGCCGCCCCGCGCAGCCGGATTTCGTCGATGTCGAACCTCCCCATGTCGAACGCCATCTCGCGGCCGTGCTTGGCCTGCAGCCAGGCTTCCGACGTCTGCCGCAGGCCCGCCTCGACCGCCTTGTCCACCGGTCCGTCCGCCGGATACCAGCGAAAGCTGAACCCCTCGCGCGCCGCGCGGTTGCACGCCGTGCGCAGGTCCTGGAACCGGCTGCCGCGAAGCGAGTAGCCGGCCAGGGGTATGCGCGCCTGCTCGCCGATCTTGCGGATCTTGAAGCCGAACTGCTCGTAGAGCGCGAGGTGCCCGGGACCGACTTCGTAAAGCACCGGTTCCCAGTCCTGTTCCTCGCAATAAGCCAGAAACTCGGCGATCACCCGTCCGCGTTCGTCGTCGGGGCCGATGGGATCGCTCAGGGTGAGCGCGTAGTTGCGCCACAGGGCGAACACCACCACCGAGCGGTTCGTGGAGGAGAAAAAGTAGCGCTTGTCCTCGGTCAGCGCGAACTCGTCGAAGGGGTTGCTTCCGTGCTCGTCGATGATGCGGCGCACGCGCTGCTGCTCCACCGGCGTGGGCGCGCGCCCGGGCAGGACCGGACGCAGCAACAACGCCAGCATGAACAACCCGTAGGCCGCCCCGCCGAAACTCACCGTGAAAAACACCGCCTGCGCCTGCTGGGTCGTCGCGCGCAGCGTATCCGTCGATTGGAGAAAAATCAGCTCCAGGACCGCCTGCAACGTCCGCGCCGTCGAGGTGTCGCCGTCGATCTGCGCGCCGAAGCGCCTCACCGCGAAATACCCGAACGTCAGCAGGGCGAAGAACGCCGGCACTCCCACGATCCACGCCCAGCGCAGCGAACTCCGGTCGGATTTGGCGACAAAGTGCTTCCGTTGCCAGACCAGCAGTCCCAGCGGCAGCAGGCTGGCCGCGGCCTGCTCCCACTCGAAATCTTTCCCGAAGTGCAGCAGCGGCGTGACCAACAGCACCAACAGCGTGCCCCACCAGGCCGTGAGCTTCCCGCGCCACAGCCCGCGACCGAGCGCAAGCTGGCCGCACGCGCTGAGCACCAGCAGCACCTGCGACTCCATCGCGATGTGGAAGGGCGTCCAGTGCTCCAGTTGATCGGCCATCCAGTGGCTCGGCGGGTGCAGGGCGCCCGCCAGGTGCAGCAGGCCCGACAACCCCACCACGATGGCCACCGAGCGCGCCCAAAGGCCGCGCGGGCGGTGGCCGGGCGACGGAGGACCGCTCATGGCTTTTCCTCCCGCGGCTCTTGCCGCGCGACCACCCATGCCAGCGCCTCGTCCACCAGCCCGAGGAACGAGTCGCTCGCGTTGTCGAAATCGTGAAACGCCCGCGGATACGTCCACAGCTTCAGATCCAGATTCAGGCCATGATACCAGTCGGTCGAATCCAGCGGATCGAGCCCCGCATGAAGTTGCGCCAGACGGAGCCCGCCGAGTTGACCGGCGAAATCCGCCAGCGAAAACGTGCCCCGCCCGGTCGGCTTGATGCCGAGCTTGTCCGCCGTGTGCAATCCGTAGCGCCCGCGTTCCCCGGGCGCGACCAGCAGCAGTCCGCGCAGCGTCTTGGGCCGCGTCTTCAAAACCGCAGCCGCCGGCAGCGAATGCTCGGCGCCCATCGACCACCCGCCGTAAACCACCGGCGGCGCAGGCTCGCTTTCGCCCCGGGCCGGTCCCGCGCGCCGGGACAGCTCCGCCACCAGCGCCGCATAGTCCCCGGCCAAAATCTCCTGCGAAAAATCCTGCTCCGCATACTTCGCAAAATCCACGCCCGCCACCGCCCAGCCGCGCCGCGCCAGATGATCGGCCGCTCGCGTCTCCCAATAACTCCAGCCTCCGTCGCCCGAGCCGAGCACGAACAACCCGCGCACCGGCACGTTGACCGGCAGCGTCCAGAGCACGTCAAACGGTCCGCGTTGCAACAACACGGGAGCGGACACCGTCTCGGCCGCCGCCGGCGCGGCCCGCTGCGTCGCCGGCGCCAATATCGCCGCGATAAAACCAACCAGAAAGGTGAAAGGCCTGCCGGTCATGAATGCGTAACAGGTTTGGCCGGCCATTGCTCCACATCCGCCGCTTGCGCGCAAACCTGAACCTCGTCCGGCCCGAAACTCCTCTATCCCGGGCCGCGTAAGCGGCTTTGCAATCCGCGGCTTCCGCCCCGATGATGAGTAATCAACGTCCGCGTCATGCCTTCATCTCCTTCCGCCTCCGGCGGCGCCGCCCCGGTTTTCGAGGTGCGCCGCCTCGCCAAAACCTACGGCGCCGGCACCGCCGCGGTCCACGCGCTCCGCGAGGTCGATCTGGATCTTTTCTCCGGCGAACTCGTCGTGCTGCTCGGCGCTTCCGGCTCGGGCAAATCCACCTTGCTCAATCTCCTCGGCGGACTCGACACGCCCACCGGCGGCTCGCTCCGCTACCGCGGCTGGGATCTCGGGCGCGCCGACGAGGCCGGCCTCACCCGCTACCGGCGCGATGTCGTCGGCTTCGTTTTCCAATTCTACAACCTCATCCCTAGCCTCACCGCCCGCGAAAACGTCGCCCTCATCACCGAGATCGCCCGACACCCGATGAAACCCGAGGAAGCCCTCGCGCTCGTCGGCCTGGAGAACCGCATGGACCACTTCCCCGCCCAGCTCTCCGGCGGGGAACAGCAGCGCGTCGCCATCGCCCGCGCCATCGCCAAACGCCCCGAGGTGCTCCTCTGCGACGAGCCCACCGGCGCCCTCGACATCAAGACCGGCATCACCGTCCTCCAGGCCGTCGAGCGCATCAACCGCGAGCTCGGCACCCTTACCGCCGTAATCACCCACAACGCCGTCATCGCCGACATCGCCGACCGCGTCTTCACGCTCTCCGACGGTCACCTCCAGCACGCCCGGCCCAATCCGCACCGGCGCTCCGTCGAGGAACTCGCCTGGTAATCCCGGCCGCCCGCGCGATGAGTCTCCTCGATCTCAAGCTCCTTCGCGACCTGCGCGCGCTCAAATCCCAGGCCCTCGCCGTGGCCCTCGTCATGGCCTGCGGCCTCGCGATGATGATCATGACGCGCAGTCTCATCCTCTCGCTCAACACCGCCCGCGCGAATTATTACGAGGGCCACCGTTTCGCCCAGGTCTTTGCCTCCCTCAAGCGCGCCCCGCAGGCTGTCGCCGATCGCATCGCCGCCCTGCCCGGCGTCGCCGCGGTCGAGACGTCCGTCGCCGCCCAGGTCACGCTCGACCTGCCCGGTCTCCTCCAGCCCGCCAACGGCCTGATCAATTCCTTGCCCGACCGCCGCGAACCCGCGCTCAACCGCCCGTTTCTCCGCGCCGGCCGCCTGCTCGCCCCCGGCGGACACCACGAGGCGCTCGTCAGCGAGGCGTTTGCCGACGCCCATAACCTGCGCCCCGGCGCCGCCGTCGCCGCCATCCTCAACGGCCGCAAGATCACCCTGCGCGTCGTCGGCATCGTGCTCGCCCCGCAGTTCGTGTTCGAGGCCCAGCCCGGCGCCGCGCTGCCCGACAGCCGCAGCTTCGGCGTCTTCTGGATGCGCCAGGACGAGCTCGCCGAGGCCTTCAACCTCAAGGGCGCGTTTAACACCGTCGCCCTCACCCTCGCCCCCGGCGCCAGCGAGCGCGCCGTGATCGGCGGACTCGACCGCGTGCTCGAACCGTTCGGCGGGCTCGGCGCCTATGGCCGCAAGGACCACCCGTCCGACGTGCGCGTGAGCGACGAGATACGCGTGCTCACCGGCCTGTCGGTTGGCTTCCCCCTCGTGTTCCTCGGCGTGGCCGCGTTCATGACGCACGCCGTGATGAGCCGGCAGATCACCTTGCAACGCGAGCAGATCGCCATCCTCAAGGCCTTCGGTTTCACCCACCGGCAGATCGCGCTCCACTTCGTGAAGTTTGCCTTTGTGATCGTCGCGCTCGGCACCTCCGCCGGCGCGCTCGGCGGCTGGCTGCTCGGGCAAAAACTCGTGCTCAGGTATCACCTGTTTTTTCGTTTCCCCGCGCTGGATTTCCACCTCGCGGGCGGCGCGCTGGTCGCGGCCGCCCTCGCCAGCTCGGCCGCGGCCTTTGTCGGCGTGCTCGGCGCGGTGCGCCAGGTGGTCGCGCTGTCCCCGGCCGAAGCCATGCGACCCGAGCCGCCCGCGAGTTTCCGCCCCGCCTTTTTCGAGCGCATCGGCGTGACCCGCTGGTTCGGCGTCTCGCTCCGCATGTCCCTGCGCAACATCGAGCGCAAGCCCTTCCAGGCCGCCCTCACCAGCATCGCCCTGGCGCTGGCCACCGGCATCCTCGTCATCCCGAATTCATTTCGAGACGGCATCGCCTACGTCCTCGATTTCCAGTGGGATGTTTCGCAACGCCAGACCGTGACCGTGTCCCTCGTCGAGCCGGGTCCGGCCCGGGCGATCGCGGACTTCCGCTCGCTGCCCGGCGTGATCCACGCCGAGCCGTTCCGGTCCGTGGCCGTCGAGCTTCGGTCGGGCAACCGCTCGCGCCGGCTCGGCCTGTCCGGCTTGCCGGCCGACGCCTCGCTTTCGCGCGTGATCGATGCTCACGGCCGCCGCATCACCTTGCCGCCGCAGGGCCTGGTGTTGTCCAAGGCGCTCGCCGACGCCCTCGGGCTCGCCCCCGGAGACGACGTCGTGGTGCGCGTGCTGCAAGGCCGGCGCCCCGAGCGCTCCGCGACCGTGACCGGCCTCGCCGAGGATTTCGCCGGCGTCGCCGCCTACATGGACATGGACGCCCTCAACCGCCTGCTCGGCGAGGGCGACCGCATCAACGGCGCGCGTCTCACCGTCGCCTCGGGCCGCTGGGATGATTTTCTCGTCGCCGTGAAAAACACCCCGCAGTCCTCCGGCGTCGCCATCAAGGAAGCCATGCGCGACAGCTTCCGCCGCACCACCGCCGAGAGCATCGGCATCATCCAGACGATCTACCTGATTTTTGCGACCTCGGTGGCCTTCGGCATCGTTTACAACAGCGCGCGCATCTCGCTTTCCGAACGCGCCCGCGAGCTCGCCACCCTGCGCGTGCTGGGCTTCTCGCGCGGCGAGGTCGGCGGCGTGCTCGTGGGCGAGCTCGTCATCCTCACGCTGGCCGCCCTTCCCGCCGGCCTGGTCCTCGGCTCGCTCATGGCCAGGGCCCTCCTCGCCGGCGTCAACACCGAGACCGTGCGCCTGCCCCTCGTCCTCACGCCCGCCAACTACGCCTTCGCCGTGCTGGTCGTCGCCGTCGCCACAACCGCCTCGGCCGTCCTCGCCTGCCGCAAACTCGACCAACTCGACCTGGTCGGCGCGCTCAAGGCCCGCGATTGATCTTCACGTTTTTTCGTATCATTTCCAAAACTACTCAAACCATGAAGCCGACTCCCGAAGCCTCCCCCGCCCCGTTCGACGGCGGCGCCGCTCCCGCGCCGAGACGCCGCCGCTGGCCGGTTGTCACCGGAGCCGCGCTGCTCGTCATGCTGATCGTCGCCGGACTCTGGCCGCGGGCGCTCCCGGTCGAGACTTCCGTCGCGGCGACCGGCCCGCTCCTCGTCACCGTGGACGAGGAGGGCCAGACGCGCGTGCGCAACCGCTACGTCGTCTCCAGCCCCGCCGGCGGACACCTCCGCCGCATCGATCTCAAGGCCGGCGATCCCGTCGAGGCCGGCGTGACCGTGCTCGCCGTCCTGGAGACCGGCGGGGCCGACTTGCTCGACGCCCGCACCCTCGCCCAGGCCGGGGCCCGCGTGCGCGGCGCGGAGAGTTCTCGCGAACAGGCCGCCGCGCGCCACACCGGCGCGGCCGCCACGCTGGCGCAGGCGCTCGCCGAACTCGCGCGCGCCCAGGCGCTGTTTGACCAGAATATCACCAGCCGGCAGGAACTCGACCTCGCGCTCACCAACGAACGCGTCGCCAACCAGGAGGAACGCGCCGCCGGCTTCGGCCTGCAGGTGGCCGACTACGAGCTGGAGCAGGCGCGCGCCGTGCTCATCCGCGCTCAGCCGGGCGAAGGCGGCGACGGCGCCGCGTTGAAAATCGTTTCGCCCGTGGGCGGACGCGTGCTGCGCGTGTTGCAGGAAAGCGCCCGTGCATTGCCCGCCGGCACGCCCCTGCTCGAAGTCGGCGACCCGGCTGATCTGGAGGTGCGCATCGACGTGCTCTCACGCGACGGCGCCGCCATCTCGCCTGGCGCCCGCGTGCTGCTGGAAAACTGGGGCGGTGCCCAAGCCCTCGAAGCCCGCGTGCGCCTGGTCGAGCCGTCTGCCTTCACCAAGATCTCCGCGCTCGGCGTGGAAGAGCAGCGCGTTTACGTGATCGCGGACTTGATCGACCCGCCGGCCGCGCGCGCGACGCTCGGCGACGGCTTCCGCGTGGAGGCCCGCATCGTGCGCTGGTCGGGCGACAACGTGCTCCGTGTGCCGGCCGGGGCTTTGTTCCAGCGGGCCGGCGGATGGCAGACCTTTGTGATCGAAGGCCGTCGCGCCCGGCTGCGCTCGGTGCGGGTCGGCGCATCAAACGGCCTCGCGACGCAGGTGGTCGCGGGCCTGAACGCCGGCGAAAGCGTGGTCGTGTATCCGGGAGATCGAGTCACCGATGGCTCGCGGGTGCGCGGCTTGGACGTCGAAGGGAAATGACCGCCCGGCCGGCTACGCGCTGGGCGGGCTCCGGTTGTTGCGTCGCAACGGGAGCTGTGCGGCGGCGTGTTCGAGCGCCTGGGCGAGCATCGGGATGGAGACCGGCTTGCTGATATAGTCGTCCATCCCCGTCGCCAGGCACGTCTCGCGGTCGCCGGCGAGTGCGTTGGCGGTCATGGCGACGATCCACGGGCGATGCGCGAGGTCGTGGCGTTGGCAGAGGTGCGCGGTGGCTTCGAGACCGTCCATCTCGGGCATCTGCACGTCCATAAAAACCACGTCGTAGCTCTGACGCTCGACCGCCGCCAACGCCTGTTTTCCGTCAGCGGCAAAGTCGCAGGTGTAGCCGAGGTATTGGAGCATGAGCGTGACGACCTCTCGGTTCACGTCCTGGTCCTCGGCGATGAGGATACGCAAGGGCTGGCACTCGCCGGGTTTTTGCGAGCTCGGAGGAGCGACGTCGGTGGTCGCAGCGGGCGCCGTCGTCCGGGGCAACAGCGCGCACAAGGCCTCGCGCAACACGCGCAGCTTGGCTGGCTTTGAAATCACGCGAACGCCGGGTTTCTCGGCGAGGAGGTTCTGGTTGTTGCTCAGCGAGGCGAGCGCGATTATGGGGAGACTTGTGCCATCGGGATGTCGCCGGATTTCATCGATGAAAGCGGGCGCATCCAAACCGGGTGCCGCCAGATCGATGACGAGCACCGCGCCCCGGTCGGCCGAAGCCAGCTCGGCCAACGCTTCCGATACGTCGGAAACCTCGACCGGGCTGAGTCCCCAGCCGGCGGTTTCCCGCGCGAGTATGCGACGCTGGGTGGCGCCACCTCCGACGATAAGAATGCGGCCGCCGGGCTGATGTGCCGCCTCGTCGGCCTCGACGGGAAGGACCGGCGCGACGGCGTGCAGCGGGATTTCAAATTGAAAATCGGAACCCTGCCCGACGACCGACTCAACCCAGATGCGGCCGCCCATCATTGTGACCAGTCGCTCGCAAATCACCAGGCCGAGGCCGGATCCTCCGTATTTCCGCGTGGTGGAAGCGTCCACCTGGCTGAAGGTTTTAAAGAGGCGATCCAGGCGATCATCGGGTATGCCGATGCCAGTGTCGCGCACGGATACATGCAGGCACGCAAGGCCTCCGTCCAAGGTGCGTCGCCGGCAGGTGACGAGCACCTCGCCGCGCTCGGTGAACTTCACCGCGTTGCCGAGCAGATTGATAAACACCTGCCGCAGGCGCGTGACGTCGCCTTCCAGCAGCGGCGGCAGATCGGGGTCGAGTTCGCAGAAAAGGTCGAAGCCCTTGGCCGCCGCCGGGCGCGCGGCGATGTCGAGAGCGCTTTCGACGCAATCGCGCAGGTGGAACGGCGCGCGTTCCAGATCGAGTTTGCCCGACTCGATCTTGGAAAAGTCCAGGATGTCGTTGAGCAATGCGAGCAGTGCGTCGCTGCTGGTGCGCACGGTGTTGGCAAAATCACGTTGCCGGGGCGAGAGCGGGGTGCCGAGGAGCAGTTCGGCCATGCCGATGACGGCGTTGAGCGGTGTGCGGATTTCGTGGCTCATGTTGGCCAGAAAATCGGCCTTGGCGCGGGTGGCGGCCTGCGCCTCGCGGGCGAATTGCTCGGCGCGAGCGGTGGCCGCTTCGAGAGCCTGGTTGCGTTCGCGCAGGAGCTCTTCGGTGCGTTTGAGCGTGTCGATATCCAGGAGGATGCCGGTGACGCGACGGGCGTGGCCGGCCCCGTGGAGAACCTCGCCCTTCATGCGAACCCACAGCTGGCGATCTGCCGCGAGCCGCAGCCGCAGCTCGATGTCGAAGGACGTGCCGGTGGCGAGAGCGGCATCGAGAGCGGCATCAAGCCGCGCCCGATCGGCGGGGTCGTAATAGGCGAGCGCTTGTTCGCGCGTCACCGGGGTGCCTACGGGCACGCCGTGGAGTTCGTAGGTCATCTCGGACCAAAAGATGTCGGGCGTAGCCGCGTCGATTTGCCAGTGACCGAGGCGGGCGATGCGTCCGGCGGCGGCCAGCAGATCGGTCGCTTGCCGGAGGCGCTCCTGGGCCTCGTGGATGAGGGTGACGTCGCGGGAGATGCCGAAGGTGCCGACGATATCATCGCGGTGGTTGCGCAGGGGATACTTGCAGGTGTGCGACCAGCGCACGGTGCCGTCGGGGAAGTCCTCGCGTTCTTCGCGGTTGAGCATCGGTTGGCCGGTGCGCATGATTTCCAGTTCGTCGCGCCGGGCGGCCTTGGCGTGGTCTTCTCCGAAAAAATCGGCGTCCGTGCGCCCGATGATGTCCTCAATCATGGTGCCGCCGAGATAGCGCACCAGGTTCTGGCTGGCGCAAACAAAGCGGCTTTCGCGGTCTTTGAAGTAAATGGCCTCGGGCGCGTGCTGCAGTAAAACCGTCAGCAGGGTGGCAGGATCTGAGGAGGGGCCGTTTATCATGTAGAAGTCTTTTATATCGGCCTTTCCGGGGGACTCTGAATGAACACGTGCAGTCGCGGGGCGGCTGTTCAGTCTTGCACGGGCAGCAGGCGACGCAGGACGGCGATGATCTGGGCGGTGTCGATGGGCTTGGCGATGTAGTCGTCCATGCCGGCAGCCAGGCATTTTTCGCGGTCGCCGGTGAGCGCGTTGGCGGTCATGGCGATGATCGGGAGGCGGTCTCGGCCGCTCGCACGGATGCGTTGCGTGGCTTCGTAGCCGTCGAGTTCGGGCATCTGCATGTCCATGAAAACGAGGTCGTAGGCGCGGTCGTTGACGGCCTGCACGGCCTCAAGGCCGTTGTTGGCGATGTCGGGACGCAGGCCGATCATGCCGAGCAGGCCGCGCACGATCTCCTGGTTGATGGGATTGTCCTCGGCGACCAGCACGCGGGCGGCGAGCTGGCCGGGCAACAAGCCTGCGACCTTCGGAGCGGTGCGCATCGCCTTGGCCGGCGTGGATTCGGGCGGGGCTTGGCGGGCGAGCGGAATGGTGAACCAGAATTCGGTGCCGCGCGGCTCGCGACCGGCCACACCGATCACGCCGCCCATAAGCTCCACCAGCTGGCGGGAGATCGCCAGACCCAGGCCGGTGCCGCCGTATTTGCGCGTGGTGGAGGCGTCCACCTGGGTGAATTTGTCGAAGAGATCGGCGTGCCGGTCCGGCGGGATGCCAATGCCGGTGTCGTGTACGGAGAAGCGCAGCGTGACGCGGTCGGGCTGCGCGGAATCCAGGCTCACGCGCACGGCGACCTCGCCTTCGGGCGTGAACTTGAGGGCGTTGCCCGCGAGATTGAGCAGCACTTGGCCCAGGCGTCCGGGATCACCGCGCAGCGCCAGCGGCACCTCGGGATGGATGGTGCATGTGAACAGGAGATTCTTGGCTTGGGCGCGCAGCGCGAGGCCGGCGGCGAGATCGGTCAATTGACGCCCCAGATCGAAGTCGAGGCACTCCAGCGAGAGCTTGCCCGCCTCGATTTTCGACAGGTCGAGGATGTCATTGACGAGGGCGAGCAAAGTGTCGCCGCTCAACGCGGCCAGTTGGACGTAGTGCCGTTGCTCTAGGCCCAGCGCGGACGCCTTTAAAAGATGCAAGGTGCCGATGATGCCGTTGAGCGGTGTGCGGATCTCGTGGCTCATGTTGGCCAGGAACTCGCTCTTGGCGCGGCTGGCGGCATCGGCCGCGTCCTTGGCCTGGCGCAGCGCGGACTCGCTCGCCTGCCGTTCGGCGACCAGCCGCTCGATGGTCTCCGCGAGAGAGAGCAGATCTTCGCCGCGCGCGTCGTCGGTCTGTTCGGGATGCAGGCGACTGATCGTCTGGCGGAGGCGGGCGAGCAGTGATTCGTTGCGCCGGTTTTGCGTGAGCAGCGCGGCGTTGGCCTCGCCGAGCTCGCGTGAGCTCACCGCCATCACGTGCTCCGTCAACTGGCGGTCATGGTCAAACTGCGCATACGATGCGGATACCTGTTCCAGCAGGCGCTCGCAGCCGGCGGGCGCGCCTTGCTCCCCGCCGTAGGTGCGTCGCAACTGGCGCAGAAGCAGCGGGTGGTAGTTCATGCCACGACTTCGGAGAGACTGGTGATGGTCATCGTCTGGTTGTGAAGTTGACAGGCTCCCGCGCGACCCGAAGGCGCCAGCTCGCCATAGGAGTAAAATCCGGTCAGCATGGGTCCCGGCCCGAAGGCGGCGCGCACGCCCTCCAGCTCCTCCTCCGTGCGATGTCCCAGGACGATGCGGCGTCCCACGCAGCTCACGCACAATACCAGGGAGGCATTTTGCACGGCCTGTCGCGCGGCTTCCTCGGCTCCCGCTATGAGATCCTCGTGCGAGGCGCGCATCAGGCGCACCTGCGCGCCTACGGGGATGTCGCCCGCAAAAGTCATCGTGCCCGCCGCATCGTCGATCGACAGGATCGTGCGCACAATGGCGTTGCCCTGTCCCGGCTCCTGAAGGCACAGAGGGAAACGCAACGCCGCCGCCGGCAACGCCGCGGCCTCGGGCCCGAGGTAGGTCTTGTAAATTTCCAAGGCCGGCCGGTTGTCCAACCGGTGCAGCACATTGCTCCGCGCCGCCGTGACCGTGCGCACCGGACCAAACGTCGTCCAGCCGCCCGCGCTGCCGAAACCGATGCGCAGGGCTTCACCGTAAAGCCCTATGGCCACGACCATCCCGGTCGACGGCGCCGAGTCGAGACCGACCAGGGTCTGCGCAAACTCCGTGCCGTCGCCCGCGAGTCCGCCGCTCAGCGAGACCCCGGCGGGCAGACACGCGTTAAAACTCTCGCTCAAGACCGTGCCGTTGACCAAGCCGCCGTCCGAGAACACCACCACATGCCGCAAACCCTCGCCCGCCAAGTCCGCGACCAGGCGCCGGCAGACCGCGCCCAAATCCGGCTCCGTGCCGATGTGCGCGCACGTCGTGCGCAGCGTGGCCGACTCCAACTTCATCGCGGTGCACACCAAGGCCGCGTCCTCAATCTGCGTATCGGCAAAATTCCCCGCCGTGGACGCCAGCACGAGGCGCGCCGATGGGAACCGCTCCCGCAACACCGTGAGCACCGCCGACTCCGCCAGCAATCGCCGAAGCCCGAACACCAGCACCAAGCCGGCCTCGACGGCCTGCAAATCGCCCGCGAGGGTGCGCCAACCTTTCCCCGGCGCATAAAGAGACTGCTGTAGCTGCATAAATAAAGAGATGTAGGCGCTTTCCTGCCATGAGGAAAAAACACCTCCTCTTCATTCGGAACGAAGCGGGAAAACTTTACCGCGGGCCGGTGCATACAAAACCGCCGAAAAAAGCATGAATCCCGGAATTGCCCGGTTTGGATCCGCTCAATGAGTTATTAAGTATTTAATCCCCAATTTTTAATGAAAATTTAAGCGCTGTTTGATGCGTTGCCGCAGGTTCCCATCCCTTCAATTTCAACATCCGGTGACTTACTTGGATTACAACGCGACCGCTCCGCTCCGGCCCGAAGTGTTTGCCGCGATGAAACCCTTCCTGACCGACCGTTGGGGGAATCCGTCCAGCAGCTACACTTTCGGCTCTAAACTGAAAGCCTAGTGTTCTGACCTCTTAATATCTTTACATATTACAGTTTTCGCACAGGCTCTTGTCATGTCGAGAAGAGCTATTCCCTTGGTCTTGGATGATGAGCAACTTGCGGCCCTGCGAGAGTTGGAGAGGGCTGACAACACGCCGCAAGCGCTGGCCTTTCGAGC
>CAIRBK010000011.1 GCA_903876795.1 uncultured Verrucomicrobiota bacterium
ATCCCAGCCGGAGTGGATTTCCTGGCGTTGGGCGACGGTGAGTTGGAGACCTTCGGGCGCGGGGTAGGCGGTGGCGATGGCGAGGTTTAGCAAGGCGGGGGCGAGGATGACCAAGGTGACCCAGGAGGCCAGGGCGACGGAGAGACTGGCGGCTGGGGTGCGGCAAACGACGGCGAGCAGGCCGGAGACGGCTGACCAGAAAGCGAGGTAAGCGGCGCTGGCGGTGAGCCAGGGGAGAAGTTGGGTGAAGGACGCGTTGTTGAGAGAGGCGCCGAGGGCGGCGAGCGCGCCGAGCAGTAAAAAAATGCCGACTGCGGGCAGGAGGATGCGGACGGCGAGCAGGGTGGTGACGGAGCCGGATTGGGAGGCGAGCAGCGGCAGGCGGCCGGCGGCGCGGTCGCGGGTGAGGGAGTCGTGGGTGAGCACGAGCAAGGCGAGCGGGGCGAGGGCGATGAGGACGAAGGCGAGGTCGAGACCGCCGAGGGCCTGGAGGGCGGGGTTGCCGATTTCGGATTCGTAGATCTGGCCCTCGAGACCGAGCAGGCGGACCCAGTGGATGTTGGGGGCGACGTCGCGCACGCCGAGGGCGAGCGGGGCGAGGGGCGGTGCGGGATGGTGGGCGGGGAAAAACGTGTAGTAGGCGATGTAGCCGGCCTCGCCGCCCCCGGAGAACTGGCGGGCGATGCGCTCCATCTGGGCCTGGTAAAGACCGGTCAGGCGGTCGGCGGCGGTGCGTTGGGCGGAGGTGGTCGTGAGGCCGGAGAAAACGGCGATCAGGCCGGCGAGCACGAGGCCGGCGGCGGCGAGCCAGGCGGTGCGGTTGCGCAGCAGGCGGCGGGTTTCCCAAACGAGGAGGGCGGGCAGGCGGTTCATGGAGCGTGGGAGCGCAGACGGGTGAGGAGGAGCAGGGGGACGAGTGCCCAGAGAACCAGGGAGAGCCAGAGCGGCAGGGTGCCGGCGAAAGAACCGGACAGGGTGGGCGGGGAAGGTTGGAAGTCGGCGAAGCGGGCCCAGTGGTCGGAGGAGAGGCGCACGGAGCGGTCGATGGCGTAGGCGACCTTGTCGCGGTGGAGGGCGTTGAGTTGTTGGATGAAGGCGTAGCGGTAGGCCTCGGCCTCGCGCTGGAAGGCGAGGTGGGTGCGCAAGTCGGTGCCGGCGGCGGCGGTGGTGAGGCGGCGGAAACCGAGTGAAGGAGAGAGCGTGGAGGCGTGATCGACGAAAGCGGCCTGAGCGAGCATCCGCCGGCCGAGGGTGTCGAAGTGGCGGGCAAAGGTGAGGGCGCCGAGTTCTTCGCCCTTGGCCATGACCAGGGCACCCCAGTTGACGGGCAGGTCCTCGACGCGGGAGACCCCGTGGCGGGCGAGGGTTTCGGTGCGGAAGGTGTCGAAGAGGGGATCGCGGGGATTGTGCGAGTCGCCGAGGGCGCGGGTGTCGGTTTCGACGGCGGCGGTGAAGGAGCTTTTGTCGGGGAGCGGGTGGAGCCGGGCGGCCAGGGCGCCGGCGGCGCGCGGCAGCAGGAGGTTGCCGACTATCCAGAAGGCGACGAGGACGGCGAGGGCGTGCGGCGGGGTGGAGCTGCGGGCGGAAATCCAGACGGTAAGGCCGAGCCAGGCGAGGGTGTGGAGGGCGAGGGCGAGGGCGATGAGGGCGAGGCGGGCGGGGGTGTCGACAGAAGGGGCCGGGTCGGAGGCGGTGGCGAAGAAGGTGGCGGTGGCGGCGGCGAGCAGGAGCGGGGTGGTGGCGGCGGCCAGGCCGAGGAGTTTGCCGAAGGCGAGGGTGCGGCGGGACGTGCCCGTGGCGAGAAGGAGCGGGAGACGGCCGGAGTCGGCCTCGTCGGCAAACGTGCGGTGGCCCAAGGCGATGATGGCCAGCGGGAGGATGAGTTGGAGGATGAGGGCGAGGGAGAGTTCACCGAGGCGGAAGGCGGAGGAGAGCGTGCCGGCCTCGGCGAAGTTGGCGGCGTTTTGGCGGTGGGCTTCGAGGAATTGGACGCGGCCGGCGAAGCCATCGACGCCGGGGTCGATGGCGGCGAGCGGGCCGGGCGGCTTGAAGGCGAAGGTGCCGTAGTGGGCGACGCGGTGGGGGTGGCGGTCGGGCTGGCTTTCCCATTGCTCGCGGACGAGTTGTTGGAGGGAGAGCTGGGTGGAGCGATCGCGGGACTGGCGGTGGGCGTTGAGGGCGGCGGCGGCGACGAGCAGGGCGAGGAAGAGGAACACGAGCAGGCCATAGCCGCGGCGACGCAGCAGGAGACGGAGTTCGTTGGCGGCTATGGCGAGGATCATGCGGTGAAGGTTTTGGGGCGGGTTAGGGTCAATGCCGTCGAGGGTGCTTAGTTAAAAGTTAGGGAATGGCGTTTTCTAATAGAACGCCCCTTCAGGGCTTTTCTTTATAACTCTCTTTTTCCTAGGGCATTGCCCTAGGCTGTAATGTTTCGCCCCTTCGGGGCTACCCTGCCTAACTAAGCGCCATTCGGGTCAATGCCGTTAAGGCGTAGCTCCTAGAACTCGATGGTGACGGTGCCGTAGAAGCCGCGGCCATCGCCGGGGGAGTGGAGGGTTTGGGTGCCGTCGAACCAGACGTATTCGTGGTAACGGTCGAAGACGTTTTTGACGGAGGCTCCGAAGGTGACTTTTTTCCAGCGGTAGCGGGCGTCGAGGTTGAGCAGGGTGTAGTCGCCCCAGCGGCCGTTGTTGTTGCTGGTGGTGAGGTGATAGTCGCCCTGGCCGAGGAGCGAGGCGGAGAAAGTGAGGGCCTTGGTGGCGTCCCAGTCGGCGCCGGCCTTGTAGGTGAAGTCGGGGACGTGGTCGATTTCGTTGTCGCGCAGGGCGGCGTCGGCGGGGTTGGCGCCGGGGTTGGTGATAATGCCTTCCTGGATGGTGTAGGAGGCCCACAAGCTGAGTTCTGGGCGGAGACGCCAGGTGATTTCCAAGTCGGCGCCTTCGCGAAGGGTGGAGCCGATGTTCTCCAGGTCGCCGGAGCCGTCGGCTTTGGTTTTGAGCTCGTCGGAGGCGGTTTGGCGCCAGAGGGCGAGGCGGGCGGTGAGGTTTTTACGCGGTGTGGTGTGGAGGCCGATTTCGTAGCCGTCGTTTTGGGAGGCTTCGAGTGGTTTGGTGGAGTAGGCGGATGAGCCGGAGCCGATCTGGAAGGCGCGGCCGTAGCTGCCGTAAAGCTGGGCTTGGGGGAGGAACTGGTAGGAGGCGCCGAGTTTGGGCTGCCAGAGCGTGCCGTAGTCGATGATGGGGGTGCGGGCGCCGCTGGTGCGGTTGAGAAACTCGCCGTCGTAGCGGTCGGCGCGGAGGCCGGCGGTGAGGCGGACGGGCGAGACGGGGCGGATCTCGGCTCCGAGGTGGGCGCCGGTGTTTTCGAGCAGGTAGTTGTGGTTGCGGGTGGTGGCGGTGCGGGCGCGCGAGACGGTGGAGTAGCGCTGGTTGTCGGCGTCTTGACGGTGGTATTCGGCGCCGGCGTCGAGGGCGAAGGAGAGCGGGTTGTCGGGCTGCCAGCGGGCGGAGGTGATGAGGCCGGTGTGCACTTCGTCCTCGTAGCGTTCTTGCTGGGAGCCGGCGGCGGTGAAGCGGACGAAGCGCCGGCGCTGGACCTCGTGGGCGTAGGTTTTGGCGGATACGGTGAAGTCGGGGTGGGGGTTCAGGTCGCCGTGGAGGGAGAACTGGAGGTTGTCCTGGGTGCCGCCGTCGGTGTTGGAGAAGGCGGGCGAGGCCCGGGGGGTGGAGCGGGATTGGGCGAAGGTCAGGTAGCCGGGGGCGTCGGCCTCGAAGGCGTGGACGCGGGCGGAGAGGCCGAGGCGCCACAGGTCTTCGGCGCCGGTGTAGAACCATTTGCCGGAAAAGGAGTGTTTATCGATGGTGGCGTGATCGCGGTAGCCGTCGGAGTGGCGGGCGCCGACAAAGTAGGTCTGCGTGAAGCGGTCATGGGTGAAGCCGGCGATGGCCTGGCCCTCTTGGGTGCCGTAGGAGCCGGCGAGGAGTTTGATTTTTTGTCCGTCGAAGGATTGGAATGTGTGGACGTTTACGGAGCCGGCGACGGCGTTGTGGCCGAAGCGCGGGTCGGCGGTGCCTTTGACGGCTTCGATGCGTTCGATCTCGAGCGGGAAGATGGGGCTGAGGTCGTTGTAGCCGTTGTTGAGGTTGTGGGGGATGCCGTCCACGAGGAGGCGCAGGTGGGGGCTGGAGCCCTCGCCGTTGAAACCGCGGATGGAGATGTCGGCCGTGATGACGCCCTGGTTGAAGTCGGTGAGGGTGAGGCCGGGGATCTTGCCGAGGAGTTCGAGCGGGTAGTCCACGCTCTCGTTGGAGAGCTGGTCGTAGCCGGCGATGGTGACGGACGTGAGCAGGCTGCTGGCGGGGGAATGGATGGGGGAGGCGTTGACCTCGTAGCGGCCTAGCTCGATGACCGGGGAGGAGGGCTGGGTGGGTTCGGCTGCGGTGGGTGCGGCGTAAACCGAGGCGAGGAGGGAGGTGCTGAGAAGTAGCGGAGAGAGGAAATGTTTATGCATTGGACGGTTGTTCGTCGTTATGTGAATGCAACCGTCACGATACGACGGTGCTGCGAGTGTGGAGGCGTGGAGAGCTTGCTCGTGCGAACAGGCGAGCAAATGCACGGGGCACGGGACGTGCCCGTTCTTGGGTGCCGACTGGGCGGCAGGGACAGGTGACGGCGGTCGCGGCGTTTCAGCACGCCGGAGGGGCGTGCGACGGGGGGTGCAACCGCCCTGCGATGGTCACGAGGACCGCTGTGAATGAGGGGGCCGTGACTCGTGCCTCAAACGTTACGGGCGGAGTGGGCGCCACGGAACCGGCGATGATTTCAACGCCGTGATGAAAAAAGTAAACGATGCACCCGGTGTCATCGTGGGTTTCAGCTTCTTCCTGCGCGTCGGGAAGTGGCGCGCGGCAAGAGTGAGCTTCGTGCGTCGTCGAGTCGGCCAGTCCGTGCAGACGGGCGTGGAGCCGGGGGCTAACCGATAGGATGCCCAGCAGGAGGATGATCGCGGCGCACGCGAGCGCGATCATTCGATGGGACACATCGAAAAAGAGCGCGTAGGAAGTGCGAGAGTGATTCACCAGGCACGGAGTGTAGCAAACGAGTCAACTACGGTTCCGCGAGGCGGGGTGAAGACTGCAGAAGCGGTGTGAATCAGGGCTTCGGGGCGGGCACCGGTTCAAAAAGCGCGTCCGCGCTCGCGGGCAAAGACGAAAGGACATGGTCGCCGATCTGAAAAGCGCGCTTGCCCATGAGTCCGTTGACCGTTGCCGAAGCGTCGGAGTGCGTGATGAAAACGTAGGGTGGGCCGGCGGGAACTCGTTCGGTGACATCTCCCACCAACGAGGAGGGCTCCGGCTTGGGTTGGGCACGGATAAAATCGGCGGGCTTCGGTTGCAGGGCATCCTCTTTGACCACGGTGCGCTCGGCTTGGCGCCCCAGGGCGAAGGCGATGGTTTTGCCGCCGAAGGTGGTCAGTGTGAGGGTGCGCGCCGCCCGGCGCGCGCCGAGCGCCCTGGGATCGTCGGGCGACGTGGTGTCGCTGAAGCGCAGGTCGGAGAGCGTGTTGAGCAGGGAAGAAGCGGTGGCGACTTTAACCTGCTTGCCGGCCGGCGTGGTATCGGAGGTAAAGGCGGTTTTCGTGTCGGGACGCGACAGCGTCACGGAGGTCTCGCCCGGAAAATCGATGGCGAGGCTGGCGATGTCGTCGGCGGTGAAACGCACGAGCGTCGTGTCGGCCCAGTTGCGCGGCTCCATGTCGAGCCAGGCGTCGAGGCGGGCGAGGTAGGCTTTGTTTTCCTGGTCGAAGCGCAGGTAGCGGCCGCCGCCGGTTTCGGCGTATTTGCCGAGGGTGAGGGTGAGCAGCGGGCGCTCGGAGGCGTCGAGCACGGTGATGGTGGTATCCGCGAACTCCAGTCGGGTGATGCGGTCGGGCGACGAGGTGACGAGGCGCTCGACCTTGGCATCGGCGAGGGATTTGACCAGGGCCGAGAGTTTGGAGAAGTCGGCGGGGAGGTCGTGGTAGTCGGCGACGCGCCAGCCGGAGTCGGTGGATCGGGTGATGAGCACGGACCTGCCCTTGTCGGCGAGGCGGACACGGGCGGCCTGATTGGCCACAGCGGCGGGCAACACGGGTTGGCCGATGCGCGGGTCGGCCGCCGACGGGGCGGGGGCGGGCCGGTTGAGGAACCAGGCGGCGCCGGAAAGTGCGGCGAGCACGGCGACGACGATGAGGAGGGTTTTCAGCTTCATGGTCGGAGAGCGGGTGAAAGGCGGGGGCTCAGGAGCGGCGGGAACGGTGGAACCAGAGGCCGAACGCGCCGACGAGCATGGGCGTGACGAGGAGGTTGATCACGAGCAGGCGGTTGCCGAGCGAGTCGATGTCCTCGCGCAGGGCGCGGCGGATTTCGCGGCGTTCACGGCGCATGGCGGCTTCCTGTTTCTGGAAATCATCGATGGCCTTCTGCATCTCGGGCGTGGCGACGAGGCGGCCTCCGTCGGCGGCCTTGCCCTGCAACTGGCTGAGCTTGGACTGGGTCTCGCTGATGCGGGCTTCGAGCGCGGTGAGTTGTTCCTGGTATTTTTTCTGGGCCTCGATCTCCATGCGGCGCACGACGGTGAACGGACGCAGCGAGTTGCCCTTGCCGCGGATGGAGATGAGGTCCTGCGAGCCGGCGAGGAAGTCGAGAGCGTTGCCGCCAAAGGCGAGATTGTCGTTGAGCGGTTCGGCGGCGGCGGTGCCGAGGAAGTTGAACCTGCGCACGCTGTAGTCGTCGAGGAGCCAGTCGGTGTCGGCCACCACGATGAGGGTCGAAGCGGTCCTGGACTCCTTGAGTGCGGGAGACGGGTTGCCGGCGTCCCCCGTCGCGGGCGGACCATCGGGGAACGCGGTGGTGAACTTGCCCTGAAGCAACGCGGCCAGCGTGCGTTTGCCGGACGGGATGATCTGCCGGTCGAGTTGGTCGGGAGGCAGCATGTTGACCGTGCCGGTCATCACGTCGCCCGAGCGGTCGGACGTCTCGACGAGCTTGGTGACGGTGACGCCGGCTTTTTCGGCGATGCGCAGGCTGCCGGGTTCAACGAAGAGCAGCGACTGGAGCTGGGCGGTGGGCTGGGCCTGGGAATTGAGCGCGGAAGCGTCGAGCGAGATCCACACGGGGATGCGGGCGACCTGGCCGGAGGCGGAGACCTGGACCTGGGTGGCGCGGTCGAGGTCGCCGGTGACGTTCTGAGGGTCATAGGTGATGCCGTAGCCCTTCAACAGGTCGGGGACGTCGCTGGAGGCGGAGGGCGGCGTCATGCCGAACTGACCGCCGCCCTGGCGCTTGAAATACTGCGAGGCGGGATCGACGGCGAGGAACACGGGTTTGCCGCCGAGGATGAACTGGTCGATGGCGTATTGCAGCTTTGGCGACACGCCCTGCGGGTGGACGACGGCGAGGGCGTCGAGGTTGTCGGGGAGTTTTTCGGCGGAGGCCTCGACGCGGACGATCTCGAAGCTGCGCTCCCACTCGGAGGCGATGAACTGGCCGGGTTCGGGCGGGCGGGCCATGGGCATCATCGGGTTGAAGGGCGCGGCCTGCAGCGGCAGGCTGGTCAGGAGGCCGAGCCTGGGCCGGTTGAGCTGCTGGATCGAATGGATGATCTGGGAGACGTCGTATTCGAGGAAACTCTCGCGTTGCGGGCTGAAGGCGGGAATGGACTTCTGCTGGTCGGCCTGGATCGCGACCAGGCCGAAGTAAACGGGTTCACCGATGCCGGGGGCCGACTGCGGCTGCAGGCCGGCGGCGGTGGCGCGCTCCTCCTCGGGCGTGTCGGGCCTGGGGTTGACGACGTTGAGCGTCAGCTGTCCGCCGGAGGCGCGCACGTATTGGCGGAGCATTTCCTGCACGCGGGCGCCGTAGTTTTTGTAGGAGACGGGCAGGCCGCCGGCGTCCTTGGAGAAGTAGAAGTCGAGGACGACCGGCTCCTCGATTTTTTTGAGGATGGACCTGGTGCCCGGGGAGAGAGTGTAGATGCCGCCGGCGGTGGCGTCGCCGCGCACGGGCAGTTGAGAGGCGAGGTAGTTGACGAGCAGGAGTCCGACGAAGAGCAGGACGATGACGAGGGCTTTGCTTCCGGATTTCATGGCGGGCGGAGGCGAAGGGTTAGCGTTCGAGGGCGACCACGTTCAGGAAGAGCGTGAAGCCGGTGAGCGAGAGGAAGAAGACGACGTCCTTCGGGTCGATGATGCCCTTGGTGAAGGCGTCGAAATGGGTGACGAAGCTGAAATTGGCCACGAGATCGACCGCCCAGACCGGCAGCACGGCGGAAAGCGCGCCGTTGAAGACGCTCCAGCCGAGCAAGACCAGCACGAGGCAGGCGAGCACGCTCAGCACGAAGCTGATGACCTGGTTCTTGGTAAGCGCGGAGGTGAGCGAGCACACGCCGAGGTAGGAACCGGCCATCAGTATGCTGCCGAGGTAACTGCCGGCGATGACGCCCCAGTCGGGATCGCCCAGATAACCCGCGGTGACGGCCATGGGGAAACTGAGCAGGATCGCGACCGAGAGGAAGGCCCAGGCGGCGAGAAATTTGCCGAGGACGGCCTCCAGCGTGGTGAGCGGCAGCGTGAAGAGCAGCTCGACGGTGCCGGTGCGTTTCTCCTCCGACCACAGCCTCATGCCGACGGCGGGGATGAGGAACAAAAAGAGCCACGGGTGGAACGTGAAGTAGCTTTCCAGCGACGCCTGGTTGGCCCGGAAAAACTGGCCGACAAAGAAGGCGAGGCCCACCGACGCCATCAGGAAGACGATCAGGAAGACGTAGGCGACAGGAGAGCGGAAATAGCCGAGAAACTCGCGTTTGAAGACGGGGGTTACCTGGGACATGGGCGCGTGGGAAGAAAGGGAGCGGGTGGCGGGCGGTGCGTTGCCTGAATCAGACCTCGGAGGACGTGAGGGTGCGGAAGATTTCGTCGAGGCGGGCGCCGGGCTGGCGGGCACGGAGTTTTTCGGGGGTTTCGTCCACGACGACCTTGCCCTGGGAAATGATGATCACGCGGGTGCAGAGGGCCTCGACCTCCTCAAGGATGTGGGTGGAGAGGACGACGGCTTTTTCGGCGGCCATCTTTTTGATGAGGGCGCGGACCTCGTTTTTCTGGTTGGGATCGAGACCGTCGGTGGGCTCGTCGAGGATCAGCGCGGGCGGATCGTGGAGGAGGGCCTGGGCGAAGCCGACGCGTTGCTTGTAACCCTTGGAAAGCGTCTCGATCGTCTGCGTGCGGACGGTCTGCAGGTGGGTGAGGTCGAGGGCGCGGTTGATGCGGGCGGCCTTTTCGGCGCGCTGGCGGAAACCGCGGGTTTCGGCGATGAAGCCGAGGAACTCTTCGACGGTCATCTCGCCGTAGGCGGGGGCGCTTTCGGGGAGGTAGCCGAGCTGTTTTTTGACGGCGACGGGATCGCGGGTGACGTCGTGGCCGTTGACGAGGGCGGTGCCGGCGGTGGGGCTGAGGAAGCCGGTGACCATCTTCATGGTGGTGGATTTCCCGGCGCCGTTGGGACCGAGGAAGCCGAGGATGTCACCGCGCCGGACGGTGAAGCTGACGTTGTCCACGGCGCGCTTGGAGCCGTAGTGTTTAACCAAGCCTTTGACTTCGATCATGGAGCGAAAACAGAGGTGAGGGAGCGAGTGGGATGGAGGGCGGTTTGAAAACGGGTTCGCGGAAAATGTTCCAGATTTTTTTGGGCGGGTCGGTGCGGATCAGGTGCAAAGCGGGATGCGCCGGAGGCGGGCGAGGAGGCGGGGTTCATCTTTACGGGTGAGCTCGTGGCTCCAAATGCGGAGAACGCGCCAGCCGGCGCGGCGGAGGGTGCGGGTGACGAGACGGTCGCGGGCTTGGTTGCGGGCGATCTTCTCGCGCCAGAATTTGGCGTTGGTTTTGGGCTGGGTGGCGTGGAGCGGGCAGCCGTGCCAGAAGCAGCCGTCCACGAAGACGGCGAGTTTATGCCTGGGGAAAACGAAATCGGGTTTGCCGAAGACCGGGGCTTTGCGACGCCAGCCGGTGACGCCGTGTGCTCTGAAAAGAGCGATCAGCTTCAGCTCCGTCGCCTTGTTGCCGGAGCTGCGGATGCGGGACATGACGTCCGAGCGTTTGGCCTTGGTCCAGATGTCACTCACGGGAATCAGTGGGCCGGCGGTGCGCTGTGGAGGGCGGCGGCGAGCACGCGGCGTTCGGTTTCCTCGGCGGTCGGGGCGCGGCCGATGAGATCGTAGAGGCCGCACCATTGGGCTTCGCTTGGGTAGAGTTCTTCGTCGGCGAGTTCCCCGGACTCGAAGCGCGCCCACGCTTCGGCTGCGAATTTTTTAAGGACGCGGGGCCAGCCGCTGCCGGGCTCGTCGTAACCGTCGGGATGCAGGCCGGGGGTAGAGGTAGGAGATCGAACTCCATGCCTTCATTTCAGTCTTTAGCCATCGCAGCGCACTTGGCCGCATGCCGTTTTAAAAACTCGGGATCGGGCGAAAACTTCTTCGGCACCAGTACCGGTCGGCCCTCGAATTGCGTGAGCCATTCCGAGGCGGCATTGTTTTGGGCTTTGGTTTTTTTGTGCAGTAACGGCGCGAAACGGATCAGGAATTTGTCATCGACCCACATAAGGTGCCGATCAAAAGCGCGATCATAGAGAGCGTTTAGGCAAAGTCCGTTTTTAGGATTCAGCCGGTTCGTTTTGTCCTCCGACCAAGGAACGATGTGGCTGGCATTGAGCAGAGGTCCTGAGGCAAGGCCGGTTACGCAGCAGCGATAATCGTAAGCGGAAAGAATGCGACGGCGGAAGAAACTCTGGTTCACTCGAATTTTCACGACGGCATCTCGCTCGATGCCGGACTTGGGCAGGTCGTCGGTTTCGATCTCGGCCACCTCTTCCAGCGGCTTCCCGCTCCATTTTGCGAGAAGCCTTTCGCTTTCGAGTGCGAGCGCTTCGGGGTGTTCACGGAATTCAATCCAAATGTCTTCTTCGCCCTTCGCGCCGTGAGACATGCCTTTGATGTTTCGTTTTTGTAGGACGGGATCGAGGCGAGCAAAGTTGACCAGCTTCAACGAAACGGCGTTGACGCTTCGACCTATGAGTTTTGCCAGTTCCTGAAGCTGCGGATTGCCGGTGTGGATTTTGCCGAAGGGTATCTGATTATACAAACGGAACGCCAAGATATGCTGCTCGCGGGTCCAGTTGGGTTTTTTGATCATCGGCTTCTGCCTTTATTTTTCGCCAAGAGGCTTCCATGCATGTTTCGGTCCGTAAACACGTAAGACCGTGGCGTGGTCATCAGCATCCAAAAGATCGTAAACCGCACGATCAGTCATGCCGGTTGCATACGAGGCCCAGTAGTCCACGACAAAAACGGTCTGCTATGAGTGCGAAATCATGGCCGTCTTCAAAGTCGGCAATTTCCGCGGCAGGGTTGTCATCACTGTAAAAACCAACGACACGTCCGCCGAATTTATCGGCTACGCGGCGTGCGCTCGGCGTGCATTGAAAGAGGGATTCACCGTTGGCAAACATCCATTCGTCGCCGGATGGGTTGCAGGTTGCTTCGGCATCCAGTTGTCGGAGAAACGCAGTTATGATTTCGACCGTGATCATGGCTGGTGACGCGGCGTTCGGTTAGTTTTGGGAGCTATCGAAAAATTTTCCGAACTGCCGGAAAATCTGGGTATCGGAGACGTTAATCTTGAACTTGTCGGGGTAGCCCATGAGGCGGGCGCATTCGCGCGGGGTGAGGCGGCGGGGATTTTTGCGAGGGCACTGATCGATCAGGATTTCGGAGCCGTCTTTGTGGTAGCGGGCGCTGAGCGTGCGGGTGGTGCTGTCGCCGTTGACGAGGCCGAAGCCGAAACCGTTGCCCGCCTCTTGGTGTTTTTTGGCGTAGGCTTGGAGGTAGGCCCAAAGGTTGTCTGTGAGGGTGTATTTGTCGGGCACGTCGCGCTCGAGGATGGAGGCGAGCTTGGGTTCAGTTTTGGGGAACTCGGGGAACTCGAAGTAGCGGGGTTCGCGAAAGCCTACGAGGAAGATGCGTTCGCGGTGCTGGGGCACGACGTGGCGGGCATCGATGATCTTGGTGTGGACCTGGTATTCAAAACAAACCGAAACATTGCTTGATGTGGGTGGTCTGTCAGGTGGTGGCACTGGCCAGTTCGCGGTCCTTCTCGGTCTTGAGGCGGAGCTGGCCGCAGGCGGCGTCGATGTCGTGGCCTTTTTCGCGGCGGAGCGTCACGGAGACGCGGGCGGCGCGTAGGATGTCGGCGAAGCGCTCCTGGCGCGTCACCGACGGGCGTTTCCACGGGAGCCCCTCCACCGTGTTGTAGGGTATCAGGTTCACGTGGGCGTGAAGATCGATGGCGATGTCGCGGAGTTTCTCGGCCTGGTCGATGGAGTCGTTGATCTCCTCGATGAGGATGAACTCGAGGGTGACCATGCGGCCGTGTTTTTCGTTGAAGGCCTTGATGGCGGGCAGGAGTTTTTCCAGCGGGTAGGCCTTGTTGACCGGCATGATTTGCTCGCGGACCTCGTTGGTCGCGCCGTGCAGCGAGATGGCCAGGCGGATGCCGAGGGGCTCGTCGGCGAGCTTGAGGATTTTCGGGACGAGCCCGCTGGTGGAGAGGGTGATGCGGCGGGCGCCGAAGCCGAGGCCCCACTCGGCGTTCACGATGGTGAGGGCGCGGATGATGTTGTCGTAGTTGGCGAGGGGCTCGCCCATGCCCATGACCACGATGTTGTCGAAGGAAGCCAGCTCCATGCGGGCGCGGGGTGTGCGGGCGTCCTCGCGGTAGCAGACCTGCAGGAGCTGGGCGACGATCTCGCCGGCGTCGAGGTCGCGCTTGAGTCCGGCGAGGCCGGAGGCGCAGAAGGCGCAGGCCATGGCGCAGCCGACCTGGGTGGAGATGCAGATGGTTTTGCGGGACTGGTCGAGGCCGACGCCCTCCTGGGGCACGCGGATGATGACGGTCTCGATCAAGGAGCGGTCGCCGAGCTCCAGCAGGAGTTTGTCGGTGACGTCGGTGGATTGTTTGCCGAGGACGAGGGACGCGGGCATGAGCTCGAAGGTCTCCGCCAGCCAGGTGCGGAGCGGCTTGGAGAGGTTGGTCATGTCGTCCCAGGAGCGGGCGCGTTTTTTATAGACCCATTCGAGGATCTGTTTGGCGCGGAAAGCCGGCTCGCCCCTCTCGCGGAGGCGGGCGGTGAGCGACTCAAGGGTTTCGCCGGTGAGCGGCGGCTTGGCGGGCGTGTAGCGCATGTCGGAAAATAAGAATGGCCACAAAGAGGCACAAAGAGGCACAAAGGGACACAAAGAAAACCACAAACCCGCATGAACCTCCTCCAGCGCCACATCTTCAAAAGCGTGCTTTTCACCTGCGGGGTGGCGGCGGGGGTGTTCGCGTTTGTGCTGATCTTGGGCAACGCGTTCCGCGACCTGCTCGGCTACCTGTTGGCGGGGCAGCTCACGGTGGAGACCTTTGTGAAGCTGCTGGCGCTGCTGGTGCCCTTCGTGGGGGTTCATGCGCTGCCCATCGGGATGTTGACGGGGGTGCTGCTGGTGCTGGGCCGCATGTCGGCGCAGCAGGAGATCACGGCGATGCGCGCGGCGGGGCTGGGCATCGCCTATGTCTCGCGGCCGATCCTGGTGATCGCCGGGCTGGGCGTGCTGCTGTCGCTCGGGTTGAATTTTTACTACATGCCGCAGGCGCGCACGCTGTATCGCGGCACGATCAGCGAGGCGGTGAACAAGAACCCGATGAGCATGATCGTGGAGAAGACCTTCATCCGCGATTTCCCGGGCTTTGTCGTGTATGCCGGCCAAAAGGCCGGTGCGGAGCTCGGCGACGTGTGGTTGTGGCGGCTCGATGACGAGAAGCGAGTGACGGAGTTTCTCCGCGCGAAGTCCGGCCGCATCGCCTACGACTACGACGCGAACGTGATGAAAGTCGTGCTGACCGACACGTTTTCGGACCGGCGGGACCCGAGGAATCCGGAGAACTTCGCCAACACCGACGCGCAGGTGTCCATGGGGGAAGTGTCGGTGGACATCCCCTTTGACAACGTGTTTGGCCGGCGGGCGGTTTACCGGAAGTTGAGCTCGATGACGCTCGGGGAGCTGTTAGCGCAGGGTAAAAAGCTGGCCGATGAAAACGCGCCGGTCGCCCAGCGCATGAAGGTGTCCATCGCGATCAACGAGAAGGCGGCGGGCTCGTTCACGATCCTGGCGTTCACGCTGCTGGCGATACCGCTCGGCATCAAAGTCTCGCGCAAGGAGACCTCGGCCAACCTCGGCATCGCGCTGGCATTGGCGCTGGGGTATTTCTTTTTGAACGTGATGGTGGGCTGGCTGGATCGCAGCCCGGCGTTGCGGCCGGACCTGTGGCTGTGGCTTCCCCCGGTGTTGTTTATCGGGCTCGGCGTGGTGATGTTCCGCCGCGTGGAGAGGATTTGATCCGGGAGCTTCGCGCAGCCCGGTTTCCGCCTGCCCGGCGGCGTGCCGGCCGTCGTCGACATAACCGCGAGAGCCGTGCTCGCCAGCCGCGATTTCCTGCGCCAACAAGGAGCCCTCACCGTCTGATTTTATACCCACACGCCCTTCCGCCAGCCCCCCATGTTAAACCGCAAACTCCGCTACGGCATGGTCGGCGGTGGTCGCGGCGCCTTCATCGGCGCCGTCCACCGCATCGCCGCCACCCTCGACGGCCAGTGTGAACTCGTCGCCGGCGCCTTCTCCGCCGACCCCGAAAAATCCCGCGCCAGCGGCACGGATCTCTTCATCGCCCCCGGGCGCTGCTACGCCACCTACGAGGCGCTCATCCTCGGCGAGAAAGCCCTGCCCGCCGGCGTGCGCATCGACTTCATCGTCATCGTCACGCCCAACCACCTCCACTTCGCCCCGGCCAAGCTCGCCCTCGAAAACGGCATCCATGTCGTATCCGACAAGCCCGCCACTTTCGATCTCGCCCAGGCCAGCGAACTCGCCGCCTTGGTCAAAAAGACCGGCCTCGTTTACGCCATCACCCACAACTACACCGGCTACCCGCTGGTGAAAGAGGCCCGCGCCCTCGTGCGCTCCGGGCGTCTGGGAGCCATCCGCAAGGTCATCGCCGAGTATCCGCAGGGCTGGCTCGCCACCCGCCTCGAAGACTCCGGCCAGAAGCAGGCCGGCTGGCGCACCGATCCCGCCCGCTCCGGCGCCGCCGGCTGCGTCGGCGACATCGGCACCCACGCCGAAAACCTCGCCGAATACGTCACCGGCCTGAAGATCCGCGAACTCGCCGCCGATCTCACCACCTTCGTGGAAGGCCGCCGCCTCGACGACGACGCCAACATCCTCCTGCGCTTCGACGGCGGGGCCAAGGGCATCCTCCATTGCAGCCAGATCAGTGTCGGCGAGGAGAACAACCTCTCCCTGCGCGTTTACGGCGAGAAGGGCGGCCTCGAATGGCACCAGCGCGAGCCCAACACCCTGCTGGTCAAATGGCTCGACCAGCCCGCGCAGGTTTACCGCACCTCCGGCGGTTATCTCGGTGCCGAGGCCGCCGCCGCCGCCCGTCTGCCCGGAGGCCACCCCGAGGGCTATCTTGAAGCTTTCGCCAACATCTACCGCAACTTCGCCGCCACCCTCCGCGCCCGTGCCGCCGGTCGCACGCCCACCGCGCTGGAAGCCGATTTCCCGACGATAGAGGACGGCGTGCGCGGCATGGCGTTTATCGCCGCCGTCGTCGCCTCCAACCAGGCCAACGCCGCCTGGACGCCGCTTTCCTACTGAGCGCCCTGTTCATCACTCCAACCTCCTCAAACCTCTCCACCCGCACCCCGCCACTTCGCGTCACCCTCGGAACCGGCCAATGTCGCGGCCTCCCCCACGCCACGCCGCTACCCAAGATCAACGCCTTCGGCTGCGACGGCCTTCAGCCCGACTGCTGGGGCGACCAGTGCGACGTCTCCGAGGCCGCCCAAGCCTTGCGGCTCCGTGAGCGCCTCCAGCCGGTCTTCGACACCGCGTTCGCGGGATGTTGTGGGGCCGGGCACCCGACGGATCGGAATGATGCGTTCCGCCACGAGGCCGGGGCCTTGTACGAATGGTTGCTTGAATTTAGATTATCCGGGCGAAACGGCTCCGCCGTTCCGCTACGGATTCCCAACGCAGCGGAATCGCGGAGCGATTTCGGTCTGGAGATCATCGTCCAGGGTGTGTTTCTGAAATCACTCAGATCGTCGAACTCTGCGAGTGAGAGGATTAACTGGCTGCGCCTGCGTTGACCTCGACCGCACGACCTGCCGGGTCGCCTCGGTCTCGGCCGCCTTGGCCCAGCCCGCTCCTCCGCTCACGCCGACCCGATTTATTTCAGAAACACACCCTGGTCTCAACGCGCCAAGCCTTGGGTGTTACTTCTTTTTGTAAACCGTCGCCGGGTCGAAGAGGGGCTGCGAGATCGTGTTGAGCTTGAAGCTCGCGCCGGCGGCGGCCTCGTCGAGGCTGTCGAGGCGGCGGTAGAAGCAGCTCTTGTGGCCGTTGTGGCAAGACGCGTTGGCCGCGCCGCTCTGCTCGACCTTGATTAGGAGAACGTCCTGGTCGCAATCCGTGTAGAGCTCCTTGACCCATTGGACGTTGCCCGACTCCTCGCCCTTGCACCAGAGCTTGTTGCGCGAGCGGCTCCAATAGGTCGCCTTCTTGGTTGTGAGGGTGTGCTGGAGCGATTCGGCGTTCATAAACGCGAACATCAGCACCTGGCCGGTGGCGATGTCCTGCGTGATGCAGGGGATCAGGCCGTCGGAGCCGAACTTCGGTTGGAGCGTGGAGCCGAGCTCGATCTCGGCGGTGGTGGTGCGGGCGGGAAAGGACATGGTTAAAAGCGGCAAAGGATGGGTGCAGGATTGCGATTGGCTGGAACGACGGGCCGGGATGCCATCAATGTCGTTCGGCGAGCCGGCGCAGGAAGTCGTAGCTGTAGAGCCCGGTGCGGTGACCGTCGCTGAAATCGAAGCGGATGGCGTAGTTGCCCACCTGTTCCCAGCCGGTCACGGTCACGCCGGGGAACTGCTTGGGGCCGTCGCCGCCGTATTGATTGCCGAGGATGTCGCGTTCGCCGATGTTCTGGGCGCTCGGCGAGACGGCCCGCAGCTCCTCCATCGGGTAATAGCTCTCCGCGCCGTCCTCCCAGAGGATGGCGACTTCGGTGCCGATGAGTTGGATGTTGGCGGGTGCTTTCACGATGCGATCGGCCACCGTGTCAGGGGGCGGGTGCGGGCGCAAAATCAAATTTGGGCTCGCCGGAGCCCGTCCCGCCGGGTGGGTTTGGGGATCATGCTCATCCATACCGTCATCTTTTACCTGCGCGGCGATCTCACCGAGGCCGAGAAACTGGAGTTTCGCAACGAGGGGCTGGAGTCGCTGCGGCCGATCAAGTCGGTCGGGCAGTTGTTCATCGGCGTGCCCGCCGCCATCCCGCCTCGCCCGGTGGTGGACCTGAGCTTCACCTACGCGATCACGGCTGTGTTTGCCAATGTGGACGCCCACAACGCCTACCAGGTCGATCCGGTGCACAAGGCGTTCGTCGAGCGGTTCAAGAGCTATTGGACGAAGGTGCAGATCTACGACGCCGAGTAAGCCGAGCGTTGATAAATCGTTTGGCGCGCCCCGGAAGGCCGCCTACTGGTGCGGCCGGAGCAACCGTCTTTTCTTGCCGGCATCAGAAACGCTGTTCTTCCTAACGGGCTCATGCGTCGCCGACTTTCCCTGATCATGATGCTCACCGCGTGGCTGCTGGCCACGGGGAGCCATTGGGATTTGGTGCAGACGTTTGCCTGGGGACGCATGATCGCGACCTATTCGCAGTCGATGTCGCTGGCCCAGGCCGTACGACTGACGTTCACGCCGGACAACCTGTGCGGCGTGTGCGAGAGCGTGAGCCAAGCCAAGCAGCAGCAGGACGCCGCCACGCCCCCGGGTGATTCCAAGGCCTTTGGCAAAATCCTGCTCGTTTTCCAGCCGCAGCCGGTGTTCGTGGCCGAAGTGACGGTGACGGGACGGAGGCTGGTTTGCGAGACGAGTCCCGCGATGCGTGACCGTTCTCCGCCGCCGGTGCCGCCACCGCGGCTGTTGGTGTGAGCGTTGGTTAGCCGCGCGCCTTCTTGGCGTGCGTTTTAGGCGCGTCCGCACCTTGGCGGACGGCCCGCCTTCCATCCGTCCCCGCGGGTTTCCCTCGCCACCGCACAGCGTGCGCAAGGGGTGCCCGTGATGCCTGTCACACCTGAGTCCGTCATACCTAGCACACCCATGTTCCTTTTTTGCTCACGTTTCACAATGCTCGCCCTGGCCTCGGCCGTGGCGATTCACGCCGAGGCCGGACCGGCCGCGGCCTCCGACAAACCGCTCGTTCTGGAGACCCTTCATGTCACCGCGCCCTTTCCGGCGCTTACGGTGCCCACCGCCGAGGTCGCGCGCGCCGAGCTCGCCCTTGTTCCCGGGGGAGCCGAAGTTATAGAGGCTGATCGCTACCTCACCGGTCGCGCCTCGACGGTAGCCGACACGTTCTTCCTCTCGCCGGGAGTCTTCGCCCAGTCGCGCTTCGGTTCCGACGAGGCCCGGCTCTCGATCCGCGGTTCCGGCCTGCAACGCACCTTCCACGGCCGCGGCATCCGCGTGCTGCAGGACGGCGTGCCCCTCAACCTCGCCGACGGCGGGTTTGATTTTCAGGCAATCGAGCCGACCGCCACCGCCTACATCAACGTCTGGCGCGGCGGCAATGCGCTCGCCTACGGTTCGTCCACACTGGGCGGCGCCATCGAGTATATCTCCCGCACCGGACGCAACGCACCCGGCGGCTTCGCCCGCCTCGAAATCGGCTCCTGGGACTACCTGCGCGCCACCATCGCCGGCGGCGTCGCGAACCAAGAAGCCGATGCCTACGCATCGTTCACCCAGCAGTCGCAAACCGGCTTCCGCGACCACGCGAAGCAGAACAACCAGCGGCTCTTCACCAACGCAGGCTGGCGCCTGGCCGACAACATCGAGACCCGCCTCTACCTCACCGCAGTCAAGACCGACTCCGAGTTGCCGGGCAGCCTGTTTAAGTCCGAACTCAAGACTGATCCCACCCGGCGCAACTCCGTCCCGCTCACGATCACCCAGGATCAAAAGCGCGACTTCGAGCTGTTGAACATCGCCGACAAGACCACGATCCGCAACGGCGACACGACGTGGGATTTCTCGGCGGCGTGGTCTTACAAAGACCTCGATCACCCGATCTCCCCCGTCATAGATCAGTTGTCCAACAACCTGCTCGCCGGAGCGACCGTGACCAACACCGCTGATCTTTTTGGCCGGGACAACCGCCTGCGCGCCGGCCTGCTGATTTCGCGCGGCGAGACCGACAGCGTGAATTTCGACAACGTCAACGGCAGGCGTGGCGCCCGCACGCAGCGCGACGAGCAGGTCGCGACCAACGTGGAGGTGTTCGGCGAGGACCAGCTTGCCCTCGGCGGCGGCTTCACCGGCATCCTCGGCGCCAATGCCGGCCGCAACATCCGCAAGAACGACCGCATCTTCACCCTGGTCGCGCCTCCGGCCGGCACGATCACCAGCTACGACCGCAGCTATGACAACGTTTCCCCCAAAATCGGCGTGCGCTGGGACGACGCGGCCAAAAACACCCAGGTGTACGCCAATGTCAGCGGCAGCTATGAGCCCCCGTCGTTCAGCGAGACCGCCACCGGCACCGGCGCAAGTTCGGCCGCCCGCGAGGCGCAGACCGCGACCACCTTCGAGCTGGGCACGCGCGGCACGCGCGGTCCGGTGCGCTGGGACGGCGCCGTGTACTACGCCAAAGTGCGCGACGAGTTGCTCACCGTCATCGATCCCGTGAGCCTGCTGTCGCTCACCACCAATGCCGACCGCACGACCCACGCCGGTGTGGAACTGGCGGCCGAAGCCGACCTGCTGGGGGCGAATTGGGATGACAAACCCGCGAACCGTCTGGTCGCCCGCAGCTCCTGGACCTACGGTCGCTTCAAGTTCGATGGTTACCGCACGGCCGCGTTTGACTACAGCGGCAAAACCCTCGCCGGACTTCCGCCTCACCTGATCCGCGGAGAACTCGTCTGGGAAAACGCCGCAGGATGGTATGCCGGACCGACCTTCGAATGGGTGCCGGTCAAAGCCTACATCGACCATCGCAACACCTTCGCGGCCGATCCCTATGCCATCTTCGCATTCAAGTTCGGCCGTCGTCTGGAAAGCGGCCTCTCCTGGTTTGTCGAGGCCCGCAACCTCGCCGACAAGAAGTATGCCGCCACCACCGGCGTGATCGACAACGCCGCGGGCGTTGACCAACGCCAGTTCCTCCCCGGCGACGGACGCTCCGTCTACGCCGGCATCGAGTATCGTTTCTAAACCTACACACCTCCGCAACCCAACCGGGCAAGGCAACCTTTCGCGTTTCTTTGCCCGGTTCACTTTTTAAAAAATGTCGCCTTCACTTCTTCGCCGTCTCCACCGCTGGATCGGCCTCGCCTGCGCCGTCACCGTCCTCGCCGCCAGCGGCAGCGGCATCCTGCACGTTGTCATGACGTGGACGCAGTCGCCGCCCCCGCGACCGCAACCGGCGGGCGCGATCAACGCCGCCGCCGTACGCCTCGCCCCGTCCGAAGCCGTCGAACGTCTCGGCGCCCCCGATCTCTCCGTGCAGGCGCTCTCCCTGCGCACCATCGGCGGCGAGCCCTGGTATCAGGTCCTCGCCGCGGGTTCTCCCGTGCCGCGCTACATCAACGCCCTCGACGGCCGCGAAGACGCCGCCGCCGACCAACGCTACGCCCTCGAAATCGCCTCGCGCCAACTCGGCGGCGCGCCTGCGCGCTGGACCCGCCGGCTCGACGCCTTCGACCAGGAATACATCTCGATTTTCCGCCTGCTGCCCGTTCACCGCATCGACGTGGACGACGGCCAGGGCACGCGCCTCTATGTGAGCACGCAGACCGGCAGCGTCGCCCGCCTCACCAGCGACAGCCGCCAGTTCGAGGCCGATGTATTCAGCCTGGTGCACAAGTATGCCTTCATCCGCCACAAGGGCTGGCGCGACGGCCTGCTCGTCACGTTCACCGCGCTTGCCTTCCTGGCGTCGCTTGCGGGCATCGCGCTCTTTGTTGCAACCCGCCGCCGTTGACCTTCCTTGCCTTGCCAACTTACCCAATGAAAACCAATACACTGATTGCCGCCCTTGTTTGCGCGTCCGGTCTCGGCGTCATGCGCGCCGACGATGCCTGCCCCTGTCCCGAGCCCGCGACGGTTTCCGCCGTGCCGGCGGACGGTCTTAAACGCCACCCGCTGAAAGGCGTGGTGACGGGTGTTTTGACCGACAGATCCGCGCTGCTCGTCAAGCACGAGGAAATCCCCGGTGTGATGAAGGCCATGACCATGCTGCTTAAGGTCGATGAAGCTGCGATCAAGGCGCCCACGGCCCGTGAAGGCGCGGCCATCACGGGTCTGCTGGTCAAAAAAGACGACGGTTGGTGGCTGGAGTCGGTCAAGCCGGCCACGGCGGACGGGGCCGGGAAATAAAATCAGGGTGTGTTACTGAGATAACCCCGTGTTTAGCAGCGTCCGTCCCCGGACGCTCCCCCCCTTAACCCCAGCGCCCGGTGACGGGCGTGGCCACACACGGCGATCATCGCCACGCCTCCCTGTAGGAGCCTGCTTGCAGGCGATGGTATGGCACAGCCTTGCGGACCATCGCTAGAAGGTGTGTTTCTGAAAAAAACCGGGTCGTCGTGAGCGGAGAAACGGGCGCGGCCAAGGCGCCCGAGACGGAGACGGCCCGGTGGGTCGTGCCGTCGAGCACCTCCGCGCCTCTCCCGCCCGCTGGCTGCGATGAACTCCCAAGGCAGTCCAGAATCGATTCGACCACAAACAACGACCTTGCCATCCGCAAACGTTTCACTCTTTCCTCGGCGCGTCCCGGTCGCGGCGACCGGTTTTATCCACTACTGCTAACTTAACATCATCCCTTTCGCGCAGCTTCGGCTGCTGTCCGCATCACAACCTGGAATTTTTGGAGGACACAACAAAACGCATCGATCCCGCGCCCCGCATTGGGGCGCATCGAAAGCGTCTTTGTTGTGGGCTCTTCCAGGTGCCTGATGCGGGATGCAAGTAAGTGCGTCCCTCCTTTGTTTATGGGCAGCCCGGAGGCCGTTAACGTTGTCTCTTCCATGAAACGGTGTTTTTCCACTTTTGCCTCGCTCGCATTCTCAGTGCCCGGGCTTTTGCCGGCGATTACGTTTCAGAACTGGCAGACGGCGAGTTTTACCGAAGAGCAGTTCTACGATGAATCCGTCTCGGATGCGACGGCTGATCCTGACGGCGACGGGATGACCAATTTGCACGAATATGTGTTTGCGGGCCAGCCGTTGAACGCGGAGGCCAACTTATCCCCGGTTTTGGAAACCATGGCCGGGACACTGGCGCTGACCTACC
>CAIRBK010000012.1 GCA_903876795.1 uncultured Verrucomicrobiota bacterium
CCAAAGCCGCCGGGCGCATCGGGCGAACGGCGGAAGGGTAAGTTTGTTCCGGTTTTCGAGGGGTGGAGCAAGAGGGAAGTTGGCGTTTTTTTCATTCGCCTTCGGATACGTTGTTTTCCGCCGTCGTTTATGCGCGCGCTTGTTATCGGTAAGATGACCACCAGGCGACTCCCACGATGAGCGCGAGAAGGCCGAGGGTACCGAAAAAAATAAGCAGGCAACCCAGGCGTATGCTCCGGGGGTTCTGACGTTCGGCGGCTGCGTAACGCTCGAGAAGCGCATCGGCGTCTCCGTCGGCCAAGCGCGTCGCAGTTGTCGGGGTGAACTCGGGGTCGGCGGGCGGTGTGTGGATCGCCGGAGGTGGCGCGGCGTTGGACCCCGCCGGTTTTTCACGGGCGATCTCGCCCTCGATCCACGCGAGGTGCTCGCGGAGTAGGGCTTGCTGGCGCTGCAGTTGGCGAAGGCGTTCGCTCATGTTGGAGAAGCATGGCGCATGGCGCGCGCGATGACGGCAAAACAAAAAGGCGCCGGGCTTGAAAGCCGCGGCGCCTGCTGAAAGCGACCTGATCGTCCGATTAGACGATGTTCACCTTGCGATGAGCCTTGTCGAACTCGACCTTGCCGTCGGTGAGGGCGAAGAGGGTCCAGTCGCGGCCGATGCCGACATTCTTGCCGGCGTGCAGCTTGCTGCCACGCTGGCGGACGATGATGTTTCCGGCGATGACGGACTGGCCGCCGAATTTCTTTACGCCGAGACGCTTTGAGTGGCTCTCGCGACCGTTCTGGGTCGAGCCTGCACCTTTTTTATGGGCCATGGGATGGTTTCTCCTTTAAAAGTTGATGGATGATCAGGCCTTGATGGCTTCGATCTTGATGACGGAAAGCTCCTGGCGGTGGCCGCGCTTCTTTTCGTGGCCCTTGCGCTTCTTCTTTTTGAAGACGATGACCTTGTCGCCGCGTTTGTTTTCGAGAACCTTGGCGGTGACGGAGGCGCCGGCGAGGGTGGGCGTGCCGACCTTGAAGGCGGCGCCTTCACCAGCGGAGAGGACGTCGGTGATTTCGACGGTGGAGCCGGCTTCCGTGTTGGGGAAGCGGTTTACGATGAGAATGTCGCCTTCGGAAACAGCGAACTGCTGGCCTTGGGTTTTGATGGTCGCTTTCATAAATAAAACGTGGAACTAAGAGCTTTTGAACGACCTCACGCAAGGACATATTCGGAGAATTTTCGACCTTTTCACAGGCAGGCACCTTCGGACTGGTGGTGGCCGAATATTTGAATAGCTGAACGGGTCGGAATCATTTTAGGGTGCAGGCATGATTATCCCCATACCCCTGCGTGGCTTGATCGTGTCGGCGTTGGCGTTTTTGACCGTATCCCCGCCTTTGACGGCGCGTGTGGGTGAGTCCCAAGACACGGTGGAGCGGCGTCTCCTGCAGCCCAGCGTCGGCAAGTTTTATTCCCGCTCGAAGGACAAGGACAACCGCGACTTTGAAAGGGAGCGTTTGAAAGAGGAGAAGGACCAACCGTTCAACGAGGCCAAGAAGTATTTCCCGTCCGATCACCGGGAGGGCGTTTATTGGAAATCCTCCGTCGCGGGACACCTTAGCAACGACAATGGCTGGAAGGTTCATGTGTTTTTTGTCGCCGGGTATTCGGTGCTTGAGGCGTATCAGCGTGTGGGTGATTCGCTGAGCGAATTTGAGGTCAGGGCGCTGCTGGCGATCAATCGCGGGGCATCCTTGTGGAAGAAGACAAGCGCCGAGGAGGCCAAAAATGGCGGCCGGCGTGATCAGGCGGGCGGAATTTCCACGAACGGCATCGGTTACGACTATGAGTTGGAAGACGGCTCCCTGCGCGCCAAACATAAGGGCAACTGGCTGATGATTTTCTCCACCCGTCTCGACGGTTACGTCGTCGAGCAGCAAAAAGCCGCCAAGATGCTCAGCGACCGCGAGGCCGAGCGCAACCGGCAGGAGCAGCAGAACCGCGCCCCTGAGAGTGTGATGGGTTTTTAGCCCTGACCGCGGACGCGGGGTTGCGGGTGCTTGCTCGTAAATGAAAGCCTAGGGCCCGCATCGGGGCGGGCTTGGCTGATGGCCGAGTGGGTGCCTGCGGGTTGCCCCATCCCGGTTGGGCCGATTTCCGGCGCCTGCGGTCAGGAGTGCACCGAGCCGGCCTCCTCGTAAACACCGAGGTGGCGGTAGCGCTCATAACGAGCTTCAAGAAGGGCGTCGCCTTTAAGCCCGCGCAGATCGTTGAGGTGTTTTTGCAGGGCGTAACTGAGCGTGGCGGCGGCTTTTTCGTAGTCGTTATGGGCACCTCCAAACGGCTCCGAGATCACCTCGTCCACCACCCCCAGTTTTTCGAGCTGGTCGGCGTTGAGTTTGAGCGCCGCCGCCGCCTTGGGCGCGGCCGAGGGGTCCTTCCAAAGAATCGCCGCGCAGCCTTCGGGCGAGATGACCGAGTAGTAGCTGTTTTCGAAGATAAGAACGCGGTCGGTCACGCCGATGCCGAGCGCACCGCCGGAGCCGCCTTCGCCTACCACCACGGAGATCGAGGGCACGCGGAGCATGGCCATTTCACGGAGGTTTACGGCGATGGCTTCCGAGACGTGGCGTTCCTCGGAGCCGATGCCGGGGTAGGCACCGGGGGTGTCGATGAAGGTGATGACCGGCAGGCCGAATTTCTCGGCGGTTTTCATCAGGCGGAGGGCCTTGCGGTAGCCTTCGGGCTGGGGCATGCCGAAATTGCGGGCGATCTTTTCCTTGGTTTCACGGCCCTTTTGCTGGGCGATGACCATGATGGCCTCGCCTTTGAAGAACGCGGTGCCGCCGATGAGGGCGCGGTCATCGTTGAACTGGCGGTCGCCGTGGAGTTCGACGAAGCTCTGGCAGAGAAGATTGACGTAATCCAGGGCGTAGGGGCGCTTCGGGTGGCGGGCGATCTGCACCTTCTGCCAAGGACTGAGGTTTGTGTAGATTTCGCGTTGGGTCGCGGAGATCTTGCGCTCGATGGCGGCGATTTCGGAGGCCAGGTCGAGGTTGTTCTCGAGGGATTGCTGGCTGAGCTGCTCAAGCTGGGCGCTGAGGTCGCGCAGGGGCTTCTCGAACTCGAGGGTATAGGCGGGTTTTTCCATGTGAAGCCGGACAGGCTAGGCGGGGGGCTCGCGCGCTGTCAATTGGTGTGGAGGGATGGTTTTTTACAATTTAAGCGACACCGCCTTGGTGGGCCTCCGGGTTTTTTAACTGGTCTTTCCAGCCGAGGATTTTGGCCTGGGCACCGTATTTCTCGGCGGTGGCCTTGTCTCCCTTTTCCATCCAGATGCGCGAGAGGGTGGTGTTGATGAACAGATCGTCGTTGCGGAGAGCGTGGGCCTTTTGGGCCGCATGGAGGGCTTCGTCAAAGTGGCGCAGGCTGAACTGGATCTCCGCCAGAGCGTGCCAGGCTTCGAAGGATTGCGGCGCGGTCTCGGTGACGCGGGCGAGCTTGGAAAGGGCGTCGTCGTTTTCGCCCATCGTGTAATCGAAGGTGGCCTCTTCGATCAGGTTCTGGAGATCGGTGTCGTTCATGGTGAGAATGATGGGGCTTGCTGGTGACGGTAAGGGCAAAACGGTATGGCGAACAATGCGCGGGGTTTATGCTTGCCGCGCTTCCTGCGCCAATAAAAAAGCCGGCCGTGGGCACGGCCGGCTGAAATCAGTTGTAGCGCTGGGGGGGGAGGTCAGGCTTTGGGTGCGCTGCCCACGATGGCGATGGAGAGCTTGATGTCGGTGGAAACCTTGTCCTCGTTCTTGCCGGGCTGGATGCCGAAGTCGCCGCGCCGGATGGTGAATTCGCCGCGCACGACGAGCAGGTCGCCTTTATTGCCGGGCTTGGTGCGCTTTTCGAGGGCGTCGGCCAGATAGGTGAGCTTGACGGGCAGGGACACTTCCTTGGTCACGCCTTTAAGGGTGAACTTGCCGGTGGCATCCGCCGTGGTGGTGGTGCCGCTGGTCTTCACGTTGTCGAGTTTGACCAGTTCAAAGGAGATTTCCGGGTTTTTGGCGGCGTCGATCCAGGCCTCGCTGACGAGATGGCCGGTCATGGTGGCGTTGGGCACCTTGAGGGAATCGGCGGTCACCACGATCTTGCCGGTGGTCGTGGCTGGGGCGGCCGGATCGAAGCTCACCACGCCGGACACACCGCTGGCGGTGCCGACAATCGGTTCGAGGAGGGAATCCAGCTGGAACTGGATGGCGTTTACGCCCTTCGGGTCCTTGAAATCGAAGGAGATGGGTGCGGCGGAGAGGGAGGTGGCGAGGGCGAGCGAGGCGAGGAGCAGCGATTTTTTCATGGGTGTGAGGAGGGTGGGAGGGAAAGAGGTTTGCGCCGAATGAAGGTGATCACGGCGAGCACCACGCACAGGAAAAGCCCGAGACTGAGGAGTTCCACGCCGGGCATAAAATGTTGCTTGTAGGTCACGAATTCGATTCCGGTGACCTCATCAACCTGCTTCACCGGTATCTGGGTCTTGGTCCAGCCTCGGTTCCAGCCGGCGGCGGCCCAGAACGCGAAGCAAAACAATGCCAAAAACGCGGCCAACATCCTGAACAGCACCCGCCATGCGGGGGTGCCAACTGGGGTGGTAGCGGACTCGGTTGCCGGGGGCGTCGTGGCCATGCGTGGCTTGAGGCAAACCGTCCTCTCCAAAAGCGCAAGTGGTGCGCTCACAAAATCAACATCGCGTCCCCGTAGCTGAAGAACCGGTATTCCCGGGCGATGGCCTCGGAGTAGATTTCCTTGAGCCAGTCGATACCATCGGTCGATCCCGGTGTGAGAAAGGCCGAGACGAGGCACAGCAAGGTCGAACGGGGTTGGTGGAAGTTGGTGATAAGCGCGTCCACCCCGGCGAACGTGCGCGGCGGGTAGATGTAGATTCCGGCCTCCGCAAAATGGGGTTGATCCAGCGGCGCGGGGTGGCGGGAGAGAAAGTCCTCGACCGAACGGACGGTGGTGGTGCCCACGGCGATACGCCGCCCGGTCGTGGCGCGGGTCGCGGTGAACAAGGCGCGTTGGGTTTCCACGGGTAATTCGTAGAGTTCGCGGTGAATGGCATGGGCTTCGACGTGGTCGGCTTCGATGGGTTTAAACGTGCCGAGGCCCACATGCAGCGTGACCTCGGCCGTGCTGACGCCTTGTGCGGACAGCGTGGCGAGGAGTTCCGGGGTGAAATGAAGTCCGGCGGTCGGGGCCGCGACCGCGACTTGCCGGGCGCGATCTGCGTAAACGGTCTGGTAGCGCTCCAGATCGCGCGGGCGGTCCGCCACCGGGTCAGCCCGTTCGATGTAGGGGGGCAGCGGCACGTCGCCAAGGCGATTGGCGACATCGACGATGGACTGGCCGGCGGGAGTGCCAAAGCGGATGAGCGCGGCTCCTTCCGGGTCCTTGGCCAGCACTGTGCCGGCGAAATCATCTCCATGCGCGAAGGTGGCCGAGACGGGGAGTTTTTTACCTGGCCGGACAAGGCACCACCAGACGTTGTCCCCGTGGCTCGCGTCCGGACGGAGGAGCAGGCACTCGATGTGGCCCCCGCTGGGGCGGCGGGCGTGGAGGCGTGCGGGGAGCACTGCGGCGTTGTTGCGAAACAGAGTGTCGCCTGCGCGCAGGAATCGCGGCAGATCCGAAAAGGTGTGGTGGGAGACCGTGCGGGACTCGCGTTCGACGACCATGAGGCGGGATGCGTCGCGACGAGCGGCTGGAGTTTGTGCGATCAGGTGCGGCGGCAGGGAGTAGTCGAAGAGGGCTGTCGAGAGCGGCATGGGAGGGAAAATGAGGCTTGCGATTGCAGGGTGGGCGAGTTTCTTCCGCTGTTCCTGTGCACGCCGATGTAGCTCAGTGGTAGAGCAGCGGTATCGTAAACCGCTGGTCGTCGGTTCAATCCCGACCATCGGCTCCAGGACTCCCTTCCGCTCAATTACCGGAAATGCCCGCGTCGGGAAGGTCGCCCTGAAGTTTTTGCCTGAGCTTGATCGTTTCGATGTCGCTCAGGACATCTTTGCTCAAGAGTTCCAGGCGTTTATGGACGTCGAGCGTTTCCAGTAATTTCTGTTTAAGGCGGGGCTTGTCGCAAAAACTGAACGCGGCCAAATCCACGAAGACCTCGGGGTCATCGACGGTTTTGAGGAAGCGCGTCAATTCATTGGATGATTCGCCGTTCAATCGTTGCCGGGTCGCCAGCAGGCGCGAGAGACGGGCGCGAAGCCGGATGTTTTGCTCGGGAGTGGCTCCCGGATCGCTGTTGAGGGCATGTATGCCCGCCAGCCGATAGGGATCGTCCCGGAGGATCTTTTGAATTTCCACCCGCACCAAACCCTGGAGAAGAAGATTGGACGTGCCGTCCGAGTTCTTCTGGCAGGCCCTTACGATGCCGATCGTGGCCACCCGGTGTGGGGGCTCGACGGAGTCAGCCTTCCGGGCATCGAGACCGGCAACCGCAAAGAGGCGGTTGGTGGCGAGGACGTCCCGGAGCATGGTTTGATAACGCGTCTCGAAAATGTGCAACGGCAGCAGCGCCTGCGGGAAAAAGGCGAGCCGAGGGAGGGTCATGACAGGCACCTCTTCCGGCACCACGATTTCCATTTCCATATGCCCAAGCGTGGTTGGGTGGGTTCGGAAATCAACCATGCAGGTGATTGTGTCAGGTGTGCCAAACTTGGCCGATTGACGCATAGGGGGAAGACACAAGTGGGACAGGATGACGCGAAAAGGGCGGGTTTCTGTACGCACTGAAAAGGGTTTATGGTTTTTAAGTAGTTGGAATAAATTTAGATAGGATAATGTTAACCATTGAGGCGCATGAATTGCTTGGAGGTAGTTACTATGAGCCGCATCCTAGGTATCGATCTCGGAACCACCAACTCCTGCATGTCCGTCATGGAAGGCGGCGAGCCGGTCGTCATCCCCAACGCCGAAGGCGCCCGCACCACTCCGTCGGTGGTAGCTTTCACCAAAACCGGCGAGCGCATCGTGGGCCAAGCCGCCAAGCGCCAGGCCGTCACCAACCCGAAGAACACCATCTTTTCCGCCAAGCGCCTGATCGGTCGTAAATTCACCGAGGTTCAGGAAGAGGCCAAGAATCTCCCCTATAAGGTCGTGGCCGGCAAAAACGGCGACGCCGCCATCGAGGTCCAGGTCGGCGACAAGACCGAGCAGTTTGCTCCCCAGCAGATTTCCGCGATGGTCCTCGGCAAGCTCAAGGCCGACGCCGAAGCTTACCTGGGCGACAAGATTACCCAGGCCGTCATCACGGTTCCGGCTTATTTCAACGACGCCCAGCGTCAGGCCACCAAGGACGCCGGCAAGATCGCCGGTCTCGATGTCCTCCGCATCATCAACGAGCCCACCGCCGCCTCGCTGGCCTACGGTCTTGACAAGAAAAAGGACGAGAAGATCGCCGTGTTTGACTTGGGCGGCGGCACCTTCGACGTGTCCGTCCTCGAAATCGGCGACGGCGTGTTCGAGGTCAAGGCCACCAACGGCGACACCCACCTCGGCGGCGACAACTGGGACGAGACTCTCATCAACTGGCTCGTTGACTCGTTCAAGGCCGAGCAGGGCATCGATCTCCGCAAGGATCCCATGGCCCTCCAGCGTCTCAAGGAAGAGGCCGAGAAGGCCAAGATCGCCCTCTCCTCGACGCAGTCCGTCGATATAAACCTCCCCTTCATCACCGCCGACGCATCGGGCCCGAAGCACCTCAACGTCACCCTCTCCCGCGCCAAGATGGAGCAGGTCTGTGACAGCCTCTTCCAGCGCACGCTCAAGCCGTTCCAGAACTGCTTGAAGGACGCCGAGCTCACCTCCGCCAACATCGACGAACTCGTGCTCGTCGGCGGCATGACCCGCATGCCAAGGGTCGTGGAGATCGCCCGTCAGCTCGCCGGCAAGGCCCCGCACCAGGGCGTCAACCCCGACGAGGTCGTGGCCATCGGCGCGGCCATTCAGGGCGGCGTGCTCAAGGGCGACGTCAAGGATGTGCTCCTGCTCGACGTTACCCCGCTCACCCTCGGCATCATGACCGCCGGCGAGGTCTCCACGCCGATGATCAACCGCAACACCACCATCCCGACCAAGAAGTCTCAGGTGTTCTCCACTTACGCCGACAACCAGCCCGGCGTCGAAATCGTCGTCCTCCAAGGCGAGCGCTCGATGGCCCGCGACAACAAAAACCTCGGCACCTTCAAGCTCGACGGCATTTCCCCCGCGCCCCGCGGCACCCCGCAGATCGAGGTCACCTTCGACATCGACGCCAACGGCATCCTCCACGTTTCCGCCAAGGACCTCGGCACCGGCAAGGAACAGAAGATCACCATCCAGGGCTCATCCGGTCTCTCCAAGGACGAGGTTGAGAAGATGACCAAGGACGCCGAGCTCCACGCCGAGGAAGACCGCAAGCGCAAGGAAGGCGTCGAGACCAAGAACCAGCTCGACAGCACCATCTACGGCATGGAAAAGACCCTCAAGGAGAGCGCCGACAAGCTCCCCGCCGACGTGAAGGGCAAGATCGAGACCGCCCTGGCCGCGGCCAAGAAGGACCTCGAGACCGCCGACACCGACAAGATGAAGGCCGCCATGGAGAATCTCCAGAAGGTCGGCGCAGAGCTTTACGCCGCCGCCCAGCAGTCCGGCGCCTCCGCCGGTGCCGCTCCCGAGGGCGCCGCTCCCGAGCCAGGTGCCGCCGCCTCCGGCAAGAAGGCGGAGAAGAAGGCCGACGTCGTCGATGCCGATTTCGAAGTCGTGGACGAAGACAAGAAGAAGTAACCTTCACAACCCTTTCGCCCGCCCGAAGGCCGTAGTGCGTTCGGACGGGCGTCGTTAAAAACGAAAACACAACCTCCCAACCAAAACCCAAACCAAAACCCATATGGCCAAAGCTAAAATCAAGCCCATCGGCGACCGCGTCCTCGTGAAGCATCTCGAAGACTCCAAAGAGCAAGTTCGCGGTGGCATCATCATCCCGGACTCCGCCAAGGAAAAGCCCCAGGAGGCCGAAGTCATCGCCATCGGCACCGGCAAGAAGGACGAGAGCGGCAAGTCCGTTCCCTTCGAGGTCAAGGTCGGCGACAAGGTGCTCATCTCCAAATACGGCGGCACCGAAGTGAAGATCGACGATGTTAAATACACCATCGTCCGCGAAGATGACATCCTCGGCGTCATCGCCTGAGGCGCATCGCGAAATCCCAAATCCTAAATCTTAAATCCTAAACTTATACCAATGGCTGCTAAACAAATCCTGTTCGACGAGGCCGCTCGTCAGAAAGTTCTCCGTGGCGTCGAGCTCCTCGCCCGCGCCGTCAAGGTCACCCTCGGACCCAAGGGCCGCAACGTCGTCATCGACAAGAAATTCGGCTCCCCCGCCGTCACCAAGGACGGCGTGACCGTCGCCAAGGAAATCGAGCTCCCCGATCCCTACGAGAACATCGGCGCCCAGCTCGTGAAAGAAGTCGCCTCCAAGACCAATGACGCCGCCGGCGACGGAACCACCACCGCCACCGTGCTCGCCGAGGCCGTCTACAAGGAAGGCCTCAAGCATGTCACCGCCGGCGCCAACCCGATCTACCTCAAGCGCGGTATCGACAAGGCCGTCGAGGCCGCCGTCGCCGAGCTCGCCAAAATCTCCAAGAAGGTGAACGACAGCGAAGAGATCCGCCAGGTAGCGACCGTGTCCGCCAACTGGGACAACGAGATCGGCAAGATCATCGCCGAAGCCCTTGAAAAGGTCGGCAAGGACGGCACCGTGACCGTCGAAGAGGCCAAGTCCATCGAGACCACCCTCGACGTCGTCGAAGGCATGCAGTTCGACAAGGGTTACCTCTCTCCCTACTTCGCGACCAACGCCGACACTCAGGATGCCATCCTCGAGGACGCCTACGTGCTCATCCACGAGAAGAAGATCTCCAACCTCCAGGAGTTCCTCCCCATCCTCCAGGCCACCGCCAAGACCGGCAAGCCCCTCCTCATCATCGCCGAAGAGGTCGAGGGCGAGGCCCTCGCCGCGCTCGTCGTCAACAAGATCCGCGGCACGCTCAACGTCGTCGCCGTCAAGGCTCCCGGCTTCGGTGACCGCCGCAAGGCCATCCTCGAAGACATCGCCGTCCTCACCGGCGGCCGCCTCCTCACCGAGGACCTCGGCATCAAGCTCGAGAACGTGCAGGTCGCCGACCTCGGCAAGGCCAAGCGCATCGTCGTCGCCAAGGAAAACACCACCATCGTCGAGGGTTCGGGCAAGTCGTCCGACATCCAGGCCCGCGTGAAGCAGATCCGCCGCCAGATCGAGGAAACCACCTCCGACTACGACAAGGAGAAGCTCCAGGAGCGCCTCGCCAAGCTCGCCGGCGGCGTGGCCGTCATCAACGTCGGTGCCGCCACCGAGTCCGAGATGAAGGAAAAGAAGCAGCGCGTCGAAGACGCCCTCCATGCGACCCGCGCGGCCGTGGAAGAGGGTATCGTCTCCGGCGGTGGTGTCGCCCTCCTGCGCACCGCCAAGGCCGTTGACGCCGCCATCGCCGCCCTCGAGGGCGACGAGAAGCTCGGTGCCCAGATCATCCGCCGCGCCGTCGAGGCTCCGCTCAAGCAGCTCTGCTTCAACGCCGGCGTCGAAGGCGCCGTCGTCGTCCAGCAGGTGCTCTCCAGCAGGGGCGCCAACGGCTACAACGTCGCCACCGGCACCTACGAGGATCTCGTCAAGGCCGGCGTCGTTGACCCGACCAAGGTCACCCGCACCGCCCTCCAGAACGCCGCGTCCATCGCCGGCCTGCTCCTGACCACCGAGGCGATCATCACCGACGCTCCGGATGACAAGAAAGCGGCCCCCGCCATGCCCCAGGGCGGCGGCGGCATGGACTACTAAGTCCCGCGTTTCGCCTCGTCCCGATTCAACCCAAACCGGCGCTCCTCACGGGGCGCCGGTTTTTTTTGCGCCCGCAGGTCAATCTGATGCCGCTTCTGCATAGTGTCTCCGCTTGCCGCCGCGACAGGCTCCGTCTTCCGTGATGGAACGATGGACGTGATCTTTCTCGGCACCGGCACCTCACAAGGAGTGCCCATGATCGCCTGCGACTGCGCTGTGTGCACCTCCGCCGATCCACGCGACCGGCGCACGCGCACCTCGATCCATGTCATCATGGACGGGCTGCGCATCCAGGTGGACGCATCGCCCGAGTTCCGCCTCCAGTGCCTGCGCGAGAAGATCGACTGGATTGATCTGTTTATCCTCACGCACGGTCACGCCGACCACATCGCCGGCATGGACGATTTGCGCCGCTATTGCGACCTGCTTGGCGGCGTGGCCCTGCCGGTGTATTCGACCGAGGAGGGCATGAGCCGCGTGCTGGCGATGTTCCCCTACGCCATCGCGGAGAGACCTATCGCCAAGGGCTACGTCGCCTTCAAACTTCAGGGCATGCCCGACCGGCTCGAGCTCCCTCAAGGCACCATCGAATCGACCCTTCTCCCGCACGGCGGGGTCAACACCCTCGGCCTTGTTTTCACCGAGAAAAGCAGCGGGAAAAAATTCGCGTACTACACCGACTGCAAGCGCGTGCCGCGCGCTGCCGTCGCCCTGGCCAGGGGCTCCGATTTGGTCGTGCTCGACGGCTTGCGGCCCGATTCGCATCCGACCCATATGAGCGTTGACGAGGCCGTGGCCGCCGCCGCCGAGATCGACGCGCCCAGGAACTACCTCACCCATATCACACACTTCATGGCCCAGGCCGAATGGGCGAAGAAGTTGCCGCCCAAGGTGGAGTTTGCCTACGACGGGCTCAGGGTGAACCTCTGAACCGCCCGTGCTTCCGGGCGCGAAAAAGTGGTGCAAGTGCCGGGAGTCGAACCCGGATCAACGGCTTCGGAGACCGCTACACTATCCATTGTGCTACACCTGCGAGTGTGAGTGCAGAAATTCGACCGGAGCTTCCCTGCTGTCGAGTGCAAAGAATCGATCGAGCTTGCCTCCGGCTCAAAACGGGGCGCGCACAAAACCGAGTTTGATAAGTAGGCGTTTGAATGGTCCCGGGGGTTGCGGACGCAGGAGCACGGGCAGTTGTTCCGTGTGACCTCGCCCTACGGCTATGGCCAGCGGGGTCGCGCCGGCGTAGTTGCGCGCGTTGAGGGCGGCTGCGGTCAACAGACGGGCCGGCAATTGACCAAGATGCCCCTCGTGGGCGGCCGCATGCAGGGGCGTGTCGCCGTAGTCGTTACGAGTCAGCAGCAGTTCGGTGGTGAGGCTCGTCTCCGGTATGCGATCAAGTTGTCCTGTCTCGGCGGCGGCGTGAATCACCGTGAAGCCGGCTTTGCTCTGGAGCAGCAGGTGGTCTGCGGTGAGCAGGTCGACGGGCACTTGTCCCAGATGTCCCGAAATAGCGGCGGCGTGCAACACGGTGTCGCCCGCCTTGGTGGTGAGGAGCAGGGCCTGCGTGTTGAGAAAGGCCGTCGGAATCTGGCCGAGATGGCCGTTGAGGGCGGCGACATGGAGAACGGTTTCGCCGCTCAGGTTGCGCTCGGTGAGCAGGCGTTTTTCAAAAACCAGGGGCGGGAGCCGGTTGAGCGTGCCCGCCTCGGCGGCTTCGTGAACCAGGGTGTTGCCCAGATCCGTGCGCACAAGAAGGAGCTCGCGGTCAACCGGGCCAAGATGCACCGCCACTTGGTCGAGTTGGCCGGAGGCGGCCGCAGTGTGCAGCGGGGTGTAGCCCGAATTGCTTCGAACCAAAAAATCGGCGCGTCCCGCCAAGCCGGCCGGCAACTGATCGAGGTGTCCGCCGTAGGCCAGTTGGTGGAGGGGTGTGTAGCCGGAGTCGTTTTTCAGGGTGAGCAGGGCGGGGGAGAGCACCGCCGGATCGAGATCGCGGAGACGTCCGTATTTGGCCGCGACGTGAATGGGGGTGTTGCCGGCGGCATTGCGCGCGGTGAGTTCGGACGCGGTCAACGCCCGGGCGTCCTGCGGGGGAAGGTTGCCCTCTCGGAGCATCGCAAGCAGCACGTCGGTATCCATGGCCCGGAGCGAAGCCATCGAAACTTAGGCGCGCAAAACTAAAAAGGGTGGGCCGAGATCGCGGTTCCGAGCCCGCCTGATCGGCACTCCAGCGGGCCATCTGTCATCGCTCTTAAAACCAATGCTTATGTGAATAAATCCTATCCGCGCGAAACGGCTCCGTCGTTCCGCTACGGATTCCCAACGTAGCGGAATCGCGGAGCGATTTAGGTTTGGAGATCGTTTAGGGTGTGTTTCTGCGATAAATCGGGTCGTCGTGAGAAGAGAAGCGGGCTAGGCCAAGGCGACCGAGACGGAGGCGACCCGGCGGGTCGTGCCGTCGAGAGCAACTCCGGCCCAGCCTGCTTTTCCCCTCACTCGCAGAGTGCGATGACCTGAGTTATTTCAGAAACAAACCCTAGTCTAAAAGCATCCAGCCATTGGTTTTACGAGGGCTTTGGGTTTGCCATGTCCCTTCTGAGGGACAAAGTTTCCGAAACACGCATGAGCAACGCCGCCACTCAATCTCCCCTTCCTGAAATCGTGAGACCTGCGGTTTTGGTGGTGGATGACGAGCGTCCGCTGCTTGAGGTCTTTTCCGAGGCGCTGGCCACGCGTTTTGCCGTCACCGCCGTCACCTCGGCACGCGAGGCTGAGTTTCTTTTGCGCAAGCAGTCCTTCAAAGTTGTGGTGGCCGATCACCTTATGCCCGGGGGCAACGGCATGAGTTTTCTGGTGCGAGCCCGCGAAGAGTATCCGCATATGCAGCGGGTTCTGGTGACCGGCTACATGAAGCCCGAGATGCTCCTGCGCAGCGTCAACGAGGCCGCCCTGTTCCGCTATCTTCTCAAGCCAGTGTCCGTGGTGGAGTTGGTCAACGTCGTGACCGAGGCCGCCAAGCTCCATGATGCGATGAAGATCGCTGCGGAAAACTCCGACTGACCGACTGGCGGCCTCTCGACCTTTCCGGCTTTCAGCAAACTTTTGCGTTGAAGCCACCGGCGGAATGGCGTTCAATGTCGTATCCCCCTTATGCATACCTTTGCACGTCCCCCCGTGCGTGATGCCCGCCTGAAGCGTCAGGCCGCCGCCCGCGCGTTTACCCTCATCGAGCTGCTCACGGTGATTTCGATCATCGGCATCCTGGCGGCGATTTCACTGGGCGTGGTCAGGGGCGTCCGTGAGCGGGCTGCGCTTAGCCAAGCCAAGGCGGAACTCGCCTCGTTGGCCCAGGCACTTGAAGCCTACAAGCTTCAATATGGAGATTACCCGCAGACGGGTCCGGCGCAAAACCAACCTGATCCCGCGTTGGCCGCCCCCTCCGACACCGATGGCCCTGGCATTTTGTTCAATGCGCTCACCGGCAAACGCGGCCCGGCCGGTGCCCTGATAGCCGGACGTTCTTTCGTCGAGTTATCCCGGTATACGCTTCAAAATCCGACCGCTTTGCCCGCGGAAGGCAATTCAACTCTACAAGCCAGAAACGCCCTGCTAGACCCTTGGGGTAATCGCTACCTCTATTATTACAAGACGGGCGCGCCTTCCGGTGCTTCCCAATGGAAGGAAACACCCGGTTATATTTTGCTCACCGTCGGCCCTGATGCAAAGTCGGGCATCACCGGTGTCAGCACCGCTGGCAAGATTACTCTGACAACTGGTTCCGAGGGGGCCGATGATATCTACGCAAATAAGTAATATGCATAACACGCAATCTTCGTTTAATAAAAAGACCCGGGGCTTCACGCTGATCGAGCTGCTCACGGTTATCGCCATCATCGGCATTTTGGCCGGTATTATCATACCGACCGTGGGATCGGTCAAGGTAAGCGCCAACAAGTCCAAGACCAAGGTGCAGCTGAATCAATGGGTGACCTCCATGGAACTCTTTAAGCAGGAGTACGGATACTATCCGGATGTCACCAGGTCCAATAATAAGATCGACCCGGCTTATCTGGCCGGTGCATTGACCGGCCAAAAGCTCAACGGCGACAAACTGTCGACATCACCCAGTGACGCAACCACGCTCAGGGGTAATAAAAAGGTTCTTTCATTTTATTCGATTGCCGGGAATGAGCTCAATGCCGACCGTACCAAGTTTGTGGACGCCTTTGGCAATGAGGATTTCGTGGTTTTTTGGGATAAAAATAACGATGGAATTATCAAACAGGGAACAACCGTCACAGGAGATGGGCTTAGATTGCAATCGGTTACCTCCATTGATGGAACGACCTTGACTCCCATCTCGCGGGAGACGGATCCCAACTTTGGTATTGATATAACGAACGGTGTGCGAGCCGGAGTCATTATTTACTCGGCCGGCAAGGGTGCCAAGGTGTCGGACATCGTGTATAGCTGGCAGTAACGATGAATAACTATAACCTTATGGGTCGGCGCCATCATTTTGTGCCTAAGGGTGCCAGTGCATTTACACTGGTGGAGTTGTTGGTGGTGATCGGTATTATTGGCATTCTGGCCGGCGGGATAGGTATCGCGCTTAGAAATAAAAACCCGGGCACCACCCTTAAGGCCGGGCAGAGCACGCTCGTGAGCGTGTTGTCCGCCGCTCGTGGACAGGCCGCTCTCGCGCAGAACAATGCCATGATCATCGTCGAGGCAGGTGATGTGCAATCGCCCACCTTTCTGCGTGCGATCAAACTTGTTGTGGAAACAGCAGCGAATTCTGATGAGTGGCAAGATGTTGGCACTGAAGTCGTTTTGCCTGAGGGTATATATGTGGTGCCGCCTCAGGGGGCTGGCGTGTCGGTCACATTATCTGACTCGGCTTCGGTGGGGCGTTCGTCGAGCTTTTTCACTACAGCGGTTGGTCCTGTTAAAATAAACGGAGAATTTACAAAATCGAGTTATCTGAAGTCGCAAAAAATAACTTCCTTGGGCGGTGTTACCGCGTCGGGTCGCATGATTGTGGCCGTGGGCAACCAATCCAGTGCGACTTCGATCAACCTCGATAACAAGGATGCCACTCGCGGGCTCGTTGTAAGTAAATACGGAATCGCCACACTTATTAATGACAGCGCATCCTTGGATTATTGATATGAATACCGGAAAAAAATCTCTCTCTGGCGGTTTTTCCTTGGTCGAAGTTGTGGTGGCTGTCGGGATTTTCGCCTTGGCGATTGTAGGCGTTATAGGTCTTTTCGCACCCACGAGTCGAAACGTGGCCAACGTAGCCGATAATGATTCGGCTTCCCGCGTGGTTTCCTCCATCCAATCCGCTCTCCAGCAAAGTGGCTATAGCAGAATTCAGCAAGAGCTGTCCCTGCCTGCCCCAACCAGCTATTATTCAACCAAGAGTAATGATGGAAATTTTTACATTGCGAGTGGGAATGTTGTTAAAAAGATTGATGGCTCCACTGCTGACGGCGTAAGTCTTTCCGACTTGTTTTTCGAGTTTACCCTCTTACGAAATACGACGCTATCCCCGGTTTCCAACGACGCAACTGCGGGATTCCTTGCATTTACAATCAGTCTCAAGTGGCCGGCGTATTTACCGGACGGCACTCCGGTTGTTGACAGCGCAAAGAGTTCCCTGGTCGTCCCGGCGGCAATCACCCGCTAGTCCCTTTCGCCATGAAGAAAAATATGAATGTTCAAGGGCGCAAATCCGCAGGATTTACGATCATAGAGCTCATGGTGGCGGTGGCGGTCACTGCGCTCTTGGTCAGCCTGATGCTCACGATCACGGTCAATGTGATGGGCGGTTGGAACAAGTCGTCCGGCACGCTTACCGCTGGCAACCAAGCGCGCACGATCTTGGATCAAATGGAGCGAGATTTGCAATCGGCCATTCTCAAGCGCGATGGTAATGTTTGGCTTGTGGCCAGTATCCAGACATCTGCTTCCGGTGGTGTATGGTCTTATACTAAAAAACCAGTGACTGGCTCTTCAAGCCCGGCTGCCGATAGTTCCTACTACATACCTGCTTTGCCTGCGCTAAACGCCTTGCCGGCGGATCTAGAAACCTATCGCTTTGGCCAAGGTGGCGTGTGGCTAAGGTTTTTCACTGCGGTTCCGGACACGAATGAAAGCAATTCCAGGATATCCGCCCCTCGTGCCGTAGCTTACCAGATTGTTAGAAACAAAGTTCCCAATAACAGCTCCGAAGAAAGGTATCTTTTTTACCGCTCTGAGTTGGCGCCTGACATCACGTTTAGCACAGGCTACGATTTATTTGATACCGTCAATTATTATAGCGCAGGTGCGGGAGCTGTGTTGCGCATTCCCACCGAAGATGCGGTGATTGCCAATAATGTCGTTGATTTTGGTGTCCGTTTCTTCACGCGGCGGACAACTGGCGAGCTGGATTTGGTTTTTCCCGACACCGCAGATCGGAGTTTTGCGGCGACTTCGGATACGGCCAAGGTCGGACCTAGTGTGGATGCCACCCCGGTGCGTCAATTTCCTGTCGTGGCGGAGATTTTTATTCGCATACTGACCGACGAAGGGGCGACTCAAATTGCCAATTTGGAGGCGACGCCGCCCGCCATAACCGGTGATTGGTGGGACATTGCCCTGGCTAATTCCAAGGTTTATACGAGACGTATTGAAATCAAATCCACGGGGCTTTGATTTGGTTCAATCTGGATTTATCTCCAGGCCGTTAAGGACCTCCTAGACGATCAAATCGGTTGTTCAGGAGCTTAAGGGGACTCCTAAATTTAGCATATCATTGATTAACAATGGCATAAATTGTGCATAGGCTGTATCTCAATGAGCCTGAATCAATATACATTCTTTGGGGATCACGCAGCGCTGGAGTCGTTGACCCAGCACGGAGACCGG
>CAIRBK010000013.1 GCA_903876795.1 uncultured Verrucomicrobiota bacterium
CCACGCCTTCCCGCACTCAAACCACGTGAAATCATGATATTAAACACCTGTTAACCCACGCTTTTTGCGAGTGCACTCACGCTGGCCTCAGCAGGATGATTTAAAATCACATCTGGAAATGAAATTAGGACCTCCCTTAAACCATTTCCGAATAAGTAGGCTCAGATCGATGCGCTATTCGTTTGGGCAAGCCGTCACCGCTGCTAAACAATGTCAGCACTCTGGGTCTGGGATTTCTCCAAAGAAACATCCAACTTAGCGGTTTCGTATCCCAGCCCAATAATCCCAATCACAAACCATGAAACAAAACCCTAAATCCCCCCTTTTCGCCCTTCGCGGGCTTACCGCAAAAACGGTGTTCTTTTTGGGACTTCTCTGCGCCCACAGTTTGCTCGCCGGGGAAATCATTGTGAACCAAGAACCTCGGGCAATCGGTAAATGGCACGCAATCATCGGCGGGGGCAAGGAGCCGCGTTACCTCGCCGGTAGTTACCCCAAGCCTTGGGCGGCGGGTTTATGGGACGAAAAGGCCGAGGCCGAGTTTACCCTCGGAGAGGGGCCGGATGGGCGGCACTGTTTCGGGTTGATCAATCTTAATCCGGTGCCTGGGGGGCAGTGGACACGATCCAGAATAAAACTTAAAACCGGCACTTACGTTCTAACCTTTGATTATTACACTGAAGGCCAGGCGCATGGGCGCTTCGGGTTTCGTTTTTACGGCTCGGCTTTCGCCACCGGATCGACGGGGGGTAATGCCGAAGCAGACGGATCGTTCTCCTTCCCTGGAGAAACCAAAGAATCCGCGCGTTTGGATACGTGGAAAAAGTTTCAATTAACTTTCAAGGTGGCGGCCAACGAAACCGAAATGGGCATCGTCTTTCAAAACCGTAAGCCCGGTTCGGATAACAAGTTTTACTTTACTGACTTAACCGTGGAAAGAGTCGGCGATTAAAGTCCCCCCGTACACAACGCGAAGTCGAGTCAGCCCGTCGGCTTATCGCGTTTGGCCAGGGTGGTCCCCGCCTGCCATTCGCCGACAAAGTGGATGGAGGGCGGCAGGTGGTTTTCATCGGGCCGCTGATTGATCACTAAAAGCGAATGAAGATGATCCACCGAGTATGACCCCAAGATGCGCCGCGGCTTGAGAATGCCCGAAACCTTCAATGGATTGCCTTGCGGAACATCCAATGCGGCGAAGCCATAACGTTGCGGAAAATCGGGCAGTAGCCTGCCTAGCTCGGCCACCACCGCTCCGGTGCCCGAGTGTATGATGCAATCCAAACCCGCATTCTCCGCCCATCGGAGAACATCGCTCGCATTCAGACCGGTTTTCGTTTCCCGAAACACGGGGAAGGAGTCGTCGCCAAATTTCAGCAAACACCCCTGCCGAAATCCCCCGACGGAGTATTGCTCGTTCGACTGGGCCGCTCCATATTCGTGCCATAGCCCCGGATGACGATAACCCAGGCCCGCGATGTTTTCCACCGCCAGCACGGTGGAGCGGTAATTCTCGCTGGTGAGACTGGGCAAAAAGCGCGATGTCGGGTGGCTGGCCACCTGGACGACAAAAAAGTTTTCCCACGGAAACGGCAGGACCTCAGCCTCCATGGCACCGGCATAAAGCACAATACCGCGTATACCTTTCGCGTGAGTGTTGCGGGCCACCAAACGCAGGTCCTTTTCCCCCGGTTCGCATACCACCCGTTCCACCGTGTAGCCCAAGGCCTCGGCCCGGGCGCGAAAGCCTTCATACAAAGGGGAGTCGATGCCATGCCGCTCCTCCGGCACCAATTGAAGGAAAAGCAGCGACTCCCTGTAGTGGGCCTTGCCCTTGCCCACCCGATACGCGGCCAGGGCCGTCATTCGCGGATCCGGCCGGTATCCCAGACGCGCGACCGTTTCGTGCACACGTTTTTTCGTTTCCGCACCGATCCGGGGGTGGTTTTTCAATGCCATGGATGCGGCGGCGCGGCTCACGCCCGCGGCATCGGCGACTTGCTGCAGGGTGACGGGGAAATTTCGCGACGGCATGAGCCGCTGAACTGAGGCAGCAGGCGGCACTTTGTCAAAATATCCCCACCGGATTAAACTCTTCGCACTGAATAAAGAGTCCGGAAATCGACCTGCGGAGGGAATTCGACCCTTTGGCATGGTCAGCTGCGATGCCTTCTTGTTTTCCTTGCTGGAAGTCCACCGCCCTACCCTTCTATTACGAGTTAGCTAAGGAATCGGCTGATATAACTTTATAAGACATTCGTTACCTCGCGGCGAACGACGAAACGGCCGGAAAATGCCCTCTGCCCCAGACTGCAGAGCCCTTCCCCTTGATTTGGCAGGAGAATATATTTTTTGACACGACTAGTTTACACGTGTAAACCAGTCGTGTATATCTTCGCAAAGATGCTCAAAAAAGATCCCAGATGCGCTCGCTCCATGACCTCTTGGTTCCGCGTCCCTCGCCGCCGAACTCCGGCTTCGGCCCCGACTCACAGCACACGGGCTCCACGCTTTTCCAGTTATCAACTCATTTAAAACCAATTAAATACTAACATGCGGATGATTCGCTCTGTCCTCGCTCACACGGCTGCCCTCGGCTGGTGCGTCCTGTTTTCCACAAGCTCCCTTTGCCACGCGCAGAGCAGCCAAGAGGTGAATTTACTGCGCGAAGACGTTTTTAACAAAGGCTCCGCAGGCTGGTATGTAAACTATGCGGATCGCAATACGCTCACCCCCACGATCATCAATCAGCCGCCCGCCGGCGAAGCATGGTTTCCGGTTAAAAGCCTGAAGGTTCAGCTGAACCCCGAGAATCCGGGCATCGAAAAACGTTTTGCGTCGAGTCTGGCCATTCAGCTTCAGCGTAAACCTAAGCTGGACATCCCGATTGGCAGCAAGGTCACGTTCAAGTGTTGGCTGCGCAGTCAGGAAGACCGTGAGATTGAGCTTACCCTGGGACTCGCGGGGGCTCCCTTCACCGCCATCGCCAGGCAAAAAATCAAACTAGCCGCCGGAAAATGGATCGCGGTTCTGGTGGAAGAAAAATCCACGATCCAACTTTTATCCGATCAGTGGCGCATCAACTTTTCCTTCGCCACCGCCCCGGGCACCGTGGAGATGACCGCCCCTTGGCTGTCCGTGCAATAAACCCGACCCCGGAAACACGACTGCCACCGTGCCCAATCTTAAGAAAAAAATCGCCCCGATCCGAGCCCTTGCCTCCCCCAAAAACATTACCCCGTCGCGCAAAACCAAGAGCGGATCGGTTTCATCAGACCCGGACACGACCCTCGCTCAACCGTCGGCGGTGAAGCGTAAATCCTCGCCCAAGACACCGTCCGGGCCCCGCACCCAGAGCCAGTTGGCTAAATTGGCGAAAGTGAGCCGTTTGACGGTCAGCCGCGCCTTTGCGGGCGAGCCAGGCGTGAGCGAAGAAACCCGGGCCCGCATCCTGGAGTTGGCCCGCAAACATTCTTACCGACCCAACGCCGCCGCGCGCGCCTTGCAGGCCACGCGCTTTGACAGCGTTTTGTTCCTGGCCGGGTTGTCCGGCGCCGCGCCCTACCTGCCGCACTCGTTGCTGACTGCGCTGGCCGAGGAATGCACCGCCTGCGGCTTGAAATTGATCTACGCCCATGGACGCGAACCCGGGCCTTCGCTGGATCGCCTTTTGGCCGACCTCTGCTGCGACGGCATCATCATCGGCAACTTCGCTTATGACCGCCAAACCATGGTTGACCAAGTCCGCCGGGAACCCGTCCCGGCCGTCTGGCTCAATGACCGGCGGGAGAGCGATTCGGTTTATTCCGATGAAAAAACCGGCGCGCGCCTGGCCGTGGAGCATTTGGTGCAACTGGGCCACACCCGCCTGGCCTACATCCACGACCGCTGGCAGCATACCAACCGGGATCTGGGGCATTACTCCGAAGACGACCGCCGCGATGGGTGCAGCGAAGCCGTCGCCGCCCTGAATGCCGAGGCCGGGGCCGGTTCCGACGCGGATCAAACCAACCCGCCGATCACGCTCACGGTAAAAGCCGCCGAGCGCCGGCGTCCGCTCGGCGCGGAGACCCTGCGCGAGGAGTTGCGCGCGCTTCTCGCCGCCCCCGGTAGCCCCACCGGAGTCATCGCGTATAGCGAGGAGGAGTTTCTGCTCGTGCAACGTGCCGCCAACGAATGCGGACTCCGGATTCCAGAAAACCTCTCCATCGTTGTTTTCACGTGGGGCGGACCGCTCATAACCGCGCTCAACCCCACGGCCATACGTGGCGATGAAAAGGCGATGGCCGCGGCCGCGCTGGCGTTGCTCCAAGGTCGCTGGGCAAGCGAGTCGGCAGCCTCGCCGCCCGTGGCACGCCCACCGCGCTTGGTCATCGGCTCCACCACGGCACCGGTTTCCCCCTAAAAGAAAAAAATAGATTTTCGCCCCCCTGTTACCGTGAAAAACCCCATCCCCACGCTCTTGTGTATCGTGAGCGTATTCAGCTCCGCGTTTGCCGGGCAAACCTCCGGCAAGGACGCTTTATATCCAAGGACCAGCCTCAAAGAAGTCGCACCCCCGGGACTTAAAATCGGCGTCACCATTTCCTCCAACGGCTGGGTGGGCGGCTATAAAGGCTACCGGGAGGGGGCGGAAGAACTGGTGGCGCGCAATTTCAATTTCATCCACGCCACGAGCAATACGAACCGTCTCTGGAAAGGCCCCGGCGTTTACGATTTTTCCACCTTCAACCCCATCGTTGGGTGGGCGGCGGAACGCGGGATGAATGTGGAGACCATGCTTTCCCTCATCTGGGCGAACCGGAAAGAACACAAGGGCTGGAACCCGGCCTGGCTGGCCAATGAACCCGTAGAGGACTTGCCGAAACTCCTCGAAGACTACCTCGCCGCGTTCTTCGCCTCGGAAAACAACGCCCGGCGGCTCACCCACATCACCGCCGTGAACGAAGCCCTTGCCGGATGGGATTCCCCGAACCAAGGCGGCTACCGCAGTGACGAACAGTGCAAATGGAACCTGCTCGGCTGGGAGGAGGATCAATCCGGCCTCACGGGGGCGGAGAAGATCAACGACCGCCACCCAATCTACATTCGCCGCATGTTTGAAGTCGCCCGCAAGCACACCCCGGCCAAGCTGGAGCTGCGGGATTACGGGATAGAGTTCGGCAATAACCATAAAGAGACCGCCTTTTACCAGCTCGTGCGCCACTTGCAAAACAGCGGGGTGCCGATCGATGCCGTGGGTTTCCAGTGTCATTTCCGCGCGGATACGCGGGTGGACTGGCGGGCCTTTGAGCGCACCGTGGCCCGTTACCGCGCCTTGGGGCTGGAGGTTTACATGACGGAACTGGACGGGCGTATCCCGTGGGAACCGACGGTGGGCGACCTTGAGCTCCAGCGTCGCTTCTACCGCGAGGCCCTGTTCTCCGCCCGTCGCAGCGGCGTCAGCGTCGTGAACGTCTGGGGCGTCGGCGACGGCTGGGACAAGGGCTGGTTTACCAAGGATAATCCCTTGCTCTTCACGAATGATTTCCAACCGAAGCCCGCCTACACCGGCTTCCTCGAAGGACTCACTCAACCACTCCCCGCCCTGGAGCCAGATTGGGCTGGGATGAAAGCCCCGGGCGTCCAGGCCACTGCCGAATCGTTAAGCTCCAGCGAAATCAAGCTCACTTGGAAGGACCTACCCGCCAAGACCGCGCAACTCGTCATCACCCGCCAGCTTTCCGGCACGGCAAGGCCAAGCCTCGCAGCCAAGCTCGCTCCGCACGTGCGCACTTGGTGGAATGCCGGCCTCTCCGGCGGGCGCACTTAAGCCTACCGCGCCGTGGCGGTGGATGCGGCCAATACGCCTTTGGCGACGTTCACCGCCCAAGCCACCACCGATGAACCTAAGGCGGGCGAGCGCGTCTGGGCGCTGCTGGCAGATCGCCAGGCCCTGCGCACCGCAGAGGGTGTTTGGTTTGAACCCGAGCCCGGTGAAATCGTCAAAGGCGGCACCCTCGGCACCTGGCTCGGACCGGTCGCCAACACCTCCGATCCCGATCTCTACGTCAGCCAACGTTACGGCACCTTTGCCTACGCCTTGCCCGTCGCCAACGGCCGCTACCAAGTGCGTGTTTATCTCGCCGAAGCCGCTTCCAACCGCCAAGCCGCCGAACGTCGCTTTGACATCGCCGCCGAAGGCCGGCCTTTCGCCGCCGATCTCGACCTTGCCAAACAACCCGGCCCGCGCACAGCGCACTTGGTTGAACAAACGGTGACGGTGGCCGACGGCACGCTGAACCTCGCTTTCTCGCCCATCCCGATTCCCAACCTGTCAGCGGCGGAATTAGACATCCGCGACCCCGACCTGAAATTGCTGAAAGACCGCAACGCCGTGGTAAACGCCGTTGAGGTCCGGCTGATCGAAAAAGACCCCGGCCAAAAGCCCTGAGCCCCCCCGGCTCTGAATTCCTTTCCCCCCACTGAACACGTTCCCACCAACCCCAGAACCTCCCTCATAACCATGAAACGAAGCCTCCTCACCTGCCTTTGGCTCCTTGCGGTCACTGTCTCTCCGCTCGGGGCGCAAAACCCAAGTGTCAGCCTCCCCGAACGAGCGGCATTACCTGCCCAAGGTTCGCAACCTTGGGGGGAGGATACGCTTAAGGGAGCGGTCCTGCCACCGGATGCGGCGAGTAAAGTAAACCTGCGCCCGGTTACCGATCACGGCACCGAGCTTTCCAGCGTCATTGAACTGAGCACGGACCAACCGTTCACGGGTGCCACGTATCAACTCCAGCTCTCGCTCCCTTCCCGCGCACCTCTCACCAAGGGAACCACGGTGTTTGTAGAGTTTTATATGCGGCTCATTAAGACAAAGACGGAGACGGGCGAAGGCCTCACCGCCGTGGTGATCGAGAAGGCTGGAGGGCCTTTCACTAAGAGCCTTAATGTAAACGTTACCGCCCCCTCCGACGGCTCGTGGGTGCGCCGGAGTTATGCCGCCGTGATCGCTGAGGATTACGCTCCAGGCAAAGCGCAGATTAACTTCCACATGGGCTTCAGCCACCCGCAGGCCATTCAGATTGGCGGCTTGCGCGTGGTGGATCTCGGGGCGGGGGTTGATCCGAAATCTCTCCCCGTTACACGCCCAACTTATGTAGGCCGGGATGCCTCCGCTCCCTGGCGGGCCAAAGCCGCGGAGCGCATTGAAAAACACCGTAAGGGCGATCTGGCCATTCGCGTGCTCGATGCCAGGGGCAAGCCCGTGCCGAATGCGACCGTTTCCGTTCAAATGACAAAGCCAGACTTCGCGTTCGGCAGTGCGGTTGCTTCGGATATGCTCATCGCCGAGGGGCCGGATGGCGACCGCTACCGCGCGTGGATTAAGGATAATTGCAGCCGCGTGGTGATTGAGAACCATCTTAAAATGTCGAACTGGGAAGTCGGACTAAGACGCGAAACTGGCGTTGCTTGGCAAAATGCCACCACCTTGAAGAGCCTGGCCTGGCTCAAGGAAAACAACCTTGAAATTAGAGGACACACGCTGGTCTGGCCATCCTGGCGCTTCTCTCCCAAACGCTTGAAGGATTTGGCCGGCGACCCCGCGGCTCTTAAAAAAGCCTACGATGACCACATCGTGCAAATCCTAGCAGCCACCGCGCCTTACGACCTGGTGGAATGGGACGTGGTCAATGAGTCGTTCACCCAGCGCGACGCGCTGGACGTTCTGGGCGATGGCGTGATGACGGACTGGTTCAAGCTTGCCCGTGAACATTTCCCGAAAGGCGGCTTGTTTTATAACGACTTTGGCCACCTCCAAAGTTCGCGCGGCAACACGACTCCGTTTACCCGGCACATTGAGAGCGTGGTCAAGAACCTGAAGGCGCAGGGGGCACCCATTACTGGATACGGCATTCAAGCGCACATCGGCGAAGGCATGCCCAGCTCCGCCAACGTCATGGAAGAGCTGGACCGTTTAGGCACTGAATTCGATCTCGATTTAGCGATCACCGAGTTTGATCTGGGCGTTACCGACGATCAAGTCCACGCCGACTACACGCGGGATTTCCTCACCGCCTGCTTTGCCAGCCCCCGCGTGCGCACCTTCATGGCCTGGGGCTTCTGGGAAGGCCGCCACTGGATTCCCCGCGCCGCCATGATCCGCAAAGACTGGACCGAACGCCCCGCCACCAAGGTCTGGAATGACCTGTTTAAGAAAGAATGGTGGACAAACCTCACGGGCACCACCGACGCCGATGGCGCATGGAAAGGGCGCGGCTTCCGTGGTCTCCATGAGGTGAAGATCACCTTCAAAAACCCAGCCACGGGCAAACTTGAAGAGCGCACCGCCAAGGTGGAGATCGGTCAAACCGCGCAAGAAGTGTCCGTGATGTTACCGTAACGAAACTGGAAGCGTTTATCTTTAGACCGAAAGCCACCCCATGAAAACCTGCCACATACCCCCGTTCCGAACCCTTCAGCGGAAACTCCTCACTGCATTCCTTGGTGGCGCTCTAGCCACGCTCGCCGCCTTGCCACAGTCGGCAGTGGCCGCTCCCGCCGCCGGGCCGGACACCAGCCAGGTCGGCGCCAACGTCACCGGCGCCATGGCCGTGGACGAAGCCTCGCTCACCAACGTCATCCACGTGGACATGAACTCTGCGGCGGCAGATGACGCCGGCCCAGGCACCCAGGGAAAACCGCTCAAAACCTTCCACGCCGGTATGAAGCGCGCCGTCGCCGACCAAGCCGCCGGTAAGCCCACGCGGCTCGTCCTTCACCCCGGTGTTTACCGCGAGGCTTATGTGGAGCCGAGCAAATGGGTGCATTTAACTGAGGTAAAACCCGCTACGCCGAGCGAGCCGTGGCTGGTCATCGAGGCCGCCAAGCCCGGCACCGTGACCATCAGCGGAGCCGAGCCCCTGAGCGGATGGACGGATGCGGGCGGCGGTGTCTGGACGCGAGATTGGCCCATCAGCAAGAAGGAAAAGAGTAACGAAGCCATCCCTGCGCCCGGCGCGTTTAGTTGGGATAAAGCCTTACTCGCCCATCCTCTGCGGGAAGGGTTCCGATTTCAGACTTGGCCTAGGTTTACCCCTATGGGTTACCGTCCAGAAGGCATCACTCACGCCGGTGTGGTGTTGCGGCAAGTGCTGGAGCGTGCCGCGCTTACTCCCGGCAAGTTTTGGATCGATGACGCCAACAGTAAGGCTTACCTCATGCTGCGGGAAGGCACTGCATTTAAGGACGCCAGCGTGGAGGTGACCGTGCGGCAGCGGCTCTTACAGCTCTTTGGGAAACGCAAAGTGGCTCTGCGCGGCTTGGCGTTTGTCAGCGGCGGCTCGTTGATCACCAAAAACAGCACGTTTATGCAAAGCGTGCAGATCCCGACCAGCACCGACATTCTCATCGAAGATTGTCGCTTTGATGGGCACTCCGGCGGTGCCTTGGGGATGCTCAGATCGCGCAACGTCACCTTCCGCCGCACGACCTTTAACGATAACGGCTGGCTAGGCTTCGGCGGCTCGCGCATTCAAAATATGCTCGTGGAAGACTGCGAATCCTCCCGCAACCACTGGCGCGGTGAGAAAGACCCCTTTGAATGGGGCGGCGGCTCGTTCCGCATCAATGACTGCGCCGACGTGGTGATTCGGAATCACAAAGCCACCGGCAATTACGTGGTCGCCCTCTACTTCGACACCGACACCAGCAATCTGCTCATCGACCGCCCTGTCCTGACCGACAACTTCAGCGACGGCATTTTCCTTGAGCGCAACCAAGGCCCGAACGTGGTGCGAGGTGCCACTATCATCAACAACTGGGGTTCGGGCATCGAACTAGCCTCCCGCCATGTGACCATTGAAAACTCCGTCATCGTCGGCAACGGCTCGCCCAACTACCTCGCCCGGGGGCCCGTTGGGCAGATCAGCTTTGCCGTCCACGACCTCGTGCGCGAGGTCATGCATCGTGGCACCACCGAGCCAGCGGATGAGCAATACCAACTCATCATGGATCACCTCACGCTGCGGAATAACATCATCGCCAGCACCAGCCGCTTCCAGCCGCTCTTCGTCGGCTTAAACAACCCCGAGCTTTAAGCCACCTACACCGGTTCGAGAAACCTCTGGTGGCACCCGAGCGATCCGGGCCCGTTCAAGGTGCTCGCCATGGACTGGAGCTTTGCCGACTGGTCCGCCGCCACCGGGCAGGAGCGCGACTCCCGCTTTGCCGACCCGATGTTCGTGGATGTTGCCAAGGGTGACATTAACCTCCGCCCGGACAGCCCCGCGCATCAACGCCAGACCTGGACACGCCCGGTCGGAGCCGACCCCGCACCCGAAGCCTTTGAACTTTTGGCGGATCATTTCTCGGCCCGCCCCTTCCTGCCCAGCACGCGTGACATCGCCAAAGATCGTCTGCAACCGCTCGACTTAACCGGCTACGGAAACACCCCGTTTGCCGTGACCGATGCAAAGGAGAACGAGGTCATCGCCGGACAAGTCTTCGCCTCCTCTCCAGGCCAAATCGGTCTCCGCCGCTGGCGGCCAGGTGCCACTTACCTCTTTGGCGCACCGTTCCTGGCGCCAAAAACGCCCGGCACCCGCTCCGTGGTTACGCTGGGCGATCAGCCGACCCGTCTGCCCTTCGCCCCCGTCAAACTCGCCGCCCCCGGCGCGCCCCAGCCCGGCCCTAAAGTGGAAACCACCTACCTGATCCTCATGGGCGAGGACATCGGCAAAAATGTCGCGGGAACGATCGGCAAGTTCGAGTTGGAATCCGCCGACGGCACCGTGACTGAGCTGCCTCTCGTCGTTCCGCGCGGCAGCGATGACGACAAACTCCAGACCGCCGAGCTGGCCAAAGCCAACTTCCAGGACCGCTTCTACCGCAAGATGCCGCGCCCGGTGCAGACGGACAACCTCCGCATCTACCCGCTCTACGATGAAACGTATGGTTTCTCCAACAACCGCCCCAGCCTAGCGCTCAACATCGTCTATCTCTACGTCCTGGCCTGGGACAACCCGCGCCCCGAGGTGCCCGTGGTCGCCCTCCGTGGCCAGCGCCTGCCCGAAGGCAAACAGGCCAAAATCCGACTCATCGGTGCCGGCGTGCGTCTCGCCGAAGGCCAGAAACCCGAACCCGGCCTGCTCGTTCCTATGCCGACGAAGCCGCAGAAATAGCACGAGAGCCAGCCCGCTTCATTCAGCCTTGGGTGTGTTGCGGAAATAACCCCGTGTAGCAGCGTCCGTCCCCGGAAGCTCCCCCACAACCCAAACGCCCGGGGACGGCCGTTGTCACACTCAGCGATTGTCGCCGCGCCTCCAGGTAGGAGCCTGTTTGCAGGCGATGGTTTGGCTACGCCTTTCAAGACCATCGCCCGAGTGAGAAGCCACCTGCACCGGCTTGGAGCAGGTCAAACGGGGTTATGGCCGTTTTCTTTCTGTGTCCTCTAGAGTGAACGAGTGCGGATTCGTCCACTCCCCCACCCTTGTGGCCACGACTTGTTTTGAACTGTTCCGTCACGTCTCCGTCGGGTGTGTTTCTTTCCTTTGGTCATTTCTGGGTTTTTTTCATTGACCAAACTCTCATCCGCAACGGCCCAGTTTCCGTGCGTGTGGGCAGGTTAGCCGGAGGCTTCGGCTCGGTAGGCCTCGGCGAGCAGCACGATGGGGTGCACGACGCGCGGTGCAGTGGTGTGTGCCGCGTGGGAGTGATACGCGGCGCGGAGGCCGTTTTCAAGTTGCAGGTGGCAGCCGGGGTTGGCGGTGGCGACGGTCTGCGCGCCGGTGGCGAGGACGTGGCCGACCTTGCGGTCCTGGAGACGCGCGGCCGTCTCGGGTTGGGTGATGTTGTAGATGCCGGCGCTGCCGCAGCACCATTGGGCCTCCGCGCACTCCTTCAACTCCACGCCGGGCAGCGAGCGCAGGATGGCGCGGGGCTGGGCGCTGACCTTCTGTCCGTGGCAGAGGTGGCAGCTCTCGTGATAGGTCACTCTCGTCTTCGCCTGCGGCGGGGACGAACGTGACCTATCACGAACGTCCAACGCCGAACATCCAACATCCAACTTCGAAGTTTCGGAAACGGGGGAAGAGGCTGACTCGGGGTTGCCGGGTTTTTGGTTGGATGTTGAGAGTTGGGCGTTGGATGTTGGACGTTCACGGGGGTGGCGGAAACCGATTTCCACCAAGAACTCGTGGATGTCCTTGAGTTTCGCATCCCAGGAGGCGGCGCGGGCGGCGTAGGCGGGGTCGTCGTGGAGCAGGTGGCCGTAGGTTTTGAGGTGGGAGCCGCAGCCGCCGGCATTGCTGATGATGGCGTCAAATTCCGACGGCGGAAAAAGGTCAATCATCCGTCGTGCTAGCGTCCGCGCAGCCTCCGCTTCCCCGTTATGTGCATGCAGTGAACCGCAGCAGGGCTGGATTGGCGGCGTATACACTTCGCAGCCATTCGCCAATAAGACGTCTGCGGTATCCCGATTGATGGCGGAAAAGGCAAGATCCTGAACGCAGCCAGTTAACAGGGCGACGCGGTAACGCTTACCTTGGAGGGGCGATTCGACGGCTGCGATTAATTGGTTTGAGAAACGTCGCGCCATGGTTGGCGCCTGGGGTTCAAGTTTCTTTAAGTGTGCAGGCAGCAGTTTCGTTAAGCCTAGTTTGCGAAAAGCAATTTGCAGTCCGAGTTGTTGGTAAAGTCCGAGGCAGCGCCCCGCGAAGCGCAGTAGCCGCGGTCGCATGAAGAGTCCGCGCATGGTAACGGCGCGCCAGAAGCGAGCGACGAGCGTGGCGCGAGGGCCGTGGGCTTGAATATCTGACCGGGCCGTTTCGAGTAGATTGGAGTAGTCGACGCCAGCAGGGCAGGCGGTCTGGCAAGCTAAGCAACCTAAGCAGTAACTCATTTCG
>CAIRBK010000014.1 GCA_903876795.1 uncultured Verrucomicrobiota bacterium
GTAAGCGGTAATCCGGGCACAGGGTAGTCAGCGGAAAAGCGCGCTGCTATGCTGGGGCGGATGCAGGGCAAGACAAAGGCAACGGCAGAACAGTCAGCGCGCGAGTTTGGCGAAACGCTGCGGTGTGAACTCGTGGGCGGTGAGATTAGTGGCGGCGGCGAGGCGTGGGAGGGCCCAGGTGAGGTAGTGCCATTCGTTGACGCCCTGCAGCTTGCAGGTGCCGAGGATGGAGTAGATCACGGCCGAGCGCCAGCCGGCGTTCGGATGGCCGACAAACAGAAAGTTCTTTTTCCCAACTGCGCTGGGCCGAATGGCATTCTCCACGGCGTTGGAATCGATGTGGACGTGGCCGTGGTTGGGTTCGGCGTAGCGCGTCAGTTCCGGCCAGCGCTCAAGCGCATAGCCGACGGCCTTGGCGAGGGCGCTTTGCGGAAGAATGGCCGGATCGTTGGTGGCCCGCTGGAGCGCCTGGTGCATCGGCGCCAGCCAGGCGGTGGCGCGGGTGCCGCGCGCTTGCGCCCGTTCCGCGGGAGTCACGTCGCGCAGTTCCGCCTCAACGCGGTAGAGGGCGCCGAGATAGGCGAGGAACGGTGCGGCGCGGTCGTCCCCGGCCTCCAAGGCCGCGACAAAGGGCCGCCGGCAATGGGCCATACAATTGGCATGAACAATCTTGGCCCGATCCGGCTCGGGCAGCAGCCGCAGCGCCTTGAGATAGCCGGCGTAGCCGTCGGTTTGGAACACGCCGGCAAAACGGCGCAGGAAAGCGAGCGCCGGCTCGTGACTGCGCGTCAACTGGAAGTCGAACACGACGACCTGCGGCTCCGGCGCCAGGAAGGTCCACAGCCAGGCCTCTCGCGCCGCGCCGGGTCGAGCGGGATCGAGCACCCGGATCGGGGTTTCGTCGCCCTGGCAGTAGCGACTACCTTCGACGACTTTTTGCAGTTCGCGGTAGATCGGCCGGAGCAACCCGGCGCCGTGCTCGACCCATTGACCCATGGCCTGGCGGGTAAAGCCTGGGCCGAGGCGGTTGAGCATGACTGCCTGCCGGTAGATCGGCTGGGCATCGGCATACTTCGAAAGCAGGACGTGAGCGAGCAGGCCGGGACCAACCTGGCCACCCGGGATGACTCGGGCCGGCAACGGCGCCACCTGCGGCGGACCGGCATGCTGCGGACTCGCGTAAACCGGTCGGATAATCTGACGGCGAAACAGCTTGCCCGGCTGGTAATCGACCTCGTCGGTGATCTCCTCACGGATTTTGACCAGCGCAGAGCCGTCCGCCGCGAGCTTCTGCGCCGCCGGCAGGTCAACGGTAATGGTTTCAAGCACCGGCAGGTCCTCCAGCCGGCGGGCGCGGCGCACCGAGGGAGTCCGGGGTGGACATACGACCGGCGGGGTCGGGGGCGGCGGGGTCACCACTGCCAGGTCGGCCTCGACCGCGGCCCAGGCCAGCGCGAGTTGGTTCGGGTCGAGTTTTTCCGACGAGCGGCCGAAGTAGCGTTTGAGCAGGGCCTGCAGCTTCGCCTTCGCTTCGTCCCGTTCCAAGGTGGTCTGCTGCAGCAGCACCCGCGCCGTGTCGCGCTCCAACTGCGTCACCGCGTGGGCCGCGCGCTCCGCCGCCAGCAGCGCCTGCAGTTGCGCGGGGTCGGTGGGTAGCGTGGCACTCATAGTATCCATTACATGGATACTATTTATCATCCCACCGCAAGCTCTTTTTTGAAAAAAATCAGCGGTGCCAGTGCTTTTTCCAGCCGCTCACCTCCAGTCCCGCGACCAGCGCCCACAATTGCACCGCGGTCACCGGATCGACCGGACCAACCGCCGGCCAAGTCAGCGTCCCGGCGTCGAGCCGCTTGCTGCACAGCCACCAACCCGTGCCGTCGTGCGTCAAGAGCTTCAGCCGCGTGCGACTCTGGTTGCAGAAGGCGAACACCCGCGCGCCAAGCACCTCCGCGCACAGTTGCGTGCGCGCCAGTTGGGCGAGGCCTTCGTAGCCGAGCCGTAAATCGGTCGCGCCCGGCCGCAGGTAGACCTTCGCGGTTGGCCCGATGCTCAGCATCGATTCAGCTCCCGCACCAATTGGGCCGCCCACGCCGGCGCGGCCGACGCCGAGAGCCGCACGACCCCTCCGCGCGTCATTACCTCCGCCACGCCCCCACTGCCCCCTGGGGCTGGCACCTCCAACAGGGTCGGTCGGGTCGACGCACTCTCCGTCGTCAACCGCGCGGCCTGCTTCCAGCGCGTCAGACTCTGCCGCGAAACGCCAATTTGCCGCGCCACTTCCTCGGCACTCCGCCCGCTCTGCGCCCACAAGGCCAGCGCACGGGCGCGCTCCTCGGGTCGCACATGCGGCCGATGCGGCCGCGCAATTACCAAAGCCTCGTCGTCGTTCATCCCTGCCACTCTACACCGTCGGCGTTCGCCTGACTACGCTGTGGAGAAATTACCGCTTACGCTGGATAAGCCGCGGCGGAGTTTCTGGGACGCGGGCTACTCGTCGCTGCCGCCGGCACCCACGCCAGCATTGCCACATCCCGCCATCGCGAGGCAGGCTCTCGTGCACCAGGTTGGGGATCCTTCAGCACATCCCCCCAGCCGGCGGTGAATTTCGCTTTTGGCGTTGCGCATACGGCAAATTGCCGGATCATTTTCTTATGGCAACTTTGACGGCGAAATCCACTCGGGCGCACACGCCGACGGCTCGACTGGAAGCGCGTATTCCCCGCGATCTGAAAAAAAC
>CAIRBK010000015.1 GCA_903876795.1 uncultured Verrucomicrobiota bacterium
CACCATCCCCGCCCCGCGCATCCGCGAAATCGAAAGCGTGCTCACTGTCGTCGATGGCAAAGTCGCCCACGCCGCCGCCGAGTTTTCCCCGCTCGCCCCCGCTCCGCTCACCCCGCTCGTCCCCGAGTGGTCGCCCGTAAATCACTTCGGCGCCTACGGGGCGCAAAAATGGCAGAGCGCCCTCGGAACATAATAGCACTGATCAGCACTCGCGCATCATCATTCGCCTTCACTCGGCATTAGTCCCCGTGAAGCGTGCCACGATCTCCTCCAAGGTGCCCGGGAAGGGTTGCGCCTGAAAAAAGATGCGAGAGTGATCTTCCACGTTGTCCGATTTTTTCAGCGATCGCAGAATCAGGTCCTTCCGCTCAAGCGAACATTTCGTCGGAAAGTATATCCGCTCGCGGCTCCCGTTGCCAAAAACGCAGAGAGCGACCGCATCGATAACTTCGTCTGCCGGGGTGCCGTCCAGATACTCCGCGACCAACACGCCCTCGTCCGCCTCGGTGATCGCTCCGCCATGGTAGGACGTGATCGCGAGCACGTTGATCGCGTCTCGTCCGCTTGACCTAAATTTCTTCTCCGGCGCGTCGCCGAAGAAATAGACCCGCTTCTCGAAAAGTTTGCTCCCGAAGGTTCTACGCCGGTTTTTCACCTCCAGATTCAAGATGATCGCCCCATCCAGAACCGGCACGCGCCAATCTACCGCCGGCTTGGAACCGCTCGCTTTTTTCACACCGGGAAACACATATCCTCGATGCACTGCGCCGACCTTCACTCCGTTCCAACGTGACAACCACCATACCTCGTTGAGCACAATAAAATGCTGGTTCGGATTCGCCGCTTCATTCCGCAGCCCGGCGCCGCCGAGCCAAAGATGGGGAATCAGCTCGTGCCCGATTTCCGCCACGCGCGCCAGGTAGGCGAGGCTCTCGCGACTCAGCCCGGTGCCTTCGATGTACTTGGCGTCCTTCACGAAGCCCGGCTCCGCCTTGTCCGCCGAATGGTAGGTTTGGGCGATCGTGTATTCCACCAGACGGAACACGAGACACGACGCCGGATCGACCACCTCACGGGTCGGCAAAATTGCAAACCCCCGCACGTCCAGTATGCCCAGAACAGTGTGCAGCCCATGCGCCCGTTGCATCAGTGTTTGCTCGCTTATCAGGCCACGTTTCACCAACGCACCTTCAGATTCGCGCAACCGGGCAAAAAACTCCGCTGGCGACGGGAGCACCGCCTTACCCGTCGCAGCGACGGTGTTGGCGACAAACGCAGGGGGCTGTCGCGCGAGACGCCTATGCGCGCGAGATAGCTCGGCACATTCGCCGACCAGCAGTCTCAGTCGAAGGCCCGGTCCGGAGTCTCCGTCCGGCTGATTAGCTCTTTCCGCTGGGCGTCCACCAGCGCCGCAATCGCCTCCAGCTTGCCGAAATCGGCCAAGGTCGGAGAACTCGTCAGCTTGATTTCGATCACCTCGCGAAATCCCGCCATGTCCACGACAAGATCACACTCCAGTCCGTCGCTGGTCCGGCAATACGACACCTGAAACGGAACCGCCTGAAGCGTTCGCGCCACGATGATCAGCTCGATTACCCAAGCCTCCCAACTCGCTCCCGCCCAAGGGTGGACAAACAACGCCGTCGCGGGGTCATACTCCAGCAAAGCATAAAAAAAACGCCCCCGCCTCGCTCGATTCCCTTCGATCGCCCCATCCAGTTTCGGAAACACCTCCGGCCAGCACTGCGCCTCGTCCAAAACCACCAAGTCCCCCGCGCCCACCAAGCCATCCCACTCCAACTCGAAACGCAGCCGATCCTGTTCCTGCTCCCGATCAAAATACACCGACGACAGACTTTTCGCCAAAGTGGTCTTCCCGGCTCGCCGTGGTCCGACCAAAACAGCCGCAGGAAACTCGACCAACCTGAGTTTTAATACGTCGTAAAGCCATTATCTATAACACTTTAAAGAAGTAAGTTTCCATCTCTATCTAGAGTCAATTTCCCTTTTCCCGCGAGAGAATGAGCATTCCATCTCACCGCAGCCGCCTGACCTCAGCGCGACGCTTCTATTCCCTGATTCCACACGCGGGCTTAACGCGGAGTTAACGCGGGTTCTTGTAGGTTCTCCGCCATGACACGACCGGTCGGCACCGACGCCGGCGGAGTGTCGGCCTTCAATAAACAAAATCATGAAAACCATCGTCTCCGCCGGCTTGGCCGGTCTTTACCACCCGGCCCCTGCCGGCCGTCTGCGCCGCGCTTATCTTGCGGCTCTCATCTCGCTCCTGGCGTCCACCGCAGCCGCCTCCGCCCAGGCCCAGTCTTGGACGGACGGTCTCTACGTCGAAGTCTTCGGCGGCCTGCACGGGCTGGCCGACGGCGACCTCAAGCAAGGTGGTAAAACCGGCAAAGGCTCTTACAGCGGCGGACAGATCTTCGGCGCGTCCGTAGGCAAAAAACTCACCCAAAACTGGTCGGTGGAGACGGAGTTTTTCTATCGGTCCAACGATATCGATTCAGTCAGCAGCGGCCCCTTGGCCGGATCCACCGAAGGCGATTATGCATCGACCAACCTCATGTTCAACGGCGTCTACACCTTCACCCAAGAGGACGGCTCCGGACTGTGGGGCAAGTTCACGCCCTTCGTCGGCGCGGGCCTCGGCTTCCTCGAAGAGGCCGACATCGACACGAAGGTGGGAGGCGTGGAGCGGCAGTATTCCGATACTTGGATCCCCGCAGTGCAGCTTCTGGCTGGCGTCACCTACGAGGTGAACGCGACCTGGTCGGTCTTCGTGGAGACGCGTTACCACTACGCGGGTGAGCTCGAGCTGAAATCCAGCAAGGACAACACAGTGTTGAAGGCAAATTACGACGGGTTTTCCGGGATTGTCGGCGTCCGTTACTCGTTCTAAACAAAACGGACCAAATCCTCCTTCTGCCCCCATCCGTCGTCGTAGCCCGCAAGCATCCATCATGATAAACGCTCCCGCTCAACCCGTCCTGTTAGTGGAGGATGACCTGGATCTTGCAGGTAACATCCAAGACTACCTGGAGCATCACGGCTGGCAGGTGGATTACGCGCCGGACGGGGCGCTCGCGCTGCACCGCGTGTTGACCGGTCGGCACGCGGCAGTGATCCTCGACCTGCGCCTGCCGGGTCTCGGCGGCTTGGAACTGTGCAGGCGGCTGCGGGCCGAGACCGGCTCGCGGCTGCCTGTGCTGATGCTGACGGCGGCAGACAGGTTAAATGATCGGCTGGCGGGCTTCGAGGCCGGTGCGGACGATTACCTGCTTAAACCCTTCGCCTTACCCGAGCTGTTCGCCCGTCTGCAGGCCTTGGTGCGGCGGGCTCAACCCCACCTATCCGCAACGGCTGCGGTGGTGCTGCGCTTCGCCGATATCGAGCTTGATCCCGCGCTCCGCACCGTGCGCCGCGCGGGCGAGCTCCTGCCGCTCACCAACATGAGCTTCGCTCTGCTGGAGATTCTGCTCAAGCGCGCCCCCTCGGTGGTGCCGCGCGACGAGATCGAACATCATCTCTGGGGCGACGAGCCTCCGGGCAGCGACGCGCTGCGCACCCACCTCGCGGCCCTGCGCGCGGCGGTGGATCGCGAACCGTGGCCGCCGCTGCTGCACACGCATCGAGGCATCGGCTACCAGCTGATCGCGCCCATGGGCGCGACTTCGCGTCGCTGAGCCGCCCATGCCCGCCCTGCCTGATCGCCCGCCGCCGCGCCTCGCCTCGCGCATTCGCTTGCTCCTGGTAGGCCTCGCCACGGGCATCACGGTGGCCTCCTCTCTGGGCGGCTGGGTTTTGCTCCTCGAAGTCGAGGATGTGGTTCAGGACACCTATCTTGGCGCCCTCCTGCGCCAGATCGCCTTGGCCGACGAATCGAGCCCCCTCCCGCCAGGCGTGGTGCGTTTTACCGACTCCGCACGGCTGGCGCGGGAGCACGATCTGCACACCATGCCCGCAGATCCAGGCATTCACGAATTTTTCACCGATGAAGACGGACGCCGGGCAGTTTTGCCGGTCGGTCTCGTAGACCATCTACGGCTCTGGTTGATCGAACCGCGAGAACGGGAGTATCGGTTCTGGTTCGAGCCGGCGCGTGAAGGGCGACCGGACACGTGGGTGCTTGCGGACTTGGAGAATCGGGAGTTTTCGGAAACCAATCTCGACCGGGTGCAACTATGGCTGGGCGTATTGTCTGCCGGAATCCTCCTGGCCTCGCTGCTCGCCAGCACGGTTATCACCCGCTGGGCCTTGCTCCCGATGCTGGCGCTGGCGGAGCGGGTGCGTGCTCGCGAGGTGGAGCGCGAGGCGGGACGCTATGCGGATCTCGCATTGGCGACCGGTATGCCCGACGACGAGGTCGGCTTCCTCGCGCGAGTGCTCGACGACTATCACGCCCGGATGCGCGAAACGCTCGAACGCGAACGGCGGTTCATCGCGGATTGCAGTCACGAGCTGCGCACGCCGGTCACTACGATCAAGGGTGCGACAACTTTGCTGCGCGAATTGCCCCGGGACGACGAGTTGCGCGGAAGGTTGCTCTCGCGCATAGAGCGTTCGGGCAGGCGCATGGAAAGCCTCATCCAGACCTTCCTGATGCTGGCGCGGGAAAAACGTCTGCCCGAGCCCGTGGGTGACGTGGAAGTGGCAGAAGTGCTCCGCGAAGTCGTGGACGAGTTGCACGGGCTTCACCCGCATCATGCGCTCCGAGTGGAGGTGCGGGAGGTGACGGCCACGGCGGCGGTGCGGTGCCATCGGGAATGCGTCGTCGTGCTGTCGCACAACCTGGTCGGCAACGCCTATTCACACCTAGCGGAAGGACGGCTCGAAATCACCGTTGGACGCGACACCTCCGGAGTGGTTTTCGTGCGCTTTGAAGACAATGGCCCGGGCCTGCCCGAGTTCGCCGAAAGAGGCACCTCGGCGAGGGCCAACGACGGCCCCGGCTATGGATTGGGACTTTCCTTGGTGGACCGACTTTGCAAGGCGCAGGGCTGGAACATCGAGAAAAGACCTCGGGATGGCGGAGGCACCTGGATCATGGTGTCGCTGCGCGAAGCAAAAGACTGAAAACGTCGCGGCACCGGGGCTCCAACCCGAACTCGCTCTCCCCAATCTCGCCGTTTTCGTCCATGCTCTCAGCACCGGGGCGAATGACTTACCCGCTTGGTTTGTTGCCTTCGGGCCGGCCATCCGCCAAGTCCGCGCCCAGCCCCCCCACCCAGGGGCCTCCGGCGCCATCGCGACGCCAACCCCGCGCACAACACCACGCGCAGCCGCGCCCTCCGCAAACTCAGCTTCACCGGCTCCCTAACCGTGGATTTCACCGAAGGCGTCGCGTGAGGTCGCCATGATCCGGCCCGCGAAGAAGACTCCGCGCGCTCCTCACCGCCGAGTTTGCGCCGCGCCCTCACCCCGCTCGACACCGAGTGGTCCCCCAGCAAGCACCGCAGCGACTTCGCGCCTACAAATGGCAAAGCCCCCCCCTCGACACGTGAATCCCGCTACAAGCCCGACCACAGGTTTCGCGTAAAACAGTCTAACGAAACAGGCCGGGCGGACACTACGGCAAGACTCGCACCAACACCCGTTGGCCGATGCGCAGCGACTGGTCGTCCAGCGCCACCACACACTCGACCACCCGCACATCGGTCGGCTCGGACGGATCACCGCTGGGCTGGGCCGCGCCGAACACCTGTCCGAGTCGGAGCACCTTGCCGCGAAAACGTTTTTCCGGGTTCGCATCCAGCACCACTTCAGCCGACATACCGGGCCGGACATCGTCCACGAAGCGTTCATCGAGTTCGGCCCGCACGATACGGGGTGCTTCGGGCGCGAAAAGAAAGAGGGGTGTGACGTTGAGCGTGCTCACGCCATCACCAGGTTTGGCGTCGCGGCGAACAATCCACCCGTCGAGCGGAGCGCGCACGGTGTGCTGGTCCACCTCGTAATCGTTGAGCGCGAGGCGGCGCGCGAACACCTTGAGGTCTTCGCTCAATTCCCGGAGGGTTGCCTCCGCCCTTTCGTGCTCGTCGCTGGCCAGATCGAGATCGAGCCGCGCGGCGGCGTCGCGGCCGTTGAGGACCGCGAAGCGCTCCATCTCGCGCCGGGCGGCATTCACTCGCAACTGGCCGACGGCGTGGGCGGCGCCGGCGCGGGCAAGCTCCGCCGCAGTCACGTCGCGCTCCAGTCGGGCGCGGCGGTCGTCGATCAGCGCGAGAATCTGGTCTTGGCGCACGCGGTCGCCTTCTTCGACTTCGACGCGCATGATGATGCCCTCGCGACTGCCGGCGAGGCGGATGACGCCGCCTTCGATGTCCACGCGTCCGCGGGCATGGGCCACCGCGCCCGCAGTCAGGGCGGGGTCGATGCTGGGGGGGGGCGGTTTGTCGTCGTCGTCGTAACAAGCGGTCAGAAAAAGGGACGCTGCAAGCAGAGCTGCGCTTAGGGCGTGACGGCGAAGAGGGTGAAAGCGCGGCATGTGGTCGGGAGAAAAAGGTTAGTTTACGGTGTGTCGGGAGTCGTTCACAATCCGGCCGTCCTCCACCGCGACGACGCGATCGGCAAAGGGCGTGACGCGGGGGTCGTGGGTGACGCAAAACACGGTGGCACCCTGGCGGATGACGGCGCGGCGCAGCAGGGCGACCACGAGTTCGCCATTGCGACGGTCGAGCGCACTGGTGGGCTCGTCGGCAAAGATCAGACGCGGTCGTTTTACCAAGGCGCGGGCGATGGCCACGCGTTGTTTTTCACCGCCGGAGAGCGTGGCCGGCCTTTGGTGGGCGCAGCTGGTGAGGTCCACCTCGGCGAGCGCTTGGTCGGCCCGGAGGCCCGCTTCTTTGCCGCGCACGCCCATGTAGCCGAGGATGAGCAACAGGTGCTCGCGGGCGGTGAGGGCGGAGAAGAGATTGAACCCTTGAAAAACGAAGCCGAGATGCTCGAGGCGAAAGCGCTCCCGGCGGGATTCGTCCAGCGTCCAGATATCCTGCCCCAGCGCGGTGACGCGTCCTGCCTCGGGTTGGATCAGGCCGGAGAGCGCGGATAGCAGGGTGCTCTTGCCCGAACCGGAGGGGCCGCTGCAAAGGGTGAACTCGCCCGGCTCGAGCCGCAGGTTGATCCCGCGTAGAATTTCGCGTCGGGCGGGTCCTTGACCATAGGCTTTGTGCAGACCTTCCGAAGTGATGGCGGGGGCGGGTGACATGGAGCGGGTTGGTTTAACGCATGAGATCCGCCGGCTCGGCCTGCCGCAGGGCGCGCATCGCGAAAAGGCCGGAGAACAAGGCGATGCTCATCACAAAAACCGTCGTGCCCGCATATACCCAGAACGGCGCAGAGACGAGAATGTGGGCCGAGGACGCAAGGCGCTCCAGTCCGTAGGCGCAACCAAGAGTGATCGCGAGGCCGACCACTCCGATCCAAAAAGACTGCTCCAGGACAATCATTCGCAACGACCGGATGGGCACGCCGAGGGCGCGCAGCGTCGCCAGCTCGGGAAGCGAGGCGCGGATCAACCCGCGGAGGGTTTGCCCGACGATCACGATGCCGATGCCCAGCCCGATGATGCCACCGAAGGACAACACCAATCCCATGCCGGTCTCCAGCAGCCAGTAGAGCTGCGTGCGGTTGGAGAACTCCCGCGCGGTCCACACCGAATAGGCCCGGATTCTCCCGCTCGGTGCGAGCGCGTCGCGCACGATCTCCGCCCGGGCCGGATCGCGGACACGGACCAGGAGATAACCGACCTCCTCGGCGGCGCGGAGCGAAGCGTCGAGTTCTCGCACCGTGAGAAGGGAACCGACCACGTTGGCCTCGCCGATCGACGCGAGGCCTCGGGTGAACCCGACGACTCGCACGCGGCGGCCATTGATCGCCAGGGCACCGCCCACATCCACGCCGAGATTTTCACGCTGCGACTCATCGACGAGGATCGTGCCCGGCTCCTCCAGCGCACGACGCTGTTCTTCGGTGAGCAGGCGTTGCAGCACCATCGGCCGCCCACGTGTCTCGACCCCGATCAGAGCCACCTCGGCGGGCGAGTTGTCGGGCCGGCGGACGTCGCCTTCGCTCCAGAAAAACGGCTCCACCGCCGTCACCTCCGGATGCTGGCGAAGAAAAACCTCGGTTTTCAGCGGGATGTTCCGACCCTCCTCGACACTCTGGGCGTCGGGATAGCCCACCCAGAGGTCAGCGTCCGAACCGTCGATATAGACCGCGAAGCTGCGGAAAACACCAAGCATGAGCATGCACTGGGCTAGCACGAGGAGGCCGGCGAAGCCCACCGTGCAGATCGCCGGCGCGAAGCGTTTCCATTCGCGCAGGAACGTGAGCAGGGCAAGCGACGGCATGGCGGGCGCAGGGAGATCAGAATCCGCGGCTCACGCCGAGTCTGAAGAAGACCGGGGAACCGTCGGATTCCACGGTGTAGTCGCGGCCGCCGGTTTCTGTGTATCCAAATTCCTGATTTACCACCACGCCGACGGCGGCCTCGATGTCGAAACCGCCCGGCAGCTCGTAGCGTGCGCCCAGGCCGAGCCGCAGGTCGGAATACTCCACGGCGCTGTCGCGCAGAGACGGTTTGCCCGAAAGACCCGGGGCGGGATCGTCCTTGACGTAGTAGATGTCACCGAAGGGGTCGCCGGTCACCTGAAAGGCCAGTTCCAGCCCGCTGTCGAAGCTATAGGCGACTTCGGTGGCCGGATAACCTAAGCGGAATGCCCAGCGTTCGCCGGGCTGCCACTCCAGCATCAGGCTCGGCGACACCTCGGTGTCTCCGATGCCGGGAAAGTCCACCGAGAAACCGAAACCGAGGCGGAAAGCGGAGCTGAACTCGTAGATGGCAACCGCGCCGACTTCCACGCCGAAGCCGTCGGAACTGAAGCTTGAGTCAGCCGAGCGAAACCCCGGCTCCGCGGAGGTGCGCACCGACCAGCGGTCGTTCAAGACGCGAAGATAAGCCAACTCGAACGAGAGGCTTTGCAGGCGCTCCGGCACCGGGGCGTTGTCGCTGGTGCCGGTCCCGAAATCTCGCGTCTTGAATTCGAGCCCGGCTGAAAAGGCCGACCCAGCTTCGATCTCAAACTCTTTTTCCAGTCCAACCTCAAATTCGGCGCCGCCCGCTTTCTTAGAGAAGACGCCTGACGAACCGTCGCCATTGAATCCGGTTTTTCCCGTGTAACCAAAGACCACGGTCGCTTCGATTTTCTTGTCTGGTTCGATCTCAACAATTCCCGCACCAGGAGCCATAGGCTGGGCCGCCAGGCCGGAACAGAACAAAAGGGATAGAAATGCGGTGCCGATAGTCCGCGAAGGTGAACTAGATGGTGTATTCATGCACTACGACGTTACCCGGCACCCCGTTAAGCCATCGTTAAACGCGCGCTAAATCTCCGTGAATTGACCATCACGCCAAACCGGCAGGCACCCGAACGACCAACCGCACACAATCATCGCGCAGGCACTCCGGTGTGCCACCCGGGGAATACTCACACGGAGTTAACGCCGGCTTATGCCAATCCCCCTTAGCTTTTATCCTAAAATGCGCAGTTGAAGGAAGGTTTTAAGTTGCGGAGGCGGGGATTGGGACGGGAAGAGGCGGTGAGATTGAGGTGGCTCCGGTTGGTTGGACAGGGGGAGCGTGAAAGTTAGTTATACAGTAGTTTCGGGGATTGGGATGATGGAAAGATTTATAGGGAGGGTTGCAGGGGAGGGAGCGAAGCTCCC
>CAIRBK010000016.1 GCA_903876795.1 uncultured Verrucomicrobiota bacterium
CACCATCCCCGCCCCGCGCATCCGCGAAATCGAAAGCGTGCTCACTGTCGTCGATGGCAAAGTCGCCCACGCCGCCGCCGAGTTTTCCCCGCTCGCCCCCGCTCCGCTCACCCCGCTCGTCCCCGAGTGGTCGCCCGTAAACCACTTCGGCGCCTACGGGGCGCAAAAATGGCAGAGCGCCCTCGGCCGCTGATGCGTCGGCCTGAGACTGCTTCGCCGCCGCCTTCGCGACGGCCACGCAGGGTGGCATCCTCCTGGCGCCCACCGGTGCTTGTCGCGGCGCTTGGCGCGTTTCTCAATAGCTTCGGGCCGCCGCCCGCGCCGATCCCCTTTAAAGCGCCGTCTTCCCGCGAGCAGTTTTGAACACCCACCAAATTGTGGGGATTTACCCACGGTTTTTGAAGCGTAGGGTCGAACTGTTCGGACTTGGTTTTCGGCTGGGCTACGGCTCTCCCCGTCTCCCAAGATGCGCCGGATCCGACGCTATTGCACCATGAAATACCTTTTATTGGGCCTCACCGGCCTCTACGTCTCGGAAATCGCGCTCGGCAGCATGACTTTCGGCGGCCAAGGCAATTGGAATGTCATCGGCTCGCTCGGCGTTGACCACGCCGTCGAGCAACTCCGGATATTCGTTGATGCCGGCGGCAACCACCTCGACACCGCCGATATGTATTCCGAAGGGCAAACCGAGACGATCCTCGGCCAAGCCATCCGGAAACTCGGCCTGTCGCCGCACGATCTCGTCCTCGCCACCAAGGTCCGCCACCGGGTCGAAGCGGGCGTCAACGCCGCCGGCTTTTCCCGTGACTACATCCTACGTGCCGCCGAAGCCAGCCTGCGCCGGCTCGGCGTCGACCACCTCGACCTCTACTACCTGCACGACATCGACAAACTAACGCCGCTTGAGGAGTCCCTGCGGGCGATGGAGGACCTCCAGCGCTCCGGTAAAGTGCGCCACTTCGGCGTTTCCAACTTTCCCGCCTACAAGATCGCCCAAACCCTCGGCATTGCAGACCGCCGCGATTGGGACCGGCCGGTGGCCGCCCAGATGTATTACTCGGCGGTCGGCCGCGATATTGAGCACGAGGTGATTCCGGTCCTGCAGGAGGAGCAGGTTGCGCTCGTCGCCTGGTCCCCTCTGGCCGGCGGGTTCCTGACTGGAAAGTATGCCCGTGACGCCCGCGCTACCGACGGCCGCCGCCGGGACTTTTCCTTCCCTCCCGTTCCCGATTTGGCGCAAGGCCATGACACCGTCGACGTCTTGCGCGCCATCGCCGCCGAGCGCGGCCTCGCGGTCTCGCAGATCGCCTTGGCCTGGACGCTCGCACGGCCCGTTTGCGCGAGTGTGATCGTAGGCGCGTCAAATCCGGCGCAATTGAGGGAGAACCTCGGTGCCGCCGGTGTCGCTCTCACGTCGGCGGAAGTCGACCGCATCGAAGCCGCCTATCCCCGCTCCGACCAGTATCCGCGCTGGCAGGTCGAGTTCCAAAACCGTGACCGCCTGGCCGATGCCAAACAGATGCTCCGCCTCGTGGCCGACGACCGTGTTGCCGCCGGCTGATTACCCGCTCTTTTCCCGCCACCAGCCTCCTCCATCCATGTACCCGCTCCGCCGATTTTGCCGGGCATTCGCCGCCCTGATCGCACTCGCCACCTTCGCGCCGGCCACTACCGCCGACCGTCCCCTCGCCGGCCAACGCATCGCGCTGTTGCTCGCCGACGAGTTCAACGCCGTCGAAGCCTTCTATCCCTATCTCCGCCTCAAAGAGGCCGGCGCCGAGGTCATACTGATCGGCGCAGAGCGCGGACGCGCCTACAACGGCCGCGGCCGCTACCCGCTCACGTGTGAGTTGGCCGTGGCCGACGCCCGCGCCGACGACTTTTCCGCCGTCGTCATTCCCGGTGGAGATGCCCCGAAACGGATGCGCGAAATTCCAGCGGTGATCGCCTTCGTGCGCGAAATGGCGGCCCGCGACCGGTGGATCGCCGCAGTCTGCCACGGTCCCCAACTCCTCGGCGCCGCCGATCTATTGCGCGGCCGAAAGATCACCTCGTGGCCGACACTCGACACGGAGCTGCGTTCCTACGGTGCACTGTGGGAAAATGCCGTCGTGGTCGTGGATGGAAAGCTGATTACCTCGCAGGACCCTTGGACCATTGACCGGTTCACCGCCGAGATCATCGCGCGGCTGGGGCACCCGTGATTGCAGCCGCAGGAGACGCCCCCCTCCTTTTTTGATCGGGATCGTGAGTTCAGCCAGCGCGCCCGCGTCGTTCGGCCCTCCCCCAAACGGTGGATACGCCGATCCACCTTAACGCCACACATAAACCCCGCCAAATAGACGACGACACCCGCGCGCCCGATTTGATAAGTTGACTTATGCACGTTGCGTTTAGCTTCTTGTTGCTAGCCTCGGTTTCTGCCGCTGCCGCGCCCGCCGCGCGCGACCCACGCCCGCCCGCCACACCCTACCGCGTGGAGGAGAACTGGGCCTTCCTGCGCGATCCCGCACTCCGCACCGATCCGGTGGACGCGCTAAAATTCATCCCGCTCGACCCCGAAGGCACTGATTTTGTTACCCTCGGCGGCGAGGCCCGCCACGTCTGGAGATATTTTCACAACGAGGCATGGGGCGCGCAGCCCGACGACGCCAACGGCTACCACCTCATCCGCCTCATGCTCAACGCCGATGTCCGCCTCGGCGCGCATTGGCGCATCTACGGCGAACTCAAGAGCGGGCTGGTGGAGGGGAAAATCACCCCGATCCGGCCGGCCGACCGCGACGACCTCGACCTCCATCAAGCCTTCGTCGAGCGGCGCGATACCACCTCTTCTGTTCCGTGGCTCCTGCGCGTCGGTCGCCAGGAGTTCCACTACGGGAGCGGCCGCATTCTCACGTTTCGCGAAGGCCCGAACGTCCGCCAATCCTTCGACGCCGCCCTTTTCCGGGTGCAACCCGGCGCCTGGAAAATCGACACCCTCTGCGCCCGCCCGGCCGAGACCACCCCGGGCATTTTCGACAACCAGACCGACGACCAACAGCTCATCTACGGATTTTATGCCGTCACCCCGTTGACGCTGCTGAAAGGCGCCAACCTGGATCTCTACTACCTCGGCTATGATCGCGATAATGCCCGTTTCCTCGGCCAATCCGGTGACGAGCGCCGTCAGTCCCTCGGCGCGCGCTTCTGGGGCAGGCGCAACGCACTCGACTATAATTTTGAAGCTCTCTGGCAGTGGGGCGATTTCCGCACCGACGAGATCCGGGCTTGGACCGTGGCCTCCGACACCGGCTACACGTTCGCGAGCGCTCCCACCAGCCCACGCCTCGGCCTGAAGGCAAACATCATCAGCGGCGACCGCGACCCGAGCGATGGTCGGCTCGGCACCTTCAACGCCCTCTACCCGCGCGGCAACTACTTCGGCGAAATCGGCCTCCTCGGCCCCGCCAACCTCGTCAACCTCCACCCCGGCATCACCGGCAAGTTCAACCGCAGTTGGGGCTACGGCCTCGCCACCGCCTTCTTCTGGCGCGAAAGCAACAGGGACGGAATCTACAATTCCGGCGGCGCAGTTGTCCGCCCGCCCGGCTCAAGCACCGCCCGCTACATCGGCACCCAATCCGACTTGAGCATCAACTGGACTTACGACCGTCACTTCAGCGTCGAGGTCTTCTACGCCCACTTTCGACCCGGCGACTTCCTCCGCGAAACCGGCCGCCACGAGTCCGTGGACTTCCTCTCGCTTGTCACCCGTTACCGTTTCTGAAGCGCCACTTTTTCCCATGAACATACCAAACCAGATACAAGGCCCTGTCGCCCTCCTCGGGCGCTTCCTCCTCGCCATCGCCTGGCTTCCCAGCGGCCTTTCAAAAATCGGCAGCTTCGAGGGCACGCTCAAATTCGTGCAATCCGTCGGCATGCCCGCGCCGGGGTTCATGCTCGTCTGCGCGATCATCATCGAAGTCGTCGCGGGCGCGCTCCTGCTCGTCGGCTATAAGACCCGCTGGGCCGCTCTGGCGCTCATCGCGTTTATGATCCTCGCGACCTACTTTTTCCACAACCCGTGGGCGGTGCCCAAGGAGCAATTCATGGATCAGTTCATCCATTTCTCCAAAAACAACGCCATCACCGGCGCGCTCCTCCTGATCCTCGTCTCCGGCCCCGGCCCTTGGAGCCTCGACTCCCGCGCCAAATCAAAGACTGCCGCTTAATCACCACCACCACCGCCCAATTTCGTCCGCACTGCTCATCAAGCAACTCCCACCAAACCACATGAACTCGTTCCCATCCCGTCTCCGCTCGGTTCTCTTCGCCGCCACCGTCGCCTGCCTTGCCAAACTGTCCGCGTATGCCGCGCCCGATTTCACCGCGCCGCTCACCCGCGACAACGCCGCCGTTCTCTTCATCGACAATCAGACCAACCTCATCGCGGCCTGCCAGTCCATGGAGACCCACCTGTTGATCAACAACACCGTCGGGCTCGCGAAAATTGCCAAACTCTACGACTTGCCCGTCGTGCTCACCACGACTGGCGGCGGCGGCTCCGGCCCCGCCGGCCCGCTCATCCCGGGCATCACCGAAACGTTCCCCGACGCCCCCATCATCGACCGGCAAGGTTTCTTCAACTCCATGTCCGACCCTGCCTTTCGCAGTGCGGTCGAGGCCACCAAACGCAAAAAACTCATCATCACCGGCATCACCACCGACTACTGCGTGATGCTGCCCGCACTCACCGCCCTGCGCGAAGGCTACACCGTCTATGTCGTCACCGATACCTGCGGCTCGTGGACTCCCGCCATCGAACAGGCCGCCTGGCAGCGCCTGAGCCAGGCCGGCGCCATCCTCACCAACATGCAGGCTCTCGTCGCCGAGCTCCAAAACAACCTCATGCTCGCCGACCCTGAGGCCGCCAAGGCCAAGCAGCGCGACATGATCGCCTTCTTCGGCACCTACGTCGGGCCCACCGCCCTCATGAACGCCACCTTCCTGCCCAAACTCGCCGCCCCGAAGAAATAGTTCTCCATCCAGCCGGGGGCTGATTCGTTTTCAGCCCCCTTTTTTCGGAGATGCATCCACCGGCCGCACTCCGACGCAGACCGTTCCAAATTCCTGATAATCCGACCCAATTCCCCTGCGCTCGAACGACGTAAGGGGACCAACTTGAAAACTCTCCTCCCATGACCACGAAATTCACCGAACTCCTCACGCCCGCCAACTGCCAGATCGCCTTCATCGATCACCAGCCGCAGATGACCTTCGGCGTCGCCAACATCGACCGCCAATCGCTGATCAACAACGTCGTCATCGCCGCCAAGGCCGCGAAGACCTTCAAGCTCCCCGTCACCCTCACCGCCGTCGAGACCGAGAGCTTCTCCGGCTACCTCTGGCCGCAACTTCTCAACGTGTTTCCCGGCCACGAGGTCATCGAGCGCTCGTCCATGAATTCCTGGGACGACGCGAAATTCGTCGCCTCCGTCAAGGCCGCCAACCGCCCCAAGCTCGTCCTCGCCTCGCTCTGGACCGAGGTCTGCCTCTGCATGCCCGCCCTCGATGCCCTCGCCGCCGGCTACGAAGTTTACTTCATCACCGATGCTTCCGGCGGCACCAGCAAGGAAGCCCACGACATGACCGTGCAACGCCTCATCCAGGCAGGCGCCGCGCCCATCACCACGCTCCAGTTCCTCCTCGAGCTGCAACGCGACTGGGCCCGCAAAGAGACCTACAACGAAGTCACCGGCATGGTCAAAGAGCATTGCGGCGCCTACGGTGTCGGTATCGAGTATGCCGTGACGATGGTCCACCACTACCCGCAATCCGCCCTCAAGCCCCACGTCGTCGTCGGCAAATCCCACTAAATCTTCGCCGCCATGTCCTCGTCCAACGCGCCGCAGCCCGTCGTCGCTGTTGTCACCCGCCGCGTGCCGCTGTCCGAGGTTCCCGGCATGGAGCGCGACCTGCGCGCCTTTGTTGCCTTTCTCGCCGACCAACCCGGCTACGAAGGCGTGCATATCCTCCGCCGCGCCGACGGTGTAAACGAAGAGTTTACGGTCCTCGGCCGCTTCGCCAACGAAGATGCCCGCACGGCGTTCAAAAATCTGCCCGGCTACGGCGCGTGGGTCCGACGGCTCGACGCCCACGCGCTCGCGCCGGCCACGATCCACGAGCTCCACGGTCTCGAGGCGTGGTTCACGTTCCCCGGCGCGCCGTCCGTCAAGGCCCCGCCCGCCTGGAAGATGGCCGCCGTCACTTATCTCGGGGTCAATCTTGTCTCGACCGCGCTCCTTCCGCTCGCGCCCCGCCTGCTTGGCGCTACCCCATTTCCCTGGTCCAACTTCCTGCTGAACCTCCCGGCCGTCGCCCTCCTAACCTGGGTCGTCATGCCGCTCTTCACCCGAGCGTTTCGCCGATGGCTCTTCGCGCCCGCTCCGCGCTGAACCCGATTTTTTTGAGTTAGCGTCGTCCCCTGCGAATTACTATGGCGTCAGCGCCGATCTCCTCACCTGGTTGAGCGCTTCCGCCGACGCGAATCCTCAATGGCAACTTGTGGACGGCACCACCACGCAGACCATCACCGCCCGCGACCAAACCGCGTTGTCCGTCTCCGCAACGAAACGCTTCCTTTGTTTCAAGATATCCCAGCCGTAGTTCCGTCGAAACCTACGGTCTCAGTATAAAACCCTGGCGTCCTGTTCCTCGGTCAGGTTTTGTTTGTATCGATCTCGTAATCCCAGCCGGCTCCACGTCATTGTAACGGCGATACCGTGATACCAACGCCATTGGATCACCTGTCCATCACCTCCAGCAACGCCGCCACGAATTCCTCTGGCGCCTCCTCGTGCGGCCAGTGCCCTGCATAACCAAACGTCGTCATCGGTGCTTCGGGAAAAACCTCCCGCCAAAGCGTCAAAAACGAAGGGGGAAACGCTCCATCCTTCAGTCCCCACATAATCACTGGCGACATCCGCTTCAACTCCGCCCGCCGTGACCACAACTCGTCGTAAAAACCTCCCGATCCGAGCAACGCTTTTGCCAGCGCGAACAGCACGCGCTCACGCGATTCCGCGTCGGGAAACACCGCCAGATATTGCGCGTGGATCGCCTTCGTCAGCTTCCGCCGATCCCCATAAGCCGATGGCATGATCAAGCGCACCGAGGCATTCAACCGTCGATAAAGCCAGCGCCCCAGCGGCCCTCCCGCCAAAGTCGCCTTCCTCCGCATCGCCGCGTCGTCCGCCATAGACCACAGCCAGGTGTTCACCAGCACCACGCGCTTCACCCGCTCCGGATTCGCGAGCGCCCAATCGAGCGCGATCGGCCCGCCAAATCATGCACCACCAGCGTCACCGCCTGGCCCACAGGCAAGACCGCCGCCATGCACTCCGCAAAACGACGCGCATGAGCCTCCGGCCGATAATCCGCCCCCGCCGGCCGGTCCGACAAACCAAAGCCCAGATGATCCGGCGCGACCACCCGGTGGGTCGGGCGCAAGGCCCGGATCACGTGTCTCCACTCAAAACTCCACGTCGGCGTGCCATGCACCAGCACCACGACCTCGCCCGCACCCTCATCGACGCAGCTCATTTCCCCGTCCGTCGTCGACACGCGACGCGGTGCAAAGGGATATTCGACCCGATCCAGCCAATTGGGAAAGTTCATTCCTGACCGTCAACTTTGATTGACTACCTAGTCAAGCCGCATTGACGGACCGCCTTCGGGCGCATCACGCTTCGCCCATGAACCACTCGCAACGCCTAGCTCGGGCGCAGACGGAAAACTTCGGCCACGTGCTGCTGGCTTGCGCCCGCCGCCTCGACGAGCTCGCCCAGGCACGCGTCAACGCCCGCCGTTCCGGTCCGCCCCTCGCCCGCCCCTCCGTGATGCGTCTCGTGCCCTTCCTCGACGACCGGGCCGGTGTGCGCCCCGCCGATCTCGCCCGCCGCCTCGACGTTTCGAAGCAGGCCATAAACCAGGCACTCGCGCCCCTCCTCGCGGCCGGTCTCGTCAATCTCGACCCTGATCCCTCCGACGGCCGCGCCCTGCTCGCAAAACTCACTCCGGCCGGCGTGGCGGCATTCCAACTTGGTCTCGACACCCTCGCTTCTTTCGACGTTTTGCTCGCCGCGCGCATGAGCTCCCCGTCTTTCGAGACGACCTTCAGGGGCCTGCGACAGATCCTCGCCCTGCTCCACGATCCCGCCTTCGAGCAGGCACCGCCGGTTTCTACGCGCAAACCTAGGTCGCCGCGCTCCGCCCAAGCGCGCTCATGACCCTATGTCCGCCGCTCTCGTCAACATGGCCTGGGCCCGTGTAACCACACCTTGCCCTTCTCCCCAAGCGCGCAGCGTCTCCAGGGTCGGCATGAGTGACCGACCCAGTTCCGTCAGATCATAGGAAACATCGCGCCGATTACGGGGGTTGACCCGGCGCACGACAAATCCATCGCGAACCAACTCTGCGAGGTGCTCCGCCAGCATTTTTTCGGAAGCCATTGGGAAAATCCGCCGAACTTCGGCAAGTGAACACCGGCCCGAATTAAGCATCCAGATCATCGGCAGTTTCCATCGGCCGCGCAGCAAACTCAGCGCTGCCATTACCGGGCACGAAGCGACCAGCTTCAGTTCGTGTTCAAGATGCGCTGACGTTCGCTTCCTGCGCGGTGTGCTTAACGACAAAGACGGCATACCCACCAAAGAGTGGGGATTTTATGAAAACGGCAACTCGGGTATGAATCCTGCCGTGAAAACAAATTCCTCTCTCGCACTCCAGTCTCAGAACATTGTCGTGCTCGGCGGCTCCTCCGGGATCGGCCTCGCCGTGGCTGAACTCGCCCTCGCGGCCGGCGCAATCGTGACGCTCATCGCCCGCAATCCCGAACGGCTAAAGGCCGCCGCCGCCTCGCTCGGTGGCAAGGTCGCCACCCGCGTCGCCGACTGGAACGATCCGGTCGCCCTTGAGGTCGCCCTCGCCCACCTCACGCGGATCGATCACGTCTACGTCGCCGCCGGCTCCGCCCATTTCGCCCACGCGCACAAGGATTCGGCCACGGAAAAATTCACCGCGATCCAGGAACGCATTCTCGGCAGCATCCACGCCGTGCGCATCGCCGCCGGCCGTTTCCCGCCTGGAGGATCCTTTGTCTTCACCGGCGGTATCTCCACCGACCGTCCGGTCGCCGGAGCCTGGGTGACCTGCGTCGCGACCGCCGCCACCGAGCAACTCGCCCGCACCCTCGCCCTCGACCTCGCGCCGCTGCGTTTCAACGCCATCTCTCCCGGCTGGACCGACACGCCGATGTGGGACCCGCTGCTCGGGGAGAACAAAGCCGCCGTCTTCGCCTCCGTCGCGGAAAAACTTCCCGTGCGCCGCCTCGCCACCGCCCACGAGGTCGCCGAGGCCGTGCTGCTCCTCATGCGCGTCGGCTCCATCACCGGTGAAGTCATCCACATCGACGGCGGCGGCCGCCTCGTCTGACGCCCCCCGCGCTACTCACATTTCCTCCCAACCAAAACAAAATCATCCCATGAAAAATCTCTACACTGCTCACGTCAAAGTCACCGGCGGTCGCGACGGTTCGGCCGTATCCAGCGACGGCCTGCTCTCAGTAAAACTCGGCTTCCCCAAGGAACTCGGCGGCGCGGGCGACGCCGCCAACCCCGAGCAACTCTTCGTCGCCGGCTATGCTGCCTGTTTCGCCACCACGATCAAGGTCCTCGCCGGAGCCCGCTCCATCAAACCCGGCCCCGTCACCATCGACGCCACCGGCGTGCTCTCCGTCCGAGACGACGGCACCTACATCGTGTCGCAGGTCACCCTTACCGTCCATGCTCCCGAGCTTGGTGCCAACGGCCCCGCCCTCATCGAGGACGCCAAACGCTATTGCGCCTACTCCAACGCCACCCGAGGCAACGTCCAGACTGACGTCGTTCTCGCCTGAGTCAGAATGAGCTAATCCCTACTCCGACGCCTTTGCCCCCGTCGGCGTAGGGCGTTCCTGAAACCCGCTCCAACCCATAGCGCTCCCGAAAGCCCTGTTCACGCCGGACGTTTCAACACCTTGAGCAAGGCCTGCACTCGTGAGCTGGCGTGGTTCTTGCGCCAGACCAGCGCGATCACCAGCTCGGTCGATTTCGCAACCGGATGCACGCTCAACGCCGCTCGCCCTGGGAACGCCGCCACAATGCCCGCCGGAACCAGCGCCACGCCCATGCCCGCCGCCACGCACCCCAGGATCGCATGGTAGGAACTGAGCTCGATGATCGGGACGTTTGATCCGCCCCGGCCCAGCCACGTCTCCATCCTCCGCCGATATGTGCAACCCGATGCAAAGGCCAACACGCTCAAGCCCGCCAGATCGCGCACCGTCTTGATCGATTCCACCCGGGCCGGGGCCACGATCACCCCCGGTTCGCGGCCCAGTTCAGCCGTCTCCAACCGGGCATCCTTCGGCGCGTCCACCACCAGCGCCGTCTCCAATTCCCCGGCCAGCACACGCTCGCACAAGGCCGTGGTCGATCCGGTCTCCAACTCGATTTTCACTTCGGGATGGTTTTCATGATAACGCGCGAGCGGCTCCGGTAACCGAAGCGCGGCCAGGCTCTCCAGCGAACCTAGACGCAGGCACCCGCTCGGTGTTTTGTCGTCGAGCGCGCCCTTAGCCTCGTCCGCCAGCGCTAGCAGCCGGTCGGCATAAGCCAAAAACGTCCGCCCTTCCGGCGAAAGCCGCAGCCGCCGTCCCTCACGGTGGAACAACGGGCGCCCCACGTCGTGCTCCAACCGCTGCACGCGCAGCGTCACGTTCGACGGGGCCTTGCGCAGATCCCGCGCCGCCGCGTTGATCCCGCCCAGCACGGCCACCTTGGAAAAGATACGAATATCGGAAAGTTCCATGTTCTGATAATCGGAACGAATTATTACCAGTTGTGCCATATTCAAGCATTACAAAAAAGCGTAGTCTGACGCGGTGATTCCGAACCCTCCCGCCATCCAAGGCCTCTTGGGCGCCACCGCCGTCGTGGCGATGTGGACGGGATTCATCCTCATCGGGCGGCTGGGCGTCACCCACAACCTTACGGCCCCCGACGTCATCGCGCTGCGCTATGCCACGGCGGCGTTGGTCCTCCTGCCGCTTTGGCGGCGGCATGGATGCCCAAACCTCCTGCGTACTCCGCTGATCCTCCTCACCGGATTGGGCGGTGTCGCCTACGCGGGCTTCACATATGCGGGTTTCGCGCTCGCCCCCGCCGCCCATGCCGGCCTGTTGCTGCCGGGTTTGCTGCCCTTGGGCACGACTCTGCTTGCCTGGTGCTTGTTGGGACAGCGGCCATCGCTCGCGCAATGGATGGCCAACGCGGGCATCCTCGCAGGACTGGCACTGTTTCTCGGGTTGGCCCGCGACGCGTTGTTTCATCCCTCAAGGCTCGGCGATCTGCTCCTCGTCGCCGGGTCCCTCTGTTGGTCGCTCTACGGAGTGCTCATGCGGCGCTGGCGCGTCACCCCGGTCGAGACCGCCACAGCCGTGGCTGTGTTCACTGCAATCGCCTACCTGCCGGTTTACTGGTTCTGGTTGCCCAAGGGCATTCACCACGCATCGGCGGACGAAGTTATCCTTCAAATCATTTACCAAGGGGTGATCGCTTCGGTTATCCAGATGCTGATCTACGTGCGCACCGTGCAGCTCATCGGGCCGGCCAGGCTCACGATGGCGATGGCGTTTATCGCACCCTTGGTGGCGTTGGCCGCCGTGCCCCTGCTCGGCGAGTCCGTCACCCTCGGCCTCGTCGCCGCCATCGGCGTGACGACGATCTCCGCTTGGTGGGGTGGCTACGCTGCTCGTCCGCTCCCAATCACCACCTCCCATGCCCTACGTTAACATCAAAATCACCCGCGACGGCGTCACCGCCGCTCAAAAAGCACGGCTCATCGCCGGCGCGACCGAACTGCTCGTGAGCGTGCTCGGCAAAAACCCCGCCACCACCGTCGTCGTGATCGACGAAGTGGATACGGACAACTGGGGCATCGCCGGCGAGCAAGTCACCGTCCGCCGTTCGCGAAAAACCTCTCCCCTTTCCACTCCCGCCACTCCCACCCAAACCTCCCACCCATGAAACACGCATTCATCATCCACGCCAGTCCCGCCGAAAATGGCCGCGCCTTCCACGCGCTCACCCACGCCCGCCAAGCCCATGAACGCGGCGACGAGACCGCGCTTTACTTTGCCTCCGAGGGCACGGCCTGGCCCGCGTTGCTCGCGGCCGAGACCCACCCTTTCCACGGATTATTTGCCTACGCGCGGGACAACGGCGTGCTGAAGGGCGCTTGTGAAAACTGCGCCGCCGCCTTCGGCCACACCGCGAGCGCCGGTGCCGTCTGCACCCTGGTGAAAGGCCCCGCCGCCAGCTACGGCCAGATCGACATGCTCGGCCTCCACGACGCCGGCTTCCACGTCTGGATATTCTAACTCCCCCATAAACGCTTTCGCACGTCCCCCCCCCCTGCGGCACCCGTCTATGAACATCGAAGTCCTCTCGACACTCTACGTCTGCCTGCTCAACGGCCTGCTCACGCTGCTTCTCATCTGGATGCTGCGGCGATTGCGCGCCCCCATCCCCACCATTGCCGGCTTCTCTGCCGTCGCGCTGGGCATGCAGGCCTCCCTGGTCTTGTTCATTCAAACCAAACCCGCGGCGGCGGCCGGCCTCACCAGCGTGCCTTTCTTCATTGTTCTCGGCGGGGGCGTGGTGGCGGTCGCCAGCGCCATCATGGCTTCCGACATGGGACGCGCACTCGCTTCGGGCGGACAACTCTGGTTGTTGTTGCCCCAGGGCCTGCGCACACTCTTCGGCGCCGGGTTTCTCATTGAGGGAGCCTACGGCGTGATGCCCGTCCACTTTGCGGTGAGCGACGGCATCACCCACATCGTCGCCGGCACTCTCTCCCTGATGACCGCATGGGGGCTTGCCCAAAAGATTGTCGGCACCCGCGCCCTCTGGATCGCGCACCTGTTCGGTCTGCTCGACATCGTCGTCGTGGCAACCGGCATAGCCTTTGTGCTGCTCCCGGAAATCGGTCCGTTTCACAACATCATGCTCGCCGCCTTTTTCGCCGCGCCGATTTTTGTGACACTGCACCTCATGGGAATCAGGCACCTCCTACGCCCATCAGCAACGCCGCTCCCGGCATTGCAGTCCCGCGAATAATTTTTTCACTGGTTGGGTGACCCGCATCCGCTCCCACGGAAAACCTTCGCCGTTTGATCCCGCGCACGCAGCGCCCGACGTCTCCGCCCTGCGCAACCTCGGCCCGCGTTCGGCCGCGATGCTCGCCGCCGTCAGTATCCGCACCCGCGATGATCTCGCTCGCCACGGCGCGCTCGGCGCCTGCCGACTCCTTCTCGCCGCCGGACAACCGATCTCGTTGAACCTGGCCTACGCCATCGAAGGCGCGCTCATGGACTGCGATTGGCGCCAAATTCCGCACGACTTCCGCATCCACCTGGTCAAAGAATTTCGCCTGCTCCAACGCGCCGGAAAATCGTCCCGATGAACCGCATCGACCGCTTGGTTGCGCTCATTCTTTACCTGCAAGCTCGGCCGGTCGTCACCGCCCGCGCTATCGCCGCGCACTTCGGGATCGGCGAGCGCACCGTTTACCGCGACATCGCCGCCCTCGGTCAGGCGGGCGTGCCGCTCGTGAGCGAAGCCGGCGTCGGCTACCGGCTGTTGCGCGACTATTTTCTCCCGCCCGTGCGCCTAGACGCTCGCGAAGCCCACGCCCTCATCACGGGCGGACACCTTGCCGAGGCCTACACCGACGGAGCCGTTCGCGAAGGACTTCTCTCCACCCGCCGCAAGCTCACCGCGTTGCTGCCGCGCGCATGGCAACTCGAACTGCACCACCTCGAAAAACACACCATTGTTGAACGCCCCCATCCGGCTGCTCCGACCACTAACACGAGCACGCTCGCCACAATCCAAGTCGCGCTCGCCCAACGCCGACTGCTGCGCTTGACCTACCGCCGCGCCACCGACGAACCCGCCAGCGAGCGCACCGTCGAGCCGCTGGGCCTCGTGCATTATCTCGACCACTGGCATCTCATCGCCTGGTGCCGGCTGCGCGGGGCGGTGCGTGACTTCCGTTTGGATCGAATCACGGGTTCCAGGAAGTTGGCCGAAGCCACGCCACCGCGCCCGGACTTCGATCTTAAAACCTACCTCGAGGAAAACGCCCGCCCCAAGAAACCGTATAACACGCTCCTGAGATTCACTCCGCAGACTTTGCATCGGCTCCCGATGCACTGGCACCCGCGTCTCAGAACTGCGGCAAAACAAGCGCACCACGAACTGCACTGCTGGTTCTACGATCAGTCAGAAGCCGTGAGCGCCCTGCTGAGCTGGGGCACTGGCGTAGTGGTGATTACGCCGAAGCCCTTGAGCAACGCCCTCGCCAAAGCCGCCCAGGCACTGGCGAAGCATCATCGGCTGCCCGCAGATTCCTCCTGACATAGGGCTGACAGTGCCGGGTGTAAGCTATGCGGGCATGAAACTATTAAAAGCCTTCCTCTTCCTTAACTCGCTCACGCTCGGATTCGCGCAAGCCGCTGCTTCTCTTCCTGCTCCTCAGGTGGTTGAGATTGCCGAGTTCCGTCTTATCGCCGGGGCCGATGAAACCGCCTTCTTGGCGGCATCCCGCGCCCTCGACGCTTTTCTCCGCGACTGCGATGGCTTCGTCGCCCGCCAGCTCGTGCGCAACGATGACGGCAAACTCGCCGACCTCGTCACCTGGGCAAGCCTGGCGGCGGCACAAACCGCCATGAGCAAAGCCGAAAAAGATCCCCGCGCCGGAGCCTACTTTCAGTTCATCGACATGAATTCGGTGAACATGCGCCACCCGACGGTTGTGCAGCAGTCCGCGCGTTGATTTCTAAAGTCGATTTCATCGAAGCCTGGGAAGCGACCGAGAGAAACCGCCGTTTATCCGGCTAAACAACCGTTCATCACGACTTGATGGCGCTACCCGGTGCCCCCGGCAAAGTTACCCGACATGAATCCAACCGTCCCGAATATGTCCTCCGTGTCCACGCCCAATCGGCTGCATCGAATCGCCATCGGGCTACTCAGCCTGGTCTTCATTGTTTCGTTCCTGTTGTCCGTACTAGACGCCAAAGGCACTTATGAAGAATTCGCCCGGCTGGGTTTTCCCCTCTGGGTCGTGTGGCCGCTGACTGCGGCCAAGGCCTTGGGGGTTCTCGCCATCATCTTCAGCCGTTCGCGGTCTCTCCGGGATTTCGCCTATGCGGGATTCTTGTATGATCTGCTCCTCGCGATCGGAGCTCATGTGGTGCACGGCGATACGTGGATCGTGGTCGCACTGATCAGCCTGGCCATCTGGGTCTTCGCCTACGTCACGGAACTCGGATACCGCCGACGCGTCGACGCTGTTCGCGACAGAACCCGGACCACGTGACCCTCCACCACCGTCATTGGTTTATTTGGCCGATTGCATTTCTTTCGCCAAAAAAGCACAGGCAGCCGTCCAAGATTCGCGCACTTCGTCGGTGAAATCGCCGCCCAGCCCCTTTTGGAGAGTCCATAGCAACGCCTCGGCCACGGTGGCGTAATGCTCGTCCTTCACCCCATAATCGACATGGCGTTTGCCGGGACCGCGTGCCACGCCGATCAGCTCCTCGGGACGGTCGAGCCCCTTCACAACCATTCCGAGCATGGTTATAGCTTTTTGCCCTGTTCGCGAATGTCCGAGGTGAAGAGCGGGCGCAGCGAGGGATCGAGCTCGAAGAGCCGTCCGTAAAAAAGCGTCGCGGCGGTATCGGCGATGGGGGCGACTTTGGACCAGGATTTTTGAACCAGTTGAATTTGGAGCGGTGTGATTGGTGAAGACGTTGAACGTAAACTGAAAGTAAGGCTAAAGTGATTACTCGCCGAGGAGTCGCCCGAGAGTCGCGCCGACTTGCAGGTCGGAGACCTGACCGAAATGGTGGGCGCGGATACGTCCTTCCTTGTCGATGATCACCAAGCTGGGCGTGCCTTGCAGCCCGTAGGCGCGCATCGTGCGCGGCAGGGGCCATTCGTCGCCTATGCCGGGGCGATCCACCGCGATGGGAAAGGTCAGCCGGTTTTCGTGGACGAAGACCCGCAAGGCGGCGGGCGTCATGACCTCGTGGTGTTCGAAGACCGAGTGCAGGCCGATGACCGCAACCTCGCGCGGGTCGAACTGCCGCTGGATCTCACGGGTCTGCGGGATGCCGTGGGCGACGCAGCCGGGGCAGAGCATCTGGAAAGCGTGGAGCACCACGACGCGGCCGCGCAATGCCTCCAGCGTCAGCGCTTGCTTGGTGTTGAGCCAGAGTTCCGCATCGATGGCGGGGGCGATGGGCCAGTCGGTGGCGGTGGAAGGAGCGAGTAGAGCGGGCATGGTGGGAGGGGAAATCAAATGGGCGGCGGTGCCGGCGCGGAGGCCAGAGGTGTTCCGCAGTCGGCCGCCGCCGCCCAAGTTGCTGGAATTTCGATTTTATTGCTTGAGCGCGTAGGGCAGCGACAGATCGCCCGAGGCGACGCTGTAAACCCGCATGACGCCGAGCATGGGCATCATCATATCGGTGGTGTTGACCTGCATGTAGCAGGCGACGGCATCGAATTTGAAATCCGTGCGGTTGTTGACGCGGCTGGCCGGCAGCACGACGCGGATCACTTTGTCGCGGGTCAGCACGGGGAAGCCGGGCGAATCCATAAACATCGGCATGCCGGGGGCGGTGGGCGGCAGCTTTACGGAGGCGTCGCCTTTTTTGAACTCCTTCACGGCGAGGCCGCCGGGCACGCGGTCATCCTTGGTGAGGACGACCCAGTGGGGGTGCCAGACGAGACCGTCGTTGTCGTAGATACCGTCGCCATTTTCGTCCCAGATGGGCGAGTCGTCGAAGTCGGGATGCGAAGTGAGGGCGAGTGCCACGATGCCCTCGGTCGCGCTGAAACCGATGTCGGTCGATTTCAACGTGGTGGGGAAAACGTATCCGAGCACGGGTGCGCCATCGAGTTTGCCCGCGGGCTTGGGCTGGGTGTGGCCAGCCTTACCGCCTACAGTGATTTCGAGTACGATGCTATCAAGGGTGGCGTCGTAACGACCGGTCGTTTCCTTGATCTGGAAATCGTTATCCTTGTTATAGGCGGCGCACGATTCGCAGGCGAGCGCGAGCGGAGTGGTCGCCAACGCGGCGACGGCGGCGAGGAGCGAAAAGAAGCGGGAACGATTCATGGAGGGAGGCAGGAGAATTAAGCGCTGCGGCGGACAGGTTCCGCAGCGCGTGAGTGCTCTTAGGTGACGATTAGCGAAGGACGGCGATGTCGGCGCCGAAGTTCAGGTGGAGGGCCTGGCCGTCGATCACGAGGGCGGGCACGGATTTGACGCCGGCCTTTTCGGCTTCGGCCACGCGGCCCTTGGCGTCGCCGAGGTGGACGATTTCGAGATCGACCTTGGAACGGTCGAGGTAGTTTACGACGGCGGATTCAGCTGCGAGACAGACCGGGCAGCCGGCGTGATAGAACTTGGCGGAGGTTTTCATAGGATGTGTTTTTAAGGTTGGGTTTTGTTCGTTTCGTCGGCGGCAGAAGCAACCGGCGCCATCACCCTAACGCAGATCGCCGCAGGCTTACAGAGGGCACCATTTGGGTAGCTGGGCACCGTTTAGTGCCCCCTAGACGGGACGGTTTTGGCGGGGTAGCCTATTGCCGATGAAAGCAAAACATCTCACCCTGCCGGAGCGCTCCGCCTACCGTCGTCTCGAGGATGTCGTGGGCTGCAAATGGTCGGCCGCCGTGGTGTGCGCGATCCGGCGCGGCGTCACCCGTCCGGGAAAACTGGAGCGCTACATCCCGGGCATTTCGACCAAGGTCCTGAACGAACGCCTGCGCAAACTGCGCGAGTATGAGTTGATCGCGCGGGAAGACCAAAGCGACGAAGCCGGGCTGCACGTCGAGTATCGCCTCACCGACTCGGGGCTGCGCCTGGCGGGAGTCCTTGACCAAATCACCCGTCTCCAAGCGGAACACGATGCGGCGCTCACCACCAAGGTCACCCAACCGGAGCGCCGCACGAGAAAAAACATGCCATGAAACTCCTCAGCATACAAGTCGGCCTGCCCCGCACGCAGGGCCAAGACGAAGCACCCGATCCGATGGATCGCACCTGGACCTCCGGCATCCACAAGGAAACCATCGCCGGCCCTGTGGCCGTTTCCCTGACCGGCCTCGCAGGCGACGGCCAGGCCGATCTCAAAAACCACGGTGGTCCCGACAAGGCGATCAACGCCTACCCCGCCGACCATTTCGCAGTCTGGAAAACCGAGCTCGGCCTGAGTTTTTCCGCCGGGGCATTTGGCGAGAACTTCACCACTTGCGACCTCGTGGAAACAGAGGTGTGCGTCGGCGATACCTTTCGAATCGGCGGGCTCGTGGTGCAAATCACTCAACCCCGCCAGCCCTGCTGGAAACTCGCGCGCAAGTGGCGCCTCAAAGATTTCGCCGCCCGGGTCGAACAGACCGGGCGCACCGGCTGGTATTTCCGGGTGCTCGAGACCGGATCGGTCGGCGCGCCGGCGGATTTCATCCTCCTGGACCGTCAGCACCCCGAGTGGACCGTCGCCGCCGCCAACGAAGTCATGTTTCGGCGCAAGACCGACTGGGAAGCCGCGCTGGCGCTCGCCGCCTGCCCGGCGCTCTCCGCGAGCTGGCAAGCGAGCCTCACCCTCCGCGCCCAAACCCGCACCCTCGCCTCCGATGAAAAGCGCCTGGGCGGCAACCATCCCTGATAGCGTTGGAGTTCACCTTACTGCTTCCCCCATCCGGCAGAACTGCACCTCGTCTATTCGGCATCGATGTTTCGATTCCGCGAATTTGCGATTGTAGCGCGCTCGGCCATTCGTCGTTGCGTTCAAGGCTGCGTTGTTCCCGTCGTGGTGATGATCCCAGCGACCTGCCGCCGCCGCCGCCGGATAAACCAAATCGGCGCGCCCGCGCCCTCGCGCCCACCCTACTCCAACGCGCGCGCCGGCTTCGCCAAGCGCCGTTTTTGATGCGCACCACCCCACGACGCCATCGCGTCGAGCAGCGGCTGCAAGGTGCGTCCATACGGCGTGAGCGTGTATTCGACCTGCGGCGGCACCTCGGCGAAAACTTCGCGCCGCAAAATGCTGTCAGCCTCTAGTTCGCGCAGTTGCTGCGTCAGCATTTTCTGCGTGATCCCGCCCACCGCCCGTTGCAGCGCTCCGAAGCGGTGCACGCCCTGGCGCACCTGCCAGAGGATCGCGGGTTTCCATTTCCCGCCGACCACGTCCAGCGTGGAAATGACAGGACATACTTGGGGATCGAGGCACTCGGATTTTTTCATAACCAGTTATTTAGCAACATTAGTATCGTTCGCATCGGTATAGTTTAAAAAAGGTGCCTACTAGTCAAAAAATCTGTGATCCGGTAAATTGCCGCCGATGAAAACTTCCACCGTCCTCGTAACCGGTGCCACCGGCACCGTTGGACGCGCTGTCCTAAGTGCGCTTCACGCTCGCGGCCACGCCGCCACCGCCGCTGTCCGCTCCCTCGATCGCGTCCCGCCCGAAGCCGCCGGCGGCGTCGTCTTCGACTTCGCCAAGCCCGAGACCTTCGCGCCCGCGCTCGCCGGACATGACCGCCTCTTCCTCATCGGCCCTCCGCTCGTGCCCGACCTCGACACGTTGATGCGACCGTTCATCGACTTCCTCATCGCTGCCGGCCCGCTCCGCGTCGTCTACCTCTCCGCCGACGGCATGGATGCACTCCCCGAGCTTCCTTTCCACGCGAACAACGAAAAACTCCTCCGCGCCGCCCCGCACCTCTCGCTCACCGTGCTGCGCCCCGGGTTCTTCGCTCAAAACTTCGCCAACTACAGCCGGCCCGACATCGAGGAGCGCGGCGTTCTCTTTTTGCCCGCCGGCTCCGGTAAAGCCGCGTTCATCGATGTCGCCGACATCGGTCGGAGCGCCGCCGTCGTGCTGAGCGAAGACGGCCACGCCGGGAAAACCTACACCCTCACCGGCCCCGAAGCCTGGTCCATGGCCGACGTCGCCGCCACGCTCACTCGACTCCTCGGCCGTCCCGTCCACGATGTCGCGCCCAACCCGGATGTCTTCCGCTCCACGCTCGCGCAAGCCGGCGTCCCGCCCTTCATCACCGAGTATCTAATCCCGGTTTACGGCCTGATCGCTCGCGGCGCCGCCGCCAATGTGACCGACGATGTCCGCCGCCTCACCGGCCGGGCCCCCCGCGCGCTCGCCGACGTACTGGCAGAGCAGTTCTCCCCAAAAACAAAACCCACACCCTGATCGCCATCCCGCACCGATAGCTCTCGATTGTCCGGTCGGAAATACGCGTTAACACTCGGGGCCTTTTGTTGATCTCCGGCGCGAGCGGCTTCTCCGTAGCGATGATTGCGGCACGTTCGCCGGCCGCATGAAACACGGCTACCTGTCGCCCTCGCGCGCCACAGGTCTCGCGGATTTCAAAAAACACCACCCATCACGGCTTCAACACGTCGCCCAGGCCGCCCAAGAAGCTCTCGTAGATGGGATGGTTGCGCAGGGACGTTTCGGTGCCCAGGCCGGCACCCTTTTCGAAGTCGTCCTCGACGATCTCGGTGAAGAGCACGGAAACCTCGGTTCCGCCGTCCAGCGTGGCGGCCAGCCGCACCTTGACGGTCTGCTGGCGGGTCGCCTTCAGTCGGGAGTCGACGTCGAGTGCGGTCACACCCTCGATCACGCCTTGGGCGAAACCCGAGCGGGTGATGCGGAAACCCAGACGCTCGGCGGTGGCGCGTGCGGCGTCGAACACCGCGCGGGTGTCGGCCGCATAGACCCGCTGCCGGTAGGTCGGGCCCGAAAACTTTTCGCGCACGCCGGTGGTAAAATCCTGACGGGCGGTTTCGCACCCGGTAAGGGTCAGCGCGATCAAGAGGACAAAAAGCAGGCGGGTGTTCATGAGTTTGGGAAGATCAACGCACTTGCAGGGTGCTGCCGTCGTAGTCGAGTCCCAGAGAGGGAATGACCACGGCCTTGCGGTCGCCCTGCTTCCTGACCGTGCCGGCGTGCCAGGCCTTGTAGCCGGAGGCCTTGGCGGCGGCGAGCGTCGCGTCGAGGGCGTCGGGCGATACATAGGCGGCGAAACCCACTCCCTGATTGTAGGTCGCGTAGGCCTCGCGCAGAGAGATCGGCCCCGCCTCGCGGAGGAATTGGAAGAGCGCCGGTTCGTCGCCGGGATTCGTGATCTCGTAAACGAAGGGTTCATCGAGGCGCATGAGTTTGCGCCAGCCGTGGCCGGTCACATGGGAAACGTAGTTGAGCTTGATGCCGGACTGCTGGCACTCGGCCACGAACTTTACATAGATGACCGACGGTGCGAGCAATGCCTCGCCGAAACTGCGCGGATCGCCATGATCTATGGGCGTCTGGTAGCCCTGCGGGAGCTTCGAGGCGATCAGGCGGCAGAGCGAAAGACCGTTGGTCTGCACGCCGGAGGAGGCGAGGAACACGATGGCGTCACCGTCCCGCACGTCGCCGGTGATGCGCTGGGACTTGGGCGACACCTTGCCGATGGCGGAGCCGGCGAGCACGATGGCGTCGGCGTTGACGATGCCGCGGAGCGTGGGCGTCTCGCCGCCACCCCAGACGGCGCCGGCCTGGCGGCAGCCCTCGGCCCAGCCCTCGACGAGGGCCTCCATGCGCTTGGTGTCGGTGAACCAGGCGGACTCACCCACGGCCGCGTGCATGGCGACGGAGATGGGCAGGGCGCCGCAGGTCACGAGGTCGTTGACGATGGTGGCGACGGTATCGATGGATATCTCGCGGTAGAAGTTGTTGCCGGTCTGCGCATAGACGGCGTCGGCCACGAGATTTTTGGTGCCGAGGCCCTCCTCGACGTGGGCCAGGAAGTGGTCGTCGGCCTCCATCAGGTAGCAACTCTCGCCGCGCGTGTTGGCGGGCTCGGCGTAGCCGTGGAGCTCGAGCAACGGCGCGGTGGTCTTCGCGGCCTTCTGGCAGGCGCGCTTGAAGGCGTCGAGTTGGTCGTAATTAACGCCAGAGGATTCGTAGGAGAGAGACATGCGTGAAAAGTGATAATGAAACCGGCAATGGGCGCTGATTTCAAGGGGTGCTCAGCGGTTCCCGCGATGACGAAGCGGGGCGGTGCGCGAACGTCAGCGACTTCAGCCCAGGTCCCGGAGAAAAGCGGGAGACTGGTGCTTCGTATTGTCGTGCCAAATCGGCATCAGGCACCAGGCGCTGATTGCGGAAAGTGCGGTTGCGCGGCGGCCCGGAGTTGCTCCACTTCGCCATGTGCTCAGTAGCTGCGGCCCTCGCCTTTTTCGAAATACTTCAGGTAGGCCTGGTTGACGACTCGGAAGCCTCCCGGCGTCGGATATTTCCCGGTGAAATACCAGTCGCCGGTGTGGTTGGGCACGGCGGCGTGGAGATTTTCGATCGTCTGGAAGATGATCTCGAATTCGCCGCGCCAATCGATGTTCCTGGGGCGCACCAGCTCGGTGATCTTGGCGGAGATGACCTCGGGGGTGAACGGTTCGTAGATCTTGCGGACGTGGTTGACGCACTCGCCCTTGGCCACGGCCTCGCGGCAGAGCTCGTAAACCTCTTGAAGGAGATCGCTCCGGCCGCGCTCCTTGAGCAGGGCGACGGCGGCCTCGAAGGCCACGAACTTGCCGAGTTCCGACATGTCGATGCCGTAGCAGTCGGGGAAGCGGATCTGCGGCGCGGTGGACACGATCACAATCTTCCTCGGGTTGAGTCGTGAGAGGATGCGCAAGATGGAGCGTCGGAGCGTGGTGCCGCGCACGATGGAGTCGTCCACGCACACGAGGTGATCGCCCGGATTCACCGAGCCGTAGGTGATGTCGTAAACGTGGCTGGCGAGCTGGTTGCGCATGCCCTCCTGGCCGATGAAGGTGCGTATCTTGATGTCCTTGGAGACAACTTTTTCGCCGCGCGGCCAGTTCCTCAGGATCAGGTCATCGAGCAGCGCGTCGTTCAGTTCGCCGCGTTTGGCGGCCTCGAGGATGGCGTGCTTCACCTCGTCGCGGCGTTTCTCGCGCAAGGCGTGCAGGAGGCCGTAGTAGGCGACCTCGGCGGTGTTGGGCACAAAACTGAAGACGGTGTTTTCCCAATCGTGGCCGACGGCCTTGAGCACCTGGTCGGCAAGGCGGCCGCCGAGTTGTTTGCGCTCCTTGTAGATGTCGATGTCGTTGCCGCGGGAGAAGTAGATGCGCTCGAAGGAGCAGGCGGTGCGCGGCAGCGGCGCGGTGAACTGCGCTGCGCGGATATGGCCGCTTTTCTTGATGACCACCACATGGCCCGGCGGGACCTCCCTGGGTTGCTCAATCGCGAGGTCGAAGACGGTCATGAGCGGGGCGCGTTCCGAGGCGAAGGCGATCACCTCGTCATTCTGGAAATACCAGCAAGGGCGGATGCCCGAGGGATCGCGGGCGACGAAAGCATCGCCGTTGCCGATGAGCCCGCAGAGGGTGTAGCCGCCGTCCCACTTCTGGGAGGAGCGGGTGATGACCCGGGACAGATCGAGTTCGTCGCTGATGCGGCGGGACGTGGCCTCGGGCGTGAGACCTTCTCCGCGCAGTTTGCGAAAAAGTTCCTCGTGTTCCTCGTCGAGGAAGAAGCCGATTTTTTCGAGCAACGCCTGGGTGTCGGTGGCGAAGATCGGATGCTGGCCCATGGCGATGAGGGAGCGGTTGAGCTCCTCGGTGTTCGTCATGTTGAAATTGCCGCAGAGCGCGAGGTTGCGGGTGGGCCAGGGAGAGCGGCGGAAATACGGGTGGCAGGACGAAATGTTGTATCCGCCGCTGGTGCCGTAGCGCAGGTGGCCCATGAGGAGCTCCCCGCCGAAGTCGAAGTGCTTCTTCACCGTCTCGGCAAACTCGGGGTGGATCTCGCCGTTGGCGACCTTGTCGTTATACTGCGAGAGCAGGGTCTTGAAAATCTTGTCGAGCGGGTTGGTCTTTACGCAGCGCTCGCGGAACATGAACGGCTCGCCGGCTGGAATGTCGGTCTTCACGCAGGCCACGCCGGCGCCGTCCTGACCGCGGTTGTGCTGCTTCTCCATCAGAAGGAAAAGCTTGGTGAAACCCCAAAGCGGCGTGCCGTATTTCTCCTGATAATAGGAGAGCGGCTTGAGAAGCCGGACCATCGCAATGCCGCATTCGTGGGTGATCTTGTCGCTCATGATTGGGAACGGGACTCGGGAAAAGGCTGGGCGTCCGGCGCGCCGGACCGCCGGCGGGGGACGATCGGCGTCCATGATCCCCCCGCGTTCGTGCCCTGCGGGTTTCGCAAGGTGGCGGGAGTGGCGATCGCGTGGAGTTTCACAGGCCGTTAAAAGAAAACCATGACGCCGTGAATCCCCAGGCGGTCAAGGGGTTTTTGACCTGCCATCGGGAAGCGTCCGATTGCGCGGATGAAACTTGGCGTGCTGGTCAATCAACCGCCCCTCTTCCACCGCCGTGTAAATCTGCGTCGTGGCGATGTTGGCATGGCCGAGCATCTCCTGGATGGCCCTCAAATCGGCCCCGCCGCCGAGCAGGTGGGTGGCGAAGGAGTGGCGCAGCAGGTGGGGCTTCACGGCCTTGGCGATGCCCGCGCTCTTGGCGTATTTCTTGACGAGCACCCAGAGCATCTGCCGCGAGATCGCCGTGCCGCGTTCGCTCAGGAAGAGCTGGCTGCCGGTCTTGGTTTTGACGAAATGCGGGCGTCCCGAAACGACGTAGGCGGAGAGCGCCTCGGCGGCCTTGCCGCCGACGGGCACCACCCGCTCCTTGGCTCCCTTTCCGAACACTCGCAGGAAACCAGCCTGAAGATCGACCTGCTGGAGTGTCAGCCCCGCGAGTTCCGACACGCGCAGTCCGCTGGAGTAAAACAGCTCCAGTATCGCCCGGTCGCGTAGCGCGTGGGCGCCGCCGCCGACGGGGGCGGACAGCAAGGCGTCGATTTCCACGGCGTTGAGTGTGCCGGGCATTTTGCGCCGCAGCCTGGGTCCTTGCAGCAGGGCGGTGAAATCGTCGGGACGCGCGCGCTCGCGCACCAGATGGCGGGCAAACATGCGCAACGCCGAGAGCTTTCTCGCGAGACTGGCCGCGGCGTAGTCCGCGGCCTTGGCGGGCGCGGGCGCGTTGGGCGCGGGTTCAAGTTTGAGCGCATGGAGCCATGACGTCACCTGTTCGCCCGTGGCCGTTTTCCAGCTCTTCACGCCGGCTCGGGCGAGGTGGGCCGCGCATTGGCGCAGGTCGCTTTCGTAGGCTTCAAGCGTGCGATCCGAGCGCCCGCGCTCAAGGCTGAGTGCATTGCCAAAATCTACAATAGGTTCCTCCAGGCCGTCGGGCAAGGCACCCGGGCGCGGATCGGCTTCTGAGTCGCTGGAAATATCGGAGTCGGCCACCGGGCACAAAAAAGACGCCGTCGTACCGACGGCGTCGATGGAAAAAATCGCGAGCGAAAGCCGGCGCGTGACGCGGGCCGCTTAGAAGCGGCGCTTGCGCGGCTGGAAGGGCTGCGGGTTGGCGTCCTTCATGCGGTAGGTGATGCGCGCCTTTTCGAGATCGTAGGGGCTCATCTCCATCTTCACACCGTCGCCCGCCGCGATTTTGATGAAGTTTTTGCGGAGCTTGCCGGAGATGTGGGCGAGGACGATGTGGCCGTTGGACAGCTGGACCTTGAACATCGTGCCGGGGAGGACGGTCACGACTTTGCCTTCTACTTCTATGGACTTGCCGTCAGAGGATTCAGACATGGTTAACAACGGCAACGAGGCCAGGGACGAGGATGAGCATGGAACGGTTAAGCGATATAAAAGCTACTTGTAAGGCAATTTCCACCCTCGTAAGTCAAGGTTTTACTCGGGAAGCAGGTCTCGACCTACTCTCCGAATCCGTCGCCCCCATGCCGCCCGCCAACCAAGATTGTCCTTTTGAAAAACGCTTCCCGTCCCAATTGCTGCGCGACGACGCGTTTTTCATGAGCCTGGCCTACAACCAGGCCATCGACGCCTGGCGGCGCGACGAAGTTCCCATCGGTTGCGTGATCGAACACGGCGGGGAAGCCATCGCGTTCGCACACAACACCGTCGAGAGCTCGCAGGATCCGACTGCCCACGCCGAGATCCTCGCCATCACCCAGGCCGCCGCCAAGCTGGGCAACTGGCGCCTCGAAAACTGCACGCTCTACGTCACCAAGGAGCCCTGTCCGATGTGCTCGGGAGCCACCGTGATGTCCCGACTCAAGCGTGTCTGCTACGCCGTGCCCGACCCCAAGATGGGCTGCCTCGGCGGCGCGACCGACCTCAACGCCCTCCCTCGCGCCAACCACCGCTCCGAGATCACCGCCGGCGGCGTGCTGGAAGAGGAGTGTCGCACCCTGCTCCAGGCGTTTTTCAAACTGAAGCGCGCGGCTGACAAGCAAGCCACCCCCGCTCCGGAAACGCCTGGCGAGGCCTCATAAGCGCAACCACTGAGCGGGATTCACTTCGCATCACACTGCGCCCTGCGGACAGAAGCCCCTTTCACGCCCCCGCGCCCATCGGTTGAGTCGGCTTCATGTCATTGCCGATTATCATTCAAGGCGGGATGGGGGTTGGGGTGTCTAACTGGTCTCTGGCCCGGACTGTCGCCGCACAGGGACAGCTGGGCGTCGTCTCCGGAACCCTGTTGCCCGTCGTGTTGGCGAGACGCCTTCAACTCGGCGACACCTCGGGAAACATGCGTCGCGCCCTCGCCCGATTCCCCTTGCAGGACATGGCGGAGCGCGTGCTCGCCGATTGGTTCATGCCCGAAGGCAAACCCGACGACCGCCCCTTCAAAGCCGTCGAGATGCCGTCCGTCGACGCCTCGCCCGCGTTCACCGAACTCACCGTGGTCGCCAACTTCGTGGAGATATTCCTCGCCAAGGAAGGCCACTCAGGCGTGGTCGGAATCAATCTTCTCGAAAAAATCCAGCTTCCCACCCTGCCCTCCCTCTACGGAGCCATGCTCGCCGGCGTCGATTATGTGCTCATGGGCGCGGGCATACCCCGCGCCATCCCCGGAGCGCTGGATCAACTCGCGCTCGGCCAGGCCGCCCGCCTCAAACTCGACGTCACGGCCGCAGCCGGTGCCGCCGCGCCCGAGGTGTTCACCGAGTTCGACCCGAAGGGGTTCTTTGGCCGGGCCCAGGCGCCGGGCCTGAAACGACCTTTCTTCGTCGCGATTGTCAGCTCGGCGACGCTGGCGACCACGCTGGCCCGGAAATCAACCGGCCGGGTCGACGGCTTCATCGTAGAAACCGAATCGGCCGGCGGTCACAACGCGCCGCCGCGCGGGCCGATGCAACTCAACGCCGAGGGCGAACCGATTTATGGCGAACGCGACCGGCCGGACCTCGACAAAATCCGCGCCCTCGGACTGCCCTTCTGGGTGGCCGGCTCCCATGCCACCCCGGACCGTCTGGCCGAGGCCCGACGCCTCGGTGCCGCCGGCGTGCAGATCGGCACCGCCTTTGCCTTCTGCGAAGAATCCGGCGTCGACCCCCTACTGCGCCAAGAGGTCTGCATCCTAGCCAAGTCCGGCTTGGCCAAGGTCCACACCGACCCTCTCGCCTCGCCCACCGGCTTTCCGTTCAAGGTCGTCCGCCATCCCGGCACACTGGCCTCGCCCGAGCACTACGCCGCCCGCCCAAGGCTCTGCGACCTCGGCTACCTGCGGGAGACCTTCGTCCAGGCGGATGGCTCCTTTGGCTACCGCTGCAGCGGAGAATCCGTGGCCAACTACGTCAGCAAAGGTGGCTCGCCAGCCGCCACCGAAGGCCGCAAATGCCTTTGCAACGGCCTGCTCGCCACCGTCGGCCTCGGACAGCGTACCCGGAATCGCGCCGAACTTCCCCTCGTCACCGCCGGCCAAGAGGTGGCGCATCTCACCCGTTACCTCACGGCGGGCCGCTCCAGTTACCATGCCGCCGATGTCATCGCAGGCGTACTCGCCCCGGCCGATAAGGTCACGTGCGCCCCCGCGCTCGCTACCGCACACAACGCCTGATCGGTTTTGGCCAACAAGCGACCAACCTCACGGCTGGACGGCGCGCCCCCGCCCGCCCACGCTGGGGTTTCCCTTTATCCTTCAATGAGCAACGCACCCTCACCCACCCGTCCCAAAAAAGTCGCCCTCCTGACCGCCGGCGGTCTCGCGCCGTGCCTCAGCTCCGCCGTCGGCGGGCTCATCGAGCGCTACACCGAGATCGCGCCCGACATCGAGATCATCGCCTACCACGGCGGTTACAAAGGCCTGCTCCTCGGCGACAGCTACAAGGTCGGCCCCGCCGAACGCGCCGCCGCCTCCATCCTCCACCAGCACGGCGGCTCCCCCATCGGTAACTCCCGCGTCAAACTCACCAACGTCAAGGACTGCGTGAAGCGCGGCTTGGTTAAAGAAGGCCAGGACCCGCAAAAAGTCGCCGCCGACCAGCTCATCAAAGACGGCGTCGATATCCTTCACACCATCGGCGGAGACGACACCAACACCGCCGCCGCCGACCTCGCCGCCTTTCTCGCGAAGAACAACTACGGCCTCTCCGTCATCGGCCTGCCCAAGACCATCGACAACGACGTCTACCCCATCCGCCAATCCCTCGGTGCATGGACCGCCGCAGAGCAGGGAGCCCGCTACTTCCGCAACGTCGTCGCGGAGCACAACGCAAACCCGCGCATGTTGATCATCCACGAGGTCATGGGCCGCAACTGCGGCTGGCTCACCGCCGCCACCGCCGCCGAATACCGCAAGCTCCTCGACCGCGAGCAGTTCGTCCCCGGCCTCGGCCTCTCTCGCGACAACCTCGACGTCCACGCCGTATTCATCCCCGAACTCTCCATTGATCTCGCCGGTGAAGCCGCCCGCCTCAAGGCCGTCATGGACAAGCATGACAACGTTAACATTTTCATCTCCGAGGGCGCCGGCGTGGAGTCCATCATCGCCGAGATGCAGGCCAAGGGCCAGGAGGTCCCCCGCGACGCCTTCGGCCACGTCAAGCTCGACGCCATCAACCCGGGCAAGTGGTTCGGCGAACAGTTCGCCAAGATGCTCGGAGCCGAAAAAGTGCTCGTCCAAAAGAGCGGCTACTTCGCCCGCGCCGCCGCCGCCAACCCCGCCGACCTGCGTCTCATCAAGAGCTGCGCCGACCTCGCCGTGGAATGCGCCCTGCGCCGTGAAAGCGGCGTGATCGGCCACGACGAGGACCGCGGCGGCGTCCTCCGCGCCATCGAGTTCCCCCGCATCAAGGGCGGCAAACCGTTCGACACCACCGCGCCCTGGTTCGGCGAACTGCTCGCTCAGATCGGCCAGCCCAAGGGCACGGTCGTCCACGTCGCCCATTGATACCCCGGCCCCGGGTCGCGCCCCATGCGCTCGGGGCTTTTTGCGTCCACGCGCCGGCCCCCGGATGAGTTTTGGTTTGCCGCCCGGCGGAGGGAAGGCGAAGTAAACGCCCCATTTCCATGAAAACCTTCTCCATCGCCATCGGATCCGATCACGCCGGCTTTGCCTACAAAGAAGCACTCAAAGCCGCCCTGCTCGCCGACGGCCACACCGTGCGCGATTTCGGCACCTACTCCAACGCCTCCTGCGACTATCCCGACTGGATCCGCCCCACCGCCGAGGCCGTCGCCCGCGGAGAGTTTGAGCGAGGCATCGTCCTCGGCGGCTCCGGCAACGGCGAGGCCATCGTCGCCAACAAGGTCAAGGGCATCCGCTGCGGGCTTTGCTGGAACGAACAGGTCGCCATCTGGAACCGTTCGCACAACGACGCCAACGTCATCTCCATCGGCGAGCGCACCGTCTCCGAGACCGAGGCCGTGAAGATCGTGAAGACCTGGCTCGCCACCGAGTTCGAGGGCGGCCGCCACATCCCCCGTATCCAGAAAATCGAGCAGATCTGATCGTCGCAGCCCGCGCCGTCGCCCGACCCGCCGCACTGGGGCGGCGGCTCGCTCACCCTTGGCGCACCAGATTGATGACTTCGCCGGGCGACAGGTTGGCCGCGCGATGTTCAACCTCGGCCTGATGCCGGCCAAACAGCGAACGTCCATCCGCGAGCAGCACCCGGTAGGTGTCCCGCAGCACCGCCGTCTCCATCTTCCGGCCTCCCGCGTAGTAACGCAGCGCGAGGCGCCCGATCGCGTAAGTCGCCGCAAACGTGACCGCAGCCCCCGTGCCGGTCCCGGCGGCCGCCCGTCCGAGCCCGCCCAGCACACCCTTGCCCAAGAGGCCGCCGGCCAGCCCGCCGATCAGTTTTCGCGCATAGCCTTCGACCGCTTGCGAAGCCAGCCCGGCACCCGCCGTCGCGAGAAAATCTCGGATGTGACCGCGATCCAGCGGATACCCGTGCGCCTTGCCCACGTTATACACCATCCGCATCTGCACCGGCACGATGGCCATGGTTGCAAAGGACTGCGGCAGCAACTCCAGCGCGGCCGTCAAAATCGCGTGGTTCAAAATCGATTTCTCCAGCGCGGGAACATCCACCTGCGCCAGCACGGCACCGCCCGGCGCGCGACCGGGCGCGGGTGCCGCCTCCGCCGGAGGAAGAGCCTGCGCCAAGTCCTCCGCAGTTTTCTCACTGGTCCGCGCCGACGGCGATTCGCCGAATACGCCGCGCAGCCCCGCCAGAAACGTGATTTCGGCGGCATTCGGCGGCCCGTCGGTCTCGCACACGCCCAAGGCCATCTCATACGCGAGCAAACGCACTTCCGGCCGGGTCAGCTCCGCAGCCAACGTCTCCACGGGATACTTTCCGGCCAAGACGTCCTGATAAACCACCCAAGGGTTGAACGCGTCCGTCGCGAAGCCTTCGGTGATGCGTTTGAGCGCGGCGCGTTCGGCATCGGATTTGATGCCATCGGCAAGGGCAGCGTGAAGGAGCAGGGCAAAAAGGGCGCGTTGTTCGGCGGGTGTGGTCATAAAAAAAGTGCGCGCATAATAGCCGCCGAGCGGCGAAGCGGCCATTACTCGAATCCACTCCGATTCCAAACGCCGTCCGGGACGCAGCCACTTGACGCCCCTGCGGCCGCTCCGCCACAGTGCGCCAATGAGCAGCGGCCCTCGTTTTTTCCTTACCGAAGACGGCCGGCGTACCGGTCCGCACAGCCTCGCCGTGCTCAAACAAAAAGCCGAGCTGGGCGTCATCAAGCCCGACTCCGCCCACGCGCCCGAGGCCGAGCCCGACGCCTGGGAACCGATCCGTGACTCGTCAGTCCTCCACGAGGAACTCTTCCCGGCCCGCCCAAGTTTCACCTTGGCGCATCGTGCCGTCGAAACGGTCAACACCCCCGGCGAGCCCCGCCACGCGCCGTCCGTGGACGAGATGCTACGGGCCAACCTCGCCCGTCAGCAAGCCGCGGAAGGCGAGCTGCTCAAGCCGATGCCACCCCGCTCCAACCGCCGTCGAAACGACTACCTGATCCTGGCGGCGATGATCAACGGACTCGTCGTGGTTAATCTTATCATCGGCCGCCCTTGGTATGACCCGTTCCTGATCGGCTTTTTCGTCATGGGCAACGTGAGCCTCGCCTGGGTCCTCTTCGGCGTGATGGATCGTTACTGAGCACACTGCGGTCGCACGACGCCAAACCCATGCGCGCAACCTCATGCTCGCCCTTGCACTGAACACGCCGCCTGCCACAAACGTTTGCACATGCCGCTGCCCGCCGAGATCGCCGCTCTGGTAGAAACTTTCGCCGCCAACGGGGCCAACTATATCGCCTCCGGTTTCAAGGAGGCGCAGGTCCGCCAGCAGTTCATCGATCCGCTCTACGCCGCCCTCGGCTGGGATGTCGCCAACACCACCGGCTACGTCGAGGCCTACAAGGAGGTCATGCACCAGGACGCCCCCAAGATCGGCTGCGAGACCAAGGCCCCCGACTACTCCTTCCGCATCGGCGGCAACCGCAAGTTTTTCGTCGAGGCCAAAAAACCTTCCGTCGTACCCAAGGATAACCCCGAGCCCGCTTACCAACTCCGCCGCTACTCGTGGTCGGCCAAGCTCCCTCTCGGAATTCTCAACGATTTCCAGGAATTCGCTATCTACTACACCTGTGTAAAGCCCGCCGCCGCCGATAATGCCGTGGTCGCACGCCTCTTCGACCACCGCGACGACAAACCTTCGCGCCATCTCAGTTAAATCCGCCACAGCTCGCCCATGCCCAAAGCCATCAACGCCGACAAACCACGCCTCTGGAAATCGGATGTCGCCGCATCGGTCGATCAGTTCAACCAGTGGTTTCTTCGCTTCGCGCCTGAAACCTTTCGTGCCACCCGTCGCATCACCACCGAAAAGGTCCACGCTGCGCTCCTAGCCACCCGCGATCTCCAGGATCTCACGCCAGCCGCCCTCCGCGCCTCCCCAGCTGCTCTCTCCACCCTGCGCATGTGTTCAGCTCCGCCGCTCGCGGTGGATCGACTCATTGGCCTTTCGGGTGCCAGCAAATCACTCGTGAGCTCCATGGAAGAAGGTAAACTTGCCGTTCGCATGAACTCTGCCGCGCTCGACGACAACCTCGTTAAACTCTGCTCCATCCTCACCCGTCTCCTGGATCGCGACATTTTTCCGTGGCTCGACGCCTCGACACTCCGGCCCGCCACTGCCGCTGAGCGTGATCGCGCCGCCACCATCGTTGCCGACCGTCTCTGCAGCGCCGTCGCCAACCCCATTGTCCGCAACGCCCAGGAACGCCGTCAGCTCGAGCTCATAGGCGCATGGCTCGATGCCCGCGGCTACCGCCCGCAAGCACTGCCCATCGGCACCGCCCTCACCGACATGCCATCCGGCACCTACGCCTTTCGCCTCAATGTTTCCGTTGGCCGCACCCGCCGTGTAAACATCCCCATCGACGCCGTAATCCAGCCCTTCCGCCCCGCCAAAACCCGTCTCCCTGTCCTCATCGAAGCCAAATCCGCCGGCGATTTCACCAACACCAACAAACGTCGCAAAGAAGAGGCCATGAAGGTCCACCAACTGCGCGCCGAACTCGGCTCCTCCGTCCGCTTCCTCCTCTTTCTCTGCGGCTACTTCGGTAGCGACTATCTCGGATACGAAGCCGCCGAAGGCATCGACTGGATATGGGAACATCGCATCGACGACCTCGCCAAACTCGGTTTGTAATCAACTCACATGGTCGCACTCGAACAGCAGCTCCTCGAAACGCGCCGCCAAACCTGGCAACGCGAACTCGACGCGACCAAATCCGCCGAGGAGCGCAACCGTCTCGGCCAGTTCGCCACTCCCTACCCGCTGGCCGTGCAGATAGCCGCCTATGTCCGGTCCCTGCTTCCGCCGGCGCACCCGCCTCTCCGCTTCGCCGATCCGTCAGTCGGCTCCGGCAGCTTTTATTCCGCCGCCGCCGAGGTTTTTGGCGCCGACTGCTTCGATCTCGCCACCGGCATCGAACTCGATCCCGCCTTTGCCGACGCCGCCGAGAACCTCTGGGGCCGCTCCGGCCTGCGCTTGGTGCGTGGTGATTTCACCCGTCTCATTACCCGCGACGCCTGCCCGCCCGCGCCCAACCTCATCTTGGCCAATCCGCCCTACGTTCGCCACCACCACTTGGATCGCGACGAAAAACTCCGCCTCCAAGCCATCGTCCTCCAACGCACCGGCCTCAAAACCAGCGGCCTCGCCGGCCTCTACGTTTATTTCCTCCTGCTCGCAACCACTTGGATGGAAAAAGGCGGTCTCGCCGCCTGGCTCATCCCCTCCGAGTTCATGGACGTGAACTACGGTTCCACCCTCCGCGAATTCCTCTCCACTCGCGTCACCCTCCGCCGCATCCACCGCTTCGACCCCGCGGCAGTGCAGTTCGACGACGCCCTCGTTTCCTCCGCCATCGTCGTATTTGAAAACACGACCCCGCCCGCCGCCCACCACGCCGAGTTCAGCTTTGGCGGCCCGCTCGCCGCCCCCGTGGTCAACGAACCCGTGAGCGCCGCCCGCCTCCGCGCATCCCGCAAATGGTCGGGCTTCCCCCGCCACGCCACCAACGACCGCCAAATCTCGCGCGACCATGACGACGGCCCCCGCCTCGGTGATTTTTTCCGCATCCAGCGAGGCATAGCCACCGGTGCCAACGACTACTTCATCCTACCCCGCGCCGAGGCCCGCCGCCTCGGCCTGCCCGACGCCTGCCTGCGCGCCATCCTGCCCAGCCCGCGTCACCTGCCCGCCACGGTTATCGAGGCGGAAGCCGATGGCTACCCGCGCATTGAACCCCAACTTTGCCTCATCGACTTCGATATGTCCGAGGAACAAATCGCCGCCCGACACCCCGCGCTCTGGGCCTACCTGCAAACCGGCGAAGCCGCCGGCGTGCGCGACGGCTACCTCGTCCGCAGTCGTTCCCCTTGGTATAAACAAGAACAACGCAGACCCGCCCCCTTCCTCTGCACCTACATGGGACGCGGCACTCAGGGCAAAGCCCCTTTTCGCTTCATCTGGAACCGTTCCGCCGCCACAGCCACCAATCTTTATCTTCTGCTCACGCCCCAAAACGGTCTGGCCAAGATGCTCGCGGCGCACCCCGACCGCGCCGCTTGGCTGCACGCTTGGCTAAACCAAGTCACCGGGGATGAACTCCGCGGCGTAGGCCGCGTTTACGGTGGCGGCCTCAATAAAATCGAACCCAAGGAACTGGCCCGCATTTGCGCCAAACACCTTCTCGACCAATGGCCTGAAATCAGCGCCAACCACGACATGCAGGGAGATCTGTTGTTACAATAACGATCTATCGAAACTCAAAACGCATTAAGCTAGTTCCGCGCATAAAATGCCCAAAATCCGTCCTTCAAAATCTTCGCATGAAAGACTCTCCAAAAAATGGCAACGTATGCCTTTAACCAATGAGGCAGCTGCCTGCCGAACTTGGGAAAGAATTGATCAACCTGCTTGGTGGATTTTTAAACGATTGAGCTTTGCAGCCAAACGATGTCGAGGCTCTGAGGATTTGGCTTACGCAAGCCCGCGAAGCTTTTTCTGACATGCCCAGCATCGCTGCGCTTCGTGATATCGTGGAATGTGCCTTGCCTATGCTAAGGTAAGCGACTGACCGGACGCACTTTTCTGGACCACCCGGATTGAGACTCTGAGCGGGTTGATCTGGTGGGTTTCGGTTTTGGGTTGGGCGTGTCGGTTGAA
>CAIRBK010000017.1 GCA_903876795.1 uncultured Verrucomicrobiota bacterium
CTCGACGGTGATGATGCGCAGGTCGGTGGAGTTGATCTTGCGCAGGAAGGCGTTGAGCGAGGTGGATTTGCCGGAGCCGGTGGGGCCGGTGACGAGGATGATGCCGTGGGGGTAGTCGAGGACGTGGTTGATCTGGGCCTGCTCCTCGGGGCTCATGCCGAGGCGGTCCATGGTGTAGGCTTCCTTCTTCTGGTTGAGGAGGCGGAGGGAGACGGACTCGGCGTAGAGGGTGGGGGCGGTGGCGACGCGGATGTCCAGGATGTTGTCGCCGGCGCGGAAGTTGATGCGGCCGTCCTGGGGGAGGCGTTTTTCGGAGATGTTGAGTTTCGCCATGATCTTCAGGCGCGAGATGATGGCGTCCTGGAAGCGGCGGAGGTTTTCGGGCACGGGCACCTGCACGAGCAGGCCGTCGACGCGGTAGCGGATGGCGAGGCGGTTTTCCTGGGGTTCGAAGTGGATGTCGGTGGCCTCGTCGTTGACGGCCTGGGTGATGACGTCGGTGACGAACCGCACGACGGCGGCTTCCTCGTCCACCTCGGCTTCCTGCTGGCTGGCCGCCTCGGGCGCAACGTAGGTCTCGTCGCCGTCCTCCAGGCTGCCGGAGCCGACGCCGAAGTGCTGGAGGATGAGGTGGTGGATTTTTTCGGGGACGCCGAGGCGCCAGACGAGCGGGCGGTGCGTGAAGGTTCGTATCCAGTCTTCCATGACCGAATCGGGGGGCCAGGCGGCGGCGAGGTGGAGGGGGGCGTCGGGTCCAGCCCGCCGGGGTTCGTCGTCACGGCCGGGAGGGAGGGCGATGGGGACGATCTGGTAGTCGTGGACAAGGCGGGCGGGGAGCAGGCCGAGGGCGGCGTTGTCGGCCTCGAGGTTGCTGGCGGTGTCCAGGCCCGAGGCTTCGGCGAGGGCGGCGAGGGCGCGGGGTTCGTCGAGGGCGAGGGCCTCGGCGAGCAGTTTGAGGCGCTGGCCGCGGGGGGCCTCGGCGAGGGCCTGGCGCCGGGCTTCGGAGATGCGACCGGCGAGGGCGGCGGCCAGGGACGTGTCGGACGTGTCGGTCATGGGGCGGCCGGCGGGCTCAGCGCTTCGGGCGTTTGGCTTCGGCGGCCGGTTTCTCGTCGGCGGCCGGAGCGGGTGCGGCCGGCGGATTGAACGGGGTGGTGTTCATGTGGGCGTTGATCTGGTCCTTGTTGGAGAGACGGTCGATCTCGGCCTGGGTTTGGTTGGCGCCGATGGCGGAGGGCAGGACGTGCGGGCGGATGAAGAGGAGCAGTTCGGTGCGCTGTTCTACCTTGGTGCGGGCGCCGAGCAGATGGCTGATGACGGGGATCTCGAAGATGAAGCCGAGTTTGGCGCGGGATTTTTCGGTCTTGGTGCGCTGGAGTCCGCCGAGGACGATCATCTGGCCGTCGAGGACGTTGATGAAGGAGGTGGCCTGGCGGCGGCCGATGATGGGCTGGTCGTTGCCGTCGATGGGCACGGTGCCGAGGATGTCGTTCACCTGCTGGTCGATTTTGAGCTGGATGTTGCCGTCGTCGCCGATGAGCGGGGTGACCTTGAGGTCGATGGCGATGTCTTTGTAGGTGACGGTGGAGCTGGTGGTGTTGCCGCCACCGGAGCCGGAGTTGGGCGTGGAGGTGGAGCCGGTGATGATGGGCTGGGACTGGCCGACGATGATCTGGGCCTCGTTGTTGTGGGTGGTGACGATGGTGGGGGCGGAGAGGACCTTGACATTGCTCTTGTTGCCCAGGGAGGCGCTGTTCATGGCGGCTTCGAAGGCGAGCGGGTTGACGGTGCCGCTGCTGATGTCCCAGCCGGAGGCGCTGCCTGAGAACTTGGTGATCTGGGTGGTGGTGCCGCTGTTGGCCACGGTGAGATTGAGGGCGCTGATGCCGCTCTTGTCGGTGTCGGACAGGGTGACCTCGGCGATGACGACCTCGATGCGGACCTGGGCGAGGACGATGTCGATTTTGTCGACGAGTTCGCGGATGAGACGGATGTCGTCCACGGTGCCGCTGACGACGACGGCGTTGCTGCGCTCCTCGGGGGCGACGGTGATCAGGCTGCTGAACTGGGTGGCGGATTCGGCGGCGAGGACGGCGGCTGCGGCGGAGTTGGCGGAGGGGGGAGTTGGCACGGGTGCGGCCTGGGCGGCGTCCGGGACGGGGGGCGCGGGGTTGAAAGGGCTGGTGTTGCCGAAGCCGCCCTGGGCGCCGTTGGGGCGTGGGCCCGCGCCGGATTTGGAGGCGGCCGAGGTCTGGCCGGTGATGACGGTGGTGAGCAGGGAGGCGACGTCCTTGGCCTTGGCGTGCTTTAGGTAGATGACCTCGTTGCGGGTGTTGGGGTCGGCCTTGACGTCGAGTTTGCCGATGAGTTCGTCGAAGAAGGCGTGCTGGCGGGGATCGGCCAGGAGGATGAGTTGGTTGGTGCGGTCGTCGGCCGAGAGGGATAGGGTGTTGCCCAGGGCCTGCTGGGCGGGGCCTTGAAGCATTTGTTTGATGCGGGCGGCGAGGTCGCTGGCCTTGGCGAAGCGGAGCGAGTAGAACTTGGAATTGAAGTCCGTGGAGGCGGGCCGATCCAGGGTGAGCAGGAGCTGCTCGACGCGCTGGAGGTTGGCGATGGAGTCGGTGACGAGGAAGGCGTTGGTGTTGTTGAAGAGGACGGCGCCGCCGAGCTGGACGTTGAGCAGGGGGTTGATCTGCGGGACCAGTTCCTGGGCCTTGAGGTGGGTGAGCTCGAAGATTTTTGAGGCGACCTTGCCGCTGGGGGGGAGGCCGATGAGCGAGCCGGTGAGCAACTCGGGGGCCTCGGTGCGGGTGCGGTTGGCCAGCTCGACGATCTTGAGGTATTTGTCGCCCATCTCGACCACGCCGATGTTGTTCAAGGCGAGGGCTGAAACGATGGCGCGGATCGCTTCGGCCTTGGGCACGGGCCGGGGGATGTTGAGCGTGATGGCGCTGGCGGGCAGCGCCTGCGGGCGCAGCACGATGCGACCGGTCCAGGCCTCGAGCCGGTCGATCACGAGATCCAGCGGGGCGTCGCGCAGCCGCAGGGAGTCAATCATCTCCTGGGGAGAGTCGGCGGCGGGGACGGTGGTGACCGCCGGGGCGGAGGGTTGCGCGACCAAGGAGGCGGCGGCGAAGCAAAGTCCGGCTAGGGCAAACGAACGGGAAAATCGCATAAAAAAGCGTAGCTGCGGGAGGGACGGGATGCCCATCAGAGGCGAACCCGGGGTGATTGTAAATGGAGTTGTGCCCGGAGCCATCCCCGTGAAATACGGGCCCGGGCGGGCTGTTTTGACACTTGCGGGCGGTGGAGGTCCCGCCAACCGTGGCGCTTCCGCATGCCAAACAGTTTCGGTCATCTTTTCCGCATCACCACCTGGGGTGAAAGCCACGGTCCGGGTATCGGCGTGGTCATCGACGGCTGCCCGCCGCTCCTGCCCATCACCGCCGGGGAAATCCAAGCCGAGCTCGACCGCCGCCGTCCGGGGCAGAGCGACATCACCACGCCGCGCAAGGAGGCCGACACCATCGAGATCCTTTCGGGTGTTTACGAAGGCAGGACGACCGGCACGCCCATCGGGCTGTTGGTGCGCAACACCGACCAGCGGTCCAGCGCCTACAACGAGATGAGGCAGGCCTTCCGTCCTTCGCACGCGGACTTCACCTATCAGGCCAAGTTCGGCGTGCGCGACCCCAACGGCGGCGGCCGCAGCTCCGCGCGCGAGACCATCGGTCGCGTGGCGGCCGGTGCCATCGCCCGCAAAATCCTCTGCCTGGCCCACGGCATCGAGACGCGCGCCTACATCACGCGCATTCACGACATCGCCGCTCCCGCCGTGACCGCCTTCCCCTCGCTGGCCGAGGTCGAGGCGACCGCCGTCCGTTGTCCGCACCCGGCGACCGCCGAGAAAATGATCGCGCGCATCAAGGACGTGCGCTCCCGGGGCGACTCGGTGGGCGGCGTGATTGAATGTCGCATACGCAACGTGCCGGCGGGCCTCGGTGAGCCGGTGTTCGACCGCCTGGAAGCCGACCTGGCCAAGGCCATGCTTTCCCTGCCCGCCACCAAGGGCTTCGAGATCGGCAGCGGTTTCGACGGCACCCTGCTCAAGGGCTCCGAGCACAACGACCTCTTCGAGAATCGCGACGGCCGGGTGCGCACCGCGACCAACAACTCCGGCGGCGTCCAGGGCGGCATCAGCAACGGCGAGGAGATCGTCTTCCGCGTGGCCTTCAAACCCACCGCGACCATCCTCCAGCCCCAGGCGACCGTGGACCTGCAAGGCAACGCCACCGAACTCATGGGCAAGGGCCGCCACGACCCGTGCGTGGTTCCCCGCGCGGTGGTCATCGTCGAGGCCATGGCCTCCCTCGTGCTGCTCGACCACGCCATGCGGCAGACCGCGCAAAACCGCGCGTTTGTGTTTCCCTCAACCTAACCCTCCGCCCGGCGTGAACACCATGCCGATCACCGACCCGCCGATGGATGCCGTCTCACCGCTTGTTTATATCGTTCTGGGCGCCGCCGGATCCGGGCGGCGCGAGGTCCTGGCCGATTTGATCGACGGAGGCCTTTCCGGGGGCGATCGCGCCGCCGTGTTGCTCCCCGCCGCCGAAGCCGTCCACGAGCACGACGCGAAACTCCCACGGGTCACCCGCTGGACATGGAACGACGGAGTCATCGCCGCCGTGCCGCCCGGCGACGCCACCCATGTGTTCTTCGTGACCGACGGACGCCGCAGCCCGGTCGACCAGCTCGAAGCCCTGCAAAAATGGCTCAAGGCTGCGGGGGCCGAGCTTGGCCGGGTCATCACCGTGGTGGATTGCCGGCTCGGCGAGAAACACCCCGCGCTCATCGCCTGGTATGAGGCGTGCATCCATTTTTCCGACGTCGTCCTGCTCAACCGCCGCGAGGGCGTGGCCAACAAGTGGATGTCGGACTTCCGGACGCGTTTCCAGGATCTCTGTTATCCGTGCCTCTTCGAAATCGTGAAGACCGGCCGGGTGAAAAACCCCGCGGCCATGCTTGACCCGCAGGCGCGCCGCATGTCTCATATTTTCGACATCGACGAGTGGGCGGGCATCGACCTCGAAGGCGTGGAGTTTGGCACCGAGGACGAAGACGGAACCGATGAAGCCGACGACGCCCCGTCCAAGCCGGCCGGGGGCAGGAAAAAATCCAACTCCAACGAATCTCCGACGGACGACGACGACTGGATGCCCGAGAAGGAACCCTATTTCGAGCTCCTGCCCAACGGCCGCCGCGTGAAGGAAGTGCCCGACATCGCCGACTATCTGAAGTGAGCCACGCAAAAAAGCCCGGCATGAAGCCGGGCTTTTCGATCGGGTTGCGGGTGCCTGTTTACGAGCGATTGAGGATGGCTCCAATCAACAGGTCGGGGTGCGCCACGCTTCCGTTTTACTTGGCGCTGGCGGCGGCTGCGGCGGCCACGAAGGCCTTTGCGCGGGCGGTGATGGCGGCCCAGTTCTTTTCCTTGAGGGCCTTGGCCTCGACCAGCGAGCTGCCTGCGGCGGTGGCAAAGGCTCCCGCCTTCAGGAAGTCGCCGAGGTTTTCGGCGGTGACGCCGCCCGTGGGCACGAGCTCGATTTGCGGCAGGGGCGCCTTGATGGATTTGATGTAGTTGGGGCCGAAGAACTCGGCCGGGAACACCTTGGCGGCGTCGGCGCCGGCTTCCCAGGCGGCCACGATTTCGGTCGGCGTGAAGGCGCCGCTGAAGATCGGCACGCTGTAGCGTTTGCAGAGCGTGATGACGTCGGGACGCAGGGCCGGGGTGACGATGAACTTGGCGCCGGCCAGGATGCCCGCGCGCGCCGTCTCGGCGTCGAGCACGGTGCCCAGGCCAAAGAGGAAATCGGGCAGTTCCGCGGTGACCTTTTCCAACACGCGGATCGCCCCGGGGGTGGTCATGGTGAGCTCGATGGAAGTCAGCCCGCCATCGGCGAGCGCCTTGGCGCAATCAAGCAGGCCGTCCGCAGACTCGGCGCGGATAAGGGCGATGACTTTCTCGGCTTTGAACTTCGAGAGAATGGCGTCTTTTTTCATGGGTGGAGGAGCGGACGCTACAGCTTCCCGTTGCCGGGTGGAGTCTAAAGTTACGCGCGGCGCTGTTGCAGACGGCGAACGGCCACCAGCAGAGCGAGTCCGAGGAAAAACCACGGGCTGGGCGCACCGCCGCCGCCGCCTCCGCCGCCACCGCCTCCGCTGTCCGGCGGAGATATTGGAGCGGGCGTGGGCGTCGGCGTAGGAGTTGGCGTAGGCGTCGGCGTGGGCGTTGGCGTAGGAGTTGGCGTGGGCGTCGGCGGGGGTGTCGGCGGGGGTGTTGGCGCAGGGGGGGGCGTTGGCACGGTCACAGTGACGGTGGCGAGAGCGCTGGTCGCGGCGCCGTTGGCGTTGGTCACCAAGACCGCGTAGTCGCCGGCATCAGCCAGGGCGGCCGACGTGACCAGATACTGCGCACCCGTCGCTCCCGTTATCGGCTGGCCGCCTTTTTTCCATTGATACGTCAGCGTCGCCTCTCCGGCGGCGGATACGTTCAGTCTGATTTGGCTACCGGCCGTAACCGCAGCCGAGACCGGATCGTAGAGAATGGCCGGCAGAGAACTGAGGATCCGTCCATTAATCACGTCTTGCGCATTAGATGAGCCGAGTTGGCGGACGTTATCGGCTGCTTTAGGCTGGTTATATGCGACGCCGAGAGGATTGCCTTCATAGGATAAACTCGGACTGCTGAACAGTCCCAGCTTCAGGCCGTTGCCGCCGACATACGACATGATGTCGCCCACCGTCTGTCCGCTGTTGTTGAATTTATAGCCATAACGAAAAAGCCCGTCCCCGTCGGTGGCACCGGCGGTCGCACGATCATGCAGACAACGGAAGTTATGAGCCAGCTCATGGGTCAGAACCATGTATGAATTGCCGTAGCGAACGACCGCGCGTTTAAAGTCCGTGGAGGCTTCCACGAAAGCCATTCCTTCATAGTTGCGGGATCCGCCGACCAATAAAACAGCCTGATCTGCCCCGGCCAAGTCCATCTTGGCTTTTACATAATTACCGACCGGGTAATTGTTATAGCCGACGGACCCGTCGTAGTAGGTGATTTTGTCCAAGTCATTTTGCATGTCACTGGTCGCGGTGTAAGGGAGAATCGGCAGCAAGGCGACAAACCGCCAGCGGAACAGGTTGGAATTGCTGTTTTGCAGCACCAGATTGCCGGACTCAAGTTGGGCCAAAATCGTGGTTTTAATCGCTTCGGGATCGCTGCCGGCCGCGTCCAAAGTGGTGGAGTCGTAAAAGAAGAGGACATCGGAGCGTAGCGTGGGTTCGGCAGACAAAGCGGGTGGGGTCGAGTCGGCGGTCGGCGCGGCGACCGATTCAACGGCCAACGACCTAGCGGCGTTGCGCGTGACCGCTACCTCCGCGCCCAGGGTCGCCGCAGAAGCCGTCACCGTCGGGGAACCGACTCCGCAATGTTCGTTTTCGGGCAGCAATTCCCGCACGCGGGCGGTTTCGCCCTGCACCATGATTTCGTAGGTCGCGCCGCCGGGCACGCTGACGATCGCGAACCAGCGGTCCTTCTCGGCCACGGCGGTCACAAACGCGCCCGGCAGGCTGTTGCGGCCGGTCCAGATAGAACGGTCGTGTTCATAACGCCGGGCGGAGCGATCAAAGGTCAAAACCGCACCCGGCAACGGCGCGACTTCCAGACGATCAGGGTTAAATTCCCGCCAGTCGGTCTGGTGTCCGACCTGGGGCAACACACGCCCGATCGCCACGCCACCGGAGCCAAACGTTGCCGGTATCGGAAAAGCGGTGACGGCGGTTGCCGGGGTGGGATTTGGAGCGGAAGAAGTGGAAAGCGGATCGGCCGACGGCCTTGTTGCGAAAGCGGGTTTTTCGGAGCCGAAGCGAGAGACGGGGCTTTTTTGGCCGTGCCAGACCCAGGCCAAGAGGAAGCCAGCACCGAGCAGGATGAGGACTTTTGATGTGCGGTGTTTCATGCTACAATGACTTTAGCGGTCTTAAGTTAAGTCGGGGGGCATTGTCGATCAGCATACAGCGACCTACCTTTGGAACGCATCGCCCAGGCTGATTCAGACTTGCGGACGATGGCTGCCGTTCTCGCGGGCGTGGCCGTGGTTGCGGAAGGCGGCGTCAGCTCGCGCGGACCTGGCTGGGTAGTTCCACCGCGAACCACGCAGATCCCGCCCGTCCAAGGTTTCTGTACCTGCCAGACGAAGGCTTGATCGTGGATAACGGCTGCCTGCAAGGTGCCTTTGACCAACTTGATATGCAGCGGGCGGCTCAGCACGGCGAGCTCGCCTTTTTCGCTAGCGTTCTGACCTCTTAATGTCTTTACATATTACAGTTTTCGCACAGGCTCTTGTCATGTCGAGAAGAGCTATTCCCTTGGTCTTGGATGATGAGCAACTTGCGGCCCTGCGAGAGTTGGAGAGGGCTGACAACACGCCGCAA
>CAIRBK010000018.1 GCA_903876795.1 uncultured Verrucomicrobiota bacterium
CATCAGTTGACCCGCTCCTCCTTGATCATCCAGCGGCCATTGAGGCGCACAAGGTGCAGCGTCTTGCCGGCGGATGTCTGGAGATTAGCTGATTTGTAGTTCTGGCGGAACCGCACCGTGGCGCGGTCGCTGGCTTGCGCCGTGACTTCGAGTTTTTCGACGCCGACCTCGATCGTTCCGGGCTTGGTGAGGCGCGCCGTGCGTTCGGATTCCCAGGCCTTGCGTGACAAACCGCCGGGGGGAACAAATTCAGGCGCATAGGCGGCCAGGTAGCCGCGAACGTCCTTCTTCGACCAGGCGGCCGCCCAGGCGCGGACCGCCTGCGCTGCCTCGTCGGGCGACGACGTCGCCGAAGACGCTTGGGCGGGCGGGGAAGCCTTCGCGGGCGTCGGCGTGACAACGGGTGCCGGTGTCGCTTTGGCAGGAGGGGGAGCAGGGGCGGTAACGGGTGGTGCCGTGATCAGGGCGGGCGAAGGAACCGCGGCCGGTGCCGCCGTAGGGGCTTGCGGCGGCGTGGCGACCGAGGGGGGCGGAGTCAGCGCGGCGAGCGGCTTGACCGGCGGCCGCGCCGCATCGGCGGGGCGGGGCGACTGGGTCGCGGTGACGCTGATCAGGTCGCGGATGAGCGCCAGCTTGCTCTGTGCCGACGGGTTGCTGGAATCGATCTGCAGGGCCTTGCCGTAGGCCTGGCTGGCCAGCTTGGAATAGACGTCGCCCAGGTTCTCGTGGGCCACGGCGTAGGAGGGGTGAGTCTTTATCGCCGCCTCGAGCGCCCGGCGGGCTCCCTCGAACTGCTTCTCCTGCGCGTAGAGCACGGCGAGGTTGTTGTAAGGCTCGGGCAGTTCCGGGTAGTCCTCGGTCAACTTCTTGAATACCGCGATGGCATCGGCGGTTTTCTTCATCTCGGCGAGGATCAGGCCTTTCATGAAGCGGCCTTGCGGGTCCTTGGGCTTGCGCGCGATGTGGGCGTCGGCCCTGATCAGGGCCTGCGGGTACTCACCGGCCTTGAACAGGCTTTGCGCCTCGGCAAGGTGGGAGTCGGACTGAGGATGGGACTGGGGCTGCGCCGCTGCGGACGAGGGCTGCGCCGCCGCGGGCGAAGCCGCGATAGGCAGGAACAGGGTCAGGACGACGGCCCGAATCAGGGCGCGCATCGAGGTGAACGGAGGCTTCGGAAATCGCATGGAGCGGCGGTTCTGGGTATACTGCCCGGCGGTTGGACAAGCCGTCGATTTTACCAACAATGTGACCAACATTGTTGATATTCCAACACTTTTTCCCCGCTCGCCAAGCCTTTTTCCGCCGATTCCCGCCTTCACATCCATGCTCAAGATTTTCAACACGGTCGCCCGTGACAAGCAGGACTTCGTTCCCATCGAGCCCGGCAAGGTCCGCATGTACGTCTGCGGAATGACGGTTTACGACTACTGCCACCTGGGCCACGCCCGTGTCATGGTGGTTTTCGACATGGTCACGCGCTGGCTCCGCGCCAGCGCCTACGACGTCACCTATGTTCGCAACATCACCGACATTGACGACAAGATCATCAAGCGGGCACAGGACAACGGCGAAAGCATCCACGCCCTCACCGGTCGTTTCATCGCCGCCATGAACGAGGATGCGGGCGCCCTGGGCGTCCTCCGTCCCGACCACGAGCCGAAAGCCACCGATTACGTGCCGGAGATGCTCGACCTGATCGGCCGGCTCGAGAAGAACGGCCTTGCCTACCAGGCGACCGACGGCGACGTGAACTACGCCGTGCGCGGCTTTGCGGGCTAC
>CAIRBK010000019.1 GCA_903876795.1 uncultured Verrucomicrobiota bacterium
ACCGGTCTCCGTGCTGGGTCAACGACTCCAGCGCTGCGTGATCCCCAAAGAATGTATATTGATTCAGGCTCATTGAGATACAGCCTATGCACAAATTATGCCATTGTTAATCAATGATATGCTAAATTTAGGAGTCCCCATATACAGTTTCATTTTCAGGGAATGGAACAGATTACACCCGGTTTGGACGCGATCCAGGCATAGGAGGTGCCGCAGGAACGGAGCTGTGTCGCGATAGCGAGTGGCCATCGAAATGCATTTTTTTATGCCAATGGTTAGATTTTTATACTAAAGGATCTCCAAAGCGAAATCGCTCCGCGATTCCGCTACGTTGGCGATCCGTAGCGGAACGGTTCCGTCCGGGTAGTCTTAATGCACACAACCATTGGCATAACCCTACGCCTCCTTTTCCGGGTGCCTTTTCTGAGCAACGTGTAGCCGAGTCCGTCCTCGTAGGCTTGGTGCGATGCCCTCAAAGGAAACGCCCGGGGACGGGCGTGGCCACAGGGTCTCATTAAGCTGGTGGGAGATCGCACGGTGCGGCGTGCGGCTCCTGAGTGTCTTTGAGGGCGACGCCGCTGATGCCGAGGCGGGCGGATTCGAGCAGGAGGTGGGCGAGTTTGCGGGCGGCGACGGCGGGCGGGAGGCCTTCGGGGCGGATGTTGGACACGCAGTTGCGGTCGGCGTCGGTGCAAGCGGCGCGGGGCTGCCGGGTGAAGTAGGCGCCGAGGCTGTCGGGCGTGCCGAGGCCAGGGCGCTCGCCGAGAAGGATGAGTGCGTGGCGGGCGCCGAGGAGTTCGCCGATCTCGTCCTGGAGTTTCACCCGGGCGAAGGGGGCGATGAGGATGGGGTAGAGGGTCCAACCGGCGGCGGCGAGGTGGTCGGCCAGGCGGGTGACGGTCTCGACGGCGTGGTGTTGGGCGGCTTGTGCGGCGAGTCCGTCGGAGACAACGATGACGAGATCGCGCACGCCCCAGTCGGGGGCGTGTGCGCGCAGTTGCTCACGGGAGCGCGGGGAGAGCCGGCGGCCGAGGTCGGGGCGGACTAGGTAGGTTTTTTTGTCGGCGACGGCGGTGGTGACGGCCAGGGGCGTCAAGTCGGCGGCTGCAACTTGGCTGGCGAGGGCGGCGGTGTCGAAGGCGGCGAGGACGGCGTCGCGGGCGCGGGCATGGGAGAGGCGGAAATCGAGGAGGGTGTCGGTGCGCTGGCTGCCACCGGTGCGACCGAGGGCGATGCGGGCGGTGGTGTAGCGGGTTAAACCTAGCCAGGGATCGCGGCCCGTGGCGGGTGAGGCGGGTTCGGACACGAGGGCGAGCGGGTTAGCGGGAGACTCGGCCATGGGTGAGGAGGGTGTGGGAGGTGTTGACGGGAAGCAGTTGGCGGCCGGCGGTGGCGATGCGCATGGCTTCGAGCCATTGCTCAAACTCGGGGGCGGGTTTGAGGCCGAGGACTTGGCGCAGGTAGTGGCTGTCGTGGAAGCTGGTGCTTTGGTAGCCGAGCATGATGTCGTCGGCGCCGGGGATGCCCATGATGAAGTTGCAGCCGGCCACGCCGAGGAGCGTGAGCAGGGTGTCCATGTCGTCTTGGTCGGCGTCGGCGTGGTTGGTGTAGCACACGTCAACGCCCATGGGCAGGCCGAGGAGTTTGCCGCAGCAGTGGTCTTCGAGGCCTGCGCGGATGATCTGTTTGCCGTCGCAGAGATATTCGGGGCCGATGAAGCCGACGACGGTGTTGACGAGAAGCGGTTTGAAGGCGCGGGCGACGGCGTAAGCGCGCACTTCGCAGGTCTGCTGGTCGAGGCCGTGGTGGGCGCCGGCGGAGAGGCAGGAGCCTTGGCCGGTCTCGAAATACATGCAGTTATCGCCGACCGTGCCTCGCCGGAGGGAGAGGGCGGCGGCGCGAGCCTCGGCGAGGAGGGTGAGGTGGATGCCAAAGCTCTTGTTGCCGGCTTCGGTGCCGGTGATGGATTGGAAAACGAGGTCGACAGGGGCGCCGCGGCCGATGGCCTGGAGGGCGGTGGTGACGTGGGCGAGGATGCAGGATTGGGTGGGGATCGAGTAGCGTCGGACGAGTTCGTCGATGAGGCGCAGGAGCGTCTCCATGGCGGCAACGCTGTCGGTGGCGGGGTTTACGCCGATGACGGCGTCGCCGCAGCCGTAGAGGAGGCCGTCGAGTATGGAAGCGGCGATGCCCTGAGGGTCGTCGGTGGGGTGGTTGGGCTGGAGGCGCACGGAGAGGCGCCCGGGCAGGCCGATGGTGTTGCGAAAGGCGGTAACGACGCGGCACTTCTGGGCGACGAGCACGAGGTCTTGGTTGCCCATGAGCTTGGAGACGGCGGCGACCATTTCGGGGGTGAGGCCGGGGGCGAGGGCGGCGAGGGTGGCGGAGTCGGTTTCGTAGCGCAGCAACCAGTCGCGCAATTGGCCGACGGTGAGATCGGCGACGGGGCCAAAGGCGGCGCGGTCATGGGTGTCGATGATGAGGCGGGTAACCTCGTCGAGCTCGTAGGGGATGAGAGGCTCGGCGAGGAAACGGGCGAGCGGGACATCGGCGAGGCAGAGCTGGGCGGCGATGCGCTCCTCGGCGGAGGCGGCCGCGACACCGGCGAGCACATCGCCGGAGCGGAGCGGTGTGGCTTTGGCGAG
>CAIRBK010000020.1 GCA_903876795.1 uncultured Verrucomicrobiota bacterium
CATCCTCTGGAAATGTTGGAAGGACGGGGCCGCCTACAGCGAAGAAACCTACCTCGCAGTCCTCCGTAAAAAGGGCAGTCCGCTCGTGCCCAAATCCGAGGCTATATTACCCGCCTAAAAAACCTCACTTTTTGCTAGACGGATGTCCTCAGAGCTAAGGTTAGACAGGGCGAAGAGCCGGTGCAGGCGGGCGGTGTTTTTCTTCAGTCTGCGGTAACGCACGCTGACGTGCTCTGCTCCCAAAGCCATTTGATCAAGCGGAAGGGAAACTCGACTCTGGAGCGCAGGCTCGAGCGCTGGCGGTTGCGCTGGCGCTGGCGGGGGGCGGATTGCCGCGCGTGCGCTTGTCGTGGATCAGATACGTCAGTCCGGCCTGTCGGCAGTTGGTTTTGAGCATCTGGTTGGCGTAGGCGGAGTCGCCCGCGATCAGCGTTTCCTCTCAATGGGTCAGTTCGGTGAACACCGGCCTGTCATGCACGCTGGCGGTGGTCGTCTTCCCTGTTTCCACCAAGCCGCAGAAAGGTGGTTTGTTGTTTCATTTATATCTTTACCAATTCCCTGATAGAAATTTACGGAATTAAATTTAGCTCTTCAGCGCTTCTTAAGTTAGCCATACTTGATTCATTCGGTCGCTGCGGCCGTGGTGCGCAGATAGAAGAGTTAAATGATTGCGAATGGTAATGCCGTTGTTTGTGGCCGACTCGCTTCTGGACTGCCCGGAGCGTTCATCGCAGCCAGCGGGCGAGGGTGGCGCGGAGGTGCTCGCGGGCGCGGGCGAGGCGGGTTTCCACGGCTTTCGGCGTGGCGCGCACGATCTCGGCGATCTCGGCGTGGGACTTGTTCTCGTATTCGAACAAAAGAATCGCCTCCCGCAGCGACTCGGGCAGCCCGGCGATGGCGGCGCGCACGGCCCGGGTGCGTTCGGCGTCGAGCGTGGCGGACTGCGGGTCGCCGTCGGCGGCCGTTTCGGGCGCCGCGTCGAGCGCGACGAGCGGTCTCCGTGCGCGGCGGCGGGCGTGGTCGCGGGCGAGGTTGAGCGCGATCTGGAACATCCAGGTGGAGAAGCGCGCGCCTTGGCGGTAAGTGGCCCGGTGGCGGTAGATGCGCACAAACGTCTCCTGCGCCAGGTCAAGGGCGTCGGCTTCGTTTTGCAGGTGGCGGTGGAGGAAAGCCCTGAGCGGCGTCTGCCAGCGGAGCATGAGCGCATTGAGCGCGGAGTCGTCTCCTCGTGCCAGCGCGGACGCGAGGGCTTCGTCGGTGGGTTGCCCGGGCGTCATTTGAGCCCGAGGGGCGCGTCGTGGGTTTGGCCGGAGACCTTGGGCAGGACGAGGGCGAGGAAGCGCTCGGCCTGCTCCGGCGGCATGACGGCGGCGACGCGACGCAGATGGGCCAGGGTCGCGTCGTGGCAGACGGCTTCGAGGCGCGCGAGTTCGGCTTTGGCGGGAGCCGGGTCGGTCGCGGCGGCGAGCCGGGCCTTGGCCAGGGCGATGCGCCGGCAGTGTTCCATGCAGACCGGGTGGTAGTCGTCGTGGAGTTTTTCGATGGCGGCGGTCTGGGCTGCGTTGAGTCGAAACTCTTTCCTGAGCCAGGCAACCTCGTCCTCGCCGGTCAGGTCGGACGCACGGCAGGACCAGCGGGTGACGCCGAAGGCAATCAGGCCTGCGGCGAGGGCGCAGGCGAAGAGGAGTGCCCAGCGCTTGGCTGTCATGGATGCGAGTGCGGACCGGCGGCGGTCATTTGCAGCGGATCGATCGAGCGCACGTAGGCGGCGGCCATGCGGTCGGCTTCATGGGTGCGGTCGATGGCCAGGGCCGCGCCGGTCCCGGCGAGAGAGGCGAAAAGCACGGCGAAGCCGGCGGCCAGCGGGAGCGGGATGTTCAACGAGAACCGAATCACGCGGGATGAAGCCGCGTCGGGGTTGGAACGGATGCGGGTCCACACGCCGGCGGCGAAGTCGTTCGCGGGCGGGGTGGCGGGACGCCAGGTGCTCAACAAGGAGGAGAGCGGGTCGCGTGGATTCATGTCGGATGATGCGTTGAGGGCGCGGGAAACCCTTGGCGAATGTTTCGCGAAACGTCACGCCGCAGGGAGTGGGGTGGTTGTCCATGAGGGGGCGGGTTTTACACCTACTCGGTGTTGGGCGGGCTTTCGCGTAGTCTGGGGGCCGGTGACTCGAACCGTCGATTCCCGCCCGGCCCCATCATTTTATGCTCAATCCCGCGTGTTTGTTTAAAAACGTCCTGACAATCGGAGCGCTCGGCGCCGACGCCCGCTCGCGCCGCCGGCTGGCCGTCGGCATGTTTCAGGCGAACCTGAAGCGGGCGCATCGCGGCTGGTCGGTGCTGGCCAATCGCATCCTGGGGGTGTCTCCGGTCGAGGTGCGGCTGGGATTTTCCCCGGTGGTGACCTTTGAATATCGACCCGGCACGACCGATTTGCTCGTGCTCGAGCAGGTCCTGCTTGATCGCGAATACCAGGTCGATGCCATCGACCCGGCGAGCGTCGAATACATCGTGGATCTGGGCAGCAACATCGGGGTGACCGCGCTGTTTTGGGCGCAGCACTACCCCCGGGCGCGCATGATTCTGGTCGAGCCGGACCCGGACAACTTCCGGCTCTTGCGGCGCAACACGGCCGCGTTTCGGAATCGCTGCGTTTTGTTCAACGTCGCCGTGTCGGATCGCTGCGGCGAGATTGGCTTTTATCGCAGCGAGCGCGAATACGGGCATTCCATCCTGAGGACCGACGACTGCGTGGCCGAGTTGAAGGTCCGCACGCTGACCGTCAGCGATCTGCTCGCCGAGGCGGGGTTTCCCCGCGTGGACTTGCTCAAGATGGACATCGAGGGCGGCGAGCAGATCGTGATGCCGACCATCGCCACTTGGAAACATGCACCGCGTTACCTGATCGCCGAGTTGCACCCGCCGTATGATCACGAGGCGTTTGCCGACCATTGCCAGAGCGTGGGGCTGCAAGCCGAGCGGCCCTCGGGCGAAGGCTTCCGGTGCAACCTGCCCTTCGCCGCGCGCGCAGGCGCGTTGGGTTAGCGGTGCAGATCCGGGAAGAAGAGCGGGGCGCTTAACGCGAGGCCGTCGGCGACGCTGGTGAATTCGCCGCCGTCGCGGATTTTGTCCCGGCCGAAACGCCGCACGAACTCGGCGCGCAGGCTGAGGATGAGCGACGTGCCGCCGGTCAGAAAAACCGTCTCGACGTCGGCGGGCGCGAGCCTGGCCCCGGAGAGAAATGCGTCGAGATAGCCGGTGATTTGGGCGGTGAGATCGGCGGAGTGCTGGTTGAACTCGGAGCGCGTCAGGCGGAGGTCGATGGGGATGCGCGGGTGGTCGAACTTGATCGGCGCGGTCACCTGCGTGGTGAGCGTGATCTTGGCGGCTTCGAGAATCTGGAAGAGCGCGAAGCCCTGGTTTTCCTTGATGAGGGCCTGGAAACGCTCGAAGGCCGGCGGGTCGTTGGAGAGGCCGGTGAGGCGCCAGAGCAGGTCCATTTTTTTGGCGTTTCGCAGGAAGACGATCTGGTCCCACTGGCAGATGGTGCGGTAGAGCGAATCGGGCACCTCGATCTGTTTGCCCCAGCTGTCGTAGGTGGCGCCGCGGCCGAAGACGGGGGTGACCTTGTGCCACATGGTGGCGGCGTCGTATTTGTTGCCGGCCACGGGCAGGCCGCCGGTGGCGAGGATGTCGCCCATGCGGTCGGTGAGGCCCTGGCGGCCGGGGTCGAGCTGCACGACGGTAAAGTCCGAGGTGCCGCCGCCGAAATCGCCCACGAGCACGCGCTCGGGCCGGCTGATGCGGGCCTCGTAGGCGAAGGCGGCGGCGATGGGCTCGTATTGGAAATGGATATCGGTGAACCCGGCGAGCTGCGCTGCGCGGCGCAGGCGGTCCTCGGCGAGCTGGTCCTCGGCGGGATCAGCGGAAAAAACGGCGGGGCGGCCGAGAACGACGCGTTTCACGTCGCGCCCGGTGACGGCGTCGCCCCGGGCCTTGAGGTGTTGGAGGAAAATCGCGATCAAGTCCTCGATGCTGTAGGTCTGGTTGTTGATGACCGTCTCGGTGAACGTGGCGTAGGGCAGGATGGTCTTGACGGCCTGGAAAAAGCGGCCGCGCATACCGTCCTCGACGTAGCGGAGCTTGGCCGCATTGCCCAGGACCGGGGCGATGCGTCGCGCCGCTTGGGGAAAATACATCAACGTCGCATCCACGCCGGCGATACGCGGGTCGCGCACGAGGGAGCGCGTGGCGGCGTTCCAGATCGTGACCGCCGAGTTGCTGGTGCCGAAATCGATGCCGTAGATGAACGTGTCCATGGATGAGCGGCCCAAAAGCGCGAAACGGCGCGGGAGCGCAAGCCGGGCGTGCGTAACCCGGCCGGAACAATTCAGGGGTAAGCAGCGGGCAGTGGTGAGTTTGCGGGTGGCTGTCGGCGGAGAGGAATCCAGGCAAGCCTCGGGGTGTTCCGCTGGAGGCAACCTTTGAAAGGTGCCGGCCAATCACGTATCCGCGACCTTAATGACTGAATTGTTGGCTCAGGCGAGGCAGGCGTCGAGCGAGGCGCGGATGGCTGGTTCGTCGAGGGCGACACCGATGAAGACCAGTTCCTGCCGGCGGTCGCCGTGCGGCTCGGCCCAGAGCGCGCGGATCGTCCCGGGGCGTTCGTCGAGCCGCGCCTTGCCGTTCTCGATCAACGCCGCCCACCAGTAGTTGAGCGTGTCGTAACGCACCACCCCGCCGGCCACCGACAAAAACTGCATCTCGTCGGGCTGGTCACGCGTCCAAAAAAAGCCTTTCGCCCGCAGCAACCCCGGCAGGCCTGCGGCCAACAGCGCCCGCAACTTCCCCGCGTCAAACGGCGCCCTCTCCTGATAAACAAACGACCCGATGCCGTATTTCGCCTCGTGCGCGGGCGGGGCGGCCTGCGGGCGCGGATGCCGGCGCAACACTCCGGCGCCCGGCGCGGCCGCGTTGAGCTCGCGCACCCAGCGGGGCGCGCCGAGCGTCTGTCCCGCGTCGAAGCGTATCCGCCCCATGAGAAACTCGCTCGCCACCTGGCTGCGTTCCGTGCGCACGATCTCGGCCCGGGTGTTGAGCCCGCGCACGATGGCTTCAGCCTGCGCGATCTGCTCTTCGGTCGCCTGGTCGCATTTGTTGAGCAGCACGAGGTCGGCGCACTCGACCTGTTCCATGATCAGTTCAAAGACCGGTCGCTCGCCTGCGCCCGCGCGTGCCCGCGCGACGGGACCGGCCCGGTGCCGCGCCCACTCGCCGACGAAGGCCGGCGCGTCCACCACGGTCACGAGGGCCGACAAGGTCGCCAGTTCGCCGAGCGCGCGGCCAAAGGGATTTTTGCGCGTGAACAGCGCGGCGATGGCCGAGGGCTCGGCCACGCCGGTCGTCTCCACGAGGATGTGTTCGTGGCGCCCGCCGGCCGCGAGTTCCGCCAGCGTCTCGGCAAGTTCGTCCTTGGACGAACAGCACACGCAGCCGTTGCCCAACTCGACGATGTCGCGGGCCGCCTCGGTCCCGGCTCCGGCCCGCACCGCAGCGGCGTCGATGTTGATCGCGGCCACGTCGTTGACGACCGCCGCCCAGCGCCGGCCTTCGGCTTGGCGGAGCAGGTGATTGAGCAGCGTGGTCTTGCCCGCGCCGAGGAATCCGCAGAGCACCGTGACCGGCGGCTTGGGGTTCATCGAGAGATCAGACGGGGACGCCGAGAGTCTTCAGACGTGCCTCGACCTCGCCGAGGCCTTGCAGCACGTCGAGCGCGCGTTCCATGGCGTCATGCGCGGCGTCGGTGAAGCTGCGCTGCGTGATGGCTTCGCGCGTCGTCTTCACGGCGGCCGCCGCGATGCGGGCGCGCTCGGGATCCTCGCCGAGGTGTTCCAGCAAAAATTCGCCGAGAAACCGCGGCTGCTGCGTGCGGTAGAACCACGCTCCGAATTCGTAGAGTCTCGTGCCTATGGCCGCGAACCACGCGGCGCGCTCGCCCCACTGGCGCAGCAGCGCTAGCCCGTCCTCGACGGCGTCTCCGGCCTCCTCAAGCCAGGCGGTCCTCGACGGCGAGTTCGGCGAGGCCGCGAGCTGCGCGCCGAGCGTCACACCCAGGGCATGGCGGGCCCGCAACACCGTGTCGGCCGAGCCGGGATCGCGCTCGGCGCGCACCGCCGCATCGGCGACGGCGGCGCGAAGGCCGGCCAAGCCCTGATCAAGGTCGCCGGCCGCGCAGCGGGCCTGACCGAGGTTGAGCAAAATCGTCGCCCGCTCGCCCCGCAGGCCCTCGGGATCAAGGGGGATGAGCAAGTCGATAACCGCCAGCGCCTCGACTTGCGCCGCAATCGCGGCCGTGGCGTCCCCGGCGGACTGGCGCAGGAGACCGAGGTTGGTCCACGCGGAGGCGAGGTTGCGCCGGGCCAGCGGGTGGTCGCCGCAGGCCTGGAAGCAGGTGATCGCGCGCTCGAACGCCGCCGCAGCCCCGGCGAGTGCCTCGGCGGAGCCGCCTCGTTGCAGCAGTCCGGCCCGGTTTACGAGCGCTGCACCGAGCGTGTTGCGCAATTCGGCCGGGGCCGCCCCGGGCGGTTCTCCGAGCAGCGCGATCGTCTCGTCGTAGCAACGCAGGGCCTCCGTGAGTGCCTCGGGCGAGGCGAGGCGTTGCAGGCCCTTGCCCCGGCTCATCCAGGCGAGCGCCAGAAAACCCTCCGCGGACTCCATCTGGCTGGCGAGGCCGATGGCCTGGTCGTAACTGCGCAGGGACTCGATGATGAGCTTGGGGTCGCCGTTCACGGTCGCGAGGGCGTCCAGCATGTGGCCGCGCTGCAGCCAGAGCTGCTTGGTCACGCCGGCGAGCGACGCGGGCAGCACGGCGGTCTCCTCCGGCCCCGCCTTGACCACGGCGGCCTGTACCTGCGCGAGCGCCTGGTCGCAGGCGCGCAAGCCTTCGGGCAGCCGCGCCGGTTCACCCGATCGCCAGGCATCCTCGGCGGCGGCCGCGAGGGCGCGCACGGCTTCAATCAGGGCGTCGTCGGGAGAAGGTATGGGTGTGGACATGCGATGTGCGAGTTGGCCCGGACCTTGTGTTTTCGGCAAGGGCCGAATCGACGGTCCAGACCCCATAAACACCGCCCGTTCGGGCGGAACCCGGAGCGAGGCGGCATGACTGTTCATTAACAGATGAAAACCACGCTTCAGGCCGTTGAAATCGACGGGCTCACCTTGCCGGCCCCCGCACGCGCCAGCGTGCGCATACCGGTGGACGGCGCGACCCTGCCCGGGGAGCTCTGCATCCCGGCGAACGCCGGCGGCGTGGTCCTCTTCGCGCATGGCAGCGGCAGCAGCCGGCACAGCCCGCGCAACCGGTTTGTGGCCGACGTGATCCAGGCTTCGGGCACCGGGACGCTGCTCTTCGATTTGCTCACCCATGCGGAGGAATCCGAGGATGCGGCCGACGGCCACCTGCGCTTCGACATCGACCTGCTGGCGCGCCGGCTCATCGCGGCCACGCGCTGGATATCGCATCACAAGGCCACGCAGCACCTCGGCATCGGCTACTTCGGCTCCAGCACGGGCGCGGCGGCCGCCCTCGTCGCTGCGGCCAGGCTCGGCTGCATGATCGACGCGGTCGTATCGCGCGGAGGCCGGACGGATCTCGCCGGAGACGCGCTCGCCCGCGTGCGCGCCCCCGCCCTGCTCCTGGTGGGCGGACGCGATGAACGGGTCGTGGAGTTTAACCGCCGCTCCGGCGCGCGGCTGGCCGGGCCGCACCAACTGATCGTGATCCCCGGGGCCACGCATCTCTTCGACGAGCCCGGGGCGCTGGCCGAGGTCGCCGCACTCGCGGCGGGCTGGTTCCGCCAACACCTCCGGTCCCGCCCGCCCGGACCGGAAAACGGCGAATAACCCGGCGCGACGCCCATGAGATTTCCCGACCGCACCGAAGCGGGCAAACAACTCGGGGCGCTCCTCGCCCTCAGGGTGCGGGCGCACGACGCCCTCGTGCTGGCGCTCCCCCGGGGCGGGGTGCCGGTGGGTTTCGAGGTGGCGAAGGCGCTCTCGGCGCCGCTCGACGTGTTTGTCGTGCGCAAACTCGGCGCGCCAGGCCACGAGGAACTCGCGATGGGCGCGCTCGCCAGCGGCGGGGTGCGCGTGCTCAACGCACCAATCGTCGCCATGCTAGACGTGTCGAAGGACATGATCGAACGCGTGATCGCCCGCGAACAACGCGAACTGGCGCGCCGCGAGCACGCCTATCGCGCGGATCTTCCGCCGCCCGAAGTGCGGAACCGCACCGTCATTTTGGTCGACGACGGCATCGCCACCGGTGCCACGATGCGCGCGGCCATCGAGGCAGTCCGCCGGTTGCACGCGGCCCGCATCATCGCGGCGACCCCTGTGGCCGCGGCCGAAGCTGCCGGCGAGTTGCGCCTCCTTTCCGACGAGTTCCATGCGTTGCTCACTCCGAAAAATTTCGGCGGAGTCGGGCAATGGTATGGCGACTTCGTCCAGACGACCGATGAAGACGTGCGCTCGCTGCTGGCCAAAGCCAGTGAACGCACCGCCGGCATGGTCGAGGCAAGCCCGTCGCAAACACCGGAAAATTAAGCGCAAGAGCCCGTTTGCAGGGTTGCGCCGACCGGCGATCCTCCAAAGATGGCCCGCATGAGCAGCTTGTCGCTTCTGCCTGTTTTCGCCCTGGCCCTGCCAAACGCTTCCGAATGGCTGGAGGCCGTCCCGATTATCCTGTCGCTGATCATGATCGAGGGCTTGCTGAGCGTGGACAACGCCCTGGCCATCGCCGCCATGGCCAACCACCTGCCCGAGCACCAAAAACGCAAGGCACTTCGCTGGGGCATCGTGGGCGCCTACGCCTTCCGCGGCCTGGCCCTGGCCGGAGCCGCCTACATCATCGCCAACCCGTGGCTCAAAATCATCGGGGCCGCCTACCTCGTTTACCTCATGTGCGCGCACTTCACCAACGCCGCTGCCGAGGAGAAACACGAGCACGCCCCCACCAACATCGCGTCACGCGGCTTCTGGGCGACCGTCGCCGCCATCGAGCTGATGGACCTGAGCCTCAGCGTGGACAACGTCGTCGCCGCCGTCGCCATGAGCCCCAAGCTCTGGGTCGTGTGCCTGGGCGTGTTCATCGGCATCCTCGCCCTGCGCTTCGTCGCCGGTGCCTGCCTGCGACTCCTGGAAAAGTATCCGGTTCTCGAGCACACGGCTTTCCTGCTCATCGGCTACGTCGGCGCCATCCTCGTCGCGGAACTCACCCTGCACATCCACGTCAACGCGTTCGAGAAATTCATCGGCATCGTGCTCATCACCGCCGCCACCTTGGGCTACTCGCGCCTGCCCGGCCTGCAACGCGGCGCCGGCCCCCTGCTCACCGCGCTGCGCTGGCCCATGATCGCCGTGGCCACCGTGATCGGCGGGGCGTTGGCGGGCGCCGCCTGGCCGTTCAAGACGGCCTGGCGCACCCTGCGCCCAGCCAACCGGAGCGCCTGAGCTTTTTCGCGCCATGAGCGTGCTCGCCCTGCGTCGCCTCACCCTGGTTCTGTCATGCCTGTGGTCGGCCGGCTTGCCTTCAACGCACGCCGAAACCGTCGCTCCGAAGCCTCCGGCGACCGTGGTCGTTGATCCGTCGCGCCTGCTCTCAGTCGATGACCTCAAGGCCATCCTCGCCGTCGCGGCCGATCTCCTTGAAGGCGATGAGCGCGTCGTTTCCGTCGAGGCGCTTGATCGCGATACCGCTCGCATCAACATCGGGATCTTCCACACCCTCGCAAGCGGCCACGGCATGAAGCCGCGCCTCCACCGCCAACAATCGCGCTGGGTGCAGGACTTCGCCGATCAAGCCGAGTCATGGACGAGGTGAACCGTGGCAACCGCCGGGTCGCGCCGACATTTGCCAAGCCCGCCGTCCCGGTACAGGTTGTCCTTCCCCGCCCCGTCATGCGCATACGATTGATCGTACTGTTCCTGCTCGCACTCTCCCGCCTTCCGGCGCTCGAAATACCGTCTGCCGCATCGGCCGCCGTGCAGCTGACCGGAGCCAACGGCCGCTCCGTCGAGTTCGCCGGCATCTGGGAGGCCCGCCCCGAGGGCCTGATCGTCGTCACCTCGGCCGAAAGCGCACCGGTCACCGTCGCCTGGGACAAGTTCGACCTCGCCAAACTCAAAACCGAGCAACCCGCCCTAGACGCCGCCCGCCAGCGCGCGGTCTTCCTGCGCAGCGCCCAACCGGTCAACCTGGGCCTCTTCGCCGATATCCTCACGCCCGCCCAGGTCGGCTCCGAACTCCGCCGCGTGCTCGACCAGCCCTCGACCGTCAAGGTCCCGGTCGCCTTCCGCACCACCACCGAGACCGTCGTGCAGGCCCAGTTGGTCACGATTTACCCCACCGTCTGGGATGGCCTCGTCCTGCTGCCACCCGTCAACGCCGTCAACCAGCGCAGCAAAACCGAGACGGAAACCCGCCAGATCACCCCCGACGAAATCACGACCACTCCGCGCCGCGTCCTGCAACAACTCGCCCGGACCGACGGCGTGCTCGCGTCCGACCGCCGCGCCCTCTTCGAACTCAACAAGGTCAACCCCCAGCTCCTCGAAGAAGCCGCCCAGGCCCTCGAACGCATCCGCGCCAGCCTGCCGCCCAAACACTTCCTCGCCAACGATCCCACCCTCCAAACCCTGGCCCAGCGTCTCACCGAGGCGGTCAACACCATCCGCGATCTCCCCGCCGGCCAGACCATCAGCCGCGCCCAACAGGACCGCATCCGGGATTTCCTTACCTTCGCCGACCACCCGATCCTTCGCTGAGAACCCGGTTGAAAGCCGCCCCCACCGGCCGCTTGATTTTTTCCAAAGCCCGCTAAAATAGCGGGCTTTTCCGATTATTCAGCCCAAGGCTCGACCTCTTCACGATCACTCAACTCTCGTTCCCAAACCTCAACTTACCAATCCTATGTCCACCGCCACTCCGCAGAAATTCGAGTTCCAAGCCGAGATCAAGCAGCTCCTCGATATCGTCATCCACTCCCTCTACACCGAAAAGGAGATCTTTGTCCGCGAGCTGGTCTCCAACGCCTCCGACGCCATCGAGAAACTCCGCCACCTGCAGATCACCGAGAAGGACAACATCGCCGACGATTCGCTGGCCCTCGAGATCAACCTCACCAGCGACGACACCGCCAAGACGCTCACCATCGCCGACGCCGGCCTCGGCATGACCCGCGCCGAGCTCATTCAAAACCTCGGCACCATCGCCCACTCCGGCTCCAAGGCCTTCCTCAAGGCACTTTCCGAGGGCGGACAGAAAAACTCCAACCTCATCGGCCAGTTCGGCGTCGGCTTCTACTCCGCCTTCATGGTCGCCAAGTCCGTGAAGGTCTACTCCCGCTCCTGGAAAAAGGACGAGCCCGCCCACGTCTGGACCTCCGACGGCTCCGGCAGCTACGAGGTCGAGGAGGTCTCCGACCAGTCGCGCGGCACCAAGATTGTCATCGAACTCAAGGACGACGCCCACGACTTCTCCAAGGATTGGAAGATCAAGGAAATCCTCGAACGCTACAGCGCCTTCGTCTCCTTCCCTGTCAACCTCAACGGCAAACACATCAACACCGTACAGGCCCTCTGGCTGCGCAACAAATCCGAGATCACCGACGAGCAATACACCGAGTTCTACAAGTTCCAGGCCCGCGCCTACGACGAACCCCGCCTGCGCCTCCACTTCTCCGCCGACGCCCCGCTTCAGATCAACGCCCTGCTCTTCGTCCCCAAGGACAACACCGAAAAATTCGGCATGGCCCGCCTCGAGCCCGCCGTCTCGCTCTACTGCCGCAAGGTCCTCATCGACGCCAAGCCCAAGGACCTCCTCCCCGAGTGGCTCCGTTTCATGAAGGGCGTCGTCGACAGCGAAGACCTCCCGCTCAACATCTCGCGCGAGACCATGCAGGACCGCGCGCTCATCGAGAAACTCAACAAGGTCATCACCAAGCGCTTCATCAAGTTCCTCTCCGAGGAGGCCAAGAACCGCGCCGACGCCTACAACGAGTTCTACGCCGAGTTCGGCATCTTCCTCAAGGAGGGCGCCGCCCTTGACCACACCCACAAGGACGAGCTCGTGAAGCTCCTGCGCTTCGAGTCCTCCCTCACCGAGAAGGGCAAGACCACTTCGCTCGCCGACTACGTTTCCCGCCTGGGTGCCGACCAGAAGGAGATTTACTTCCTGATCGGGCCCAGCCGCGCCGCCATCGAAAGCGGCCCGTATCTCGAAGGCTTCAAGGCCCGCAACCTCGAGGTCCTCTTCTGCTACGAGGCCGTCGATGAATACGTCATGAGCAACGTCCGCGAATTCGACGGCAAGAAGCTCATCGCCGCCGACCACGCCGACGTGAAACTCCCCGACGCGCCCAAGCCTCCGTCCGCCGACGGCGATCTCTCCGAGGCCGACGCCAAATCCCTCGTCGAGTGGCTCAAGACCACCCTCGGCGACCGCGTCGAGGATGTGAAACCCTCGGACCGCCTCGTCGATTCACCCGCCCTCGCCGTCAACGCCGACAAATTCATGTCCCCGCAGATGCGCCGCATGATGAAGGCCATGAACAAGGACGGCGCCGACGCCCCCGTGAAGGTGAACCTCGAGATCAATCCCCGCAGCGCCGTGATCAGGCACCTCGCCGCCGCCAAGACCGCGTCGCCCGAGAAGGCCACGCTCATCGCCGAGCAGATCCTCGACAACGCTTTGATCAGCGCCGGCCTCTTCGAGGACCCGAGCAAGATGGTCGCCCGCCTCTACAAACTCCTCGAAACCGTCTGAGCCCCAACCGGGGTGCTACGCCCGCGCAGCCGCCAGAACCAGCTGGTGGCCTCAATCCATGAAGCCCCGACGTCGTCCGTCGGGGCTTTTTTGTATCCCGAGTCCGGCAAAACCCTTCTTGTTCCGTACGCCATACAGGCATGGCGCCCCGGCCCTTTTGTTCGCGCCTCATCGAAATGACGTTCTCCTCTCCCGAACGTGCCGGCCGGTTATCCTGCGGGAGGCTGGAGGCGGGCGATCTCCATGCTCACGACGCAGACGTCGTCGGTAAACAGGTGGTCCTCGGCGAAGTGGCGCACGTCTGCCAGGACCATGTTGACGAGTTGCGCCGGAGGCAGGCCGGCTCCCCGGGCAAAGGCCTGCCGGAGGCGGCTCTCCCCGTAGGACTCGGACTGCTCGTTCTCCACCTCGAAAAGCCCGTCGGTGAACAGCAGCACGATGTCCTCGGTGGTCACCGGGAGTTCGCGGGTGAGGTAGGTTTCGCCTTCAAAGAGGCCGAGGGCGGGGCCGGCGGTTTCGGCGCCGGTGAGGGCAAGGACCTCGCGCGGGGCGTTGCGCACGAGGAGCGGGCTGGGGTGGCCGGCGTTGGCGTAGGCGACGCTTGAGCAGGCGATGTCCACCACGAGGTAGCAGGCGGTCGCGAAGAGGGTGATGCCGGATTGGTGGAGGATGCCGCACAGGCCGCGGTTGATCTGGGTGAGCAGGCGGCCGGGATCGGCGGCGTCTTCGCCCAGTTTTTCCTCCAGTGCGCGCATCATGGCGGTGACCAGGGCGGCGCGCACGCCGTGTCCCATCACATCGCAGATGAAAACCCCGACGGCGGTTTCCGAGACGCGCACGACGTTGAAAAAGTCGCCGCTCACCGAGCAGGCGGGTTGGAAGACGCTGGAGAACCGGACGGCGCTGGCCGTCTGCAGTGCGTCCTGGGGCAGGGTGGGGAAGCGGTGGGGCAGGAGCGCCATCTGGAGTTCGCGGGCCATGCGCAGGTCCTCCTCCATGAGGGTGTTTTTCTCGCGCAGTTCGCGGGTGCGCTCGGCAACGCGTTGTTCGAGCGCCTCGTTGAGGGCGCGCAGGTCGGCCTCGGCCTGCAGGCGGGCGCCGTGTTCGGCGACCTCGCGCAACGCGCGGCGGATGGCGGGCACGAGGCGGCCAAGCCGGTCCTTCAGCACGAAGTCGGTGGCGCCGTTTTTAAGCAGCTCCACGGCGGTCTCCTCGCCGACGGCGCCGGAGATGATGATCACGGGCACGCCGGGGCAGAGGGCCTGCGCCAGGGCGAGGGCCTGGCCGCCGTCGAAGGCGGGCAGCTTGTAGTCGGCGAGGATGAGCCCGGGGCGGTAGTCGGTCAGGGCTGTTTGAAACTCCTCCCGCGTCTGCACATGGAGCGCGTCGAAATCGAGTCCGCCCCGCCGGAGTTCGCGCACGAGGAGGATCTCGTCGGGCTCGGAGTCTTCCAGCGAGAGGATGCGCAGGCAGGTGGCGGGGTCGGTATTCATGTTTTCCTGACCGGGGGCTCGTTCAACAATAACCAATAAAGTCCGAGATTGCAGACCGCTTCGGAGAAATTTCCGAACTCCACGGGTTTCACGACGTAGCTGTTGGCGCCCAGGTTGTAGCTCTCGATGACGTCGCGGTCTTCGCGTGAGGAGGTCATCACGACGACGGGGATGAGCCGGGTACGCGGGTCGGCGCGGATGCGCCGCAGGACCTCGATGCCGTCGATTTTGGGCAGTTTGAGGTCGAGGAGCACGACCTTGGGGGGCCCGTCGATAGGGCGGCCGGCGTAGTCGCCGGCGCCGAAGAGGAAGTCCAGCGCCTGCTGGCCGTCGGTGACGTGGACGAGGTGGTTGGCGAGGTTGCGCTTGCGCAGGGCGCGGATGGTGAGTTCGGCGTCGTTGAGGTTGTCCTCCACGAGGAGGATGTCGGGTGGCTTGTTCATGGTTTGGGTTGGGGCAGGGTGAAGAAAAACTGGGCGCCGCGGTCCACCTCGGCCTGGGCCCATACGCGGCCGCCGTGCCGTTGCAGGATGCGCCGCACGAGGGCCAGGCCCACGCCGGTGCCGCCGAATTCCGATTGTCCGTGGAGCCGCTGGAAGACGCCGAAGAGCTGGCCGGCGTAGCGCATGTCGAAGCCCGCGCCGTTGTCCTTCACATAATAGACCCAGCCGCCGGAGGGGTTGCCGCGCGAGCCGATCTCGATTTCGGCGACGGGGCGTTTGCGGGTGAACTTGATGGCGTTGCCGATGAGGTTGACCCAGACCTGCCGGATCATGGCCGGCGTGCCCAGGGCCTGCGGCATCGGGTGGAGTTCGAGACGCAGGGTGCGGTCGGGCTCGAAGGCGGAGAGTTCGGCGAACACTTCCCTGGCCATCGCGTGCATGTCGATGGGCAGGGGGTCCACCTGCTGGCGGCTGGTGCGGGAGAAGGAGAGGAGATCGTCGATGAGCTGCCCCATGCGCTGGGCCTCGCTGCGGATAACGCCGAGCATCCGCCGGCCGTCGTCGTCGAGGCGGGCGGCGTGTTCGTCGATGAGCAGGCGCGAGAACCCGTCCACGGCGCGCAGGGGGGCGCGCAGGTCGTGGGAGACGGAGTAGCTGAAGGCCTCCAGCTCTTGGTTGGCCGATTCGAGGCGGGCGGCGCGGTTTTGCAGGTCCTCGTTGAGGGCGACGATTTTCTCCTCGGCGGCTTTGCGCGCGGTGATGTCGTTGCGGATGGCGATGAACTGGGCCGTTTTCCCGCCGGGCCCCGGGAAGGGGACGATGGTGCTGGTGAGCCAGAAACACGATCCGTCCTTGGCGCGGTTCTTCATGTCACCCTTCCACACCCGTCCGGCGAGGATGGTGTCCCAGAGCTCGCGGATGAACTCCTTGGGGTGATGGCCGGAGTTGAGGATGCGGTGGTCGCGGCCGATCAGTTCCTCGCTGGAGTAGCCGGACACGGCGCAGAGGTTTTCGTTGGCGTAGGTGATGCGGCCCTGGGTGTCGGTGATGGCGACGATAGCGTGTTGGTCGAGCGCGGCCTTGAAGTTGACGAGCATGGCGTTGGCGGAGGCGAGTTCGGCGGTGCGCTCGGCCACGCGCCTTTCGAGACCGGAGTTGAGCTCGCGGATTTTCTCCTGGTTTTGGACGTTCTCGGTGATGTCTATGTGCGAGATAATGCAGCCGCCTTCTTGCATGGGAACAGGGACCGCCTGCATCAGAAACCATCGCTGCTCGGCGGGGCTGTTGCAGGGATATTGGAGCCGAAACTCCCGCCGCTCGCCGCGCAGCACGCTCTCGATGCCGGCACGGGCTTCGACCGCGAAGCAGTCGCCCGGCTTGTCGGGGGTGCCGCATGATTCCATGTAGTCGCGACCCATGTAGCCCTCGGCGTTGGCGGGGCCGTTGTTGTTCCTGCTGAATGTAAGCCAGGTGTTGTTTACGGCAACGATGACCCCCTTGGCGTCGAGAACGACGATCTCGGCGGGCAGCGAGTTGAGGATGGCGGTCTTGTAGGCTTCGTTTGCCCGGAGCGCATCCTCGATTTCCTTGCTGGCGGTGATGTCGATGCAGCCGCCGACGTAGCCGAGAAACCTTCCGTCGGCGTCGAAGCGCGGCACGCCGATGTCGTTCAGCCAGCGGTATGCGCCGTCGGCCCGGCGCAGGCGGTATTCCATGCGGATTTTTTCCCGGGCCCGGAAGTTACGTTGGTAAATCTCCAGGCAACGCTCCAGGTCCTCCGGATGGACGCCCTCGATCCAGCCTTTGCCCTGTTCCTGCGCCAGGGACCGGCCGGTGAATGCGAGCCAGTTTTTGTTGAAGTAAGTGCACCCTCCGTCCCGTCCCGAGAGCCAGATAAGGACCGGGACGTTGTCCGAGAGATCCCGGAACAGTTCCGCGCTTTGGCGCTGGAGATCGGCCTCTTTGACGCGCAGGGCGACCTCCCGGTTGAGCCGGTAAAAGCCCAGGGTGAACAGCGTCATGTACGCGAGGGCGGCTATGGGCAGCAGGCTGGTGTTTTCCGTCCCTGGAAGCGGGGTGGCCTCGGCCCCGGCCTGGCTGGGCGCTCCGGCGGCGACCTGGTTTCGCTCCTGGACCAGCCGGACCGTCTGCCGTTGGGACAGCGTGGTGGTGAGGACGATCAGCAGCAGGCCTCCGGCGAAACTCAGCGTGAGCCAGCGACTCAACAGCCAGCGCCCGCCCGTGTCGCGCCAGGCCACCGCGAGCGGCGCCGATCCCAAGACCGCCAGCAGCGCGGCGGTGCCGACGGTTATGGCGTTGCAATCCGGCCAGCGATAACCTGCGGGCAGTCCCGCCAGGTGGCCGAAAAGCCCCAACACCCCGAGGGCCAGTCCGGCGACGCCGCAAACCGCGAGTATGCGCGGACGGCGGCTGGCGCCTGGTTTTGTCGCGATCAGCCAGAGTGCGGGGACGATGAACAAGAAGCCCAGCGTGGCCTGGGGTGTGGTGCGGCCGGGGTGCGGCGTGGCCGGGGAAGCCGGATCAAGCGCGGAGCCGATGTTGAAGCCGAGATCGTGTCCGGTCGCGTATTCCAGAAGCGCGAGCCCGGCGATCAGTCCGACGCCCACCGCGCAGGCGCGGGCGGCGAGGCGGGCCCGGGCCCAGGGAAGCGTCGGCAGCACCAGGCCGAGGCCGCAGAGGACAAACGCGACCGAGGCGTTGGCCTTCATGCTGATGTCGCCGCCCGGCAATCGGGTGAGCGCGAGGGCGCTCAGCAGCCAGCCCGAGAGGACAAGGCCCCCGGCGAGCGCCACGAGGCAACCGGCGTCGCGCAGGAACGCGGCCGGCAGGGGACCGGAAGGGTGGCGCGGAGCGTTGGTCGAATCGTTCTCTCCGGGCAGGAAGGGAAACTCAGCGGGCATGGGTGGACACCACCCGTAGAGTCAGGGTTTTTTCCAGTTGGTTGCGCGATATGGCGGAAGCACCCCAAAAAAACCGGGCGCAACCCGCAGTGGACGGAGGCCCAAACACCCGGGAACGCCGCTCAGCCCGCCGGGACGACGAACGGCGAGAAGGGGGCGATTTGCGACGGGGGGATGCGCACATGCAGGCGCACGCCGTTGTCCTCCTGCTCCTCGCTTTGCACGTGACCTATGGCGTGGAGGCGGGCGATCAGGTCGTAGCGGCTGTGGGGGATGACCAGTTCCATCGAGCCGAAGGCGTCGGCGATGAGTTCGAGGCAATGATCGACCAGCGTGTCGAGGCCCTGGCCGGTGCGGGCGCTCACAAAGATGCCGTCGGCGTCGAGCAGGCGGGCGATGTTGAGCTGGGCCTCGTTGGCGGCATCGACCTTGTTGAACACCGTGAGGATGCGTTTGCCCTCGTCTGCGCCGAGTTCCTTGAGGACCGACATGGTGGTCTCGTGATGGGCGGCGAGGTTGGGCGCGGTCACGTCGAGGACGTGGAGGAGGAAGTTGGCCACCAGGGCCTCTTCGAGCGTGGCCTTGAACGCCTCGACCAGGCCGTGCGGCAGGCGGCGGATGAAGCCCACGGTGTCGGTGACGAGGAGCTTCTGGTTGCCGCGCAGCACGAGCTGGCGGGTGGTCGGGTCGAGCGTGGCGAAGAGCTTGTCCTCGGCGAGCACGTGCGCGCCGGTGAGCGTGTTGAGGAGCGAGGACTTGCCGGCGTTGGTGTAGCCGACGATGGCGCAGGTCGGCACGGGGACGCGCTGGCGCTTGTGGCGCTGCACGCCGCGCTGCTTGCGCACATCGACGAGTTCGCGCTTGAGGCGGGTGATGCGGTCGTTGACCAGGCGGCGGTCCTGTTCGAGCTGGGTTTCACCTTCGCCGCCCATGCCGCCTTTGCCGCCCTGGCGGGAAAGGTGCGTCCAGGCGCGCGTGAGGCGGGGCAGCGAATACTCCATGCGGGCGAGGGCGACCTGGATGACGGCCTCGCGGGTCTGCGCGCGGTCGGCGAAGACATCCAGGATGACCTCCTGGCGGTCGATCACGGCGATGCCCGAGAGTTTTTCCCAGTTGCGCTGCTGGGCGGGGGAAAGCGTCTCGTCGAAGACGATCACGTCGCAGTCGAGAGCCTTGGCGGCGGCGACGATCTCGTCGGCCTTGCCGCTGCCGACCAGCGTGGCCGGGGTGGGGGCGCGGAGGTTGACGAGGTTGCGCCCGGCGATGGCGATCTGGAGATTTTCAACGAGTTCCTGGAGCTCGTTGAGCAATTCCTCGGCCTCGCCGGTGAGCATCTCGTGGGTCTGGACGCCCACCAGGTAGGCGCGTTCGACGCGTTTCGGATCTTTTTTCGGGGTATTGTCGAGGAAGTCGGCCATCAAGTAAGGGGGCAACGGAAGCGTGGACACGCGGGCGAGTCAAACGTCACGGCGGCCGGGAAAAATCGGCGGAGTTTTCGGTTGCACCTGCGGCCGGCGGCCATGCACTAGCGCGCAGTGTCTTCGTCCTACCAGGTCATCGCGCGCAAGTGGCGCCCCCAGACGTTCAACGACGTCGTCGGGCAGGACCATGTGGTGCGCACGCTGAAGAACGCCATCGCCCGCAACCGCATCGCCCACGCCTACCTTTTTGTTGGCCCGCGCGGCACCGGCAAGACCTCGACGGCGCGCATTTTTGCCAAGGCCCTCAACTGCACCGGCGGCCCCAAGGCCGATTTCGACCCGAAAGATCCCGCCGTGCAGTCCATCACCGAGGGCATGTCCATGGACGTGATCGAGATCGACGGCGCCTCCAACAACTCGGTGGACCAGATCCGCGACCTGCGCGACGACGTGCGTTACGCGCCCACCCAGGGCAAGTTCAAGATCTACATCATCGACGAGGTGCACATGCTCTCGACGGCGGCGTTCAACGCCCTGCTCAAGACCCTCGAAGAGCCGCCCGAGCACGTGAAGTTCGTCTTCGCCACCACCGACGTGCAGAAGGTGCTGCCGACGATCCTTTCGCGCTGTCAACGCTTCGACCTCAAGCCGATCCCGGGCGAACTGATCGTGCAACGCCTGCAAACCATCGCCGCCGAGGAAAAGATCAACGTCACCCCCGGGGCGCTGGCCTGCATCGCCCGCATGGCCGACGGCGGCATGCGCGACGCCCAGTCCATCTTTGACCAGATGATCTCGTTCTGCGGCACGGAGATTTCCGAGCCCGACGTGCTCGACGTCTACGGACTCGTCTCCGGCGAGAAGATCGCCGCGCTGGCCGGCGCGGTCGCCGCCGGCGACCACCGGAAAATCATCGCCCTGGCCGACGAGTGCGACGAGGCCGGGCGAGACCTGGTGCGCCTGCTCACGGATTTGCAGGCGCTGGTGCGCACCGCCCTCCTCGACGCCATCGCCAAGGGCGGGCGCAGCGACCTGCTCGGCGGCGTCGCCATGACCACCGAGCAACTCACGCGCCTGCTCGACGGCCTGCGCGAGGGCGAGGGCGGCGTGAAGCTCGGCCTCGCGGAGAAAATCAACTTTGAAGTCACCCTGCTCAAGGCCGTGGAGGCCAGCCGGGCGCGCGCGATCGATTCGCTCATCAAGGAACTCGCCGCGCTCGCCGACGAGTCGCCCGCAGCGGACGCCACAGCGGCGGACGGCGAAAAAAAAAAGGCCTGATTGATCGGTTGGAAGCCCGCCTGGAGCTCGCCGCCGAGGCGGCCAAGGCGGCCCGGCCGGTGATCGCCGGCGCGGGTGATCCGGCGTCCGCCACGAGTGCGGACGCCCCGGACGAAGACGGCGGCGTCGAGGTGCAACCGCACCTGGCGGCGGTCGAGGTGGCGGTGATCGCCGCCGCGACGGCCACCACGGGAACGACCGGCGCGCCGACCTTTGACGAAGAAGGGCCGGTCTGGCCCGACGAGGCCGCCGAGTCGGCCATGCGCGCCGAGGTGGCGGGTCGCGGCGAGACGTTGAACTCGAAGGCGGCGCGCGAGGCGGCCGCCGCCGCGGCCGAGGAGGCTGTGGAAAAGAAAAACCTCCCGCCCCTCGACGATCTCATCAACCGCCTGCCCGCCGACATCCGGGACGCAGTGGAGGATTTGTTCCGCGTCAAGTGGACGAAAGTCGTCCGCGTGCCGCGCAAGGCTCTTAAAGACTAGGGTCTGTTTTTGAAATAAATCGGGTCGGCGTGAGTGGAGAAGCGGGCTCGGCCAAGGCGGCCGAGACGGAGGCCACCCGGCGGGTCGTGCCGTCGAGGGCAACGCCGGCCCAGCCTGCTTACCCTCTCACTCGCAGAGTTCGACGACCTGAGTTATTTCAAAAAAACACCCTAGTGTTCTGACCTCTTAATGTCTTTACATATTACAGTTTTCGCACAGGCTCTTGTCATGTCGAGAAGAGCTATTCCCTTGGTCTTGGATGATGAGCAACTTGCGGCCCTGCGAGAGTTGGAGAGGGCTGACAACAC
>CAIRBK010000021.1 GCA_903876795.1 uncultured Verrucomicrobiota bacterium
ATCGAAACCTACCTGGCCGAACGAAACCTCACCCCAAAGCCCTACCGCTGGCGTGCAGACGGCGCCTCCATCCTAAAGAAAATCAGCGCCGCCCGTGCCGCACTCAATAGTAAAGACATTAAAGGGTCAGCGCACTAGATCGAAGCCGCTCGCCGCAGCGTCGCCATGCTGGTCAACGCCAGCGCCGGCGAAGTGATCTTCACCGGCTCCGCCACCGAGTCCGACAACACCGCGCTCAACGCCGCCCTCGGCGATCTGGCCAAGAGGTGCAAGCGGCCGCCGCAGGGCACCGCTGAAAAGCCTCCGTTGTTTTATCCGGAGGACAGCAGCGACCTGGCCGCAGGTGAAGATCACGCCGGCAATGCGCAGGGAGAGCGGATGGGCGGGGTTGAGCGGAAGGTCGGGAGAGTTGACGAGTTCGAGGCGACCGCTGATTTCGTCGAGCGAGTGGGCTTTGAGGTTGAGGAGAATTTTTTGATAGAGGGGCAGATTCCAGAGTCGGGCGATGTCGGCCACGATGTCGGCGAGCGGCTCGGGAGGGGCGAGGGTCGGCGCGGGACAGTCGCTGAAGACAAACTCGGACTGTTCGTCGGGGCGGGCCATGGGCTGGTTGCGTTACTCGAAGCGGGCGCTCGTGAGCGCGTTGATTGAAATGCACGATGGTCACCATCTGCAGCGTCGTTTCAGTAAAAACGTTGATGATGCGATACGGAGATTGGTGAACCTCTTTGAAGGGCTTTTCCGGATACTCGTGAACGGCGTGGCCTTGAGTGAGCGGTTGGGGGGCGCGTTCCATGCGGTCAAGGATACGGGCGGCCATGCGAGCGGCATAAAACTCCGAATCTTGCGCGATGAATTTCTTGATTGCGCTCAGAGAGCGCCGCTCTTCGGAAGACCGGACAATGTTCACGGCTGGACAAATTCTTTTCGGATCGAGGCGTGGGTGTGGACGCGAGCTGACGCTATGTCGGACAGACCTGCTTCGATTTTCAGACGCGCGTAGATGCGATGCATAAGGTCGTCCCAAGAGGAGGCGGCGGGGAGATCACGAACGAGCCTCAGTGCTTGGGACTTCACTCCACGCGGCTTCGCTTTGGCTGTCGGCATTACTGGAGCAGTGGCATGACAAGAGGAGGAGCCGGTGAGAGATGGTTTTTAGTCCGGTTGAGGCGGTAGCGGTCAGCCTTCTCGTAGTTCCGAGATCGTGACCCAGTCGCCGGGGCTGCGTTCGTAGCGCCAGAAGGCCCAGCCGTTGGTCGGGGACTTGCGGGCGGCCGTGGCGGCGGCGGAAACCGATTTGTAAAGACGGCGATTCCAGCGAACCTGCCCGTCTTTGCGGAGGGTGGCTCGGACGATCTTGCCTTTGACCTTGGCGAGAAGCGGGTGGCGGCGGGCAAAGACGTGGCGGGCTTCTTTTTCCTCGGTTTCACGCCCGAGGAGTCGATTGCGTTCCAAGCGCTGCTTTTCGCGGATTTCACGGTCGAAGACTTTTTCGATGTCTTGAGCGCCGGCGAATTTGCCGAGCTGGGTGTTACCCGGCGGCTGCATCACTCTCAGAATCAGCGATTCCAGCTCCCGCAGGTGGGCGTCGCCGATGGTGAGGTAGATGCTAAAGCTGTCCCACTTTTTGCCGTGCTTGTCGTCGAGGTGCTGCTTGAGGCGCCGGGGCAGTTCGGAGGCGAGGCCGGCGTAGTATAGCTTGTTGCGGCGGTAGAGGGCGTAAACGCCGCTGCGCCTGGCTGCCAGTTTGTAGATGACATCCTCGTGGTCTTCCAGAGCGGCGCGGGCGATGAACTCGAGGTATTGGGTGACTAGCTTGGGCTTGCGGCGGTAGGACATGTCCGCGGGTAGGGTGGATCAGTTGTCGAGGATAGGCACTTCGATTTCCGGCTTTTCAGCGGCGAGTTGGGCGGCGTCGCCGTGACCGACGAAGTGTTTGAACTCATCGCACAACGCGCGCCGGACCTGTTCAAGGACGCCCACGCCCCAGCCAGCCGCCTGAAGCCCCGGAAGGCGTGATCGCCCGGCTTTGGCCCTGCATGTACGTTTGGCGGGCGACGGACGCGACGAAACCCTCTGTGCCCCAAAGCCGGCCATGAAGGCGACGATCGCGCCAAGATCGCGATTGGACTGCGCGGAGAAGATTACTGCGCAACCCATCCGCGGATGTTTTGGCGAACTTGCTCTTCGCTCAAAGTAGGTTCGATGCGCAGGGAGCGCAGCCCTGCGTCGATGGCGGCGAGCTGGTCGGGGCTTTCATCGGCAAGCAGACGGGCGGCTAGCCAGTCGGCCACCTCCTTCATTTGCTCTGGACTAAATTTCTCCAGGGCTTGTTCGACCTCGGTCACGGTGCTCATGCGGGCAACGATGCGGACGCGTAGCGTTCCGGCAACTCTGGCTAGGGACCCAAAGCTCGCTCTGAGTCGGCGCGGTCCGACGGCTCTATCTCGTAGAATGACACTCCGCCCATGGTGAGAGCAGGGCCTTCTTGACGTTATCGCATCCGCCCCTGCGGCCTGGCCCACCTTTTTTGTTTAAAGTCGAGGTATGACGTCTTCTGCTTAACTGTTGCCTTGGGTAGATCGAAGAGACAGCCCCCGGCGCAAGGATCGACCGGTCCCGAGAGCGCACGGGTCCTGCCCGGCGCGGTTTTGAATCCATTTATACAGTATCCTTTTGAATCAGTCGGGTAGTCGTTTATTGATTCTTCGGCATCGCATCCGGATACGGCCCGAGGAAGCGTTCGCCGTTAAAATGGATTAGATGCTCCGGGGCTTCGGCGATCCAGACTTCGGATTCCCAGGAGATTTGCCCCAGGAAGGCTTGCATGGCTTTGCGGGTTTCGAAGGCGGTTACAAACACAAGACCGGTGGTCGAGCCTTTGAACAACTGTTTCAGTTCGGAGCGACGTTTGCCGTCCACGGGGCCTGCGCTGGTGACGGCTTCGATCAGGATCAGCCAGTTCCGGCGCACGTCGTGGATGACAAGGTCGGGCATCTTGGCGGCGGCGTCCAAGGCGATGCCGAGTTTCGCCAAATAAGGCGCGTCGAGGTGCAGAAACTTGGTCTCGGAGTCTCCGAGATAAACCACGAGTCCGCCAGGCGTGAAAATGGGCGCGAAGTGCTCGACTGCGGCTTTGATCAACGGGTTTTGACCGCCAGCGGAAAGTGTGAGCTGGCGTCCGTCGGGCAAGGTCACGGGCACGCGAGCGAGGGTGCGTTGGCGATGAAGTTCCTTTTGGATGGCTTCCCGGGCTTTCAGGTATGCGGCGAGGTGCTGCTTCCAGGCGGGAGTGCCGTGGCTTTGGAGGAGAGCGAGGGCGTGGGGTTCGAGTCGATAGACCGTCTTGCCGCTGTTGGTGGGACGCGCGGGATGGTCGGGGTTGCGCAGGAGCAGGCCGGACTCGACGAAAAATTTCACGGCCTCGTCGCGGATGGTTTCGCGGGTGTTGGGCGCGTAGCGGACTCCATAATGGGCGGCGATGGATTCGATAATCGGTGTGATACCCAGCAAAGGCGCCGAGGCCTCGGCCCAAGGCTGCTTTGGCTTCAGGTTGGCAAGGGTAAGCAACACAAGCGCGGCGAGTTCGTTACTCTGACGTTCACCCAAGCCGAGTGCCCGCAGGATCGTCTGGGCGGCGGCGATACGGGCGGCTTTGCCTGGGGTGTTTTTGGCAGACATCAGGGAGTGTGCGTTACGCAATAGGACGCCACGAGGGGGTCGAGTTCGGCTTGGGACGGGAGAGAGGGACCGCAGGCGACGGCTTTTCCGAGGGCGCGCAGGGTGGCGGAGGGCGGGAAGGGCAGGCTGCGGAGGTCGGTGGCGTTGACTTGGGTGTGGCCGTTAAAGTGTCGGAAGTAGTCGTCCACCACGCTCCAGTTGAGATAGGCGAGCAGGCCGTGCGCGAGATCGGGGTCGAGGCCTTGGCCGGCGACATGGAAATAGTTGAGGTGGTTTTCAATACCCAGCCAAGCGGTGGCGACGGGCAGGCGCGCCGGGTCGATCAGGCTGGCAACGATGCGCTTGCGCTCCTCCTTGGAGGAGAAGCGGCGCACGACGACGTAGGTGGCGACGGGGACCAGCAGATCGGTGCGGGAGGCCGGCACGGCGAGGGCGTTGGCTTTTTTGCCCCCGAGCTTCGGCCAGACTAGCGCGCCCGCCTCGAAGTGGCAGGGATAAAGCAGCGGGTGCGCGGCGGGCTCGGGATCGGCCCGCAGGTGTTCACGAGCGCGGAAGTCCACGACCTTGCCGGTGGATACCTTGAGGCCGAGATCGGCGAGGGTGCCGGTGATGCCGGCGAGACTGGCTACGGCGGCGTGTTCACTGTCGCTGGCGGGCAGGCGGATAAATGCCTGCGGATCGTCTGGCTGGACGATCTCGGACCACGGTAGCAGGCGGCTGCGGATGGAGTCGCCGATGTCGCCGCGACTGGAGGAAATCTCCACGGTGGCGGGCGGTTGTGTGGCGCGTTCGGCTCGGAGGATAATGTTTTCTTGAAGCACGGCCTCGGTGGCGAAGGCGGCGGTGCGAGACTCGAAGACGTGGAGACGCCGCAGAGCCATCCGGGCGAGAAAATCGCGGCGAAAGGGAAGGAAGTAAGGACCGTTGCAAAAACTGCGCGGCACGATGGCGACGAGTTCGGCGTCGGCCTCAAGCAAGCGGGCAAGCAGGGCAAGAAAGCCGCTGTAGAGATTGGTGGCCTCGATGCCCGCAGCGGTGAGCTGGCGGTGGGCGGGAGAGCCGACCGAAAGTTTGCGGTAGGGTGGATTAACGATGGCGGCGTTAAACGTGCGCAGCGCAGGCGCGAAGAGGGCTTGGTCGAGTGCAGCGCAGGTGTGGGCGATGAAATCCTCGGCGCGTACTTCAGAACTAAATTCGATCCGGTGGCGGGCGCAGAGTTCGGCGCAGGCGACGAGAGTCCGGCGAAGGAGGGCCAGCGCATCGGGATCCACTTCGTAGGCGGTAACGTGAAAAGAGAGCGGACGGAGCTCTTGTGCGACGAGACGGCGAATGAGCGCGAACGTGAGCGTGCCGCCTCCCGCTCCGGCATCAATCACCCGCCAGTGTTGGATGGGGCGGTGAAAAAAAGAGGCGATGAAATCTGCCAGCGGCGGCGGGGTGAAGAACTGGCCAAGCTCACGTTTCTCCACCTCGGGTTTGGATGGCGCGAGTGTTGCAAGGGGCTCGGCAAAGTCGGGTGTGACCATACATGCAGGTTTTTCGGGAGTGTGAACAATGGCAAGGTTCGGGCGTGCCCCATTAATCCATACGCTTTACTCCTCAACTCCCCAACCCCGCGCGGACGATTTATTTGCCCTTTTCTGCGGCGGCGCTTTCCGTGGGTTCGCATGTCCCGACCGTCCACCGACACCATTGCCGCCCTCGCCACTCCCGTGGGCACCTCCGCCATCGCGGTCGTGCGCGTCAGCGGTCCCGACTGCGCCGCACTCGCCCAAACCCTCTTCGGCCCCGCTCCCCTGCCCCCCCGCCACGCCCGCCACGCCGACTACCGTAATCTCGCCGGCACCGTTTTGGACGATGTGCTCGTCACGTTTTATCAAGGCCCCCGGTCGTACACGAGCGAAGATTCGCTGGAAATCGCCCTTCACGGGAATCCCTTTATTGCCCAATCCGTTCTTAACGACTTGCTTGCGCGTGGAATTCGCCAGGCGGAAGCGGGCGAGTTTACCCGGCGCGCATTTTTGGGTGGACGCATGGATCTCTCTCAGGCCGAAGCGGTTATGGATTTAATCCACGCGCGCAGCCAACGCGCCCTCACCGCGGCCAACCAACAGCTGCGCGGCAGCCTAGGCAGGCATCTCGGCGAACTCACCGAAGGTCTCCTCCTCGTTCTTGCCCGCGTCGAAGCCTACATCGATTTCCCCGATGAAGACCTTCCCGCCGAAGACCGCCGCATCGTGCTCGATGAACTGGAGCGTGTTCTACGTGGAACGGCTCGCCTCCTCGCCACCCATCACTACGGCGAACTGCTGCGCGATGGCATCAAAACGGTCATCATCGGTGAGCCCAACGCCGGCAAATCCAGCCTGCTTAACCGTCTCGTCGGTCGGGACCGCGCCCTCGTCAGCCCCGAGCCGGGCACGACCCGCGACTTTATCGAGGAGCGCATTATCCTCGGTCCGCACTGCTTGCGTCTGATCGACACCGCCGGGCTCAACCCCACCCCCGCCGCCCTCGAAAGGCTTGGCATGGACAAGACCCTCGAGCGCGCCGCCGAGGCCGACCTGTTCCTCTGGGTGCTCGACGCCACCCGCCCGGCCCCTGCCCTACCCCCTGAGGTGGCCAGTCGCCTCTCGCCGGGTAACACCGTCGTATTGCTCAACAAATCAGACCTGCTCGCCTCTTCGCCTCCCCTGCCCGCTCCCGCCCTCTCGGCCGTGAAGGTTTCCGCGCTGACCGGCGACGGCCTTTCCGTCCTGACCGAGCACATCACCCGTCTCGCCGACGCGTTTCGCCAGGACCAAGGCGACGAAATCATCGCCATCAACGCCCGCCACGCCGATGCCCTCCGTCGCGCCACCGAGTGTCTGAAGACGGCCCGCGATAAAGTCGACATCCACGGCCCGGCCGAACTGCTGGCCAGCGATCTTCGCGGCGCCCTCGACGCCTTCGGGGAAATTGCCGGCAAAATCGACAACGAGCGTATGCTCGACCACCTCTTTAAAACATTCTGCATTGGTAAATGATCCCCAAGTTGCAGGAGCGAGCTTGCTCGCTCCTGCATTTAGTCCCCCGCCTATGATCTATAACCAAGTCCCCTTCGATGTGATTGTCTGCGGCGCCGGCCATGCGGGCTGCGAAGCCGCCTTGGCCGCCGCCCGCATGGGTGCTTCCACCCTGCTCCTCACCGGCAACATCGATACCATTGCCCAGATGAGCTGCAACCCCGCCATCGGCGGCCAGGCCAAAGGACAGATGGTGCGTGAGATTGATGCCCTTGGTGGCGAGATGGCCCTCAACACGGACGTCACCGCCATCCAATTCCGGCTGCTCAACGAGTCCAAAGGCCCCGCCGTCCAGTCGCCCCGCGCCCAGTGCGATAAAAAGGCCTATCAATTCCGCCTCAAGCACACCCTGGAGCTCCAGCCCAACCTTCAGGTTTTCCAAGCCACCGTGACCGGACTCGTCTTCACCGGCCAGAAAGTCACCGGCGTGCGCACCAACCTCGACATCGAATTCCACGGCCTGACCGTGGTCGTGACGACCGGCACCTTCCTGCGCGGCCTCATGCATATCGGCCAGAACAAGAATGAAGGTGGCCGCCTGGGCGATTTCAGTGCCAAAACTCTCTCCGCCAGCTTCCAGGAGGCCGGCATTGAACTCCGCCGCCTCAAAACCGGCACTCCTCCCCGCCTTCTCGGCCGCAGCCTCGACTTTTCCAGGATGGAAGAACAACGAGGCGACGCCTCCCCCACCCGCTTCGCCTTCTACGACACCCGCGATGCCGAAGACCTGTTCCACGTGGAACACACCGGGGAGCACCGCATCGGCTGGACGCCCGGCACCAACCAGGTCTCGTGCTGGATGACCCACACGACCGCCGAAACCGCCCGGCTCGTTCGGGACAATCTCCACAAGTCCGCCATGTATTCGGGTGAGATCGAGGGCGTCGGCCCGCGCTATTGTCCTTCGATCGAGGACAAGTTTGTGCGTTTCGCCGACAAGCCCCGACACTTGCTTTTTTTGGAGCCCGAGGGCCGCTCGACCAACGAATACTACGTCAACGGCCTGTCCACTTCGCTGCCGTTCGACATTCAGCTCCAGATGGTGCGCAGCGTGCCCGGCCTGGAAAACGCCCATCTCCTGCGTCCGGCCTACGCCGTCGAATACGATTTCGCCCCTCCTACCCAGCTTTATCCGTCGCTCGAGTCCAAGAAGGTCGAAAACCTCTTCTTCGCCGGCCAGATCAACGGCACCTCCGGCTACGAGGAAGCCGCCTCCCAGGGCCTGATCGCCGGTGTCAATGCCGTGAACAAGGTTCGCCAACAGCCGCCGCTGGTCATTGGCCGGCACGAGGGCTACATCGGCGTCTTGATCGACGACCTCGTGACCAAGGGCACCAACGAGCCGTACCGCATGTTCACCAGCCGCGCCGAATACCGGCTGTTGTTTAACCACGGCAGCGCCGAATTACGCCTCTTGCATCATGCGAAAGCCCAAGGACTCGTCTCGCCGACACGCCTGGCCCGCATGGAGGAGTCGAAGCGCCAGACCGACCATTGGGTGCTTTTTTTGGAAACCACCAAGGCCCCGACGGGGCAGGGGACTTTTGCGGATGCCATCCGCCGGGCCGTTACCGGTACCAACGCCGCGCACCCCATGCCGACGATGCCGGCCGAGTTCTGCGCGCAGCCCGACGGGCTGCGCCAAGAGGTCCTTTATCGTGTGAGCCACCACGGTTATCTGGCCCGCGAACAGCGCCAGATCGATAAACTCAGCGAGATCGAAAAAATCAAAATCCCCCCGCACATCGACTTCTTGCAGGTGCGCGGATTGCGCAAGGAAAGCGCCCTCAAGCTGGCCGAGATCAAACCCTACACCTTGGGCCAGGCCAGCCGTATCAGCGGAGTTAACCCGGCCGACATCAGCATCTTAATGGTCTTGATCGAAGCGGGCAGGGGAGGGGAGCGGTCCGCTTAGCCCCGGTGCTGTTCACTCACGCCAATTCCCGCAGTTGGAATCGGGCCATGAGAGAGGGTCTCCTTCATGGCTGAGAACGAGGGCGAGTGGCTGTCGGGAGCTGAATTTTAACCGCGAACACAAAGTCTCGCCAAGGAACGCTTCCCCGTGTGGCCGCGTACGTCCCCGGACGCGCCCGATTTGTCAACCAAAGGCCCGGGGCCGGGCGTTGCCCCTGTGGGATAGCAGCCTGCAAGCAGGCGATGCCACGGCTCCCCAAAAACACCTTTGGCCCCTGGCCGAGTCATTCGGTTACCCGGATCGCATCGAGACGACCTGGCGGAACCTTTCGGAGTGCGTCATCAGCTCGAAATACCCTCCGGGTATTCCTCGGGATTCATCCTCGGAAATGCACGAGCCAGGCCGCTTCGCTGCTCCGTCGGTCAACGGAATGATCCCGGGTTAGTTGGTGATGACGTTTTGCCAGTGGCGCTCCTGGGCCTGGCGGGCGGTCTTCAAGGCGCCACGCGCCACGTAGTCTTTGTAGTTTTGTCCCAGGCAACGCACGCGGGGGTTTTCGAAACCGTCTTCGAGCAGTTTCGTTTGCAGGGCGACACCAAAGCCGCGGATGAGGCTGCCACCGCCGGTGACGATGACGCTTTGGAGCAGTTCACCCACCGTGTCGGCATCGGCGCGGCCGATGAGTTCGCGGGTCATCTCAAAGACTTTTTGCAACAGAACTTCGCAGGCTGCCTCGATCTGAGTGGTGAGATCGATCTTGTGGGGCTTGCCCCCGATCATAACGGTGGCGATGGCGGCGGGTTGCCCCTCATCGCTCATCACAAAGGCGTTTTTCTCCTTCACTTCACGCACTTTGGCGAGCGTCAGGCCGGAGTCCGGGTAGGCCGCCAGGGCGGCATCAAGAATGAGTTGGTCCACGGCATCGCCGGCGAATGGTATGCTAAGTTGCTCGTTAACAGTTGGATAACGTCCTTGAACCAGGCACACATCGGTCGAGCCGGCACCAATGTCGATGTAGAGCGAGTTGAGCACGGGATCTTGGTAATCGGGGTCGGTTAGACGCTCTTCATCGCGGTAACCGAGGGCTGCAAGGAAGGGCTCGGGGACGAAAATCACCTTGGAGAAAACCCCGTGGACGGCGTTGCGGGCGTTCTCACGGGCGGCGAGATCGGAGCTGGCGGGCATGCCGATGACCGCGCGGATGTCGGTGGCGTTCTCAGGCAGCCGGGTGCGCAGGTAGCGGGCAAAATCACGGGCGGCTTCACGTTCGGCTATCACCCCGCCGCGCAAGGGGCGCACGACGCGCATGTGCTGGCGGTGTTTCTGGGCGAGCTTGCCGACGAGCAGCTTGGCGTTACCCGGAAGGATGCCGTCGAGCACGTTGTCCAACGCGTAGCCAACCACGGTGGGAATCTGTTCTTGAACGGTGAGCTCCGTGCTATCGGCACGGGCGGCGTGCAGGCTGGAGATATTCGTGCCCCAATCCAGGCCCACGAGGAGCGTGTCTTGGGCGACGGTGGTGGCAAGGGCGGAGGAAGCGACGCGGCTGGTGGCGGGAGCGAGACTGGTCTTGGACATGGTGATGACGGTTAACGGTGGAGTTTTGGAGATTTCCTGACGGAAAAGGGTGTTTAGAACGCGGCGGCGGCATAGGTGGCGGGTGAGCGCACCGGCCAGAATTGCTCGCGACGCGATTCACGCTCGGCTTCGGCCAGGCCATCCAGCATGCCGGTGATGTCGCCTACCGCCACATGCCGCCGAAGGCCGACAGCCGGGCGGGCGTTGGTCGGCGCATGATCGGGGTTGGCGGGCACAGGCCGGTATTGATCAACGATCTGTGCCGTGATGATGCGACGCTGGGCCAGCCCGCGCGCCACAAAAGACTGGGTTTCCGCGAGCATGGCGCGCAGGCGCTGCTGGACCTCCGCCGTGCGCAGACCGCAGATCACGCTCCATTCATTGATGAGCGCGGGCATCTTCTCTTGGAGAATGGCAATGGCTTCACCTTCCCGCCCTTCAGCGCGCAAGGTACACGCCTCCAATGTCCATTGGGTGATTTCCGCCCAGCGGTCCTCGGCCGTATACTCTTTGCTCGCTGTCCGATTCGTGAATGAAGGAACCATGCGATCAAATAAAGCAACACCGATGCCACTTACATATATCATTGTATTACATAAACATATAAGATGTTAAATCACCCCGATCTCAAATGCAGTCACACTTTGGGAATTTTTGCCGCCCTCCTGCGGCATAAAATGCCTACCCCAAAGGCCGCCATGCCGCGCGCGATAGCCCCCTTCGTGCGGTGGGCGGCATTTAGTAAATGGAGGTCCGAAGATGGACTCGCACCGTATTTCCGACGGTCAGGTGCCGCTGTAACATTTGTGAAACAGCTCGAAATCCACTGGGAGGCCCCGAGCGTATCAGGTATGTTAAAGGTCATGCTAGACGCCAAACCGAAAAAAATCCTCGTGGTGGATGACGAGGCCGACGTCTCCACGCTGGTCGCCTACCATCTCAAGGCCAAGGGCTTCCAAGTCGAGGTCGTCAACGACCCCAACAGCAGTATCGGCACCGCCCGGTCTTTCCTGCCCGACCTCGTGATTCTCGATGTCATGATGCCCGATCTCAACGGGATCCAGATCTGCCGGATGCTCCGGGCCGACCCGAAACTCAAAAAGGTCCCCGTCATCTTCCTCACCGCCAAAGCCGAGGAAAACGATCGCGTGCAGGGTCTCGAAACCGGAGCCGACGACTATATTTGCAAGCCTTTTAGTAACAAAGAGTTGGTTCTTCGCGTGCAGACCATTCTGCGCCGCCTCAGCGATGCCGAACCTGAAGAGCCCAAGCGTCTCCAAGTCGGCGAGATCGTGGTCGATACGGAGCGCCACGAAGTCCAGATCCACGGCAAGCCCGTGGACCTCACCGCCACCGAATTCAACCTTCTCAAGCTGCTCATGGAGCGCCGCGGCCGCGTGCAGACGCGCGAGCACCTCCTGCTCAACGTCTGGAACTACGAGACCGAGATCGAGACCCGCACCGTGGACACCCATGTGCGCCGGCTGCGCGAGAAACTCGGCGACCAGGCCGACTGGATCGAGACGATCCGCGGCGTCGGTTACCGCATGGCCGAAAAACGCGCCCAAGACGCCGGCACCGAGGTGCGCGGCTGAGCCGTTTTCGTAGCGCGACGCCGTTGCCGCGCACGCACCGACGCTGCTTTGGTCACGTCCGCCTCATCCAGTCGCATGCTCATCTTTATCACGTTCACCCTGGCAATCGGTCTGATTTTCGCCGGCCTTAAAATCTGGTCCCACCGGCAGGCCGTGAGCGCGCTGGAACAAGCGATCTATCGAAAGCAGCCACTGCTGAGCGAAGAACTGCCGGGAGCCGCCGGCTCACATTGGGAGCGCCTTCGAGTGGTCAGCAACGAGCTCATCGCCGAGGTCGGCCAGCTCCAGCAACAGCGCACCGGTCAGCTCGCCCAGCTGGAGGCGACCTTGGGCAGCCTGCAGGAAGCCGTGCTCATCGTCGATGCGGGCAACTACATCCTGCTGGCCAACAAAGCGCTCCAGGCCATCTCCGCCCGCTCGGCCAACCAAATCATCGGCCAACGCTTGGAGTTGGTGCTGCATAGCGCGTCGTTTCTCGGCTATGTGGAATCCGTGCGTCTCGGCAAGGCTCAGTCCCAGCAGGAGGTGGAGTTTGTCGAAGGCGGGCGCACCACCTGGCTGGAGGTCACCGGCACCACCATCCAGAGCCAAGGCGGGACGCGCGGCCCCTGGACGCTCTTCGTGCTGCACGACATCACCAAGCAGAAGAAGCTGGAGGCCGTGCGCAAAGATTTTGTCGCCAATGTCTCCCATGAATTGCGCACCCCCCTCAGCGTGATCAAGGGCTACGTGGAGACGCTTGTGGACGGAGGTGCCGACATCCCGTCCGAAGACCGGGAGCGTTTCCTTAAAACCATCCAGCGCCACACCGAGCGTCTCAATTCGCTCCTCGAAGACCTGCTCGTGCTTTCGCGCCTCGAATCCATCAACCCTGGCCTGCACCGCGAGTCGGTCAATCTCCAGGCGCTCCTCAAAAACATCCTCGACGACTACCTCGGCCGCCCCGCCTCCGCAGGCCATATCCTGGAGTTGGTGGCCGATCCCGTGCTCGACACGCTGTTCATTGACCCGCTCAAGGTCACCCAAGCCGTCGAAAACCTTCTCGACAACGCCCTCAAATACACCGCCAAGGGGACGCGCATCCAACTCTCCGCCCGCCTGCAAGGCGGCACCGAGGCCATCGTATGCGTCCGCGACAACGGCCAGGGCATCCCCGAGGAAGACCTGCCGCACCTCTTCGAGCGTTTCTACCGGGTGGACAAGGGCCGTTCCCGCGACAAAGGCGGCACCGGCCTCGGCCTGTCCATCGTAAAACACATCGTGCAACTCCACGGCGGCCGCGTCTGGGTCGAGAGCCGGCTAGGGCAGGGGACCGCGTTCTTCTTCAGCCTGCCGGTCCGCGCCAACGGCCACGCGTAACCGTCGTGGCCGAAGCAGAGACTTCACGCCGCGCGGTCCGCAGGACCACCTTCGGGATTGTCCCCGCGCACCCGCCCACCTAACTCCACGGACTGCCCATGCCGCTGGAAATCCTCCAAGCCATCACCGAAAGCCGTCTCGCGGAACTCCGCGAGCGCCTTGCCCCGCTGCTCAAAACCCGCCTTCCGATCACCCTCGAAGTCGGCAGCGGACACGGGCATTTCCTCACGGCCTACGGCCAGGCCAACCCCGAGAAATTCTGCATCGGCATAGACCTGCTGCCCGACCGGCTTGCCCGCTCCGAACGCAAATCCAACCGCGCCGGCCTGCCCAACATCGCCTGGATCCGAGCCGACGTGAATCTGTTCCTGGAAGCACTCCCGGCCGACACCCGGCTCGCCGAGATTTTTATCCTGTTCTCCGATCCCTGGCCCAAGCGCCGACATTGGAAAAACCGCGTGCTCCAGCCGGACTTCTTAAGTGCGTTGGCCAAAAGGGCAGGGGAGGGCGCCCGTCTCTGTTTCCGCACCGACCACGCTCCGTATTATGCACAAGCCCGCGACTTCACCGCCCAACACCCCGACTGGACCCTCGTGGACGAACCCTGGCCCTTCGAGCTCGCCACCGTGTTTCAGCAACGAGCCGCCGGACACCAATCCTACATCGCCCGCCGCGCGCCCGCCGCCCTCGCAGCGGCGGCCCGATAGGCTCAGAATTAGCGGCGAGAGCGCCGCAATCGATTCAACTAATGACTATCGGGGCGATTAGTTGAAATAATTTCAGGAGTTGACGGCAGAAGAACCGTCCGCCTACGTCTTGTCTTTTTATCGTCACGACCAGCCCCTCCGCGAACCTATGTCCGCTGTCAAAATCCTCGCTCTTCCGACGCTGTTGTTGGCCACGGCCACGTCCGCGCTTGCCGCCGGCGGTCACGAGGCGGCTCCCTCCATTGAGCCCTATGTGGGACTTCCCATCTCCAACGCCGTTCTCACGAGCGTGCTGGTCACGATTTTGACCATCGTGGGCATCCGCTGGCTCGTGGGCAAACCGCGCATCATCCCATCGCGAGGACAATCCGTGTTCGAGTCGCTGATCATCAGCCTGAGAGGCACCCTTGAGCCTATCGTCGGCAAGAAGGCCATGCCCGGGGCTTTTCCTGTGCTGCTCTGCTTGTTCATCTTTATTTTGATTCACAATTGGTCCGGCCTGCTTCCGTTCGTTGGCACCGTGGGCTGGGGCCACACCGATCCGGCGACCGGCAAGTTTGTGATCGATACCGCCATGCTGCGTCCGCACACCTCGGAGGCCAACGGCACGCTGGCCCTAGCGCTCTTCTCTTTCGGCGCCTGGATTATTCTAATCTTCAAGTATGCCGGCCCAAAGCTGATCTGGCATGACATCTTCGGCAACAAGGCCGGCAAGGGGGAGTTTCACCCGGCGATGTATTATTTCCTGAGCGTGATTTTCCTGCTCGTGGGTGTCATCGAGCTCGTGTCAATCGGCATGCGCCCCGTCACGCTTTCAGCCCGACTTTTCGGCAACGTCTTTGGCGGTGAAAATCTCCTGCACGCCACGGGCTTCATCTTCGTTTTCTATTTCTTGGAAATCATCGTGGGCCTGGTTCAGGCCTTCGTGTTCACCTTGCTGTCAGCGGTTTATATCGGGCTGATCTGCAACCACGGCGACGACCACGGACACGCCGAGGATGATCAAGGGCACGCCGAGGCTCCCGCCGCCAAACACTGATCCCCTTTCTCGGGCGCCATCGCGGGCCAACGTGCCAAACCAAACGCGGGCGCCAGAGCTCACCACACCCAACAAAACTAAACCCAAACATATCATGGAACCTGGCATCTACGGCAATCTCGCCACCGGTATCGCTGTCTTCGGCGCCGCTCTCGCGGTCGGCCTCATCGGCTTCCGCACCGTCGAAGCGGTCGGTCGCAACCCCCAAGCTCAAAGCAAGATACTCCCCCTCGCCCTCGTGCTGGGTGCTTTCGCCGAAGGTCTTGGCATTCTCGCCATCTTCGTGCTCGGCAAGTAATCAGACCGCCCTTGGTGACGGAGCCGGTCCGCCGGCTCCGTCACTCCTTTCCTTCACGTCACGTCCCCCAGCCTTTCGTCCATGTTGACCCTCCTCGCCACCGCCTCTGCCGAAGCCGCCCAAGTCGCCGGTGAATCCGGTGCCGCCGCCCTTGTCGAACGCTTCGGCATCCAGGGCAAATACGTCGCGATGCAGTTCGTGAGCTTCGCCATCCTGGCGTTCGTGCTCTACAAATTCGCCATCAAGCCGACGCTCGCCACCATGGACGAGCGCAACGCCAAGATCGACGCGGGCATCAAGAACGCCGAAGCCACCGCCGCCCGCCTCGCCGAGGCCCAGCAGGAAGCCGCCGCCCAGCTCAAGGATGCCCAGATCACCGCCAACAAGATCATCGAGGAGGCCCGCAAGACCGCCAAGGAGCTCTCCGACCGCGAAGCCGCCGCCTCCACCGAGCGCGCCGCCTCCCAGCTCGCCAAGGCCCAGCAGGCCATCGAGCTCGAACACAAGAAAATGCTCAACGAAGCCCGCGCCGAGATCGCCCGCCTCGTCGTCACCACCACCGAGCGCGTCCTCGCCAAGAAACTCACCGACTCCGACCGCGCCGCCTTCAACGAGGCCGCCGCCCGCGAGCTTACCTCCGTCTAAGCCCCCGTCATGGCCACCGGCAAAACCCAGATCCAGCAGCTCGCCCGCCAGCTCTTCAAGCTGAGCCTCGTGGACGGCCGCCTCTCCGCAGAGCAGGTCGCCGGCGTCCTCGGCTACGTCGAACAGCAGCACGCGGCCAACGCCGTCGCGATCCTCAAGGCCTACCGCCGCCTCGTCGTCACCGAGGTCGCCAAAAGCTCCGCCGTTGTTGAACACTCCGGCCCTGTCGCCGAGAGCGCCTTGGCCGCCATCGCCGCCGGCCTTTCGAAACGCTACAATCGTCCGGTCACCGCATCCGCCAAGGCCAATCCGAGCCTCCTCGCCGGCTTGCGCGTGCGCATCGGAGACGACCTTTTCGAGTCGTCCGTTTCCGGCCAGCTCGCCGCACTCTCCGCCTCCGCCTGATTTTTCCAGCCCTTTCTAAAAACCTAACCCTCCCGCCCGCATGTCCACGGTCATCGAACAAATCGAGCAGCAGATCGCGAAGCTTTCCACCAAAGCCGTTCGCAAGAACACCGGTATCATCCGCACCGTCGCCGACGGCGTCGCCAAGATCGACGGCCTCTCCGACGTCGCCTACAACGAGATGATCCAGTTCCCCGGCGGCGTGATCGGCATCGCCCTAAACCTCGGTGCCGACGAGGTCGGCGCGGTTGTCCTCGGCGACGTCTCCCAGCTCAAGGAAGGCGACGAGGTCTCCACCACCGGCAAGCTCCTCTCCGTCCCCGTCGGCAAGGCCCTCCTCGGCCGCACCGTCGACGCCCTCGGCAATCCCGTGGACGGCAAGGGTCGATCGGTGCCACCGAGACCTACCCGGTCGAGAAGATCGCCCCCGGCATCATGGCCCGCAAGTCGGTTTCCCAGCCGCTCTTCACCGGCATCCCGGCCATCGACTCCATGATCCCGATCGGCCGCGGCCAACGCGAGCTCATCATCGGCGACCGC
>CAIRBK010000022.1 GCA_903876795.1 uncultured Verrucomicrobiota bacterium
GTCTCCGTGCTGGGTCAACGACTCCAGCGCTGCGTGATCCCCAAAGAATGTATATTGATTCAGGCTCATTGAGATACAGCCTATGCACAATTTATGCCATTGTTAATCAATGATATGCTAAATTTAGGAGTCCCCTTAATTGTGTTTCAATAAAGCTAGTGATGCGTTCGTAAATTTCTAATTGCTTGATAATGAAATCCTTTTCATTTTTGGAAAACAGGACCGTCCATATTTGATTCGCGGGATTATTGGTGCGCACTTTTTCGGCCAACTGTATAGAATGTTGATGTGCCCATTTGGTTCTCCAGTGTATGAAAAAAGTGGGAATCCGTATGCGATTCGACTCACGAAGTGGTGATATTGCATCATAAGCGACGCGCGACTTACTGGGGTCGCCTAAAGTACGGAGTAAGCGTCCCCCTAGAATGGAAGGCGAGTGGCTCTCGTATCTTGCGATAGCGGAAAAGTCAAATGTGCCATCAATAGAGACGACGCATCGGAATAGATCGGGCTCGTTAACCGCTCCCGCCATAGCTAAGTAAGCACCTATTTGGGAGCTAATTACTGAAACGCGTCGACCATCTGCCCATCCCGAGTTTACCACTACGCGAACGCTATCGATCAAGTCCCGAGACATCCCTGAAAAGTCCCATTCAGCATCCGGCCCGAAGCGCCAACTAATTCCGGGTGCCGCCCTTGTGAATGGTACGAGAACCGCGTAACCAAGACTGGCAAAATATTGCGCCTGTGAATTCCATGTGCCCGTGATTCTTGACCATGGACTTCCCGACAGTACAATCAGTGGCGGTGTTTTGTTTGTCTCCGTCTTCGTCGGCGTTAAAATATAGCCCTCGAGCATAATCCCATCTCTATTCTTAAACGAAAAGTGGCGCATCGGCAGTGAACGCGACGGATCGATCCATGGTCTTGCCATGCCGAGCGGCGCAAGTGTATCCGAAGCTTTGTCGTATATTAGATATACACCAGGGTGGCGATCTGACTGCGCAAGGACTGAAAATTTTTGTTCGTCAAAGTCGCTATTTAAAATTCTTACGTTAAAACCTGACAGGGCTTTGTTTAACTTTGCCTGTAGTTTTTCATACTCCTGGTCGAACCAAACCGTCTCACTTACCTTGCGCAATAGTTGAACACCCAGAGGAGAGCCGGTTTCAGGGTGTTGATAAAGCGAGTGGAAGGAATCGTACGCGGCATCTTGGTGGATTGTTCCGTCAGTCTTCCCGGACACGAGATCCAGTCGTGCCAGTGCTCCGGGTTGAGCCGGTTGTTCCCGATCAATCACCATCATCTTATCTGCATCTAAATCAAGACCAACGATTTTAATTCTATCTAGATTGATCGCTAGTGCTCGCCACGTTCCGTTTTCAAGTGAATGCAATGTCTCTATTCCCCGCTCAGTGCTGATTGCTGCACGCAAGTTGCCTTTCGCTGAAATAAAATATCCCAGGATATTCTCCTTATTTGGAGCTCTAATTTTCTTGCTAATCTGCATGGCGAACGAGGACCAGTTCATGGTTTCCGCGTTTAGCATGTAAACGTCTGACTTCCAATAACCCTTTTGATAAACAAGTGGATGGAGAGGGTCTTCGGCTCTGCGCCCCAGATAGTCTGCAAAACGCACCTCAGAAAGAAGCGGCTTATCTATTTTTCGTATGTCCGTGAGTACCAAATCAAAGGCACTTCCGGCCGAGTCGTGTCGTTCAATTGAAAATATTAAACGATGCTCATTTAGCCAGAAGACCTCACGAACGTCCGCTAAGTATTGACCGGCAAGCGATTGCCTGTTTCCGGTAGAAAAATCTTGTACTACCAATTCTGCCAGCTCGCTGTTATTTGAGGTTACAACAGCGGCGAACTTTTTCCCGTCTGGCGCAATAACCACTTGGCCTAGTTGCGGCGACCGGAAGAAATCGATCATTGGAATAGGCTGATCCGCTGGGACTGGATTCAAATCCTCCAGCCGCTTCAATTTATCCTGGGAAGGAGCGGATTGCGTGTCCGGCGTTAACAATAGTATAGCCGCTAGAACGCTTGTTGAAACGAATAAACGGGTGTAATACATAAGAAAAAATGATGTTTCTTCGGTGGTTTGTGATTTTTTAGAAACACAGGTTTGCTTAGTATTAATACCTTTTCAGCGATCTACGGGCGGACGGGGCGGAGGTCTTTTAGGGGGATGGCCTGGCGCAGGACCTCTTCGCCGGAATCGAGGTGGAGGGCGAGCGTTAGCTGGGGGCCGTTGGCGTTTTCCCAATCGATCGATATCAGGCCGAAGTGGTTATAAACTAACGGCGTGCCGATGCGGTGACGGTTGTGCTCGAAGCCGTAGCGGACGGCGCGGGGCGTTGCTGAATCAAGCTGGCGCGTAAATGTGGTGTGTTGCGAGCGGTTGATGGAGGAGGAAGTGATTTCGAAGAGTGGGTATCCGGGATCAAGCTCGGCACCGTTGATCTCGCGGTTTGGGTCCAGTCGGCTGAGTTCGCCCGTATGCCGGTCACCGGAGAGCAGCACAACTCCTTGTGCTTGAGTAGTTCGAATGAGTTGGAGAAGGCGGCGACGTTCCGCCGGGAAGTTGCCCCATTTTTCGAAGCGATGGTCATCGGGGAGAACTTGGATGGAGCTGATCAGGAGTCTTACGTCGGCGGGTTGACGCAGGGTGGCCTCCAGCCAGCGCCACTGGTCCGCACCGAGCACAGTTGCGGTAGCGTCTTCTGTCGGAGCATAAGCGCCTGGTTGTCCGTTTATCCATTCGGTACGCGGGCGGGGGTCGGCTTTCAACGGTGAACGAAAGTAACGGGTATCAAGCAAGATGATTTGTACGATGCGTCCGGGCGGACCGTAACGGTAGGAGGCGTAGATTCCGGGGCGCTGGCGACGGGGGCTGGTGATGGGTTCACCGTAGAAATCGAGAAAATGGCGCTGGGCTTCCTCTCGTCCAACGAACTCGGCTCCGGCGTCGTTTATACCATAATCGTGGTCGTCCCAGGTGCCTAGGATTTGTGTGCGGGCGCGTAAAGCGTTGTAGGCAGGCAGGTTATTTTGCCGGGCATACAGGACGGGCAGGCGGTCAAGCACCACTCGTGCCCTAGCCTCGGGAGTGGCACCCTCGGGGCGAGGATCGTCTGCATATACGGTATCCCCCAACCAAAGCCACAGGTTGGGATTTAGATCCCGGACCGCATCCCAGACCGGAGTAGATTGATTAGGCTGGTTGCACGATCCAAAGGCGATGCGTTGAACCAAGATTTGTGGTTCCGGTGTCGCGTCAAAAGCAAATAGCGTCCGCAGATCGAAGCTAAAGAGAAGCCCAAGCAGGCATAATGAATATTTCATAAGTTAGACGAATGTAGGGTTGTGACGCGTGCCGATGCATTGCGCATACGAATAAACGAAAACGCCAGCGAGGAGGCCAAAACCGCGTCCCGCAATGACCATAATGATGGCATGATGCGCAGTTCCACGTCCCGGGTTGCCAGTTCCGCGAATATATTGGTCACCCTTAATGTTTTACAAGGTGTAACCGTAAACTTGGAAACATAATAACCGGCCTCGTTGATCGCACATAAAAATGTTTCGCCCGGTAATTCGTACAATGTTAAATGAGTTTTTTGTACACGCGTTACCCACTCGCTCTCTATGGCCACCACGTGTTTGTTGCCGCCTGCCTTACAAAATGCGTCACGGTCAGATTCCGTTGTCGTTGATTTTGCGTAATACGTCACCCGCGGGCAATCTCTAGGCAGCAAATAATTATGCAGTAATGCTTCCGTGATGGCCCAAACCACGGGCTCCGTTACCCCCGAGTCTGGAGAAGGTGGCATTCTCGGGTGAAATACTTCTATGTCACTCTTTTCGGACACATGGAATAACTTGGTATTCATGTGGGTTTATTTTTTATCAATTAGAATCGAGTGACAACTATGCAGACGATAATATTGGTTGTTGCGGTTAAGATATTATAAAGAATTTGAGAATTTTACGAGATCACGGGAAGTTTTGTGCTGGCAGCTGGATTTCTTGGTCGGGAGTTTTCGGCCGTGGGTTAACTCTGCTTTGCTAAAGTAGGCGTGGGCGTTCCGATAGGATGTTTTCGTTGGCGGGCGATGTCGTTTTCGTGTGCGCGGTCTTGGCTGGCGATTTTGCGCTAGACCTCTTGTTCGGTGGGGTGGCGGCGAGGCAAGTATATCACACGCAACCCGCTGATGACGAGCACCTAGAGCGGACAGTTTAATCGCGCCAGTTTTCGCTCGATCAGGGTGAAGAGCTGTGCGAAACAGACCAAGGCGACGTGATGGTGCCAGCCGGTCCAGCTGTGCAGTTCGTAGTCGGCCAAGCCAAACTCGCAGTTGGCGTCTTGGAAGGAGCGTTCGATCTAGAAGTGCCGGGCCTGGATGAAGGCGAGGCGATGCCACGGGGTTCCTCAGGTAGGATTGCCCGGCGAGTATTTGCGCGAGCCGTCGGACTTCTCGCGCACCACCAACCAGCGCTCCTTGGGTCGTTGTCCGTCATGCGGTCACACATATCCGCGTGATCCCAGGGCGAGCCGCTCAAAAAGTGCTGCATACCCTGATAATCACTCTGCACCACTTCCTTCTCTATGCCCTGCAGGTTTTGGCGCCCGGCCCGGTCCAGCCGGCCGCCCAAGTAGTCCCGGGCGTGGCCGCTCATGTCCTTGCGGTATCTTTGGAAGTGCGTCTCGAACATTTGGCAAAAGGACATGAAGCGTACCGCAAGCCCCTCGCACGTGTCGCGTGTCATTTTTTATAATGGCTGCGCAAGCGGCCAGTTTAACCGGCCACGTTGTTGGCGGACTGCACGCGGGATGGCGGGTGTTATTATAACAAAGTAGAACTAAATTCTTAGTGAATCGGTGGCGACGCGGTGAGATATAGGACTATCTGGCGATGGATGAAACGTCGCGCCGCCATGGAGCCGATGATTGGCCACCTCAAAACCATTGCCGCTTGGTCACAAGACGATTGAAGAGGCGACGGGCTATGCGCTAAGCGCGCACTCGGTGCCGCAGTTTTTAACTTTTCGAAGCTCCACCGCATCGTCTCGGCCGTCCGGCGCCTTCTTTTAAGATCAACTTCGTCACTCTGCCTCGCGTAAACCCTTTTTTCGGAACCGACTAACCAATAGTTTAATTTGACACGAAAAATGCTGTAAAAAAATTATGATGAAGATTTCCACAATGGAGCAGGGCTACCCAACGGGGGAAGGTGATTTCAATTGCCGAAGGCTGCGGCTGCCGGTGCGGGTGCGTTTGCGGTTGGCGACCAATACCCTGAAACAGTGCGAGGGACCTTAGAGATTTAGCAATAAATTGTGTTAGCGGATGGAATCCGGTTAACCATTTATAAAAAATGGTTTGCGTGATTTAATCCGGTCATACACAGACCGATGCGGCGTTCGATTATATGGTCTCTCCCCCGCTGCGCGCGGTGATAGTGGATTCTGATCGTCTGTTTTGCGAGATTCTTTGCCGGGTTGGTACCAACGAGTTGGGAGGCGAGATCGTAGGCCAGGCGAATAACGTGGACGAATCATGTGAATTGACGGCAAGGCTTCGGCCGGACGCGGCGTTAATTGATATGGCTCAACGCATTTCGATGGATTTTTTGTTGCGTGGCGGTTGCGGCAGACGCGCCCGGCGATGCGGTTGATCGCCCTTACCTCCGCTCGCGGCGGCTACACGCTGTATCGGATCGAACGAGAGGGGTTTGACGGCCATGTGGACAAAACCAGCGGTACGCTGGCGTCGTTTCGCGAGGCCTTGCTGGCCACCCACCAAGGAAAAAGGTATTTTTCCCCCGCCTTCGTCAGCGAGAGGACCGCTCGGTTGTTGGATCCGAACGCGTTCGACAAGGTGCTCAGCGACCGGGAACTGGAGGTGTTGCATTGGGTGGCGCAGGCGCTCGATGACTATGAGATCGCGCGTAAGATGGGCATACGCCCCCGCACCGTGGAGACGTTTCGCGGGCGCATCCTCAAGAAGTTGGATATTCGAGGTACGCCCAGACTGATGGGGTTTGCCATGCGGCTGGGTTTCGGTGTTTGGCCGAATTGGAAAACCGGCGCGGGGGCTCGCAGAATGTGATGGAATAGGCAAACCGTGCCGGATTCAGGGGGCGGGCCAGACGTGCGGAAAATCCCGTACCCGGGCGGCTTGGCCGCCGGGGATGGAGCGCAAACGTGGGGACATGCCGCCGGCCGCTCGCCTCACCGATTTCCACGCTTGTCCGATGCAAACCCCGACCGTACCGCCTGTGCCTCATGTGGGCGGGCCGGTGGTCGGGCCTGGCGCCCCGACCGTGCTGATCTGCGGCCTGTCGGCCGCGCGGATCGGCGATTTGCTCACGTGCGTGGGCGCTCCTGACAGCATCGTGGCAGGGTCCTCGACGGTGCTGATCGCGGGCGCGGGGGCGGCGCGCATGGGCGACGCAACCGCACACGGGGGATCGATCAGCGTGGGGGCGCCGACGGTGTTGATCGGAGGATGAGTAAATTGGCAAAGCAGGCCGCGTTTTTGGGCATTGGCTGGGGGTTCCCGCCGAGCTTCGACAAATTTTCGCCGCAAGCGGCGGATGCGCCGGGGGTGCGGATGGTGAGTGGCGAGGAAGATATCAAACAGGCCATCCGCTTGATTTTGGACATCACCCCGGGTGATCGGGTGATGGCGCCCAAGTTTGGCTGCAACCTGCGGCGTTTTGCTTTCGAACCCATGGACACGGCGTTGTTTGCCATGATCGAGACCGAAGTGCGCTCAGCGTTGTTACATTTTGAAGCGCGCATTGATGTAAACCGTATCGCCGCTGAACCGCTGCGGGAAAACGCGCGCGCTGTCATCGTAACCATCGACTATACCGTGCGAACGAGCAATCGGCGGCAAAACTTGGTTTACCCCTACTACCTCGCCGAGGCCACGGGCCTGCCGCAATGACCAGCATCCACGATTCTCCGGGGGTATTGGCCCAGGCACGATGGACGTCCGGCTTGATCGACGATCGGAGCCCGCGCGAAATCATGCGCCAGGCGCTCGGCATGGCCGGTCTGTTCACTTATTACAACCAAGCCGGCGAGTGGTCGGGGCAGTGGGATGATTTTTACCAAGGCGCGCCGTTGATGCGCTACGCGCAGGCGGGTTCTCTTGATCTGAACACGCAGCGGCTGCGGTTGGATGCCTGGCTGTGGAAAGTCGGGGCGCGCATCTGCCTGGAGGAAACCGATGTGGTCGCGGCGGCGTGGCACGTGATCGCTCAGATGCTGGCCTATTATGTCGAGGTGGAGCGACTTTTGCAGGCCTTGAGTTCGGTGGAGGCGGAGCGGGACTTTCTGGACGGGTTGCGCGAGCTGGTTGAGCGGAAGCTGTCCAACGATTTCCGCGCGGTGTGGGACTGCGTCAACTGGCTGTCCGCTAAAGGGCACGAGGCCCCGTTTGAGCTGCATGGCTGGTGGAAGCGAGGCGAACATCCCAAGCCGGGCTTGCTGGATAAAAGTCGCTGGCCGGTGGCCGCCGAGACGTTGAGGTTTCCGCTGGATTCGTCCACGGCGCGGGCCGAGGTGGCGCGGTTGTTGAGCGAATCGACCTGGTCCACCTTCGGGGCGATGGCCGAGGTGGTCGCGCAGGCTCGCGCGCTTCGAGCGAGGCTACCGGGAGCCGAAGGGCATCACGCCCCACTTCGGGTTGTGGCTGGCGTTTATCCGGCATTTTGAGCTGGCGCAAGACGAGCTCAACAAGCTGCCGAACAGACACCGCGATTACTACTTCCGCGAAGTGCTGGGAATGGGCCCCCGACCGGCTTTGCCGACGCGGGTCTGGGTGGCGTTCAGCCACGTGCCCGGGAAGACCGGAAGCGTGCCGGCGGGAGCCCGGCTGGCGCCCGTCACGGATCGGTTTGGGCGTGCGTTGGTTTATCGCACGCTGCGGGAAGTCGCGGTGGGACAACTGCGGCTGGACCGCCTTGCCACCCTGTGGATTCCAAAGCCCGGGAAGTGTCCGCAGGGGATCGGTTATTCTCCCCGGGCCGATTCGGCGGACGGGCACGGCGCGGCCTTTGCCGGGGAGCCGAATTGGCCGCCGTTTGGCTCTGCGCGCGCGGAAAAGACGGAGCCGGCCGATTACGGGTTCGCGGTAAGTTCTCCGGTGCTTGCGCTGCAAGACGGGCTGCGACGGGTGACGGTGAGGGCCGTGTTGACCAAAACCATCGGCGCGACTGAAGGCGAGGTGCGTTGCCCGTTAAGCCCGTATTGGCAGGTTGAATTCACCGGACCCGGGGGGTGGATCGGCGTGCGGCCCGCTGCGGACCGTGCGCCCGGCGGGAGTTTATTTGCCGGAGAGGTGATTTTTGCACGCGGCCCGCACGGGCGGTTGGCCCCGCGCGAGCTGCGTCTTACGGTCGAGCTGGCCCGGAGCGAGCCCGCGTGGGTTGACTACAACCCAGACTCCGGGGTGCATGGCTTTGGCTTGAGCGCAAGCGCTCCGACGCTGCGGGTGCGCTGCCTGCGGCCTTGGGCGGCGATCGAGCAGAAGAGCGGGAAGCTGCAATTGGCCTGGTCGCGGAAACTGCAGAGGGTGCCGGTGTGCGCCCTTGAGTTGGACGTGGAGGTGGAGGAGCCGGTCGATTTTCAAATCGAAGGCGTGGACGGGCGTCTTCCGGCCGGGGTGGCGATCCCGCTTTTCGGCCTGCCGGTCGCGTCGGGCGCCGGGGTGACGATCGAGAAGCCGGAACTCGCGCGCAAACGGCTGAAGTCAGTCACTCTGCAAATCGACTGGCAGGGTTTGCCGACGGACCGGAGGGAGTTTCCGCAGGGGCTGCCCGACTACTTCGCGAGTTACATCGCCGAGGAGACCGGCGCGAAGGAAACTCTGTATAGAAATGACCAATACCGCGTGATCCTGACCGCCGACCGTCCGGGGTCATGGCAGGCGGAGGGGGCGGCGACGGCGGGACGTGAAGAGGAGGCGGACACCGACTGCCTTTTCGCCTGGGAGGGGAAACACGCGACGCCTCCCCGGCCTTCGGGGGCGCTGTCTCCCGCGAGTCGTTGGACGTGGGTGCCGTCGGCGGACTCCGCGGGTAACGGTGCCGAGCGCGTCGGCGGGCGGAAGTTTGGCCTGACGCTGGTGGCGCCGCCGTATGGGACGGGTGATTCATTTCAAACCGTGGCCAAGGCCGTCGCGCTCAAGAACGCCCGGCGGGAGGCAGCTGGCAAGGCGGTCGGCTCGGCGGAGCTTGATCCCGAGGCCGTGCGCATTTTGGGGGAGCTTGCGATGCTGGCCGTGCCGTTGCCGCCGTCGTGGTCGCGACGGCTGGCCGGGAAACTGGGCTTCAAGCGCAGGCCCCGGTTTGTCTTTCATCCCGATTTACGCGGGCGGTTGACCCAGTCCGAGCCTGTTCCCGAGTCCGTGGCCGCGCCGGGCCGGCTAGCCTACGCCGCCCGCGAGAGCGGCGGCGGGGCGGAGGCGGAGATAGCCAAAATCGTCGGGCGGCTCGCACGATTGGATCACGAGGGGTTCTCGGACGTGCAACAATTGAAGCGCCAAGTCGCCGAGCAATTATGCCTCGTGGGGTCCCTAGAAACCGAACCGAACCATGGCTTCGTGGAAGCCGTGCTGATTTGGCTGAAGGGATTGATGGCGCCGAGCTTCGGGGCGTCGTCACCGCTGCCCGCTCCTCGTCCGCCATTGACGTTGGCGGGGGTGCTGAGGATCGCGCGTTACACGGCGCATGATCACGTGGCCGGCCGGTCCGCGCGGGCGGGCGGCTCGGCCGAGTGGTGGCACCTGACGCCGCAGACGACGTACGCGGCGTCGCCGGGCGGACCGTTGCTGCCGCCTTTGCGGGCCGGAGGGCATCTGTTTATCGGTCTGCGCGGCGAGTCCGCGCCTGAGCGGCTATCTGTTTTGTTTGTGGCCGGCGGGGCTGCGGCTCGGCGGCCGGAGCGGGCTCTCCGGCTGCCGCAATGGAGCTGCTTGTGCGACGGGCATTGGCGGCGCTCGCGCCGGTTTACCCGCACCCGCGTCGAGGACGGAACCGGCGGGCTGCAAACCAGCGGCCTGATCCATGTCCGGCTACCCAAAGGCGCAGGTCGCAACAACACCGTGATGTCCGAGGGCTGGATCTGGCTGCGGCTGTCGGTTGCCGATCCGGAACTGCGGCCGGGCGCGGGCCGGTTTTTCCTCGGCGGCGTCGAAGCCGAGTGCCTCGCGCCGCAAGCCGGACAGGCTCCCTGGCCCGTGTCTCTGGAGCCTCACTCCCTGGTCGCGCTTGAGCAGACGCTACCCTGGGTGCAGAAAGTGGAGCAGCCCCTGGCGGGTTTTGGCGGGGCCGCCCCCGAGACCGAGGACGCCTGGGCGCGGCGGGTGAGCCAGCGGTTGCGGCACAAAGGCCGGGCGGTTGCGCCGCAGGACTACGAGCAGCTCCTGCCGGCGCGTTTTCCGGAGGTGCGGCTGGCTCGGGTGGAGCCGGCCCATCGGGTGGCGGAGGCGGGAGTGGTGACGGTGTGGGTGGTGCCCAGGACGGTGGCGGGAAGCCCGCCGCGCCCGACTCCGTTCCGGTCGGATGAATTGCGGGCCATGGAGACGGCCTTGGCGCGCATCGCACCGCTTTCGGCGAGGATCCGGGTGGTCAACCCCGTGTACGCGGCGGTGGCGGTCGGGGCGACTGTTGTGCTCCAACGAGAGCGCGCCGCGGCTGCGGTGGCTCGGGGCATGGAGGCCGAGATCAATGCGTGGCTGGCGCCCTGGCTGGCGGCAAACGACGCCTCGACGGAGCCGCGCCGCCATCTCGCCGGAGCGGACCTGGCGCGACATTTGCGCGCTTGGTTGAGCGGACAACCGGCCTGCGGCGACGACGAGCTGGCCGGGCTGGGACCGACGGAGGCGCGGCTGGTCGGGGGAGTGACCTTGCGGCTGGAGGGCGACGCGTCCGCCGCCGGGTCGGGCGGCATGAGTGGGGATGTGGATGTGCGCGGTCGTCCGGCGGTGCTGGTGCCGGCGCAGCGGCACGCGATCCGGGTTGAGACGGGAGGGGCCGGCTTATGAACCGTTCCGACGATCCGTTGATGACGCTGCGCCGGGATGAAACGCTTCCGCCTGCCGAGGATTTCGGCGCGTTGATGAAGACTGCGCGCGAGGAGTGGCTGCCGCGGTGGTGCAAGGAAAGCTGGACGGATTTCAACGACCACGATCCCGGCGTGATGATCCTGGAGCAATTGGTGTACGCCCTGACCTCGCTCGGTTATCGCGCCCGTTTCTCCGTGCCCGAGTTGTTGGCCGATGGGCACGGTCGGGTATCCGACGAGGAAAACTCTTTCCATGCTCCGGACAAAATCCTCGTCACGCATCCGGTGACGGTGGCCGACTATGAGCGGCTGTTGTACGACCGGTTTCCGGCGATCGTGTACGCTCGCATCGAGCGGGCCGAGGCGACCCGGGAGGGCATGCCTCCGCATCCGTTTGCACCGGTGCGGGGGCGGTTGCGCGTGCGGGTGGCGGTGGACCCCGCGGCGGTCGAGCGACCCGCGCCGGCGGAAGTGATCGCCGTGCTCAACGAGCATCGCAACCTGGGCGAGCGTTTCGACGAGATCGAGAAGATCGCGCCGACTTGGGTGGACGTGAGTTTCACCTTGGAGCCGGGCGAGCGGGGCGATGTACCCGAAGCGGTGGCCCGTCTCTACCTGGCGGCGAAAAAGGCCCTGCTGCCCGTGGTGCCGTTCCGCTCGCCACTCGCCGCGCCGACGGGCGGGAGCGTCACCCCGCCTGACGAATGGCACGAGGGACCAAGCCTGCAACGCGGGAGGCTGGCCGAGGCAGACCTGCCCGGACTGTTGGAGTGGCCTGATGCCCAGGAACGGTTGCGGGCGGCGCTGCACGAGGCGGCGGGAGCGGCGGAGTTGCGCGAGGTGCGGTTGCGGCTGGCGGCGGGTAGCGGCGAGGGACCGGCGTTTTATCTGCCGGGCGGGATTGTGACGGCGCGCGCGCCGGAACGCGCGCCGCCGGGGTTGCGTCGGCGGGAGGTGTCGTTCACAGCCGCGCCTTTGGGGCCGGCCGGGCTTTACGCGGCGAGGCGGGATCCGGTGGGGGTGCGTATCCGTCACCTAATACAGACGGGCACGAGCTTGGCTGCGCCCGGATACTGGGGGCGGCCCGCGGCCGCGGTACCCCGGCGGGTCCCGGCGCGGGTGGGCCCGCAGCGGGTGGGCGACTACGTCTCGATTCAGCACGATTTTCCGCCATGTTTTGCGCTGGGCCGGGCGGCCTTGTCGGAGCAGGCGGACACGGAGCGCGTGGCGCAGGTCGCGCAGTTGAAAGGCTACCTGCTGTTGTTCGAGCAGATGCTGGCCAACTACCTGGGCCAGCTCGGTCATCTCTCGGCCCTGTTCTCCAACCGTCCGCAGACGCGCACGGTGTTTTCCGCGCCGCTCCGCGACGTGCCGGACGTGGTGCCGCTCCTAAAAGGCGGGGCGGCTGCGCGGGCGACGCCCCGGCGCGACGCCAGGGCGGACCGGGCGTTTTGGGACAACCCGGAAAACCCTTACGTGCAGGAGTTGCAGGCGATCGCGGAGTCACCCGCCGAGTTTATCCGCCGGCGCAACGCGCTGCTCGATCACCTGCTGGAGCGGTTTGACGAGCAGGGTTTCGCCTCGGGGGCCGATCCGGGGGACACGCCGGCGCAAAAGGAGGCGCTGCTGCAGGACTACGTCGCGTTGAGCACGCGCCGGGCGGCGGCGCTGTGCCCCGCCCCGGAGAGCGGCGGCGCGGCGGGTTCGGCGGCGCGGCGGCGTTCGGGCCTCGAACGCAGAATCTCGCTTCTGCTCGGGAGCGATCTGCCGGAGGACAGGTATTTCGTGCTCGAGCCGCTGGGTTTCCTGCCCTTTGACACCGCGCCTGCGCAGCCGAGGGGCGCGGGCGAGCCGGTGGAGCGGGTGGAGCTGGCGGAGTTCGCCCCGATGCTGGTGCATGTGTTCATCGGCACGCCGGAGCGGCCGTGGAACGAGGCGGGGCGGCGGAAGCTGGACGAGGCGGTGCGCAAGCACGCCCCGGCGCAAGTTTGGCATCGGTTTGTGTGGCTGGAGGAGCCGGAGGCGGTGGCGCGGTTCCGTGCAATCTTCGATGCCTGGGAGCAGGCGCCCGGGGGCGGCCGGCCGCCGCTGGAGCTGGCCGCAATCGCGCGACCGGGCGACTCGGCCGTGTGTGTGCGGCGCGAGACGGCGGCGGCGGGTGTGTTTCGCTGGTTGCGGGAGCAGGCGCCGGTCGTGCCGCCGCCGGAAAGGCCGGGCTCATGACCTCGCCGGCGGTTCACGTGATTTTGCGGCGGGAGTGGCGGATCTTGGCCGGACAGGCCGAGGTCGCCCGGGCCTTGATGGACGAGGCGTCCCACCGTTGGCAGGCCGAGCTGGCCCGGGAGACGGAGCGCCTATTCGACGAGGCGGCGCCGGCCGGGCGGCAGGCGGTGCTCGACCGCGTGGAGCTCGATCTGGGCACGATCCCCGTCGGGGCATGGGGGCGGGAGTTGTTGCCGGCATATCGCGCGGCTTTGACGCAGGAGCTGCACCGCTTGCTCGCGGCGGAAAACGAAGAGGGCCGTTCCGCCGAGGTGGGCGGGCGCGGCCGGCCGGGTGCGGTCGAGCATGCGTTGCGGCATGGCTGGCTGCCCTGGTGGTGTCCGGACCAGTCGCGGTTCGATGCGCCTGAGGAACTGCGTCGGATATTGCGGCACCAAGCGCCGGTGATCGCGGCGCTGGCGCGGCGCGCGGGGACGGCTCCGCCGGCGCGGTTTCGACTCGTGCAATGGCTGGCCGATCCCGAGATGCATCGGCTGGTGAGGGCGTTGCTCGGACGCGGGGAGGCGGAGTTTGTGGTCAACTATGCGGAGGAGCTCGACCACCGCCGACGGGAGCGTTGGTTGCCGGCAGCGAGCGTGGCGGCGTTCCGCCAGGTCAAGTGGGAGGTCATTCTCGGCTACCTGCTCGACGAGCGCGGGTCGCAGTTCAACCGCAAGGAATTCGTGCGCCAGACGCTGCGCGACCTGGCGAGGCGGTACGGGTTCGACTACCAGACTCTCCTCGGCGAGCTGGCCACGGTGGCGCGCAGCTTCACCCGAGGAGGACAGCCGACTTCCTTTCAAAACCTCCTGCACGCGCTGCACGACGAAGACGTGGTGCAGGTCCCGGCACCGGTGGTCGAGACCGGGGGAGCCGGGGCGGCGGCGGGTGCGCCCGAGAGCGCGGACGCAGTCCAAACGAGCGCGCCGCCCGATCCGGCGCAACCGTGGCTGGAGCGGTGGGAGGCGGCGCTGCGGGAATCGCCGGCGGAGTGGTCGGACGAGCGGCGGTCGAGGCTGGAGTTTTGGACGCGGGCGCGACCGGCCGACGCGGCGGTGGCGTGGGCGTGGCTGGCCGGGGAAGCGGGGCTGGCGGAGCGGCTGGCGGCGTTGTGCACGATGGAGGATTTGGCGGTGTTGCACACCTCGCTGACGGAGCCCCGTCGCGCGTTGGCGCCCGGTTTTCCCGTCGATGCGGCCGGGGAGGCGTTGACGGCGTGGCGCGGCGTGCAAGGCAGGTTGCGGGAGATGGGCTGGCCGCGCGGCGCGAGGGGACGGCTGGCGCTGGTGGCGGCGGCGGGAGCGTTGGACGAACTGCCGGACGCGGTGGCCCGGCATCCCCTGCGGCGTTCGGTGGAGGAATGGCTGGAGATGCTCGGCGACGCGGACAGGTGGCCGCCGCTGCGGGCGAGCGTGGCATTCGGCGGTCCGCTGGCCTTTTGGCGGGTGTTGTCGGCGGCGGATACCGCGCACGTGGCGACGGCTCTGGCGAGGCGCGAGGGCCGGGAACGCGTGGTGGCGTGGTGGGCGCAGGCGCTGGACGCCCGGGCCCGGGGCGAGCTGATGGCGGCGCTGGCGGCGGCGCCGCGCGGCGGCGCGGGCGATCCGGTCGAGCGGTTGCTCCGCGCGCTGGCGGATGAGGCGGGTCGCGAGGCGGAGGCGCGCGGTCGGGGAACGGCGGAGGACACGCTGCGGGGGTTGCGAGTGTTGCTGGAGACGGGCGCGCTGCCCGTCGAGGTGGCCGGGGCGCGTTGGGCGGGGCGCGGCGTGGCGTGGCTGGAGCGGGTGCTGGTGCAGCCGCCCGCAGGGCTGGCCGCGGAGCTGCGCGCCTGGGCGCGCGCGGGGCGGTTGACGCCTGCGGTGGTGGAGCACTTCCCCGGCTCGGCGTTGCACTCTCTGGTGGGGGTGATCGCGCCGGAGCAGGCCGACGACGTGGCCCGGGTGATCGAGCTGAGCGATGAGGCGCAGCGAGTGGAGCCTTGGGAGGGTGTGTCTGCCGATGCGCTGCATCGCGGCACATGGACGGTGGTGCTGGACTATCTTTTGGAGGAACGAGGCTCCGTCTTTAACCGGCGGAGTTTTCTGGCGCATACCCTGCGCGCTATGGCGGCGCGGCACGGACTGGCCGAGGCGGAGGTGCGGAGGCGTTTCCTCGCCGTCGCGGGCAAGCTGGGGCCTTCGGCGCTGCAACACGATCTTCTCGCGGTGGCCGCCGAGGCGGGCGTGACGGCGGAGTCGGTTGCTGCGGGAGCGAAGGCGGCACGGGAGCCGGTCGCGGAGGAGACGTTGTCGGCTGGCGAGCCGGCGGAATTCACGGCGGAGCGATTGCGGCGATCCACCGCGTTGCGGTTGCGGTTGGTGCGCCGGGCGCTGGCCGGCGACGCGCGGGCGTCGTCACCGGCGGTGCGGGCGCTGTGGCCGATCCTTTGGCGGGAATTGGCGGCCGATCCCACCGCGTGGGGCGACTTGCTGGCCGAGACCGAGGGGCCGCCCGGGGCGCTCGACGAGCTCGTGCGCACAGGGGGAGCGGAAGCTTTGGAAGCGTTGATGTTTGCGGGCGACGAACGTCAGGCGGGGTTGTGGCGCGACTGGCTGGAATGGGTGGTCGCGAGCCCGGCCGGCGCGGCGTGTTTCCCGAAGGGGACCACCGACCGCCTGGCCGGCGCATGGCGGGCTTTGGTCGCTTGGTGGAGGACGGGCGGCGGGCGTCCGATCGCCGACCTGGCCGGTGGTTTCGACCGGTTGCTGGCGACGCTTGACCCGTCGGTCGAACCGGCGGCCGCGCGGACGCGCCTGCGGGGCGTCTTGCGGTCGGCGGAGACGCCGGTGGCGGTGCGGTTGTGGCGGGAGTTGCGAATGAACAGGCCCTCGGTGGCCTTGCCCCGGTGGTCGGCGGCCCGCGCGGCGGCCGCAGCGGTCGAGGCGCGAGGGTCTGCGGCGTCTCCCGGATCGAAACCGCCGAAGCCGGTCGCTTCGGCGGAGGCGACGGCGGCGGCCGGGCCCATAGTGGTGCATAACGCCGGGCTGGTCATCCTCGCATGGTTTTTCCCGCGGCTTCACGAGCGGTGCGGGTTGTTGGCCGAGGGAGTGTTTCGCGATGAGGCGGCGGCCGGCTACGCGGTACACTTGCTCCAATACCTGGTGGCAGGCGCGAGCGAAACGCGGGAAACCGCCCTGGCGTTGAACAAACTTCTGTGCGGGCTGATGCCGGACACCCCGATCACGATGAACGTCGAACTCGCCGCCGATCACCGGCGTCACGCCGACCACCTGCTCGATGAGGTGGCCAACCGCTGGGCGCGGGGCGCATCGGTTTCGGTGCAGGGCTTGCGCCGGTCGTATCTCGTGCGGGAAGGCCGGCTGGAACCGCGCGACGGGCGATGGCTGCTGCGCGTCGAGCGGCGGGGGTGGGATGTGTTGCTGCCGGAGTTGGACTGGACGTTTCCCGGACCGAAGCCGGCCTGGATGCCCCAGCCGCTGGAGGTGGACTGGGTCTGACCATGAATTCTTCCGCGCAACCTTGCCCGGCCACACCCGAGTCGGCGGCCTACGTGGCCGAAATGCGCTGGCTGCGGCATGTGATCTATATCCGGATCAAGCACTATTTCCAGACGGCGAAGACGGAGGAGGCGGATGAGTTTGAGCAGGCGCCGCCGACGTTTCCGCCGCTTCCGGCAGTCCCTGGTGATTCGCGCTACGCGGCGTTGCTGGTGCAGGCCAAGGTCGCGATCGATGAACGCTTGTTGCTGGCGCTCGCCCTGGCGCCGCATTTGGCCCCCGGACTCCTGGATGAGTTTTTCCTGAAAAACAAGGACACCGACCGCGGGTACGCCCAGTTTGGCGGTGTAAAAGGCGTGCACCACGCGGGCTTTTTGCCGACGGGGGAAACCGCCCTGTTTTTACTCGCCGGCGGCAACCTGGCCGAGCGGCTGCGTTGCACGAGGTTGCTCGATCCCGAGCAGCCGCTGTTCGCGCGGCGGGTGTTGCGGCTGGCACCGCCGGCCGAGGGCGAGCCGGCGTGGAGCGGGGCCCTGAGTTCTTCGCCGGCCCTCCTCCGGCACCTGATCACCGGCGAAGAGGCCGGACCGGAGGCGGGGGCGGCGTTCCCGGCGGCGCGCATCTCCACCGAGCTCACGGACAAGGACCAGATTTTGGATCACGCTACGGAGCAGGAGCTCGAAACGCTGGAGGCTTGGGTCAAACACGGCCCCTACCTGCGGGAAAAACTCGGCCTCGGGCGGCACATCAAGCCCGGCTTTCGCGCGCTTTTTTACGGCCCTCCCGGCACGGGCAAGACCCTCGCCGCCGGCATCCTCGGACGGAAGCTGCACCGGGAGGTGTACCGCGTGGACCTCTCGCAAGTGGTGTCGAAGTACATCGGCGAGACGGAGAAAAACCTCGCGGTCGTCTTCGCCGAAGCCTCGCGTCGCGACTGGATTTTGTTCTTCGACGAGGCCGACGCGCTCTTTGGCCGCCGCACCGCCACGGAGAGCGCCCATGACCGCTACGCCAACCAGGAGGTGTCCTACCTGTTGCAGCGCATCGCCGCCGACGTGGACCTTGATGACGAGTTCGCGTACTTCGAGGGGCATGGGTTAGCGGCTTTGGAAGTGGCGGTAGGCGAACGTGAGGGACTCGACGAGGACCTCGTTCTTGGTGGAGTTAAGGTCCGAGAGGGACCACTTGACGGGCCAGGCCCGGTAAAACGTCCATTGGCGGAGAATGTCGTCGCCTTTTTTCCGGGTGTCGGGGTTGAGGAGTTGCAACGTGAGCACGCCGGTTTTCACGGGTTCGGCGAGACCGCCCTGAAGGGTGGACTCGCACCAGTCGAACAGAGCGGAACCTTGCGACATATAGCCGCGCTTGAGGACGAGGTCGGTGTATTTCGCGACGGTGGGGAGGCGGTGCTGGTGGGTGTTGACGCCGCCCTCGGTGACGACCTCGGGCTCCATGCCGACGGACAGGCCGGCGGCATCCTGGAAGGCCGCGTCGTTCCCGCCCTTGCTCGCAGAGGCGAAGCGGACCGCGAAATAAAACCCAGGGAGGGGATAGTTCATCTCGGCGTCGCTCGCTCGCGGTTACGCGTTCTCGATCGTGATGCCTTCGTGGGCGATCTCGATGGTCTGAATGGCGACCTCGTTGCCGTCGGACTTGAGCGTGGGTGAGGAGATTTTCACGGGGAAGGCGTTGAGGAGCGTCCACTTCATCGTCGGGTTGCCTTTTTCGTCGAGGAGCTGGACGACGACGCTTTCCCGTTTGATGGTGTTCATTCCGATCTTGTTGTACCAATCCCAGAAGGCGTTATCTTTGGCGAAGATACCCCGCTTCATGGTGATGTTGGGGAATTTCTTGATGCCGGGCATCTTGATGGTGGAAAAGCTGGTGCTGTTGCTGTGGCGGTACTCGATGACCTGGGTCTCGGAATCGAGTCCGCTGACCTCCTGAAAGGCGGCGGTCTTGAGCACGTCGCCCCAACTGACGTCGAAGCGGAAGGTGGGAAGGGGCCAATTCTTGTCTTGTTGTTCTCCGGCCATGGTGGTGATGGGTTAATGCGCGGTTGGGAGTGCGGTCAGGAAGTCTGCTGCTGTTGCTGAATGTTAATGATTATAAACTCCGCCGGACGGGAGATCGCGACCCTGATGCTGATGATGAGTTTGCCTTCCAGGATGTCCTGGGGCGTCATGGTGAGGCCGAGGCCGATCAGTACGGAGAAGGCCTGGGCGGGGGTGGCCCCGACCACCGCGCCTTGGGTCCATAGGTTGGTAAGGAAATTGTTGATCATGCTGGTCATGAGGGACCAGGTGCTGGCGGTGTTGGGTTCGAACACGTAGGCGCGGGCGGCGAGCTTGAGGGACTGTTCAATGAAGATGAGGGTGCGGCGCACGTTGATGTAGCGCCAATCGTCGCTGTTGCCGTCGAGGGTGCGGGCACCCCAGACCATGACGCCCTGGCCGGGGAAGGTGCGGATGGCGTTGATGGATTTGCCGGTGGCGGCGTGGACGTTGAGGTCGGCCTGTTCGCTGTGGGAGATTTTCAGCGTGGTGTCGGCGACCGCGCTGAGGGTGCAGTTGGCGGGGGCCTGCCAGACGCCTTTGGTCTTGTCGATGTAGGTGAACACGCCGGCCATAGCGGCGGCGGGGGGCAGGATGTTCATCTTGGCCAAGACGGCATCGCGCAGGCGCTCGTAGTCGTCGCTCAGCCGCAGGAGGGTGTTTTCAAGCGCCTCGAATTCGTCCAGCTCGGCTTTGTCGAGGCGGCCCAGGGTGGCGGCCAGGGCGGTGGCGGCGGCGCCTTCGAGCTTGGGCAGGACGGCGGCCAGCCGGGAGCCGCCGCCGAGGTTGTGAAAGTCGATCATCTTGTCGGTCATGACGGCCGACTTGAGGAAGGGATAGTAGGCGATGCCGTAGCTGAGGGCGCGGGTGCCGATGGCCGTGCGGAAGGTGTCGATGACCTTGTTGCGGTTGTTGGGATCGGGGTCGTCGCCGCCCGGGATATCGATGAGGCCGACGCGGGACATGAGTTCCTTGCATTGGGCCAGGATGGCTTGGTTGAGGACCTTGTTGTCGGTGTCCTTGAGCAGGACGGCGTCGGGCACGACGATCATCGTCGGCTCGTCTTCGCCGGCCACGAGGTCGAGGCCGGCCTTGAGCTTGGCGAGGTCGATGTTGGCGTTGACCAGAGGGGCGTTGATGGCCTTGGCGGAGCCTTTGGGTTTGCCGTCGGTGAGGCCGACGGAGACCACGCAACAGGTACCTCCGCCATTGGCGTAGAACAGTTTGATGCTGTTGTAGAGATGATAGACGGTATTGGGATCGGGCTCGATGTGGTAACCCTTGCCCCCGATGGTGATGTCGGGTCGGCGGGGTTGTCCTTCTCCTCGACCAGGTAATAAACGGGAGCGTACTGTTCACCCTCGTCCAGCGGTGCGCCGCGGGCGTCGCACTTGCAGAAGTATTGTTGGAACTGGCGGTATGATTCGATTTTCACCGCCTCGTTGATGTAGGATTTGCCTTTGTAGGTGGCGGCGGGCGTGTAGCCGACGAAGGCGGGGATGGCGGTCTCCACCCCGACGACGGAGTTGGGAAAGGCGTTGAGTTCGTTAACGTAAACACCGGGTGTTTTGTAGGAGGTCGGCATGACGAGTGGGTGCGGGTTGAGGAAGGATCAGGAAAAATGAACGAAGATGTCGGCGCACAGGGCGCGGGCCGGGCTCGGGGGGGACGCGAATCCAAAATCCAGGGCGGGCGTGGGCAGCGGGAGCCGGTCGTTTTTGTCGAATACGAGTGCGTACCGGGGTTTCTCGCGGTGCTTGAGGGGGATTGGCGCCGTCGATTGGAAGGTGGTCAGTTGTCCGCTGAGGTGGGTGAATCCATCCGGCAGCGGCGGCTGCGGCGTTTCAAACTCGCTGGTAGCATCGGGTTTGTCGCCCAAGGGTCCCGGGAACGTTTGGATTGGCGCTTTGGCGAACGGTCGGCTTTCCTTCGAAGTGAATATCCAGTAGCGCCAGTACAGGCTTCGAGCGCCAAAATGGGCGCTTAACGCCGCCGGCCCTCGCGCGGGAAGCGCGGCTTTCACCTCGCAGAGGGACCGGCCGGCGAGGATCAGTCGAAGGCCTCCGTCAACCAACGGCGTGCCGTCGGCCTTTGTGCGCACGACGAGCCGGCCGATCGCGGGCGACGGGGCGGCCGGTTTCATCGCCGGACCGGCGGCGTTGACCAGGGCAAACACGGAGGAGGACGCGCCGCCGTTGCCCGGGTTGACGGAGCCGTTCAACGGCAGCTCGGTGACGGCGGTGAAATTGAAGCCGTCGGGTTTGAGTTCCCAGCCGAAGGCGTGGTCGCGCACGGCGTCAAGCAACGCCGGGCCTTGCAAGCGGTGGAACTTGCCGCCGGCGCGCGCCCACAGGGAAAAGCCCTGGGCGTCCGGTTGCAGCTCCAGCCCGAAGCCGCCGCTGCCCGCGAGCGGTTGGTCGCCGCAGGACTCCGTCGCCGGCAGGGGGCGCGCGCGGAAGCCGGGAAAGACAGAGTCTTCGAAGTAGTCGTGGGTGAACGTGATCTTGAGCAACCGGACCCACGGGCCGCTGGAGGAGAGTTGCACGGCGGTCATCAGGAGTTCTCCACCTGGTTGACGGTCGGGACCACCGCGTTGATCTGACCGGCGCCCAGGCCAAGGGCGCGCACGGTGTAATAAGCCGAGGGAAAGGAGTCGGAACCGAGATAGCCCCAGATCTGGTTCAAATCGGCGTAGTGGAGCTTCTCCATCGTGAAGCTGAGCTGTCCCAAGCCGGCAGGAAACTTCGCCGTCGTGCGCTCGTCGTAGCAGGGCTTGGCCTGGAGGTGGCGCACAACACTGGCCAGGGCGTTGAGCGCGTAGTGGTAGCGCCGGTGCGTGGCCGCGAACACGACGTGAAGGTTCAGGAAAACCGGGTCGGTCTTGCGTGCCAGGGCGCTCTCTCCGCGGAGGGCCTGGGCGGAAAAATGGATGTTTTTCTCCTCTTCCAGCGCCGTGAGCGCGAGCACCACCACATCGTCGGGCGGGCTGTGATTGCCCTTGCCGAGGCCGCCCAGCTTCACCGGAGCCTGCCCGCCGGTTTCACGCGCGCCCGCGAGGTGGAGGTTTAGGTCATCGACCACACAGGCTAGGGCATCCCCGATCATGACGTCAGGCTCCTTTCGTGTGGCCGGCGGCAAAGGTGATAAGAGGGCGGATCCAAGTGCATGAGAGGAAAACCACCCGCGCGAAAAGCGGGCCGGCGGCATTACACAGCGCGACCGCGCGGCTGCGGGCAACGCGCGCAAGTACGGAAATTCCCGTACCTGGCATCGTTCTTTTACGGCCGCGCTCGCATCAACTTACCTGCCCGTGAAACATCGAAATGATCCACCCTATTCCCGGGCGGCAGGCGAGCCGGGCTGTATCTTATGTTGTGCGACACCCTGGTGTGCTGACCCCTTAATGTCTTTACGATTAAGTGCGGCACGGGCGGCGCTGATTTTCTTCAGGATGGAGGCGCCGTCTGCACGCCACCGGTAGGGCGTTGGGGTGAGGTTTCGTTCGGCCGGGTAGGTTTCGATGGCGCGGGTTAATTCGCGCACGCTCTGGAAGCTGCCGTCTCGCACGACATCCATGGTGAGGTCACGGAAGAAGCGCTCGACTAAATTCAGCCAAGAGGAGCTGGTTGGGGCGAAGTGAAGGTGGAAGCGGGGATGCTTCGCCAGCCAAGCCTTCACGGCGGCGTGTTTGTGGGTCGCAGAGTTATCCACGATCAAGTGGAGCGCCAATTCAGGCGGCGTCTCGGGGTCGATCTGCTTCAAAAACGCCAGCCACTCGACGCGAGTGTGGTTCGGTGCGGTCACGCTCAGGATTTTTCCTTCGAGGTAGTTGAGGGCGGAGAAGCGCGTAACCGTGCCGTGACGGGTGTAGTCGTGGGTGCGGGGCGGGTGCAGATTTGGCCAACGCGCAGCGGCAGGCCGGGCTGGCTGCGTTCCCATGCCTGACATTGGCTTTTCTCGTCGCAACAGAGAACCAGAGCCTTTTCCGGTGGTTGCAGATACAGGCCTATCACGTCCCGGAACTTCGGTGCAAACTGCGGATCACTCGAGAACATGAAGGTGCGCATGAGGTGCGGCTTCAGTTCGTTTTGCGACCAGAGCGTTTGCACGCGCGATTTCGACACCCCCCACATGCCCTGGCATGGTGCGGATACTCCAGCGGTTCCGTGCAGGCGGAGGCTGCACCACTTCGCTCAATACCGTATTGATCTTCGCGGCTGACAGCGTCGATGGCCTCCCCGACCATTGCGCGTCATTAAGGCCATCAATTCCTGCGGCAAGGCACCGATCCCTCCACATCGTTACTGTCGGACGGGTCGTGGCCTCCTCATTCGCCACTTTTTTAACTTCGCCTTACCTCAAGCCATCGCGTACACAGGCAGTGGCACTTGCGACTCACCCGAATTCGGACATCCTTCGAGACACTCGGATTTTACGCGCATGTTATTGATTAACGATGTCAGCTTGGGGGTTATCCAAGGACTTAAATTCCTAATTCACAGGAGGATCTAGGGTTTTTTAAAATGGTGGACGCCACAGGACTCGAACCTGTGACCCCATCCGTGTGAAGGATGTGCTCTAACCAACTGAGCTAGGCGTCCGAAGAGCTGACGAACTTGGGCGACGCTTTGGGCTAAATCAATACCGTTTTCAGCCGAAAGCCCACATGCGGTCGTTTTTCCCTCGGGGGAAGCTTTGGGTCGGTATCGCAAGCCTAATTTTGTGTTAAATTTACCTCAAAATTTAATACAGACCATTGACGACCTTTCTGGCCATTCCCATAGGTAGTGCCCGATTCGCTTGGTGACCACTATGGGTTGTGGTTAGCAACGCGTGAGTAAGTTCCGGCAACTTAGGTTCGCCCGGTCTCCTCGTGCGTCGAAAACAGCCCCCGCCAGTCGTCCCACACGCTTCTCCTAACTTTACATTAACGCCTCTTTTTCCCTCACGCCACTTCCATGCAGAAAACGTTTCAAGTCGGTGCCAAGACGTTCGTTCTCGACCAAGAAAAAGCCGAAGCCGCTTTTGCCGCCAAGAAGGTCATCAACGGTCGCGAGACCATGACGTTCAATCTCCTCCCCCTCAAATACCAGTGGGCCTACGACCTCTATCGCACGATGAAGGCCAACCACTGGGAGCCCGAGGACGTTCCCATGGGCAAGGACATCGAGCAGTGGCGCGACACCAAGCTCGTCTCCGACGTCGAGCGCTGGATCATCCGCATGGGCATCGGCTATTTCTCGGCCGCCGAGGGCATCGTCGGCGACAACATCCAGCACGTCGTTCGCGAGCTCGTCACCGCCCCCGAGCTCAAGCTCGTGCTAGGCCGCCATGCCCACGAGGAAAACATCCATGCCGATTCGCTCCTCTACATGATCAGCTCCCTCGGCATCAACCCGCACGAGTGCGAGGCCATGTTCGAGGACGTGCAGACGATCGTGAAGAAAAACGAGTTCGTCGTGCGCAACTCCCGCAACCTCCGCCGCGACCTCGATCTCACCAAGGTCGAGAACAAGCAGCTCCTCGCCAAAAACATTTTCCTCTTCGGCCAGTGCATGGAGGGCACCCAGTTCTACGGCCTCTTCGGCATGATTCTGTCGCTCTACCGCCAAAACAAGTTCCCCGGCATCGGCCAGATGTTCCGCTACACCTTGCGCGACGAGTCCAACCACATCGAGGTGTTCCGCAACCTGTTCATGGATCTCATCGAGGAAAATCGCGAGATCTGGACCACCGACTTCAAGGAAGAGCTTCGCGCCACCATGGCCGAGGCCGTCCAGCTGGAAAAGGACTTCATTCGCGACTGTCTCCCGGTCAACGCCGTCGGCCTCGCGATCGACGAGTTCCTCTCTTATATCGACTACATCGCCGACCGCCGCCTCGAGGGCGTGGGTCTCGCGTCGCTCAACGCCGGCGTCAAGAACCCGCTGCCGTGGCTGGCCGAGATGATGGACATCAAGAAGGAGCAAAACTTCTTCGAGGGTCGCGTCACCGAATACCAGAAATCCTCCGCCCTCACCAACGCCTCCGACGACGATCTCTGATCGCAGCCCGGTTGTTTCGGTCTCCCGTCGTCCCTTTTATCGGCACCCGTCCCCCGTTTCGTATTCGCCGCCGCACTACCCAGTGCGGTGGTTGAATTTTTTTCGACCATCCGTCGCTCCAGCGGCGGGTTGGCCTTTTTTTAGCTTACAGTTTGCCATCCCAGTCCCCGCATTCAGCCGTCCCTCAACTCGCACCAGGTCCCAACTTAGATGAACCCGACTCTCTCCCACGATCTCGCCCTCAAGCGCGCCACCCACTCCGCCGACAACAAGCCCGCTTTCGCCTGGCGTGACGCCGTTCCCGCCGACACGCCCCTCCTGCCCGAGATCGTCCTCCTCGCCCCGCAGGGAGAGACCCGTTTTGACCTCGGCGAGATCGCCGACACCCTCGGCAAGGCCCTCACCAACGTCCACCTCGCCCGCGGCGAGACCGCCAACATCTTCACCGCCGAGACCCGCGCCTTCGTGGGCCGCATCGTGAAGGAGGTCGCCGCCAACCTCGCCGCCGAGTCCCTCCGCAAGTCCCCCCTGCGCATCTCGCTCAACGACCTCTACGAGCTCATCGAGAAGACCCTCGTGGACAACAACGCCTACGACGTCGCCAAGAGCCTCCTGCTCAACCGCAGCCGCAAGCTCCTCACACCCGCCCCCCACGCCACCGGCTCCGTCCGCGTCATCCGCCGCAACAAACAGGTCGTCCCCTTCATCGCCCAAAAGGTCGAGATCGCCGTCCGCAAGTCCTTCCTCTCCCTCCACCGCGATTCCACGCCCGCCGTCGCCATCACCGAGGCCGTCGCCGCCCGCGTCAACGCCTCCAAGCAGTCCTTCGTCCACATCGAGGAGATCCAGGACATCGTCCAGGAAGAACTCATGAAGGCCGGCCACTTCAAGGTAGCCGAGGCCTACATCCTCTACCGCGCCCATCGCAACGAAGAGCGCGCCGGCCTTACCTCCGACCTGGCGGCGACCACCAGCGAACCGACTCCCGCCGCCCCCGCCCAGCCCACCATGACCGTGGTCAAACTCGCCGACGGCTCCACCACCCTCTGGGATCGCGCAGACCTCAAGGCCCGCATCGCATTCGCCTCCATCGGTCTCGACCTCTGCCTCTCCACCGACGAGATCGAGGCCGAACTCCTCCGCTCCGTCTTCGACGAGATTTCCAAGAAGGACCTCGACGCCACCATCATCCTCAATTCCAAGACCCTCATCGAAAAGGACGCCGACTTCGCCAAGTTCGCCGGCCGCATCCAGCTCACCTACATCTACGAGGAGGTCCTGGGCTGGGACATCGTGAAGGACGGCATCGCCAAGCTGAAGGCCTTCCACGTCGTCGCCTTCAAGAAATACCTCGCACACGGCGCCGCCATCAAGCGCCTCAACCCGAAGCTCCTCGACTTCAACCTCGACAAGCTCGCCGCCGTCCTCGACCCCACCGCCGACCTCGAACTCGACTTCCTCGGCGTCCAGACACTCTACGATCGCTACCTCATCATCGATAAAACGGTAAAACCCTCCCGCCGCCTCGAGACGCCCCAGTTCTTCTGGATCCGCGTCGCCATGGGCCTCTTCATCGAGGAACCGGGCGACCGCGAGGCCCGCGTCACCGCGCTCTACGAACTCTACAAGAGCCGCCGCTTCTGCTCCTCCACGCCCACCCTCTTCAACTCCGGCACCCTCCACTCCCAGCTCTCGTCCTGCTACCTCTACTACGTGGACGACAGCCTCGAGGGCATCATGTATCGCGGCATCGCCGAAAACGCCCAGCTTTCCAAGTGGGCCGGCGGCCTCGGCGGCTCCTGGACCGCGGTCCGCGGCACCGGCGCCCACATCGGCGGCACCAACGGCGAGTCCCAGGGCGTTATCCCGTTCCTGAAACTCCACAACGACCAACTCGTCGCCGTCAACCAGGGCGGCAAGCGCAAGGGCTCCGGCTGCGCCTACCTCGAGTCCTGGCACAACGACATCTTCGAGTTCCTCGAGCTCCGCAAGAATACCGGTGACGACCGCCGCCGCACCCACGACATGAACACGGCCAACTGGATCCCCGACCTGTTCATGAAGCGCATGGAGGCCCGCCAGCAATGGACCCTCTTCCGCGCCAACGAAGTCAAAGACCTCCACGACCTCTACGGCCAGAAGTTCGAGAACGCCTACCTCCGCTACGAAAAACTCGCCGAGGAGGGCAAAATCTACGGCCAGAAGATCGAAGCCCTTGAACTCTGGAAAAAAATGCTCTCAATGCTCTTCGAGACCGGCCACCCCTGGATCACCTTCAAGGACGCCTGCAACCTTCGCTCCCCGCAGGACCACGTCGGCGTCATCCACTCGTCCAACCTCTGCACTGAGATCACGCTCAACACCTCCAACGACGAAACCGCCGTCTGCAACCTCGGCTCCGTCATCCTGGAAAACCACCTCCTCCCCGACGGCCAGATCGACCACCAGAAGCTCCGCGAGACCATCCAGACCGCCGTGCGCGCCCTGGACAACGTCATCGACATCAACTTCTACCCGACCAAGGCCGCCGAAACCTCCAACCGCCGCCACCGCCCCATCGGCCTCGGCGTCATGGGCCTCGCCCACGCCCTCTACCTGAAGGGCATCGCCTTCGCCTCCAACGAGGCCGTCGAGTTCAACGACGAGGCCATGGAAGCCATCGCCTACTACGCCTACGAAGCCAGCTCCGACCTTGCCGCCGAACGCGGCACCTACAGCAGCTACAAAGGCTCCAAGTGGGACCGCGGCCTCCTCCCGCAGGACACCATCGACCTCCTCGAAAACGAACGCAGCGTCCCCGTCGAGGTTCCCCGCGGTGGCCGCATGGACTGGACGCCCCTCCGCGCCAAGATCGCCAAGCACGGCATGCGCAACAGCAACGTCCTCGCCATCGCGCCCACCGCCACGATCTCCAACATCACGGCCACCTCGCCCTGCATCGAGCCCACCTACAAGAACCTCTTCGTCAAATCCAACCTCTCCGGCGAGTTCATCGTCCTGAATTACTTCCTCGTGAAGGACCTCAAGGCCCGCGGACTCTGGAACCAGGAGATGATGGACAACCTCAAGTATTTCGACGGAGACCTGAAGGACATCGACGCCGTCCCCGCCGACCTGAAGACGAAATACCTGACCGCCTTCGACATCGACTTCAAGTGGGTGATCGAAGCCGCCGCCCGCCGCCAGAAGTGGATCGACCAGTCCCAGTCCGTGAACCTCTGGCTCAAGACGCCCGACCTCAAAACCCTGAGCCACATGTACCGCCAAGCCTGGCACACCGGGCTCAAGACGACGTATTACCTCCGCACCCTCGGCGCCTCGAATATCGAGAAGGCCACGGTCGCGGTGAAGAAGGAAGTCCGCGGCGCCGCCGGCGAGACCAAGGCCGAAACCGCCACCCGCGACGCCTCCGGCTCTCAGATCTCAGCTCTCAGCTCTCAGCCTGAGGCGCAGCCGAAAAAGACCTACACCGCCGAGCAAAAGCTAGCCTGCAGCATCGAAGCCATGCGCAACGGCGGCGAATGCGAAGCCTGCCAGTAAAAACTGGAGCCCCGACCTCCCGGTCGGGGCTTTTCAATTTCCGATCAGCTTCATGGGACGCAAACGCCAAGGCGGTTACTTCTTTGTCTGGTTCAAAGGAGACCACCCGCCGCCCCACGTCCACGTCTTCGACAAGAACGAAAAGCTCCTCGGGCGTGTCCGTCTCGACACCTACGAATACCTTGAAGGCGGCACGCCACCCGCTGCTGTGGTTGCCATCGTCAAAGAATTTCAACAAAAAGGCATCTTATGAAGACCTACGCCGCACCCAGTCCGCTTGGGAAGGGCCGGTTTGAGCCCATCCGCACTGTGCGTTATCTGGACGACACCGACACCTTCGAGGTCGAGTTTGAGTCAGGCGAAACTTATCAGGTCAGCCACGTCGCCCTCCGCCGAGCCAACCGGCTAACGGGCACCGCCGAAGTCGATTCCATCTGGATCGAGGCCGAAGTCCGTGCCGGATTTCTCGTGCGCTACACCAACGGCGAGCTGGCCGACTGCGCGTGGGATTTTGTCAAGGAAACTGCCGCGTAGACTGAAATGTTAACATGTTTCGGCCCGACCCCTTTTCGGACCCGTAAATAGATCGAACATGCCACGCTCAAAAACGCATCTATCTGTTTTTTTGGCATCTCCGAGTGATGTTGCTGACGAACGCATGGCAACTGAGGAGGTGATACGGGAAATAAACATCACATGGGGGGACAATCTCTCATTATATCTCGAATTAATAAAATGGGAAACTCATGCTCGACCTGCGTTTGGAAAAGAGCCTCAGGCTGTCATTGATAGCCAAATTATTTGTGATTATGATATCTTTATAGGGATTTTATGGTCCAGATTCGGGACTGCGACAAAAACTTTAACTCTGGAACAGAGCAGGAATTTTACAATGCTTATAACAGGCACAAAGATGAGGGTGATCGGGTTAGTATAATGTTTTATTTTAAGGATGCACCTCTGAGGGTATCCGACATAGATGCTGATCAGATTTCATTAATACAGAAATTTAAGAAAGAAATTGGGGCGCTTGGAGGAATCAGGTTGGATTACTCTGATTTATCTGATTTCAAGACCCAGCTTAGGCTCCATCTTAGCCGTGAAATACAAGCGTGGTCAAAGAGCACGATTAAAAGCATTTCGATTGGAGCAGATGAATCGTCTGGGCAGTTAATATCGGCTCCTAAGATTCAATCATCCAGGCAAGTGCAGATTGTTGATGAACCTGGTTTTTTGGAATTGGTTGAAGATAGTGAGCGGTCGATGTTAGAGGTTACTCCAATCTTGGAGAAAATGACTGTTGCTTTGGGTGATTTTTCTCAGCGAATAACAATTATGTCAGAGCAGCTAAATTCTGCGGAGGGTATAGCAGATAAAAAACGCATAACCAATGAAGTGGCCGCAGAAATGGATGTATTGTCTGATGCTATAGGTGTGGGAACGCGCGGCTTGGCTGATCGTATTCAGTCCAGCGTTAGGTCTATTACGGATGCAGTTTATACCGCTCATGAAATTAGTCCTGATGGACTTGCTGGGCAAACTGATTGGATTGAGAATGTTAAGGGATTGTCTGTTGTTATGATGGATAATAAGCCGAAGATTGAAGGGTTTAGTTTGATAATATCGAGTTTACCTAGGCTTACTACTAAGCTCAATCACGCTAAGCGGCGTTTGATTTCGAATTTGGGCTATCATGTATCTGAGACGGGGAAATGCGTTTCACTTCTAGATGAATTATATCATTTCGTTATGGAATCGTCTAAAGCCAAGGACGTTTAACATCCAAGGGCGGGGATGCGCGGAGCAGCGATTTCCGGCGCTTAAGGGGACTCCTAAATTTAGCATATCATTGATTAACAATGGCATAAATTGTGCATAGGCTGTATCTCAATGA
>CAIRBK010000023.1 GCA_903876795.1 uncultured Verrucomicrobiota bacterium
ATCGAAACCTACCTGGCCGAACGAAACCTCACCCCAAAGCCCTACCGCTGGCGTGCAGACGGCGCCTCCATCCTAAAGAAAATCAGCGCCGCCCGTGCCGCACTCAATAGTAAAGACATTAAAGGGTCAGCACACTAGGTGATCGGTTGACGTGTTTTACTCCCGGCCCCACCCAGGCGGGGGTGTTCACCTTGTCGCCGGGAGAAGGACCTATCTTGCCACCTCTTCCTGGGGCTCGCCCTTGGCCACCAACACGGCGATCACCAGGTCCCCGGTTACATTCAACGTCGTCCGGCACATATCCAGCAAGCGGTCGATACCGAGGATGATCGCGATGCTCTCCCCCGGCACTCCGATCGTCACCAACACCCCCACCACCAGCGGCAACGAGCCGCCGGGAACCCCTGCCGTGCCCAGCCCCGCCATGATGCACATCAGCGCCACCACCACTTGCTGCCCCGCGCTCAGATCGACCCCGAACACCTGGGCGAGGAACAGCACCGTAACCCCTTCGTAAAGCGCCGTGCCGTTCTGATTCGCGCTCGCCCCAACCGTCAGCACGAAGCGGCTGATGCGGGCCGGCAGTTTGAGATTGGTCTCGGCCACCCGCATCGACACCGGCAGGGTCGCGTTGCTCGACGAGGTGCTGAACGCCGTCAGCAACACCTCGCGTATGTTTTTGAAAAACGCCAGCGGCGATACCCCGCCGATCAACCGCAGGGCCAACGGATAGGTCAGGCACTGCTGAATCGCCAGGCCCAGCACCACGACCGCGACGTAGAAACCCAGGCTGCGCAACATATCCGCCCCCAACTGCACCGTCAGCGCGAAGCCCAGGCACGTCACGCCCACCGGCGCCAGTCGCATGGCGAAGCCGATGACCGTCATGCACACTTCAAACACCCCTTTGAGCACCGCCGTCAGCGCATCGCCCCGGCCCTCGGGCGCCATCGCCAGCGCCAATCCGAAAAAAAGACTGAACACCATCACCGCGATCAACCCGCCGCCCGTGTAGTTGGGCGCGAAGGCGTTCACCGCCTCGGCCAGCGGATTTTGCGGGATCAACCCGAGCAGCGTATCGGCGAGCGGAGTCTCCTTCGTGCTCTGCGCCACTTTCTCCGCCGCCGCGCCCACATAGCGCGTCGTCAGTGCATCGCGCGTCTCCGCCGCCATGTGCTTGCCCGGCTCGAACAGGTTCACCACCCCGAGCGCCACGCCCACGCCCACCGTGGTCAACAGCAGCGTGTAGCCGAGCGATTTCAGCCCCACCCGCCCGAGCTTGCGCACATCCCCCATCTCCGCCACCCCGAGCACGATCGCTGAAAACACCAGCGGTATCACGATCATGAAAATAATTCGGATAAACAACTTGCCCAGCGGCTGCACCACGTTGCCGAGCCACCATGCCAGCCGCGCCAGCCCGTCCGCGCTCGTCACCAGCTCTCTCGCCACCAATCCCGCCAGCGCCCCGACGATAAGCCCCGCCAGAATCAGAGCCGCATTCGACCACTTCCAGAATTTGAGTGTCATCCCGCCACCCTCCTCCGCCCTCTCGACACGGCGCAACACCCAAACACGTCCCCGCACCTAGGGGCGGGCGAAGCGGTTGACCGCCACCGCGGCCTCCAGCGCCGCGCCTTCTGCCAGGTGCCGCACCCACTGCCGGGCCAGCCAAGGGCCCAGCAACGCTCCCTTCGAGCCGAGTCCGTTGATCACCCCGAGGCGCGCCACGCCGGGCACCCAGCCTGCCAGCGGCAGCCTGTCCGGCGTCGCCACACGCACCCCCGCTTCCTGCGCCATGACCGTAAACTCCCGCCCGCCCAGCAACGCCGCCGCGCTCGCACTCAACTCTCGCCGGGCGCTCGCCACCACATCCGTATCCACCGGGCGGGCACAGGCCCCCGCGCCGGTCTCGCCTCGCAGATAGGTCGCTCCCGCCAGCGCCTCGCCCGCCTGCGTGGGCAACACCCAGTGCCCGCGGTTCAAAATCACCCCTGGATCCAGTCCCTCCGCGGCGAGGCGCAGGACATCCCCCGTCGCGCAGGTGCAGGCCACCCCGCCCCAAGCCTGGCCGCCCTCGCCGGGCGATGCACCGGTGCAGGCGATCACCCGATCATGGCCCGCCAAGGCCTCCGAGATTGTCACCCGCGCCTCGCGAAGCCGCCCCGCGCGCAGCCAGCGCCGCCGGGCCTCCGCGATCAACATTCCCGTGTCGACGCGCATCGCCCCTTCGATCCAAAACCCTTCCGCATCGGCCTCCCCGGCGTAGGCCGCAAGGTCTCCCCGCCCCGCCTTGCCCGCCCAGGCGGCTCGCTCCCGTTCATCGCGAAAGAAACGCCGCACCCGCATCTCGCGCAACAACGGGACCCCCAAAACATCCTCAAGCCCGCGGTAGGTCCTCCGTGCCAGCGGACCGAGTTCGTCGATGCCCCAGCTCTTTGCAAAACGCTGGCCGGTGATCGGGTTGATGATGCCCGCGCCCACCCGCGACGACGCCTCGCCATGCCCGGCATCGACCATCGTGAACACCACCCCCGCCTGCTCGCAGGCCAGCCCTAGGAGCGTGCCGGCGAGGCCTTGGCCCACGATCAACAGCCCGTCACGCATCGGCCGCTGGTATCCGTTCTCCGGTTACTTCACGGCGGCGAGCGCCGCGCCCACGATGCCCGCCTCGTTGAGGAAGGCCGCCGGCACGATGGGCGTGCGCAGCTTCAGGTGCCTGAACCATTTCTCATGATCCGCGCTGATGCCGCCGCCCACGATGATCAACTCCGGGCAAAGCACCGTTTCGAGCTGGTTCAAATAGGCGCTGACCTTCTTGGCCCACTGCTTGTAGGAGAGTTTTTGACGGTCCTTGGCGGCGGCCGAGACGAAATGCTCGGCGGACTTGCCGTCGATCGAGAGGTGGCCGAACTCGCTGTTCGGATACAGCTTGCCGTCGACAAACAGCGCGCTGCCCACTCCCGTGCCAAACGTTAGCAGGAGGATCGTGCCCTTGCGATTCTTGCCGGCTCCGAAGCGCACCTCGGCCAGGCCGGCGGCGTCGGCGTCGTTGACCAAGCCGACCTTTTCGCCGGTCACCTTGCCGAACAGCCTGGACGCATCGAGACCGATGAAATCCTTGTGCAGATTGGCCGAGGTGCGGATCACCCCGCCGTGCACAACGCCCGGAAACCCGACGCCGATCGGACCCGTCCACTTGAAATGGGCGGCAAGCTCCTTGATGGCCAAGGCCATTTCCTTCGGCGAAAGCGCCTTGGGGGTGTGGATGCGGTGGCGCTCCGCCAGGAGCTTGCCCGTCTTGATGTTAACCGGGGCGCCCTTGAGCGCGGACCCGCCTATGTCGATTCCGAGGACGTTCATGGATGAAAAGTCCATTAGCCCGAAAGAAAGGACTCGAGGTCAAACACTCCGTCAGCCCTTGCAGCCGCAACCGCCGTCTTTGCAGTCCCCGTCTCCGCCGCCACAGCAACCGCCGTCGCCTTGGTGCGCGTGCCCGTGCGCCATCTCCTCCTCGGTCGCCGCGCGCACCGCCACGACTTCGACGTCGAACACCAGATCGACGCCCGCCAGCGGATGATTCGCATCCAGCAACACCTCGTCGCCGTCCACCTCCACCACTCGCACGATGGGGGCAAATTGATCCTCGCCCGCACGAAACTGGTCGCCCGGTTGCAGCTCGCCCTCGACCGGCAAAAGCGCCTTCAACACGCGCTGCACCTGCTCGGGATCGTGGTGACCGTAGGCCTTGGCGGCCGGCACGTTCACCGTCTGCTTCACACCCGCAGCCACTCCCCGCAACGCCTCGTCGAGGCCGTCGATGATCTGCCCGGCGCCTTCGAGATAACTGACCGGCCGGCCGCCGGCGGACGTATCCAGAAGGCGTCCCTGCGGGTCGCGCAGCGTATAGTGAAAGGTGACGACGTTACGGTTCATGGTGATGACACCCATCACGACCCCCTCCCGCCCGCAGGCAAGGGCTAAAACCTCACGCCTCCTGCCTGAGCACTTCCAGCGGCGATTGCCGCGTGATGCCGCGGCCCGACAGCCACCCGGTCGCCACGGTGACAGACGTCACCACGACCACCGCGCCCGCCAGCGGGCCAAGCGGCAGGATCACCGGCGCCTTGAAAACCCACACCGCCAGGGCGGCGTTGGCCCCGTAGGCCAGTGCCCCGCCCACCAGCGCGCCGAGCACGCCGAGCACCGCGTATTCGACCAGCTGGATCTTCACGAGCTGGGCCCGCGACGCGCCCAATGTGCGCAACAGCACGGTCTCGCGGATGCGCTGAAACCGGCCGGTCAACACCGCGCCCACCAGCACGATCATGCCGGTCGCGACCGTGAACAACGACATGAACTGCACCACGAACTGCACCTTGGAAAAAATCCCGTCCAGCGTCTTGAGCACCAGCGAGAGATCGATCGCCGACACGTTGGGGAAGGCCGCCACCACCGCCTGCTGCACCCGCGCCGACTCCGCCGCGTCGGCTGCCCGCGCCGCCACCACGAAGAATTTCGGGGCCGTCTCCAGCACTCCCTCGGGAAAGACCACGAAAAAATTCGGCGACATTTGCCCCCAGTCCACCCGTCGCAGGCTCTCCACGCGCGCCACCACCGGCACCCCCTGCACGTCAAACTCCAGCTCGTCACCGAGCTCGAGCCGCATGTCCTTCGCTAGCACATCTTCGAGCGAAACCGGGATCACCGTCGCGTCCGCCGCCACCCGACCCGTGAACCGCCCCGCCGTCACCGTCTCGGTGTCCGTCAACTCCCCGCGATAGGTGGCGCGGTATTCGCGCCGCAGGGTCCAGGCGGGGATGCCTTCGGTTTCGTCCTTCAACAGCGACTCGACCGGGCGGCCTTTCAGGCTGCGCAGGCGCATCGTCACGACGGGTGCGCCCGCCCGCGCGGGCACGCCTTGTCCGGCGAGCAGCGTTTCCAACGGCCCGAACTGGTCGTCCTGGATGTCGAAAAACAACAGGTTCGGCCGCGCCCCGTTTTCGCTGCTGCGGATCTGGCTCAGCAAGGTCTCCCGGGCCAGCGTCAGCGTCAGCAGCAGGAAGGTCCCCAGCCCGAGCGAGAGCAGCAGGAGCACCGTGCGGTTGTTGGGCCGGTGCAGGTTGGCCACGCCCTGGCGCCACTCGTAGGGCAGCCGTCTCGGCAACCAGCGCCGCGCCGCCCAGGCCACGCCTCGCGCCGCCGCCGCCAGCACCCCAAAACTCGCGAACAACGCGCCGGCAAAGCCCAGCCCCCAGCTCCAGCGCTGCGTCTGCCAAACCGCAAACGCCGACACCGCCACGACGATCGCCGCGTAAACCGCCCAGCGCAGCGGATCGCCTCCGCCCGCGCGTTCGGCATAGGCCGAACGGATCGCCACCAGCGGCGACACCCTCCGCACCGCCAGCAGCGGCAGCAGGGTAAAGAGACCGCCCACCGCCACGCCCGCCACCAGCCCGCGCGCGACCGACCCCCAGGATACGAAAAATTCGATGTCGAGCGGCAGCATGCCCTTCACCAGCGGCGGCAGGATCGACTGCACCGCCACGCCTGCGGCCGCGCCGACCGCCGCTCCGCCGAACCCGAGCGCCAGGCCCTGCAGCAGGTACACCGCGAAGCTCTGCCAGGCGCTCGCGCCCAGGCACCGCAGCACCGCCACGGTGGTGATCTTTTGCCGCACATACACATGGATCGCGCTGGCCACGCCGATCGCGCCCAGCACCAGCGCCACGAATCCCACCAGGCTCAGGAAGCCCTGCACGTTTTGCAGCGCCTGGCCCAGTTCGCGCCGGCGCTCTTCGACCGTGTCCACTCCCAGGCGCAGCTCGCTGAAGCGGTCCTTCTTCGTCTCCACCAGTCTCTCCACGTCCACCCCGGACGGGAAATTCAAATAGGCCCGATGCCGCACCAGCGAACCGCGCTTGAGCAGGCCGGTCTCCGGCAGCGCGTCCAGCGACACCAGCACGCGCGGCGACAGCGTGGCCACCGCCGCCGAGTCGCCCGGGAACTGCTCGATCGCCCCCGCGATGGTGAACACCTTTTCACCCAGCTTGAGGGGATCGCCGGGGCCCACGCCGAATTGCCGCAGCAAGGTCTCCTCGACCAGCACGACATCGCCGCGCGCCAGGCGCCCGAAGGCGTCCGCCGGGTTCGTCTTCACCGTTCCATAAAACGGGTACGCTCCCTGGAGCGCGCGCACGGTGACCAGCCGCGTCTGGTTTCCCGCCGAGGGAAAGGCCACCATGGAGGAAAAATTAATCTCCCGCGCCTGCTCGCCCCCGAGGGAGTCGAGGAACGCCTGCGCCTCGGCGGAGATCGCGGAGCGGGAGTTCACCGCGAGGTCCGCGCCAAGCAGCGTCTTGGCCTGGTCGTCGATGGCGCGCCGCAGATTGGCGCCGAACGACCCGATGGCCACCAGCGCGGCCACCCCGAGCACGATGGAAAGCGAAAGCAGCAAGAGCCGGCGCCGCGACGTGCGTGAATCCCGCCAGGCCATTTTGAGGATGAAATTCATGGGGATCACTCCACGACCCGACCGTCGCGCAGGCGGAGGATGCGCTGGCACTTCTTCGCGAGCTCAGGATCGTGCGTAACCAACACCAGGGTCGTGCCCTGCTCCCGGTTCAGTCCGAAGATCAGGTCCACCATCGCGTGCGAGGTCGCGCCGTCGAGATTCCCCGTGGGCTCGTCGCAAAAGAGGATCTTGGGCGTGTTGATAAACGCCCGGGCCAGCGCCACCCGCTGCTGCTCCCCCCCGGAAAGCTGGATCGGGTAGTGCCCCGTGCGCGCCCCGAGCCCCACGCGCTCCAGCAGCGCCCGGGCCTCGGCCTCTTTCCCGCTCACACCGCGCAGTTCCAGCGGCACCAGCACGTTTTCCAGGGCGGTGAGCGTCGGGATCAGTTGGAAGTTTTGAAAAACAAAGCCGACTTGTTCGTTGCGCACCCGCGCCCGGGCATCCTCGTCGAGCCCGCCGATCGACACTCCGGCCAGCGCCACCTCCCCGGAGCTGGGCCGGTCCAGTCCGGCGCAGAGGCCGAGGAGCGTGGTCTTGCCGCTGCCCGAGGGGCCGACGATCGCCAGGCTTTCGCCCGGCGCGAGCGCGAAGCTCACGTCCTGCAACACGGTGATCGTTCCGCCGGCGGCGGGATAAATCCGGGTGAGCTTCTCGACTTTCAAGATGGGTTGGTCACTCATGAGCGCGTTGACCAAAGCCCACCGCCCTAGTTTAGCAACCCGATGAAGGTTATCATTTCCATCATTTTTTCGATGATGCTCGGACTCGGCATTTCCGCCGCGACGGGCACGCCCGCCAAAACCATCCTCTTTTTCGGCGACAGTCTGACCGCCGGCTACGGCCTGGACGACGCCGCCACGCAGGCGTTCCCGGGGCTGGTGCAGGAGAAGATAACCGCCACCGGCCTGCCCTACCGGGTGATCAACGCCGGCCTGAGCGGGGAGACCACGGCGGGCGGCCTCCGTCGCATCGACTGGGTCTTGCGCGTTCCGGTGGACATCTTCGTGCTGGAACTCGGCGGCAACGACGGCCTGCGCGGACTCCAACCGGCCGTGGCGGCGCAAAACCTCCAGACGATCATCGACAAAGTCAGGGCCAAAAACCCGGCGGCCCTCATCGTCGTCGCCGGCATGGAAATGCCCACGAGCATGGGAGAAACCTACACCCGCGAGTTCGCGGCCATTTTTCCCGCGCTGGCCAAGACCAACCGCGCCGCCCTCATCCCCTTTTTGCTGGAAGGCGTGGGCGGCGAGCCGGATTTAAACCTGCCGGACGGCGTCCACCCCAACATCGCCGGACACCGCATCGTTGCCGAAACCGTCTGGAAAACCCTGGAACCGCTCCTGCGCGACTGATCTGCCGCCTCACCCTCGCGCCAAGACCCCCATGACCCGGTCCAGCAACGCCGCCGTGCCGGCCGCTTGCGCCGGCGCCACCGCGATGATCTCACCTGCTGGTTGCACGTAGCGCGACGCCACCAGTTCGTCGGCGCACTCGCGGGCGATGCGGACCACGTCGTCAGGCGTCATCTCCAGGTGAAATTGCAACCCCAGCACCCGCGCCCCGACCGCAAACGCCTGGTGTTCACACGCCTCGCTCCGCGCCAGCCACACGGCGCCCGGCGGCAGTGAAAACGTGTCGCCGTGCCAGTGAAACACCGTCCTCTCCGCCGGGAACTCAAACGGCGAACCCCGGCCCTCCGGCACCGCCGTGATCGGAAACCAGCCGATCTCGCGCTCGGCGTTTTGATGGACCTTGCCGCCCAACGCATCGGCGATGAGTTGCGCGCCGAGGCACACGCCGAGCACGCGTTTGCCCGCCGCGACCGCGTCGCGGATCACGCGTTTCTCGGCGCGCAGCCAGGGGTGGTCGCGGTATTGGTAGATGTTCATCGGACCGCCCATGACGACCAGCCAGTCGAAGCCGTCCACCGTCGCCGGCGCGGACTCGCCGGCATAAAACCGGGTGCAGATCAGCGTGTGCCCACGGGCGAGCAGCCAGCCCTCGATCGCGCCGAGCCCCTCAAACGGCACATGCTGAAACCAGTGGATTTTCATGCCCCCACTCCCTCCCAAAACCGAGCCCCGCGCAAGCCATGTCCGCGCCCCCCCCCGGAACAACGTTTCACGGACCCCGGCGTTTGTTCGTATTACGAACAAACCTTTTCGGGGCGCGTCGCCGCCTCACTTCCAGTCGTAGCGCACGCGGGAGGTGATCTTTTTCTCCTCGTCAGGTTTCAGTTTCACGCGGAACTCCGCCGTCTGCGCGCCGGTTTTCTCCGACGGCTCCGATTGCTGGATGATCGCCCAGTTCGGGCCGCGATAAAAATGCTCGGTCACGCGCACCTCGACGGGCTCGGCCTTGCGGTTGCGCAGGGTGATCTCGAACGCCTCTTCGCGCTGGTCGTCGCGACTGCTCAGCCTGGAGTCGGTCGCCTTGCGCTCGACCGCGATGTCAAACACGTCGCCCGTGTGGATGCGCACGGTTTCGTTTTTCGCGGTGTGGTCGATCGTGTTCTCACCCACAAACTCCAGACGTCCGTCCGCCGAATCCTGCCGGTAAAACCGTGTGCGGCCCTTCGGCAGCGGCAGGCCGAGGCCGCCGTTTTCCTTGGTGTTTTTAAACTCGCGCACGGTCGCCACCTTCGCGCCGAATTTCTGCTGGTCGTAGATGTAGAGCTGCGGCGCGGTCACGCCGGCGGCGCGCAGAAACTCGACTTGTTTTGTTTCCTGGTCGCGCAACGTCACCGGACGCGGCAGCGAATACAGGTGAAACTCGTCGAAGGCTTTCTCGGTGACCGCGTCCTGCGAGGAGGCCGCCATCACCAGCCCCGCCGCCTTGGCTCGCCGGGCGAAAAAATCGCCCTCGGGCTGCACGCGGTTCACGTCGCCGGCCATCAGCTTGATGTTCGCTTCGTCGAAGCGTTTTCCGGTGTTGTTCACCACCGTGATCCAGCCGACGATGTCCACCTGGTCGCCCTTCTCCGGCGCGATGAAATTGTACGCCGCCTGCCAGCCCATGCCGTTGGTCACATAGCCCAGTTCGGCCTCCACTTTGGCGGCCCCGGGGGCATTCACCCGCCACGACAGGGTCGGCTGCAAAATCGCTTCGTCGCCCAACGTCGGGAAAACAGGCTGGCCCGGCAGCGAGAAGCGCAATTTGCCGTCCACTTCGATGATCGGAGTCGAGGCCTCGCCTCCGGCCTTGTAGCCGCTGCGGATGACGCGCCCTTTGACCACATGCTCCTTCGCGTCACGATCGGTGACGAGGAAGTCGATGGTCTTGCCCTCGTTAATCGCAAGCAGCAGCCCCTGCGAAGCTGCGTCTGCGCGGTAGCTTTGCTCGAGGATGCGCAGGTCCACTTTGCCGGCCGCGTCCCGCAACACCACGGAGTCCGGCTCCACCTGGGTGGTCACGCCGGAGAAGTTCACGAGGTTCACGCCGTCCTTCAAATCGAGCGGCAGCGTTTCGCGCACGACCGCGAAGTTCTGGTTGTAGATGGTCAGGGCCGGACCGGCGGCCAGTGACAACGGCAGCAGCGCGGCAAAGGCACCAAACAGGGAAAAAGGTTTCATGATGGGGGAGACGGGAACACCATCAGACAGACAAACAGGTCGCGAGTTTCTTGGTGTGTGTCCGGGAGACAACTCGGTCCGGCGGAAACGAGAAACCTCGCTTTCCCATCAGTGCCTTGGCGACGAGCAGAGTTGGTTCACAGCCCCCAAGATTCGGGGTCGTCGCGTTAAAATTCTTTGCCTCCCCCGGCTTTTCCCAGAGCCTGCCCCTCTACCGCGCATGGAAATCTTCATCGATAACAACGACCGCCCTTCCCGCCCCTCCGAAGTCCCGCCCATCGATTTCCGCGCCTCCCTCAACGACGAGCAATTCCGCGCGGTCACCGCCGACCCCGGCCCGCTGCTCATCCTCGCCGGCGCCGGCTCGGGCAAGACCCGCACGCTCACCTACCGCGTCGCCTACCTGCTGGCCCAGGGCGTCCGCCCGTCCGAGATCCTTCTGCTCACCTTCACCAACAAGGCCGCCAAGGAGATGCTCCACCGCGTCCACGATCTCACCGGCGTCGAGCCCGGCCGGTTCTGGGGCGGCACGTTCCACTCCATCGGCAACCGCGCCTTGCGCATCTACGGCGAGGCCATCGGGCTCCCCAAAAACTTCACCATCCTCGACGCCGACGAATCCGAGTCGCTCCTCAAACAGGTCGTCGAAACCGAAAACAAGCTGTTCTTTAAGGACAAAACCAACCCCAAGCCCGGTCCGCTCTTCAGCGTTCTCTCCCTCGCGCGCAACACCCAGAAATCCCTCGCCGAGACCGTCGAGCGCCACTTTCCCCAGTATTCGGAGATCAAGCACCTGCTCCCTCCGTTCGCCTCCGCCTACTCCGAGAAAAAACGCGCCCAGTCCGTTCTCGACTACGACGACTTGCTCGAGCTCTGGCTCGACCTGCTCAAAAAAGCCCCCGACGTCGCCGCCTATTTCGCCCAGCGTTTCCGCCACGTGCTCGTGGACGAATACCAGGACACCAACACGATCCAGTCCCAGATCGTGGACGCCCTCTCCCCGCATCACCGCGTCATGGCCGTGGGCGACGACGCCCAGTGCATCTACTCGTGGCGCGGCGCCGACTTCGAGAACCTCATGACGTTCGAGGAGCGCCACCCCGGCACCGTCATCCACCGCATCGAGACCAACTACCGCTCGACCCCGCAGATTCTCCGGCTCGCCAACGGCGTACTCGAGGCCCAGCCCAAGGGCCGCCACTTCGACAAGGAACTCCGCGCCGCCCGCAAAAACGGCCAAAAACCCCTCGTCGTCCAGGCCATCGACGACCGCGAGCAGGCCGACTTCATCCTCAAGCGCACCCGCGCCCTCATCGAGGACGAAGGCGTGTCCCCCGGCGAGATCGCCATCCTCTATCGTTCGCACTTCCACGCGCTCGAAGTGCAGCTCGCGTTCTCCAAGGCCGGCATCCCCTACCAGATCACCAGCGGCGTGAAATTCTTCGAGCGCCAGCACGTGAAAGACCTGGTCGCCTTCGTGCAGTTCGTCGCCAACCCGCGCAACGAATCCGCCTGGCAACGCATCGCCGTACTCCTCCCCAAGGTCGGCGACAAGGGCGCGCAAAAGATCTACGCCGCCGCCTTCGACCACGCGAAGCTCATGCGGCGCGACTTCATCGACGCCCTCGCCACCGACGACGTGAAGACCAAGGTCTCCAAGGACGCCAAGGACGAGTGGACGAGTTTCTGCGCCTCGTTGAAGCAGATCGCCGACGTCATGCGCACCGGCAAACCCGAGTCGGTCATCTCCACCGCCATCGACGGCTGGTACGCCGACTACATGAAGGGCGAATACGCCGACTACATCGACCGCATGGAGGAGTTGAAGGCGCTCATCGGCTTTGCATCCCGTTTCGACGATGTCGCCGAGATGCTTGCCCAGGTCGCGCTCATGAATGGCGAGACCAGCGAGCGCCACGTCGATCTCCCGCCCGACACGGTCAAACTCACCACCGTCCACCAGTCCAAGGGGCTGGAGTTCGACGTGGTCTTCGTGATCGGCGTGGCCGACGGCATGTTCCCGGGCCGCCGCGCCATCGAAGCCGACGATGTCGAGGAAGAGCGCCGCCTGTTCTACGTCGCCGTCACCCGCGCCAAAAACGAGCTCTACATTTGTTATCCCAAGGTCGCCACTCGCGCCGGCCCCGGAGGGATGCTGCTCACCCCGAGCCGCTTCCTAACCGAACTCTCCACCGATCTCTACGAGCCGCTTCGCATCAAGCGCCAGTTCGGCTGGTGACCGCCAACCGCATCCCGGCAGCTTCCCTGCGTCACTTGACAAGGCCCGTCGCGATGCGTTGTTAACCCCCCGTCATGAGGTTGCTGACCCAAGTCACCGCGTTCGTTCTGCTGGCCCTCTGGTTGCCGGCGACCCAGCACTGCAGCTTGGATGCCTCCGGCTTGCTGGCCCACGATATCCTCTCGTCCGAATGCGGTGAAACCGCCTCCTCCTGCGCCGATGACAGCTGCGACATGGCGGAGGGCAACCTGGTCCGCACCTCCGTCTGCACCGCCAAGTCGTTTGCCCCCGACCTGACCGTCTGCCTGTGCGTTCTGTGTTCGCACCTTTCGCTGACCGAGCTCGCGGAGGCCCCTGCCCTTGCCGTGTCCGCCTCGGAATGGCCCGTCGATTGGTTGCCGTCGTGGCAATTTTTGCGCCGCACCGCCTTGCCGGCCCGCGCTCCCGACTGCCTGGGCTGATCCGTCCCTGCGCGGCCGGACAACTCCTTGCCTGATTCCGCCGTCCCGACGCCTGCGCGCGCGGGCCGGTCGTCAACCTTTCTCACATGTCTCCGACGGTTTACCGCGTTCCTATGCTCCGGTTTTTTCTCCTTTTTCTAACCCCTCTTGCCTTGCCGGCCGAAACGTTGTCGCTCGCCGAGGCCCTGCGGCGCGCCGAGGCCGGCCACCCCGTGCTCGTCGCCGAAGGCCACGCCGGCCGCGCCGCCGAGGCGCTGATCGAGCAGGCCGCCGCGCGCCCCAATCCCACCCTCGACTTGACCCTTGAAAACGCCGCCGGCACCGGCGCGCTGGGCGGTGTTGAGCGTCTTGAAACCACCGTGCAGGTCAGCCGGACACTGGAGCGCGGCGGCAAACGCGAAAACCGCATCGCCCTCGCCCGTGGCGAGCGCGAACTCGCCGGGCACGCTCTGGCCGTCCGTCGCGCCGAGGTTGCCGCCGCCACCGCCGCCGCCTACATCGCCGTGCTCGCCGCCCAGGAACGTCTCGCGCTCTCCGCGACCGCTCTCACCCTCGCGCATGACACTGCCGAGGCCGCCGCGCTTCGCGTCAAAGACGCCGCCGCCCCCGCCGCCGAGTCGGCCCGCGCCCGCGTTTCCCTGGCCTCCGCCCGCGCCGAACATGCGCGCATCGAGGCCGCCCTGGCCGGCGCACGCGCCGTCCTGGCCGCCACCTGGGGCGGCGAAGCCTCCGAGGTGCCCGCACTCTCCGGCACGCTGGCGGTTCCGTCCTCATTACCCGAATACGACACGCTCCTCGCCAAACTCGCAGCCCATCCCCGCCTCGCGCAGCAACTGGCGAGCGTCTCCCGTCACCGGGCGTCGCTCCGGCTCGCGCGTTCGCAGGCCTCGCCCGACGTGACCGTGGCCGGCGGCGTGCGTTTTTTGAGCGAGGGCTCCGACGCCGCGTTTGTCGCCGGAGTATCCGTGCCGCTGCCGTTTCGCGGACAAAACCAGGGCAACATCCGCGCCGCCCGCGAAATCCTCGCCGGCACCGAGCAGGCCACCCTCGTCGTGCAGGCGGAGTTGCGCACCGGTTTCAACACCGCATGGCGGGACCTTCGCTCCGCCCTGGCCGTCGCCGAAGAGCTGCGCGCCAACGCCCTGCCCGCCGCCGAAGAGGCGTTGTCGCTCGTGCGCCACGCCCATGCCGGCGGCGAACTCCCGCTCCTCGATGTCGTCGAGTCCAGGCGCGCGCTCGTCGGGCTTCGCCGCGAACTGCTCGATGCCGACATCGCCGCAGCCACCGCGCTCGCGGCGCTCGACGCGCTCACCGATCCCGCCTTCCCGCTCACCACCGCACTCCTTTCCAAACCATGAAACGCTTTTTGCTTACCGCCGCCCTGCTGATCTCCCTGCCCTTGCCGGCCCAGGATGCAGCGGCACGCCGCGCCAACACCGTGATCCTCGACGAGACCGGCGTGAAAAACCTGCGCATCCAGACGGTCGTCGCCGAACCCGGCGACTTCGAGGAAACCGTCTTCGCGCTCGGCCGCATCGAGGTCTATCCCGGTAAACGCGCCGTCATCAGCAGTCGCATCGCCGGTCGCGCCCTGGCGGTTGACATCATGCTCGACCACGCCGTCGCGAAGGGCGATCCCGCTTTCGTCGTCGAGAGCCGCCAGCCGGGCAACCCTCCGCCCTCGGTCACGTTGTCCGCCCCGATCTCGGGTCTGGTCAGCGCCGTCCACGTCGTCTTGGGCGAACCCGTCGATCCCGACAAACCGCTCGCCGAGATCCTCGACCTGACCGAGGTTTACGCCCTAGCCCGCGTGCCCGAGGTCCTCGCCGGCCGCCTCCGGCGCGGACAACCCGCCCACATCACCGTCGCCGCCGCTTCCGGCGACACGTTCCCCGCCGAGCTGGAGCACCTCGGCGCGGTCGCCGATCCCGTCAGCGGCACCGTCGAGGCCGCGTTTCACGTCGCCAACCCCGGTCTCAAACTTCGCCCGGGCATGAGGGCCGAGTTCTCCATCGTCACCGCGAAACGCACCGACGTGACCAGCGTCCCGCGCGGCGCCGTTCAAGGCACGCCGGCCCACCGCTTCGTTTACGTCAAAGACTTCGACCTGCCCCACGCCTTCGTCAAAACCCCCGTCGTCACCGGCGCGAGCAATGACCGCCGGGTGGAAATCGTCAGCGGCCTCTTCCCCGCCGACGAGGTCGTCACCCAGGGGGCCTACTCGCTCGCCTTCGCCGGCGGCGGCACGCTGTCGCTCAAGGAGGCCCTCGACGCCGCCCACGGCCACGAGCACAACGCCGACGGCTCCGAAATCACCTCCGCGCAAAAATCACCCGCCGCCTCCGACCACGGTCACTCCCACGACCATCCCCACGACGGCCACGGTCCCGACGGCGCGTTGCTCTGGAAGATTCTCACCGGCGTCTTCTTCGCCGCCTTCGTGGTGACGCTCTTCGCCAAAAAACCCGCCGCACCGCGCGCCGACGCCTGAGGCCCCGACCATGCTCAACCGCCTTATCCATTGGTCGCTCGCGCACCGCGCGCTCGTCGCCGGTCTTTCGTTGCTCGTGCTCGTTCTCGGCCTGGTCGCCGGCCTGCGCCTGCCCGTCGAGGTGCTGCCCGACCTCACCAAGCCCACCGTCGTCATCCTCACCGAAGCACCCGGGCTCGCCCCCGAGGAGGTCGAGACACGCGTCACTCAACCGCTCGAAGGCGCCCTCATGGGCGTCGCCGGTCTCTCGCGCCTTCGTTCCAACTCCGACGTCTCGCTCTCCCTCGTCTACGCCGAGTTCGACTGGGGCGCGGACATCCAGGCCGCCCGCGTCCTCGTGCAGGAACGTCTCCAATCCGTCCGCGGGCAACTTCCCGCCGGCGTGCAACCGTTCATGACGCCGACGGCCTCCCTCATGGGCGAGATTCTCCTCGTCGGCGTGCGCTCCACCGTGCCCGAAGGCTCGCCCGGTTACCTGCCGCCCGCCGATGTTCGTTCGCTTGCCGATTGGACCATCCGCCGCCGCCTGCAAACCATCCCCGGCATCGCCGAAATCCTCAACATGGGCGGCGGCATCAAACAAATCGAGGTCCGCCCCGATCCTTACCGCATGGCCGCCCACGACGTGACGCTGGCCGAGCTTGAGGCCGCCGTCGCCCGCGCCGCCAGCACCACCACCGGCGGCTTCATCAGCTCCGGCCCCGCCGAGATCATGGTGCGCAACCTCGCCATGACGACCGACCTCGGCGAACTCGCCCGCACCGTCGTCAAATCCGTCAACGACCGCCCCGTCACCCTTGCCGACGTCGCCACCGTCGCCTGGGGCATCGAGCCCATGCGCGGCGACGCCACCGTAAGCCGCCCGCCCGAAACCAGGCCCACCTACGGGGTCATCATGTCGATCACCAAGTCTCCGGGCTTCGACACCCGCGAGCTCACCGCGCAGATCAAAGCCGCCCTCGCGGAACTCCGCCCCGCCCTCCCGCCGGGCGTCGAAACGCTCCCGCTTTTCCAACAACAGGACTTCATCGACCGCGCCATCGGCAACCTCAGGGAGGCCATCCGCGACGGCGCCCTCATGGTGACGCTGGTCCTGCTGCTTTTCCTTCTCAATATCCGCACGACCGTCATCACGCTCATGGCCATCCCCATGAGTTTCGCGATCACGCTGCTCGTGTTCCAGCACCTCGGTGTCACCGTCAACTCCATGACGCTCGGCGGCCTCGCGGTCGCCATCGGCATGGTCGTGGACGACGCCATCGTGGACTTGGAAAACGTTTTCCGCCGTCTCCGCGAAAACGCCGCGTTCGCCGACCCGCGTCCCCGGCTCGCCGTCATCGCCGCCGCCTCCGGCGAGGTGCGCAGCTCGATCTTCTACGCGACCGCGCTTATCATCCTCGTCTTCCTGCCGTTGCTCGGCCTGAGCGGCGTCGAGGGCAAACTCTTCGCGCCCATCGCCATCGCCACCATCGTAAGCATGGCCGCGTCGTTCGTCGTCTCGCTCACGCTGATTCCGGTGCTCTGCTCGTTCTTGTTAAAACCCAAGGCCGACCGCTCGCACGCCGACAGCTGGCTCGTCGCTCGCCTCAAGTGCCTCCTCCGCGCCACCTCGCTGCGCGTCGCCCTCAACCACCCGCTGCCGGTGCTTGCGCTGGTCGCCGCCGGCACGGGAGCCGCGTTCCTGCTCTACCCCAAAATGGGCAAGGACTTCCTCCCCGCCTTCCGCGAGGAGACCGCGCTCATCGCCGTCACGTCCGCGCCGGGCACTTCGCTCGATGAGATGAACCGCATCGCCGACGTCATCGAGATGCAGATCCTCGCCGTGCCCGAGGTGCGCCTCGTCGGCCGTCGTCTCGGCCGGGCCGAGCGCGGCGACCACGTCGTGCCGGTCTCCACCGCCGAGTTCGACGTGGACTTCCGCGCCGCGACCGACGGCGCTCCGGCGCGTCCTCGCGCCGAAATTCTCGCCGAGCTCGATCGTCGCCTCAAAACCGTGCCGGGCACGTTCTCCGTGATCGGCGGTCCGCTCGCCGACCGCATCGGCCACATGCTCAGCGGTGTCTCCGCGCCCGTGGCCGTCAAGATTTTCGGCCCCGACCTCGACACCCTCCGCCGCCTCGGCGCCGAGATCCAGGCCGTCGCCAAAACCATCCCCGGCCTCGCCGGGGCCAAGCTCGACCAGCAGGCCGTCATCCCGCAGCTCCGCATCGAGGCGGACCGCGACCGCGCCGCCGCCTACGGCATCACGCCCGGCGCGCTCAACGACCAGCTCGCCACCCTCGTCGGCGGCAGGGAGATCGCCGAACTCCGCGACGGACAACGCTCCGTCAACCTTGTCATCCGCCTTCCGCACGACTGGCGCGACACGCCCGGGAAAATCGCCACCCTCCCCGTCGAAACCGGCGACGGCCGGCGCGTCCCGCTCTCCGTCGTCGCCGACGTGCGCGAGGCCACCGGGCCCAACGTGATCTTCCGGGAAAACAGCCAGCGCCGCTTCACCATCGCCATCAAGCCCACCGTCCGCGATGTCGGCACGCTGGTCGATCGCCTCCAATCCGAGGTGCGCGCCAGGGTGATTTTGCCCGAGGGCTACTGGGTCTCCTACGAGGGCGAGTTCCAGGCCCGGCGCGACGCCACCCTGCGCATCGCGCTTCTCGGCGCCGCCGTCTTCGCGGTGATCGCGGGCCTGCTCTACGGTTATTTCCAGAGTGCGTCGCTGGCGTTTCAGGTGATGTTGAACATCCCCTTGGCCCTCGTTGGCGGGCTCGTCTTCACCTGGCTCAAGGTGGACAACATCAGCATCGCCACGCTGGTCGGCTTCATCGCCGTCGGCGGGGTCGCCGCGCGCAACGGCATCATGATGCTCTCGCACTACCTGCATCTCATGAAACACGAGGGCGAGGGCTTCACCCGCGAGATGGTGGTTCGCGGCACGCTGGAGCGCATGGTGCCGGTGCTCATGACCGCGCTCGCCGCCGGCATCGCGTTGATCCCGCTCGTCCTCGCCGGCGACCAGCCGGGCAAAGAAATCCTCCACCCGGTCGCCGTGGTGATCGTGGGCGGACTGATCTCCTCCACCTTCCTCGACTTTCTGGTGACACCCGCGCTCTTTTACCGCTTCGGACGCCGCGCCGCCGGACGCGCCCTCCAACGCAACGCCGCCGCCGCCCAATAAAATTCCCTCACGCCAAACCTTTACCCGACTTCATGAAAACCTCCCTCCTCCGCCTCGTTGCCCTCGCCGTCCTCGCCTTCGCACCCACCGTCTCCCACGCCCACGAAAAAATCACCGCCGGGCCGAATCGCGGACGCCTCATCACCGCCGTCGAGCCGCGCGCCGAGTTCTTCGTCACGCCCGAGCGCAAGGTCCAGATCACTTTCGTCGGCCAAGACGGCCGGCCCGTCGCCCCCGCCGCACAAGTGGTGACCGTGACCACCGGCAAGCGCTCCGATCCGACCCGGCTCACGTTTGCCCAAGTCGGCAACGTCCTGCTCTCCGACGCGCCTCTGCCCGCCGGAAACAAACTCCCGACCGTCGTGCAAATCAGGTCGGCCCCGGATGCCCGGCCCGTCACCGCCCGCTTCAACGTGGACACCTCCGTCTGCGGCGACTGCCGAAACGCCGAATACGCCTGTGCTTGCGGCCATTGATCCAAGATGACGCCGCGACGCTTGTCAGTCGCCGTCCCTTGCGTAGCCTGCCCGAGCTTCCCATGAAAAAACTCCTCATCGCCCTTGGCGTGATCGCCCTGCTCGGCGTCATCGCCGTTTCCTATGTGGTCGGTATCTACAACGGCCTCGTCAATTCCCAGCAGGCCGTGGACGCGCAGTGGGCCCAGGTGCAGAACGTTTATCAACGCCGCGCCGACCTGATCCCCAATCTCGTCAACACCGTCGCCGGCGCCGCCAACTTCGAGAAATCCACCCTCACCGAAATCACCGAGGCGCGCGCCTCCGTCGGCAAGGTCACGCTCGACGCCTCCAAGGCCCCGGCCGACGCCGCGCAGTTGGCCGAGTTTGAAAAAGCCCAGGGCAAGCTCTCCTCCGCGCTCTCGCGCCTGCTGGTCGTCTCCGAGCGCTACCCCGACCTCAAGGCCACCGGCAACTTCGCCGCGCTCCAGTCGCAGCTCGAGGGCAGCGAAAACCGCATCGCCGTCGAACGCGGTCGCTTCAACGAAGCCGCGCTCGCCTACAACGCGTCCATCAAGCGCGTGCCCGCCGTGTTTTTCGCCGGTGTCTTCGGCTTCAATGAAAGGCCCTACTTCGCCGCCGCCGCCTCCGCCCAAACCCCGCCCGAGGTGAAGTTCGACTTCGGCAAAACCACCAAGTGAGCCCCTCCATCCCACGCTCTTCCCCGGCCGGCCGGCTTGGGTGGGTGCTCCTGGCCGTCGCCCTCGCCCTGCTCGCGCCGATCGCCCTCCGCGCCGCCGCGAGCGTGCCGCCGGCCCCCGCCGCGTATTTCAACGACTACGCCGGTTTCGTCTCGTCCGGTGTCGCCCGCACGCTCGACGCCCGGCTCGCCCAGTTTGAGCGCGACACCTCCAGCCAGATCCTCGTCGCCATCTTCCCGCGCCTGCCCGCCGGCGCCGCGCTGGAGGACTACACCGTGCGCACCGCCCAGGCCTGGGGCGCCGGCCGCAAGGGTCGCGACAACGGCGCCGTGCTGTTCGTCTTCGTCGCCGACCGCGCGTTGCGCATCGAGGTCGGCTACGGACTCGAGGGCCGGCTCACCGACGCGATCAGCCACGCGATCATCGAAAACGAGCTCAAGCCGCGCCTGCGCGCCGGCCGTCCCGCCGAAGCCCTCGACGCCGCCGTCAACGCCATGATCGCCGCCTCCACCGGCGAATATCGCGGCACCGGGCGCACCGTCGCCGATGACAAACGGGGCATCGCCGGCGGCCGGCCCGGCGGCTTCAATCTCGTCGCCGTCTTCTGGCTGGGCGTGGCGTTGCTCATCCTCCTCTCTCAGTTCCGCCGCAACCACACCTACCTGAATCAGAACCCGCGCCGCCGCTCCCGTCACGACCACACCCCGTGGTGGGGCGGGGGTTCCGGCGGAGGCGGCGGCTGGTCCGGCGGTGGTGGCTTCTCCGGCGGCGGCGGTTCGTTCGGCGGCGGCGGAGCCAGCGGCAAATGGTAACCTTCAACCCGTCATGAGCCCCCACGCCTTCCTTTCCCGTCTCGACCACGCCCGCATCGAACGCGCCATCACCGCCGCCGAGCGGCTGACCTCGGGTGAACTCCGCGTCGTCATCCACCACGGCAAGACCCATGACCCGCTGGCGGTCGCCGTCGAGGAATTCGCCCGCCTCGAGATGCACCTCACCCGCGAGCGCAACGCCGTCCTGCTGCTCATCGCCCCGGGCTCCCGCACGTTCGCCGTTTTTGGCGATGTCGGCATCCACGAGAAATGCGGACCCGACTTTTGGCGCGAATTGACCGAAGCCTTGGCGGACCATTTCCGTCGCGAGGCGTTCACCGACGGCATCGTCGCCGCCCTGGACCGTGCCGGCGAATCGCTTGCCCGCCACTTCCCCCGCCGGGCCGACGACCGCAACGAACTGTCCAACACCGTGATCGACCGCCCTCCGGTCATCTAACGCCGGCTTGGGAACTGCCGGCCCCAGGCGGAAAATCACACCGGGCGCCGGCGGGCGGTTGACGCGGGGGTTGATCGCTCCACGCTTCCGACTTTTACGCCATGTCCACTCCCGTCGAAAACGTCGTCATCGTCGGCACCGGTTGCGCCGGTCTCACCGCCGCCATCTACACCGCCCGCGCCAACCTCAATCCGCTCGTCCTCGAGGGACCGCTGCCCGGCGGCCAGCTCACCACCACCAGCGAGGTGGAAAACTTCCCCGGCTTCCCGCACGGAGTGGACGGCTTCCAGCTCACCCAAAACATGCGCGAACAGGCCGCCCGTTTCGGCACGCGTTTCGAGCAGGCGCTCGTCACTGCGGTCGATTTCACCGTCCAGCCGCGCAAACTGGTGCTCGGCGACAAGGTCATCTTCGCGAAATCCGTCATCATCGCCACCGGCGCCTCGCCGCGCATGACCGGCATCCCCGGCGAGAAGGAACTCTACGGCGGCAAGGGCGTGACCACCTGCGCCACCTGCGACGGCGCGTTCTACCGCAAGATGGAGGTCGCCGTGCTCGGCGGCGGCGACAGCGCGGCCGAGGAGGCGCTCTTCCTCACGCGGTTCGCCAGCAAAGTTTACCTCGTGCACCGCCGCGACACGTTGCGCGCCTCCAAAATCATGGCCGACCGCGCCGTCGCCCACGAAAAAATCCAGATGGTCTGGGACAGCGTCCCCGTCGAGGTCCTCGGCGTGCCCGAGGGAGCCGTCAGCGGCCTGAAGGTGAAAAACGTCAAAACCGGCGCCGAATCCGTTCTGCCGGTCAAAGGCATCTTCGTGGCCATCGGCCACCTTCCCAACACCGGCCCGTTCACCCCGGCGATCGACGTGGACGAGGGCGGCTACTTTAAGCCCGCCGCCGGTTCCCAAGTGCAGACCAACGTCCCCGGCGTCTACGTCGCGGGCGATTGCTCCGACCACGTTTACCGCCAGGCCATTACCGCCGCCGGCATGGGCTGCCAGGCCGCCATCGAGGCCGAACGCTGGCTCGCCGAACACGGGGGATAAGCGTTCCCAAACCACTCCCGTGATGTTGCCAAGGCCCGATCCGAGACGACCGGGCCTTTTTTGCGCCGGAATACCGACGATCGCAGACAACGCGGCAGTCCACCGTTCTTTGGAATTATTCCAATTAAAACTTGCGCCTTGGAATCATTCCAATTGGTTGTGCGCGCCGCTAGGGTGAGTGTCTGAAGTAAATCAGGTCGGCGTGAGAGCAAAAGCGGGCTCGGCCAAGGCGACCGAGACGGAGGCGACCCGGCGGGTCGTCCCGTCGAGGGCAACGCCGGCACAGCCTGCTTATCCTCTCACTCGTGGAGTTCGACGTCCTGAGTTATTTCGGAAACTCCCCCTTGGAGGCCACGATCACCGACTCTTCTCCATGTCCACCCACGCGATTCACTCCGACGCCCTTGCGCAAAAGCTCGCCGACAGCGGCCTGCGCAACACCCCGCAGCGCGAGCTCGTGTACGATGCGTTGCTCAAAAAACGCGACCACCCGACGGCCGACGAGGTTTACGCCCGCGTCAAGACCCAGCTCCCGGGCATCTCCCTTGCAACCGTTTACAACTGCCTGGAGACCCTCGTGCAGTGCGACTTGGTCCGCGCCGTCAACTTTGAGCGCGCCCCCACCCGCTACTGTCCGAACCTTCACCCCCACGCCCATTTTCACGACGAAACCACCGGCTCCACCCACGACATCGAGCTGCCGGCCCAACTTCTCGCCGAGATCAAATCGGTCCTGCCCCCCGGTTACTCTGCCGAGGCCGTGGAGATTACGTTCCGCGGCAAGCTCCCCTCCGCCGGCTGAACCCTTTCCCGATCCACGCCACTAATCACCACGCCCCCCGTCACCTTCGATTTTTCATCATGCCCTCCTCCCTCGATATCCGCGATCTCGTCGTAGCCCTGGCCTCCTCCCCCGACAAACCCATCGTCAAGGGTCTCAACCTGACGATCAAAACCGGCGAGGTACACGCCATCATGGGGCCCAACGGCACCGGCAAATCCACCCTCTCCAAGGCCATCGCCGGCCACCCCGACTACGTCATCACCGGCGGCGACGTCCTCCTCGACGGCCAGTCGATCCTTGAGATGGAGCCCGACGAACGCGCCCGCGCCGGCCTCTTCCTCGCCTTCCAGTATCCCTCCGAGATCCCCGGCGTCTCCATCGCCAATTTCCTCCGCGCCGCCGTCCAGGCCCGCATGGCCGAGGGCGAGGAACTCGACGCCACCGGCTACTACAAGCGCCTCTACTCCAAGATGGACCTCCTCAAGATCGACCGGAAGTTCACCTCCCGCTCCGTCAACGAGGGCTTCTCCGGCGGCGAAAAGAAGCGCTGCGAAATCCTCCAGATGGCCATGCTCGAGCCCAAGTTCTCCCTCATGGACGAGACCGATTCCGGCCTCGACATCGACGCCCTCAAGATCGTCGCCGAGGGCGTCAACGCCATGCGCGGCGACAAACTCGGCATCCTCCTCATCACCCACTACCAGCGTCTCCTCGACTACATCGTCCCCGACTTCGTGCACGTCATGTATGACGGCCGCATCGTGAAGTCCGGCGACAAAAACCTCGCCCTCGAACTCGAGGCCAAGGGCTACGACTGGGTCAAAACCGAACTCGCCACCGCCTAAGCGCGCCTCCGGCGCGCATCTGAAATTTCAAATTTCAAATCGCAAATTCCCATGACGCCTCCCACCGACACCCTTCCCGCCGAAGACACCGCGGTTGAAAACCCCGCCGTCGGCATCGACCAGACCGTCGGCGACTTCACCTACGACGTGAAGTATGAATTCGACGCCGGCAGCGGCCTCAGCGAAAACACCGTCCGCTACATCAGTTCGGTGAAGAAGGAGGCTCCCTGGATCCTCGAGTTCCGCCTCAACGCCCTCAAAAAATTCCAGTCGATGCCCATGCCCACCCACTGGGCGACGAAGGACCTCGACAACATCAATTTTGACAAGATCCGCTACTACCTCGCCCAGGGCCAGAAACCCAAGCGCACCTGGGAAGAGGTGCCCGACGACATCAAGAAGACTTTCGAGCGTCTCGGCATCCCCGAGCAGGAGCGCAAGTTCCTCGCCGGCGTCGAGGCCCAGTTCGACTCCGAGGCCGCCTACTCCAACGTCAAGGAGATCGTCGCCAAGCAGGGCGTGATCTTTATGAACTCGACCGAGGGTCTGCGCGAGCACCCGGAGATCTTCCGGAAGTGGTTCGGCAAGGTGATTCCCACCGGCGACAACAAGTTTTCGGCGCTCAACAGCGCGGTCTTTTCCGGCGGCTCCTTCATTTATGTCCCCAAGGGCGTGAAGGTCGCCCACCCGCTGCAGGCCTATTTCCGCATCAACGCCGAGAACTTCG
>CAIRBK010000024.1 GCA_903876795.1 uncultured Verrucomicrobiota bacterium
GTGCGACGGTAGTCGTTCCACTTGATGGCGGAGCCGCCGAGGGTGTAGTTGACGGTCAGGGCCGAGGCGGTGGAGCCGGAGCGGGTGAACGTGACCTGGGCGTTGTCGGACGAGCCGATCACCGCGTAGGGATCCGTCGCGCTGACGGTGACCGTGGTTTGGGCCGAAGCGGTGGCGGCAAAACCGGCGGTGACGACGAGGGAACTGGCCAATGCGAGCAGCCTGCGGAGACGAGGGAAGGGATTCATCCTTCCACTCTACGAAATCCCTCAGGTTGCAGATGTCGGCGCGGTGCCGATTAAAGTGTCGGTGTTCGTCCGACAAAAAATTCAAACATGCCGCGCCGCTTTGTTTCGTTTCAGAGGAGAAGTCCGCTTGGCTGGTAAAAAACGTGTCAGGACGGGTCGTCGGCGAAACACAACCTATGGCGAGCCGGTGGGCAGGTTGACGCCGACGGTGGCGCGGGAGTCGGAGTTGACGGCGGCCGCGCCCTCGTTGACACCGACCGTCTGCACGAAGGTGCGGAGGATGAGGTCGACGTAGCGGTTGAGGGTGCGATAGGGGCTGTAGGGCACGTAGACGATGTCGCGTGGTTCCAATTCCACGTCGGGAGCGGCGCCCTTGAGGACGGCTTGATAGTCGATCACCGAGACGGTCGGCTGGCTGAGAGAGCCGCGCACGACGGCGACGTGGGAGAGGTAGGCCTCGCGGGTCGGACCGCCGGCGCTGGCGATTGTCTGGATAAGCGTGAGGTGATCGCCGGAATAAACCGCGCCGGGTTGCGAGACCGCGCCGAGGACATGGACGGTGCGCGCCGACGCCGACGGGACGTAAACGAAATCACCGGGCCGCAGGTAGATATTCTGGCTGAGATCGCCATCGCCGACGAGACGTTGGAAATCCACCGGGAGACGTTCGCCCCGGCGGAGCACGAACGCGCGGCGCAAGTCGGCCGACACGGAGCGGGGTCCCCGTGTGCCGTCGGTTTCGTCGGCGGCGGTGGGGCCGCCGGATTCGGCGATGGCCGCGAGCAGCGTGAGCGGGCCGGACATGGCAAGGATGCCGGGCTGGTTGACGTTGCCCAGGACCCAGACCCGTTTGCTGGCGACCTCGAGCAGGGTGATGGAGACATCGGGTTTTTCCCGGAGGAAGGACATGGATTTTTCAGCGATGAGCGCCCGGGTCTGCGCGAGTGTGAGGCCCCAGACATCGAGGCCGGGGAGCAAGTTGAAGTAGATTTTCCCGTCGGGACCGACCTCGGCCGTCGCGCGGCTGGCGGTGTCGCCGATAAACTCGATTTCGAGGCGGTCGCCGGGGCCGAGGGTGAATTCTTCGGTGGGTGTCTGGAGCAAGACGGGATCGAGGCGGGCGGATTCCGGGGTCGAGGCGGGCAGGCCGGACAAGGGCGTCGGCGAGGCGGCCCGGGGCGGGGCGGAGCAACCGGCCAGGACAATCGAGAGCAGGGCGGCCATGCCGGTCAGGACAGGCCAGAAATCCGGCGTGAAGAAGGGGCGAGGGGAGTGCATGGGGTATTGGTTTTAACGGCTGAAAACCGGGGTGACATCGAGGCCGGTCTTGGTGACCACGGCCGACTGCAGGAAGGCGGTGGCGGCGAGGTCGAGGAGATCCTCGGCTTTGAACCAAGGCCGGCTGCTAACGTAGACGATGTCCTTGGGCTGGAGCGCAAAGTCGGGGGACTTGGCGGCAAGGATGTCCGAGACGTTGATCACGAAGGTCTGCGGTTTTTTGAGCGAGCCGCGGATGACGAGCAGGCGTTTTTGCCAGGCGCGGTCGGAGAACCCGCCGCGCACGGCCACGGCCTGGAGCACGCCGGCGTGAGGACCGTAGAGCAGGGGGCCGGGGGAGCGCACCTCGCCGAGCACAAAGACCTGCGCCTGTTCGCCCGGAGGGAAATAGAGGTAGTCGTCGGGCTCCAGGGCGATGTTCTGCGAGAGGTCGCCCTCGACGAAGAGCCGGTGCATATCCACGGGCAGGCGTTGACCCTTGCGCGTGACGAAGCTGTTGGGCAAGTCGGCCTGGATGACCAGACTGCGGTCCACGACGCGAGTTTCCAGCCCCTGGGCCTGGGCCACGGCCTCGACCAGGGTGGTCGGCCGGTTGAGGGGAAAGGCTCCGCGGCGGGTGACCGCGCCGAGCACATAGTAGCGCTTGCTCCGATACGCGGCGGGGCGGACGATCACGTCGGGCGCGTTGCGGTATTTGGACAACTCGCGGTTCAGGGCGACGCGGAACTCGTCCACGGTGAGGCCGGCGGCCGGCACGTTTTCCGCCTCAAGGTAGCTTACTCGGCCGTCGGGACCGACCGGAACGGGCGGGGCGGTGTTGTCGATCGAGCGGCCGTAGACGCTCAGGTGAAGGAGGTCGCCGGGGCCGAGGGTGAGGTGCCGCTGCCAGTCGGCGCGGTTGGATGCGTCGGGCACGGAGAAGACCGACTCGGCGACCGGAGACGGGGCGCCCTCGACGGACTGGGCCGAGGCGGTGGCGCCCATCAGGCCGAGGGAGGCGGCGAGCACGGCGGAGCGGCGACCAAACCAGCGGGCGAAGAGGGGATGGCCGGCTTTGCCCGGCCGGCGGTTGAGGACGGCGCCGGCCAGATGGCAGCGGGCGTTGCGCAGGGTTTCGAGGTGTTCCAGCGCCTCGGCGGCCCGGGTGCGGCCGCTCTCGGCGAGCCAGACCACGTTGGGCATCTTCTCGGCGAGGAGGGCGGTCTCCGGGTCCGACATCGGCGGCAGATCGACCAGGATGACGATGTTGTCGATGGAGCGCCAGGAGTGCAGGGCGCGTTGCCATTGGCGGCGTTTTTCCAGGTCCCAGATCCAGCCGCCCGGCAGAGGGAGGTTTTCGGAGGGCCAGCGACCCGGTTCGGCACGTCGTTCAAGCAGGTGGCCGGGGTTGGCCACGACCATGGCGGTGAACTCAGGGGAACCCCAAGAGGGCCGGGTTATGGCGGTGGATTTGGAGTCGGTTTCGGCGTCGTCGCCGTCTGTCGAGATCACGGAGCCGTCGGCGGAGATGGTCAGCACGGTGAAGCCGCATTGGCGTGCGCAGCCGGCGAGCAGATTGATCCAGGTGGAGCGGCCCTCGCCCGAGCCTGCCGACGTGAAGCCGCACACGAGCCCCTGGTCCGGGGTGGTGACGAGGCGGTGGCGGAGAGCGGTCCAGGTGCGGAACGCCCAATGGGCCCGGCCGGCCGGGGTGAGGGCGTCGATGTCGCCCAGTTCGCCGACGAGCGGCAGGCCGGTGACGCGGGCCAGGTCGGAGCCCGTCTTCATCCGGTCGTCAAACAACTCGCATAGAACCGCCACTGTCATCGCCGCCATCGCGCCGAGAATACCGGCGGCGCAGGCGAGCACGCTGATGATCGTGCGCCGGTGGGCGCCGACCACGTTTTGGTGGGAGGCGGCTCCCATCAGGTGGAGGTAGCCGGGAGGGGCGTCGAGGAAGGGTTGCAGTGCGCGCTGCCGGGCGACGAGGCTTGCGTGGCGGCTTTCGAGGGAGGTGAGGGAGAGGACAAGGGCATCGTAACCGGTGCTCTGGTTGATGACGGGCTTCTCGGCGGGTATGCCGACGATGGCGCGGGTCACCTCGTTGGCAGTGGCGCCATCGGTCGGAGTCATCGTCTCGCGGAGCTGGGTCTCCAGCAGGGCCAGGCGCGTCTTTTGCTCGCGCACGAGCGGGTGCAGGTCGGTGTAGCGAGTCTGCAATTCGTCGAGTTGATCGCGGGCGGTCTGGATGCGGTCGTAGATACGGGCTGCGGTCGGGCTGTTTATTTGTTGGATGACGGTCGAGGTGTCCGGCGCGGGCGAGGGTGGCGGTGTAATCGGGGGCAGGTCGCGCTGTTCCTCGATTTCAGCGAGGCGGAGCTTCACGCGGGCGCGGTCGGCCTCATTGTCGGCCAGTTGCCGCGTCAGGGAGAAAGCCGCCGCAGCCGCCTCGGCTTGCTGCAAGTCCCGGGTGAAGCCGGCGGCCTGCTCGCCGGCCAGGTTGGCGAGCGCGAGGGCGTCCTCGGGGGTTTCACCGGTGGCGGTCAGCGTGATAAGGGTGCTGTTGCGGTCCATGGTGAGCTTGATGCGTTTGCCCAGCTCGACGGCCGCAAGGGGAGGGTTCATCCGGGCTCCGGTCTGCTGCAACGCCTCCGGGGAGGAGATCATTCCGAAGAGCATCCCGGTGTCCAACGGCTGCGGACGGTAGTCTTCATTGGCCAGGGGTGAGTCGAGGCGGCTCAACTGAACCGAGACCGTGTGCCCGGGGCGGATGAGAGCGGCGGCGGCGACCAGGCCGATCACGGCGCTGGCCAGGGAGAAAAAAACGATCCAGCGCCAGCGGGCGAGAACTGCGCCCACGATGGGGAGAAAGGCGGCGGCACCGTTCGGAGCGGTGTTGACGGCCGGCGCGGGGAAACGGCGTTTGTCCGAGGGTGTGGCGTCGTTGTTTTCGTTCATGGCGGGCGTGCGGGGTTTGGTAAAAAAGAAGGGATTGTCGAGGGCGCCCACTGTAGGGGCCGAAGGACGCAGCGATAAGTGGGTGCCAACCTACCGAATGGCAGGGTCCCGCAGCGGGGGGGCGCGGTTTACGGCGAGAAATGGTTGATCTGGAGCCATTCGACGAGGCGCTTGGCCATGTCGGTGAGCGCATCGAGATTACATGGTTTCACGAGGTAGGCGTGGGCGCCCAGATCGTAGGCGCGCTCGATATCCTCCGAGCGCATGGAACCGCTCAGGATGTAAACGGGCAGGCGCCGCAGCGAGGGTGGCTGGGTTTGCAGCCAGGCGAGCACGTCGAAGCCGCTTTTGCGCAGCATGGTCAAGTCGAGCAGCAGCACGGTGGGAAGGGGGAAGCGGTTTCGGTCCGCGTAGATGCCGTCGCCCCGCAGGTAGGCCATCGCCTCCTCGCCGTCGCGGGCGATCTCAAGCGGGCGGGAAAAGCCGGCGTGGCGAAAGGCGATCCTTATGAGATTCACGTCCGCCTCGCTGTCCTCGGCGATGAGCACGACGGGTTCCTGGGTGTTCACGCGGGGCGCTTTCCGGAGGCGGGGCGGGCGAGTTCTATCCAGAAGCGGCTTCCGCTGCCGGGCTCGGAGACGAGACCGACTCGGCCGCCCATGCGCAGCATGCCCTTCTGCACCACGGCGAGACCGATGCCGGTGCCCACATAGGCGGTGGTGTGCAGGCGTTTGAACACGCCGAAGATCTGGTCGTGAAATTCAGGGGGGATGCCGATGCCGTTGTCTTCGACCCAGAGACGCACCACGTTGTCCGGCCGCTCCTCGGCCCGGATGCGGACACGCGGCGGCTCCTTTCCGACGAACTTCACGGCGTTGCCCACGAGGTGGGAAATCACCTGCCGGAGCGTGGCCGGATGGGCCAGCACCTCCGGGAAAGGGGGGACGACCTCCAGGACGGCCCCGCTCGCCGAGATCTGCTCTTCGCAGGCTCCGAGCGCATTGCGCACGGCGGTTTCGAGGCTCACGGGTCCGAGATCCATTTTCTCCTGGGTTACCCGGCTGAAGGCCAGCAGGTCGGCGAGCAGGTGGTCCATGGTCCGGGCGGCCGAGTCGATGAAGCCGGCGTATTCGCGCCCGCGTCCTCCGAGGCCCTGGGCGTGTTCCTCGAGCAGAAGCCTGGAAAAACCCTGCATGGTGCGAAGCGGCGCCTTTAAGTCATGGGCGATCGAATACACGAAGGTCTCCAGTTGGGCGTTGCTGAGCCTCAGTTCGGCCGTGCGCAGTTGCACGGTGGTTTCCAGTTCGATTGTGTAGCGTGCCAGCTCCTCGCGGGTGCGGCGGGACTCGGAGTCGGCCTGCTTGCGCGAGGTGATGTCGCGCAGGCCCAATTGAATGACGCGGCGGCCCTCCTCCTCGCGCAGGCCGCCGACGATCTCGACCTCTATCAGGCGCCCGTCCTTGGCCAGGAGGGGGAGATGCTCGCAGCGGATGTGACCGGATCGAAGCAGTTCTGCGAAGGCCGTGCGGGCGGAGGCGGCGTTATCGGGGGGGCCCAGCGCATCAAAGGTCCTGCCGATGATTTCTCCGGCTTCGAGCCCGATCCAGCGGAGAAGCCGCGGATTGGCGTCGGTGATGCGGCGCGTGTCCGCGTCCAGTATCAGGATACCGTCTTCGGCGCAGTCGAAGAGCCGCCGGTAGCGGGACTCTTCAGGCAAGGGTGGGGCCGATATCATGGGCGTGGAAGGGCGGAGGGCCCGCGCCCAAGATAGGCCCGGCGCCCAAAGACGTCAGTGGGGTCGGAGCCCCAAGCCGGGTCACCCGACCAGCTTGTTTTGGATCGCGTAGTGGGTGAGTTCCGAGTTGTTGCGCAGCCCGGTTTTTTCGATGATGCGCGTGCGGTAGGTGCTCACGGTTTTCACGCTGAGCGAGAGTTCGCGGGCGATTTCGCCAACCGTCTTGCCCGACGCGATCAGGCGGAGCACGAGGAACTCCCGGTCCGAGAGACGCTCATGGGGGGAACTCTGCACGTCCATCGCGAGGTAGGAGGCCATTTTTTCCGCCAGCGCGGGGCTTACATAACGGCCACCGGACACGACTTTTTTCACGGCACCGACAAGTTCGGCGGGGGCGCTTTCCTTGGTCATGTAGCCGGAGGCGCCGATTTTGAGCATCCGCACGGCAAACTGGTCCTCGGGGTGCATGCTCAGCATGAGGACGGGCAGTTTGGGGCGGGTCTTTTTGATGGCCTTGAGCACGTCGAGGCCGTTCTGGCCCGGCATGGTGATGTCGAGCACGAGCACGTCCCACGGTTCCTTCCAGGCGAGGTCGATGGCTTGCTGTCCGGTGCACGCCTCGCCGAACACGGCCTGTTTGAACTCGGCGGCCAGAACCTGTTTGAGCCCCTGGCGAACGACGGAGTGGTCGTCGGCGATGAGGATTCTCACGGGGTCCTCCCCGGGAGCGGCTCCGCCGAGGCGAGCGGGATGCCGACCGTCACCGTCGTGCCGAGGCCGGGGCGGCCGGCGAAGACGACCTCGCCGAGCAGGAGGGCGGCGCGCTCGCGGATGCCGATCAGCCCGATCGATTTGTCGCCGGCGACCTCCGCTTCGGAGATGCCGCGACCGTTGTCGGTGACCCTGAGCACCAGACGTTCGTTTTCGACGCCGAGAAAAACCTCCACCCGGGAGGCCGATGCGTGGCGGATGATGTTGGTGAGGATTTCCTGAAATATGCGGAAAAACGTGGTCGTGAAACGTTGGTTCCAGAGGGTGTCCGCCACCGTGGTTGTGGTTGCGCAGACGATGCCGGTCTTCTGTTGAAACTCCTGGGCCTGCCATTCGATGGCCGCAGCCAGGCCGAGGTTGTCGAGGATGCCGGGGCGCAGTTCGGTGGAGATGCGACGCACGGTCTGGATGGTGGCGTCGATGCAGTCGGACAAGGCGTGGGCGCGGCCGCGCAGCCCACGCGAATGCTTGGGCAGCCGCGAGATCAGCGAGGCGACGTCGAGCTTGAGACCGGTGAGGGCCTGGCCGAGTTCGTCGTGAACCTGGCGGGAGATGCGGATGCGCTCCTCTTCGCGCACATGCTGGAGATAGGCGCTGAGGGCGCGGAGCTGTTCGTTGGATTGCTGGAGTTTTTTTTCGGCGGCGCAGCGTTCGCGGCGCTCGGCGGTCTCGCGCAACGCCCGCCGGACGGAGGGACCGAGCCGGGCGAGGTGTTTTTTGAGCACGTAGTCGGTCGCGCCGATCTTGAGGGTTTCGATGGCCACGTCCTCGCCGAGGGTGCCGGTCAAGAAAATGAACGGGATGTCGGGAGCCAGGCACTGGGCGATACGGAGGGCGTCGATGCCGTCGAAGGCGGGCAGGCTGTAGTCGGACAGCACGAGATCGGGCGTGTGTGCGGCGAGTTCCTGCTCGAAATCGCGCCGGGTTTCGACCCGTTGTGCGTCGAACTTCAAGCCGGAGGCGGTCAACGCGTGTTTCGCGAGTTCGGCGTGGGCCGGGTTGTCCTCCAGCATGAGGATGCGCAGAAGTTCGTTCATGGAGGTGCGGCTTCGCGGACGTCGTGCGGACGGGCAGGGGCCGGGGATGAATCCACGGCGCGATACCTGGAACCGGCGCGAAGGCGTGCGTCGGCATAGGCCGACAACGTCTCTCCGGCGGCGCGGCGCCAGTCGAACCGGGCGGCGTGTGCCAGACCCCGAGTGCGCAGGGATTGGCGAAGCGTTTCGTCGCCCGCCAACAGCGCTAGGCGGGCGGCGATTTCTTCGGTGTTGTCGGGATCGACCGGCAGGGCGGCGTCGCCGACCACCTCGGCCAGCGCGCCGCGGGTGGACGAGAGCACCGGGCAGCCGCAGGCCATCGCCTCGACGGGGGGCAGGCCGAAGCCCTCGAAGAGCGACGGAAAGACAAAGACCTCGGCCGCGCGATAGAGGCCCGGCAGTTCGGCGTCGGGCACGAAGCCGAGGGTGCGAATATCGGTGTTGAAAGGGGAGCGGCGGATCAACTCGTGGACGACGGCGGCGCCGGACCAGTTGCCGCCGGCCAGGACGAGTTGCCAGGGCGAGCCGGTGGAAGTCTTGAAACTCTCGAACGCTGCAATCAGCCGCGAGTGGTTTTTGGCCGGGTGCTCGATGCGGGCGACGTAGAGGAAAAACGGTGCGAACAGGCCGCGGCGATAGGCGGCGTCCACGCGGGCCACGTCGCGGCCCTGCGGATGAAACCGGTCGTGATCGATGCCGTTGAGGACGACCCGCGTACGAGAGGCGGCGGCCGGCCCCATGAAGGTGGCGATGTCCCGAGAAGTGGACCGGCTGACGGCCAGCACCTCGCTCTGCCGGCGGACCAGTCGCGGCACGATGGCTCGACCGTAAAACATCCGCAGGGGATCATATTTGCCCGGCATCCGGAAAGGCGCGAGGTCGTGAATGGTCGCGACGAGGGCGCAGGGCCGGGCCCAGAGCAGACGCCGGTAACTCGGCACATGCAGCACGTCGAGACCGTGTTTTTTCGCAAGCCGGGGCAGGACGCATTGATGCCAGAAGATGTCGAGGGGGGCGGGACGGAAGCACTCAGAGACCGTGATAATCCGCGCGCGGTCGCTCGCAAAGGCGAAGAGGGGCAGGTCTTCCGCGAGCACGAAGAGGACGAGCTCGTCGCGGCCGATCTGGTCGAGGAGGGCGCCCACGAGGGAGAGCACGTAGCGGCCCACTCCGGAGCGCCCGCGTTGAATGACGGAGGTGGAGATGCCGATTTTCACGGGCCGGGATGGTTCAGCAGGTGTTCGAGTCGGGCGTGAGCGAGGACATTGCGGATGGCTGGCCGGGCCTGGGGGAACCAGATGCGGCGGCCGTTTTTAAGCGCCCAGCGGTGAAGGCGCAGCATGATCTCGGCCCCGGCGCTGTCGATGAAGGCCAGTCGCGAGAGGTTGACCACATGGGTGCGACGCGGGGGGCGCTCCGTCGCGGAGAAGTGGCCCAGGGTGAGGGACCACACCCATTCGGCATTGGCGGCGGTGATTTCACCCTGCCAGGCAAGCGTGCAGCCTCCGATGCAGGGAGGGATGACCGACTCGTCGCCTGGCATGGAACCGCCGGGGGGGCTGCGGCGGCCGCCGGGGTCGAGAACCGTGAAGCAATCGGTCAATCCCAGCAGATCGAGGGCCGAGCGCACGGTCGGGCTGGGGTTGAAGAGGACCAGTCGGAGGCCGTGCGCGCGCAACCGCCGCCGCCACTGGAGGAGCAATGCCGCCCCCGTGCTGTCGATGAAACGCACGCCGGACAGGTCCAACTGGCAGTGTTCGCCGGTTCCGAGGGTCTCGGTGAAAAAGGCCCGCAGTTCACCGAGCACGGACGCGCAAAGGTCGCCATTCACCCGGACGTCGCACCAGTCGGGAGGTCGTGTCGAGGACACCACGGAGGGCGGGATGGCCGGCCCGGGGGGGCGGGCGGAGCCGCCAGCATTGGCGGGCGATCGCGGGGATGAAGTGCAGAAAGTCGCCGGCGTATCGGCCGGCCAGCCGGCGGGGTTCCTGCGCCAGCCGGTAGAGAAACTCCAGGCCGTGGCTTTGCATGAAGGCGGGCGCGCGCCGGATGCGGCCCGACAGGAAGTCGAGCGTGGCGCCCACGCCGATGAGCACGGGAACGCCCAGGCGTTGGTGGTGCTTGGCGATCCATTTCTCCTGTTTCGGGCAACCGAAGGAAACCAGCAGGATGTCGGGCCGGGCCGAGCGCACCCGCAGCGAGATGTCGGCGAAATCCATGGAGAGCAGGTCGCTGAACGGCGGCGAATAATGCCCGGCGATCATCAGGTTGGGATGTTCTTTGCGGAGGCGATCGGCGGCGTTGGCGGCGACGGAGGGACCTGCCCCGAGAAGAAAAATCCGGTGCCCGCGGGCGGCGGCGGCCCGTATCAGGTCGGGAACGACATCGGCCCCGGCCACGCGCTCGGGGAGGGGATTGCCCAGCCAGCGCGACGCCCACAGCAGCGGGGTGCCGTCGCACAGGGCGAGGTCCGCCTCGATCAGGATGCGCCTTAATTCCACATCGCGTCGGGCCCGCACCAGGAAGTCCACGTTGGCGGTGACCACATAGTGGGGACGACCCGAGGCGATCATGCCCTCGATGCGGGCGACAGCCTCGGCCTTGGTGACGTTTTCAAAGGGCACGCCGAGCACGCCGATCGGCCAGCGTGACGAGGCGACGCCATCGCCGGGAGTGGCGGTTTCGGCGCGCCCGGCCACGCCGGTGGCAGCGAGTGCGGAGGGAGAATCCATGTCGCATTAAACGCCTCCCGTAAGCCGGCGGATATGGGGTCTGGACCCAGTCCCTTCGCGCCCGGGCGGGCGGTCGCGCCGCCGACGGCGGGTAATGCCTACTCAAAAAAAAGGTCCGCCCGCTCTAGGCTCGGGTCTTGCGCCACATGATCGACCAGAACCATCCACCCAAGGCCGGCGTCCACCAATCATGCGCTCCAAAGGGGGCCGGGGAGTCGCCTTGGTTGGAAATCCAACCGCTGGGGAGCCGTCCGCCGCTGGTGTTGATCCACGGAGTGGGCGGAGGGATGTTGTGGGGTTACGCCAACCTGGCGCGGCACCTGGGCGAAGACCAGCCCGTGTATGCGCTCAAGGCGCGACCCCACCTGCCCGCGACGATCGACGCGATGGCCGACCACTATGTGCGCGAACTGCGCGAGTTCATCCCGGAGGGGCCCTATCTGCTCGGCGGCTATTGTTTCGGGGGCAACATCGCCTACGAGATGGCCTGCCGGCTCGACGCCGGGGGGAGCCGCGTGGGCTTGGTGGCGTTGATGAACGCCTCGCCGCCCAACTCCAGCTACGACGAGATGAACTGGACCCCGGCCTTTGCGTGCAAGTTTGCGCTCAATCTGGCCAACTGGGCGGCCGGGTTCACCCGCTGGCCCGCCGACAAGCGCGCCCGTTTCATCCGCTGGAAACTCCAGATGACCAAGAAACGCCTGGCGCGGCTGGCCCGCCGCCGTACGGCCCGGCCGGGAATCGACGCCAACGAAAAGGTCGATCTGGACTCAGTCCCGCAGGGCGACCGGGAACTGTGGGAGCGCCATGTGATCTCCAACCTGCGCCACCGGTCCGGCCCCTACCGGGGAAGGGTCGTGTTGCTGAGGACGCGCGGGCACCCGATCGACTGCAATTACGACCATGCCTGCGGCTGGCGGGACCTGGTGAGCGGCGGCGTGGACGTGCGGATCATCCCCGGTCTGCACGAGAGCCTGCTTGAGGAGCCGCACGTTCACCGGGTGGCCCGCGAGCTGAAGGCGAGCATCGACACCCTTTGCGCCGGAGAACCCGGGAAATTATGAAACTCATCCGCTTTTTTTTCCGCTATTCCCCCGTCACGATGGCCTGGGCGGCCCTAGCCGCCCTGATCGCCGGCGCCGCCAACGCCGGGCTGATCGCCCTGGTCAACACCGTGTTGACCGGCGCGGCGCGTCCCGTCCCCGGGCTGATCGGCGCCTTTGTCGCGCTCGGAGCGATACGGCTGCTGGCCAACTACCTCGCGCAGGTGAGGCTGGCCGGTTTCGCGCAATTGAGCACGGCCAGCCTGCGCCGGGATCTGGTGCGCAGGATACTCGGCGTGCCGTTGCGGCAGATCGAGTCGATCGGTTCCGCCCGGTTGATGGTGGCGCTGACCGAGGATGTGATGAGCATCACGGAGGCGATGCGCACGATCCCCGCGTTTGTGGTCAACCTCGCCGTGCTGCTCGGCGGGGCGGCGTATCTCGGCTGGCTGTCGCCGCGCATGTTGGCGGTCGTGGCGGGGCTCATCATGATCGGGGCGGCGGGTTACATGATGCTGGTGAGGAGCGGATTCGACCTGCTGAGACTGGCCCGTGAATCCGAGGACAAGCTCTTCGGGCATTTCCGCGCGCTCACCGAGGGCATCAAGGAACTGAAGCTCCACCGTGAACGGCGCGAGGCGTTCCTCGGGGGCGGCGTGGACACGGCCACCGCGGCCTACCAGCGCCACAACGTCGATGCCGAGGTGCGCTTCACGCTCGCGCAAAACTGGAGCCAGTTTCTTTTCTTCGGCCTGATCGGCGCGGTGCTCTTCCTCATGCCCGGCATGGAAGGCGCCACCGAGCATTCGATGACCGGATACGTCGTGGTCACGCTCTATCTGATGGGACCGCTTTCGGCGCTCCTCTTCGTGCTCCCGGTGTTTGGCCGGGCGCGGGTGGCCCTGAGCAAGATCGAGGAAGTCGGCCTGACGCTGACGGAACATCCGGGCGACCTGAACGCGGCCGTGCCGAACAGCCCCCCGCTGGTTATGGGGCGCATTGATCTGGTCGGAGTGAGCCACGCCTACCGCCAGGAGCACGACGACACCCCGTTTACGCTTGGTCCGGTCAACCTGACCTTCCGGCCCGCCGAGATCGTCTTCATCGTCGGCGGCAACGGCAGCGGCAAGTCCACCCTGGCCAAGCTCATCACCGGACTCTATGCGCCCGCGCACGGCGAGATCCGCTTCAACGGGAAACTCGTGGACGACCATAACCGGGATCATTACCGGCAGTTGTTTTCAGCCGTGTTTTCGGACTTCTACCTGTTCGACACCCTGCTGGGACTCGGAGGACTGCGGATGGATGATCGGGCCAACGCCTACCTGGCCAAGCTCCATCTGGACAACAAGGTCACCATCCGGAACGGGGCGCTTTCCACCACGGAGCTCTCCCAGGGCCAGCGGAAGCGTCTCGCCCTGCTCACGGTGTATCTGGAGGACCGGCCGGTTTATCTGTTCGACGAATGGGCCTCCGACCAGGACCCGATTTTCAAGGAGGTTTTCTATTCGCAACTGCTGCCCGAGTTGAAGGCGCGCCGGAAGACCGTGATCGTGGTGTCGCACGACGACCGCTATTTCCGCGTGGCCGACCGGATCATCAAGCTCGACAGCGGTCAGGTTATGACGGTGCAGGGACCCCTCGCCTCCGACGGCGCCGAACGCGACGCGGTGACGGATTTCTTCGCGCCCTCAACGAGCGCGGCATGACCACCCTGCGCGCGCTTGGTCGGGACGATCTGCCCGCCGTCGCCGCGGTGCACCGGGCCGCGTTTCCTCGCATGGTCGTGAGCCGGATCGGCGCGGAGGCCGTGCGCCGTTATTACGAGTCGTTGCTTTCGGGTTCGTACGAGACGGCCGGTCTGGGGGCGTTTCAAGGAGGACAGTTGGCGGGATTCTGCTTCGTGGGCGTGCGCCACTGGTCGGAAGGCGCCTTCGTGCGCGCGCACGCGGCGTTCATCGTCTGGCGCCTGCTGGCGAGTCCCCGTTTGTGGGTAGACCCGGTGGTGCTCCGGCGCCTGGAGCTGGGGCTGCGACTGTTGTTCACCAGACCTCCGCAGACGCGGGAGACCGAAGCGGGAAACTGTGAGACCGAACCACCCTCCTACGGCATCCAGCTGATCGCGGTCGAACCGGGCTGGCAGGGCGCGGGCGTGGGACGCCGGTTGATGGAGGCGGGCGAGGCCCATGCGCGCCAGCGAGGATCGGCCCGCATCGAATTAAGCGTGGAGCCGTCCAATGTGCGCGCGGTCGGTTTTTATGAGCGGCTGGGGTGGCGCAAGCTGGCCGCCGGCGGCGAGTGGAACGGGCTCATGGAGAAGTCGCTGCGCTAGCCCCCGGCACCGCATCCGTCCCGGCGCCGCGCGACGGGCGGGACGACCAGGGCCTTCGCCGCTGGTCGAAGCCGTAGCCGATGGTCCGTTCGATCCAGCGGTTGAGCAACCAGGCGACGGCGAGCGTGGGCAGGGCGCAGGCGACCAGCAGATTGTCGCTGCGCGTCATCGGCCAGCCCAGCAGGGCCGCCACCGCGACCGCCACATGGTAGTGGCACAAGTAGATCGGGTAGGAAAGGTTGCCCAGCCGCCGGTCGAGATCGGCCCAGTCGGGCGTGCCCCGGATCGTGGAGAGGAGCATGACGAGGTAGGCCGAAAAGAACGCGTTGAGGTAGAGCGGCGCCACCGAGCCGTGCGTGAAAAACCGGGGACGCACCGCTTCGAGGACAAAGGGCGCGATGATCGTCAGCACGAGCAACGGGACCAACGGGCGGGAGAGCGGACGCAGTGTTCGTTTGAAGTGGAACAGGCAGCACCCGGCGGCGTAGCAGAGGCCCGCGTTGGGGAAGTTTGTGTAAATCTCCACCAACGGCCGGTCGCCGGCGGCGACGAAGCCCGCGTAGCCGAGCCCGCCGGCGAACCAGGCCAGGGCCAGCCAGCGATAGCGGGCGAACGGGAAAAAGATGAGCACGCAAAAAAACAGTTCGCGGAAAATCGTCCAGGCCTGGGGCACGAGCATGGGGTCGCGCATGCGCCAGCCCCAGATGAAGATGTTTTCGAACCATTTTGCCGGGCCTTCGGGCATGCCGATGTCGGCCAGTTGCCGGGCCCGGGCGGAGAGCCCGGGGAATTGCAGCATGACGACGGTGATCGCGACCATGGCCAGGTAGGGCGGGTAGATGCGCAGCGCGCGGTTGACGGCGAAGTCGGCGACGCCGGCCGGGGTGGCCGCGTATTTTTTCGTTATGACCAGCGTCATGAGAAAACCGCTCAACGTGTAGAAGGCGTAGACCGAATACCAGCCGGCCGGGTGGTGGTCGGAGAGGTGGAAGACCACCACCATCAGGGCGAGTGCGAGACGGTAGATTCCGAACATGACCCGTTGTCGCATTTTTCGGGCGTCGGGCACATGGAGTGCCCTGCTACCCGTGCGGTGGGCGGTCACTCCTTCTGGGCGGGCGTGGCGCGGGGACGTTTGGTGACGGGTGTCGAGGACGGGGCCCGGCTGGCGGGTGGCCGGGATTTCCCGCGACGGCCGCCGGGGACGTAGGCGCGGATGGTCGTGCCGGTTCCCGGTGAGGAGACGATGCTGAAGCAGCCGCCGACCATGTCGACGCGCTCGCGCATGCCGCTCACGCCGAGGCGGTCCACCCAGGCGGCGGAGCCGAGTCGGGCGACGTCGAAGGCCTTGCCGTCGTCGCAAATCTCCAGGCTCACGCCGCTGCGGACCTTGTGGAGTGAAACGTGTACTTCGCGGGCCCGGGCGTGTTTGGCGACATTGATGAGCGCCTCCTGGGCAACGCGGTAGAGCACGGTGCGCTTTTCGGTGTCGAGGGTGTCGACTCCCTCGTCGGCGTGGAAGTGGACGACCCGTCCCTTGCGCCGGGGCAGCTCTTCGATGTAGGAGCGCAGGGCGGGGATGAGACCGAGTTCGTCGAGCATGGCGGGGCGCAGCTCGCGGGCGAATTGATGGACGACGTGCACCGAACGGGTCACGAGACGGTGAACCGGGGCGAGATCCTTGCGGATGTTGAGCGGGTCCAGGGCGGCCTTCTTGGAAAAGGCCGCCAGGCGCACGTTGATGCCGACCAGAAGCTGGACGATGCCGTCGTGGAGCTCCCGGCTGATCTCTTTGCGCTGGTCCTCCTGCATGCGGAGGATGTTGCGGGAGAGGTGGCGGAGTTTTTCCTGCAATTGTCGGGATTCCGCGAGCAGTTTTTGGGCGCGTTGCTCGCTCTTGGTCAGTGCGGTTTCCACGGACTGGCGTCTCACGATTTCACGCCGCAGGCTCTCGTTGTAGGCGGTTATGTGGTGAAGGCGGCGCCCGGCCTGATCGGCGCGAATGCGCTCGGTGACGTTCTTGAAAAAGCAGACCACGCCATAGTCGCCGCCCGGGAGGGTGACGCGCTGGATCTGCCATTCGTAGATTTCTTTGACGCGGCGCTTGTCGCGGCGTTCGGCAAGCTCGGGGGACTGGTAGGCGGTGCCTGTCTCCAGGGTTTGCCGGAAGCGGTCGAGGACGCGCTCCAGCGCGGTCCGCGCGGCCTGTTCCGGCCAGACGGCGTGGATGATCTCCGCAAAGTCCCGGCCGATCAACGGCTGGCACCGGCCCAGCAGGGGAAGCGCCATGGGGTTGATCTGCTGAAGGCGGAACTGTGGACCGATCACGAAGACGCCGAACGGGGCCTGTTCGACGAGGGTGGAGAACAGGATCTTGCTGCGAAGCATCAGGTTTTCGGCCGTTTTTCGATCCGTGATATCGACGACAACGATGCGGCATTCGGCAAGCATCGGGGAGCGATGCCCCTCGATGTGGACGCTGCGGTGCGGCCGGTTTTCTCCCATCAGCTCGAATTCGGCGGACTGCTTGGCGTCGTCGGAAAAGACGCGGGTGATGAAAGCCTCGAAACGGGTGCGCAGCCCGGGCCAGATCAACCGGGTGAAGGAGCTGTTCAGAATTTGATCGCCGGGCAGGCCGACCAGCTTCGCGCCGGTGCGGTTGACCTGGCGGATCACACCTTCGGGCGAAAGCGTGAAATAGCCCACGGGGGCGAAGTCGTAGAGGTCGGTGTATTTGTCGAGATAGGACTGGATCTCGGCCTTGTTTCGCCGGAGTTCCTCGTTTTGCATCTCCAGTTCGATGCGGTGGACCTCGAGCTCGTGCAGCAGGCGCGACTCCATCAACGCAGTGGCGGGCTTCGAGGATTTGTGCGGGCCCGCCGGCCGGCGCGGCAGCACGGGACTTTTTGCCGCGTTCACAGGGATATAGTCCTCACGCGTCATGGTTTTTGAAGAGTCCAGCGGAGGGCATAGGGTCGCCGTTGGCAACGCGTCGGTTTCGTAGTCAGGCATGTTATACGGGGTAGAAGAGTTCAGCTTACACGCCTCCAGAGGGTTTCGAACGCGGCCACCTCCGGGCGGAACGCGTCATCGTCGCGGGGTTGCTCCCACAGCAGGCGCGCGAGCAGCCGCAACACGGTGTCGCGCGGGTGGAGCAGGCGGCTGGACGAGAGCAGGCTCCTCGGGCCGCCGTGCCGGAGTTTGACGAGGAGATTGCGGAGCGGGCGGGTGTGGGGGCAGAGGTCGGGTGCGTTTTCGGCGTAGTCGCCCATCGAGGCGAAGTCACGGCCCAGCCGGCGCGACTCGTGCCAGAGCCAGACCGACCCCGCCAGCGCAGTCACGGCGGCGTGGCGGATCCGCAGGGACTCGCGGGGTGTGCCGCCGCGCGCAGGATGCAGTTTGAAGAACACGCTGCGGCCGTGGCGGTGGACCACGTCGTCGAGCCAGGGCGGCGGATGGGCCGGGTCGAAGTGGCGGAGGCGACGGCGACGCTCCAGGCAGCTCCAATGATAACGCCCGTGTGCGGCCAGCACGGCGTCGCCGAGGGCGAGCTCGGCCTTGGCGAGGTTGCGTTCGACGAAGTCGGCGTCATCGGGGGTGAAATCGGTCCGTCCCAGACGCTCCCGCGCCAAAAGCAGGCCGGCGCACCGGTTCATCAACAACCGGGTGATTTCCCACGCCGGTATGGCGGAGGCGTCCCGATGATGCCCGAGCCGGGCGAGACAGTCGGTCGCTCCCCAAAGCCGCCGGTGGCCCATGACCAGATCGTAGGAAAACATGTCCACGTGGGCGCGGCGCAGGACATCCAGGGAGGTGATTTTGAACTCCACCTCCACGCCTGCCCGGGGAGTCAGAATCTCGCCGAGCACCTGAAGCGGCAGCGCGTGCCGATGTTCGCCCAGAAAGCGGTTGCCGCGCACGCACACGTAGAACTCGAGGTCGTTGTAGGGCCGGTCGCCGTGCGCGGTGCGCAGCACGCCGCCTTCGCCCCGGCCATAGCCGCCGCCCAGGAGAACGGCTTCCAGGCGCTCGGGCGGAATGAGCCCGCGCACGCCGGCGAGCAGATCGGCGCAGACGGACGCGAGGTGCGCCTCGAGCGCGGCATCACCGTCGAGCGTGAACCGCCCGTTGCCTTCGCGGGGTGCCGTCTCCGACGCCAAGCGACCGGCCAGCCGCAGCTCCCGGAGCGCGATCATGCGGCGACCTCTCCCGGATGCATGGAGGCCCCGGCCCGGGCGCCATCGGCGCGCCCGCAACGCTGAGCCCAGCGGATGCGCCGGTCGCGCGGCCATTCGAGGAGCCGCCCCGCACGCAGGCAGAAGGCCAGGTCGCGCCGCGAGTCGTTGAGCCAGCCCAGGGCCAGAGACGGCCAGCCGGATGCTTCGGTGCGGGGGGCGGCACCCATCGCATGAAGGGCCCACGCCTCGCCAAAGCTGCGCTTGTAGGCCTGGCGGGGAGTGTAGTTGTGCGAGTGCATGACCACCGAGGACGGACAATAGGCGACGCGGCGGCCCTGGGCCCGGCACCACCGGGCGAACTCGTCGTCCTCCGAATACTGGAGGGATTCGAGGAAGCCGCGCCGCTCCCAGATTTCGCGCCGAAGCCCGCTGCTCACCATGCTGAAAAAGTGCTCCCAGCGGGCGGATTCCCGGCGCTCGCCGAAGCAGCGATCGTAGTCGGCGGCGAAGACGGCGCGGCAGCCGGGCCGGGGAATCTGCCGGCCGAAGACGGCGGCCGTGCCGGGATCGCGCAAGGCCTCGACCAAGGGGCGCAGCCAGCCGGGGCCCTGCGGGGTGGCGTCGGCGTTGAGAAAGATGGCGATTTCGGTGCGGGCCAGGGCCATGCCGGTGTTCAAAACACGGCCGGGCTTGTAATCGTGCGGGAGGATTTGGACGAAGTGGCGCGGCGAGGCGCGGCGGATGAGTTCGGGCGAGCCGTCGGAGGAACCCGAGTCGATCACGATCAACTCCTGATTGGCGTAGTCCTGCGCCTTTAACGCGGGCAAGGTTTCGCGCAAGGCCCAGGCCTCGTTGAAGGATCGCAGGATGATGGTGACGGGCGGGTCGCTCATGGGCCAAACACCCACCCTAATCGAAGGGTGCCGCCCGGGGGCATGGGGTGTTACCCTACGCGGTCGTGGGACACGACCCAATGAACGCCGGGCGGGCCTCCGGGCATAATGGGCGACTGCGGCCGGACGTGCGGGACACGCGGTCGCTTTATGGAACTCAAACACTTCGTGGCCCTGACCCTGATCGCCGCCGCAACCGGCGGGGCGGCCCTGCTGTCGGTGCTTTCCCAGCGCCTGCGCGACCTCATGTTTCTGCTGATGGTGGCGGGCGCGGCGGTGACGGAGCGGTTGGACGTGAATTTCCTGAGTCACGAGTGGTATCGCGGCACCTCTCGCGGGATCGAAGTGTCGCTGGTGGACATCCTGGCCTTTGGCGTCCTGGCCGGTTCGCTGCTCGTCCCGCGGCAGCGCGAGTCGCGCTGGTTTTGGCCGGCGGGGCTCGGGTTTATGGTGATTTTTTCAATCTATTGCGCGGGCTCCGTGTTGGGTTCGGAGCCGAAGATTTTCGGGGTGTTCGAGCTGTGGAAACTGGCGCGCGGCCTCGGCTTCATGCTGGCGGCGGCGATGTTTGCGCGCACCGGCCGCGAGTTGCGGCTGTTGGTCCTGGGTCTGGTGATCGCGGCGGGCCTCGAGATGCTCATCGGCCTGAGGCAGCGCCTGCTCCTGGGCATGCAGCGCGTGCCGGGCAGCATCGACCACCCCAACAGCCTTTCGATGTATCTGTGCCTGCTCGGGCCGGTGCTCATGGCCGCGGCCGCCGCCGACTTCCCCAGGTGGCTTCGCCGGGCGGCGACGATCGGCCTCGGGGCGGCGGCGGTCACGGTCCTGCTGACGCTGTCGCGGGCCGGTGTCCCCGCGTTTGCGCTGGGCGTCGCCGGAGCGGCCCTGTGGTGCGTCTCATGGCGCCTCACGTTTAAAAAAATCTTTGTGCTCGGGGCGGCGGCGGCGCTCTCCGCCGGGTTGATCATCGCGTCCTGGGGGCCGTTGATGGCGCGCTACGGCGAGGCCACGCTGGCCGAGGAATACACGGAGCCTGGCGACGGCCGCGGCATCTACCTGCGCTGGGCGGCGACGATCCTGGAGGACCATCCCTGGGGAGTGGGGCTCAACAACTGGTCCCATGCGGTGAGCAAGACCTACGGTGCCCGGCAGGGCGCCATGTACGCGGATTATGACACGCGCCGCGAGGCCGCCGCCCTGCGCGGCGGCGAGCGCACCCACTATGCGGCGCCCGCCCACAATCTCGGGGCGCTGGTGGCCGGCGAGCTCGGCCTGGCCGGGCTGGGGTTGTTCTCCCTGCTCTGGCTGCGCTGGTTCCAGATCGGCGCGGGGTTTCTCTCGCGCCGATCGGACGATCCGATGCACGCGATCGGGGTGGGGATCTTTTTCGGGATCGTCGCCGTGTTCCTGCAAAGCCAGACCGAGTGGACGTGGCGCCACGCGCCCATCTTCATCACGTTTCACATCCTGGTCGGCGTGCTGGCCGCGCTTCACTGGCATCGGAAAAACATCCGTCGTGCGGCGCGGTCGCAACCGGAGGAGATTTTCTTGGACGCGGCGCCGCCGAGTCCTGCGGAGGCCGTCGCGCCATGAACGTCGCCCACGTGTTGCGCAAATACAATCCGGCCGAGTGGGGCGGCACGGAGACTGCGTTGCAGCGGCTGTGCGACGGGCTGCGCGGCCAAGCGGTCAGGTCGGTCGTGTTCAGTCCGCGCGTCGCCGGGGAGTTTGTGTCCGACCCGTTGGCCGAGGCCGGTTGTGTGATGCGGCGCTTCGATGCGGTCGTGCCGGTCTGGGGGGCGGCGCCGGAGGTCAAGCGCCAGATGATCGCCGTCGGCGGGAACCTGATGTCGTTCGACCTCATCCCGTCTCTGTGGCGGGAGCCCGGCCTGGATGTGATCCATGTACACACGATGGGACGCATCGGAGCCATCGGCCGGATGGTCGCGCGCGCGCGCGGACTCCCCCTGGTGTTCACCGCGCACGGAGGCGTGTATGACCTGCCGGACGGACTCCGGGAGACCCTCAACACGCCGGACCGGGCCGGCTGGGAGTGGGGGAAGGTTTGCGGGCTGGTGATGGGCAGCCGGCGCCTGTTGACGCGCGCCGACGCGATCATCACCTGCAACCTCCGCGAGGCGGAGCTCATGCAACTTCACCATCCGGGCCGCCGCGTGGTGGTGCAACCTCACGGCGTGACGGCGCGCAGCTATTTCATCGACCGCCGCGACGTGGCCCGGCTGGCCTTTCCCGAGGTCATCGAGCGCACCGTGTTGCTCTGCGTGGGGCGCATCGATCCCGTCAAAAACCAGGCCTGGCTGATCGACCGGTTGCCCGCGTTGGCGGAAAGGCATCCCGATCTCCTGCTGGTGCTGGCCGGAGCGGTCACCGACGAAGCCTACGCGGAGACGCTCAAAGCGACGATCAGGCGCAACGGCCTCGGCGGACATGTGCTGATGACCGGCGGGCTGCCGCCGGGCGATCACCGGCTGATCGGCTTGCTGCAAGAAGCGCGCGCGGTCGTGCTCCCCTCGGTTTCGGAGACCTTCGGCCTGGTGATTCTGGAGGCGTGGGCGGCGGGCACGGCGGTGATCTCCAGCCGCACTTCGGGAGCGAGCGCCTTGATCGAGCCGGGGCGCACGGGGCTGCTGTTTGATCTGGAACGCCCCGGCGGATTCCACGAGGCGGTGAACGCGCTCTGGTCGGACGCGGGGCTCGCGTTGCGCCTGGCTTCGGAAGGCCAAAGCCGCGTGCTGGCCGATTTCGACACCCAGGTTCTGGCCGGCCGCATGCGCCGGCTCTACGAAAACCTCATCGAAGAAAAAAATGCACTACGTCATTCTGCGTGACGACGACACCAACGCGCTCACGCCCGTCGAGCGACTGGAGCACCTTTACCGTCCTTTTCTCGACCGGGGAATGCCCGTGAATCTGTCCGTCATCCCCGAGGTGAAGCTGGATGCGTGTTGCCCCAACGGCTGCCCCGAGCGATTCCTGCCCCTCGATTCCCCCCCGGCCGGCGGCACCCGGCGGCTGGAGGAAAACCCCGCGCTGGTCGCCTATCTGCGGGACAATCCCGGCTACCACATCGCGCAACACGGCTGTTTCCACGATTGCTTCGAGTTCGACGGGCTCGACCGGGCCGAAGCCGCGGCGCGGCTGGAGCGCGGGACGACGAGGCTGCGCGAGGCGGGTTTCGGGCGGCCGCGGGCGTTTGTCGCGCCCCACGACCGGCTTTCGCGCGCGAGCCTGCGGGAGGCCGCGCGGCGCTTCGACGTCGTCTCGACCGGCTGGTTCGAGATCGGCCGCCAGCCGCGCGCGTGGCTGCACCGTTATGCCTGGAAAAAACTCCGCCGCGCCCCGCATTGGCGGGCGGGCGGAGCCGCGCTGCTTTCGCATCCGGGCTGCCTGCTCTCCAGCGCGCGCCCCGTCGAGACCATCCTGCCGGCGATCCGCAGGCAGGTGGAAAAGGAGCGCGTCACCGTGCTGGTCACGCACTGGTGGGAATACTTCCGCGAGGGCGTGCCGGACGTGGCGTTCATCGATGTGTTGCACGCCACGGCCGACTACCTGGCGGCCACCCCCGGGTTGCGGGTGATCTCCTTCGGCGACCTGGCGGATCAGCGATTGTGAGGCGTGAAATCGCCCCGCGAGAGCCGCGCCGCGATCAAGGCGGCCAAGCCGTCGGGGAAAGAGGCGTCCTCGGCCTGCTCCCAGACAAAGTCGCCGTGGTGGCGGGAAGGCTCGACATGCCGCTCGTGGCCGGGCCGGGCATGGGTGTCGTAGCGATGGAGCACTTCATCGAGCGGGTGGCCGCGTTCCACGGTGTCGCGACGGATGCGGCGCGACCGCCTGAGTTCGTCGGGCGCGTGGACGAACACCTTGAGATCGAGTTCCCGGCGCAGGCTGGCATCGGCCAGCACGAAGAGCCCCTCGACGATGACCGCGGGCGAAGGCTCCAGCAGGAAAGTGGTCTCAACCCGACGATGGGTCGCGTAGTCGTAGACCGGCAAGTGGACCGGGCAACCCGCCCGCAAAGCCCTCAGGTGGTGGACGAGCAGCTCACTGTCGAGGGCCTCGGGCTGGTCGTAGTCGAGACCCCGGCGCTCGGCTTGTTCGAGATGCGGGTGGTCGCGGTAGTAGCGGTCGTGCGCGATCACCGCGCAACGCCCCGGGCCGAGGGTGCGGGCGATGTGGTCGGCCAGCCAGGTTTTGCCGGAGGCGGTCCCGCCGGCGATGCCTACGATTAAGGGCGGGTTCATCAACGATCAGCTCTTTTGGACGCGAGTCCGTTGTCAAGGTTCCCGCTTGGGCGTTTCGCGGGAGCCATCCGACAGCCGTGGCCGCGCGTCAACCGGTTTGCCTGTCGCCTGCGCCGGACGCGAAGGCCGCCTGCCCGGCTCCCGTGTCGAACGCTCCGGCTGCGCCTGCCGGGTCATCGAGCTGGCGGCGGAAGGGGCCCGCACGGCGGCTCTCGCCTGAAAAGCGGTGGAATTCAAAAAACCAACGCATGCCGTAGGCGGATGGTGCGTGGTCCGTCCGCCTCTTTTTCGGCGTCGACATTTTTGCGCGCACCGGCGGCGGAAATTTGGGAATGCGTGTGGCGCGGTGGCGCTTGATGAAGCGGCCGGCGGCGGGGTTCAGGAAGACCAGCGGCCCGGAGGCCGGAATAGGCTTACATGAGCCGCAGCGGTGGCCGAAAAAGCGCAAACGACGCTAAAGCCGAGACGGCGACGAAGTATTCAAAGTTCGAGACGATCACGAAACTCCTGGGCCTGCCGGCGGGAAAATTCCACCTCGACGCCGTTGTGCAGGGTGGCTTTGAGTCCGCCGCTGAACCAAGGCTCCACCCTTACGATGCAGGTACGGTTGACCAGTTGGCCGCGATTGGCGCGGATAAACAAGGTCACCGGCAATCGCGTTTCCATCAAGGCCAAGGACCGGCGTAGCAGCGGACGGGCGCCTTGCAGATGAATCCGCGTGTGGTTGCCCTCCGCCTCAAGCAGGGTGATTTCCCTTACCGGAACGAACCAGCAGCGGTCGCCTTCGCGGACGAACACCCGGTCATCCTCTTTAAACGATGTCTCTGGATGGTCGGCGGGCGTGTTATCGGAGGAAGGGGCGTCGTCGGCCGAGTGGTTTTTTCGGTCGAGACGAGCCAGCGCCTCCGCGAGGCGTTCAGGCTCGACCGGCTTGAGCAAGTAATCGAGGGCGTTCACCTGAAATGCGCGCACCGCGAAGGCATCGTAGGCGGTCACAAAAATGATCCGTGGGTGCGGAGCGGGGAGGGCGGCGAGCAGATCGAAGCCGTTGCGGCCCGGCATCTCGATGTCGAGGAACACGAGTTCGGGGCACAGCCCAGGCAGGATGCGCAAAGCCTCGGTGGCGTTAGCCGCTTCGCCTATGATCTCAACCGCAGGATGGGCTTTGAGCAGGTGCTTGAGTTCCTTGCGGGCCAGATGTTCATCGTCGATCAACACGGTTTTCATGGGGAAGAAAGCGCCACGGCTGGCGCAGGCGCCAAGGGCATTGGCAGGCGAACCCGAGCCTGCACCCGGCCGAGCGAGGGGGCGAGCAACTCCAGCGAGGCGGCCGGGCCAAACAGCAGTTGCAGGCGGGCGCGGGCGTTGGCCAGACCGACGCCGGTCCCGGCCGACGCGGCCTGAAACGAGCCGGGATTGGTCACGTCAAGATTCAACCGCCCTTCGCTCACATGCGCGGAGATTTCGATTTCACCGCCGTCTTCGATGCGGTTGATGCCATGCTTGATGGCGTTTTCCACCAGGCCTTGGAGGACGAACGGCGGCACCGGCCACTCGCGGGCGGCGGCGGAGGCTTCGATCTTCCAGCGCAGGCGCTCCTCGTGGCGCAGCTTCTCAATCTCCAGATACCCCTCGACCATCGCGAGTTCTCGGGCCAACGGGACCAGCGGTTCCTGATCGGTGGCGAGCGAGGCGCGCAGAAGGTTGGCGAGGCGGCTGACGGTGGCGCGCGAACGCTCGTCCTCGGGCGGCATGAGGGCGCGCAGGGAGTTGAGACTGTTGAAGAGAAAATGCGGGTTGATCTGGGCCTTTAGCGAGCGAAGTTCGGCCTCGCGGGCGACGGCGAGCAGGCGGGCTTGGTCGAGGCGGGTCTGCTGCTGGTGCCGGTAAAAACGGGCGGCGAGGTAAAAGCTGGTCCAGATCACGGCAAGGGTGAAGAGGAAGGAGAAATCGTCGAGGAAATCGGACAGCGTCCACTCCAGCCGCGCCTCGCTCGGCAGGTCAGGCATGGCTAAGGCGTAGACCCGGACGCTGATCTGCAGCCAAGTGGTCTCGAGCAAGGGGATGGCCAGCAACCAGGGAGCCACCCGCAGGATAAAGCCACCAAGCGATCGGGGCTGACGCAGAATCCAGAGAATGACCACGCGCAGGAGGTGAGCCCCCAACAGCCCCACGCCGATTTGGATTAGGCGGAGCACCAGCGCCAAGTGGAGGAGTATCTGCTCCTGCGCATCCCTTGGCTCGTGGAGCAAAATGGGGCCGATAAACGCCACCAGCACGCCACCCCAGCCCACGAGCTGGCAAGCCCAGTAGATCGGCGTGCCCAGCCAGCGTCGCCGCACCGAGTGGCTGGCAGGCGTGGGGGGCAGATCGAGGAGGATACTCATGGCGGGATGGGTAGTTTTTTCTAGGCGACGGGGCGGCGGCAGGGCGAGGGGTAATCAGACGGAGATCTGCGGCGGCGAACGGCGGCTAGGCGTAGCGGCCACCCCGTTGTCCGCCGTTGCGGCGACGGGTGCCGACGGCCAAAGCGAGGGCGGCGAGGGCGGCGAGAGCGGCATAGGTGGACGGCTCGGGGATGGCCGACACGGCGCCACCGAGGTCGGCAGCTATGACCCCGGCCGGGAAATCGTAGTCGCTGTTGGCCAAAGTCATGATAGTGAGGTCGAGGTTCTCATCGTAAAAAAGGTTGGAGGTATAACCGGCCCAGCTCCCGGCGTGATTGAGCTCGAGTTTGTCGTCAACCAGGCTGCCGTAGATTCCGAAACCATATCCGGAGACAGGGTCAAAGTTGAACATCTCAGACAGCATTTCGGGTCCCACCAGCTGGCCACTGGCAAGTGCATCGAGGAAGAGGGCTCCGTCGACCGCTGTGCCCGCGACCGGGCCGTCACCGAAGGCCGGCCCATAGAGCGGCGTGGGCAGTCCTAGAGTAAGGTCGAAGTAGTTGATGGGCTCGCCATTGCCGTAGGAAACGCCTTGAGCAAAGGCCTCTCGCGGTTGCGGTGTAACAAAGGCGTGGGTCAGACCGAGGGGGGTGGCGATCTCGTCTTGGTAGACTTGGGAGAACGTTTTACCCGAGGCCCGCTCGATCACTTCGCCGAGCAAGATGTAGTTTGAGTTGGAATAAAGGTGCTGCGCTCCGGGAGTGCCGGTGGGGGCTTCGATGAAGCTCATCAAGTCGGCCCTGTTCCATGGACGGGTCACATCCTGGAGTTGAGCGCGCAAATCGGCGTTGCTGTATAAATCAGGGTAACTGCTGGTCTGCTGGAGCAGTTGGCGTACGGTAACCGCGCTCGCCCCGGGCACGCCGGTGGGCAGATATTGATCGATGGTCTGGTCGAGGCCCAGCAGGCCTTGCTCCTTCAGGCGCAAAGTCATCGCCGCCGTCACCATTTTGCTGGCACTGGCATATACGAATAAAGTGTCGGACGCGACCGGGACGGAGGATGCCGGGGCGATCACCCCGGACTGGCCCTGCCAAAGCACTTCGCCATTGCGGACGATGGCGGCGGCGGCACCGGAAGCGGATGTTTTGGCCAGGGACGCGTCCAGGACGGTTTGCAGCGCGGCCGAATCGAGCTGGGCAAAGGCGGGCCATGCGCTGAGCAACATCGCGCCGACCAAGGTGCTCAGGCCGCGCTTGGTGGGAACGGCTGGTAGGGTGTTCAAGCGAACAGAGCTTAGATTGCGCTGTAGGCGTGCGTTCAGGCCGGCGAGCAGGGAAATGAATCCCGCGAAAAGGACTGCGGAGGACGGACGATCGATACGAAGTGAGTTCATGATGAGATGTCGGAGGACATCCCAAGCATAGCGCGCGGGGATGCACTTGAATCGAAGCTGGTGAATCGCGGCCAAAAGCCGCTGCCAGCGGTCGAAGGCCGCCGCAGACGGTCAATCCCGGCAGCAAGACCTCATCTGCCGGTCAACCCTTGGTCCTGCCGGCGCGGGCCGCGGTGCGGTCAAAGCTCCACCGCAGCACCGGAGCCAGCAGGCTGTGCAGCCAGGACAGTGCGGTGAGTTGCCAGCCGGGCGTGACGACAAAACGACCGTCGCGCACCCCGGCGAACGTGGCGCGGGCGACGGCCTCGGCGCTCCAGAGGCCGGCGGCGGCGGTGAGTGCGCGGGTCTCGGCCGGCTTGGTGAGGTTTTCCTCGGCGAGCTGGGGCGTGTCGGTGTCGGGCGGATAAACGATGGTCACGGCCACGCCGGCGGGCTTGAGTTCGGCGCGCAACGCTTCGGCCAGGCCGCGCAGGGCGAACTTGCTCGGCGCGTAGGCGGTGTAGCCGAACAAGCCGACCAGGCCCGCGCCCGATGAAATCAGCACGATCGAGCCGCGCCGGCGTGCGCGCATCGCGGGCGCCACCGCCCTGACCGCATGGAGGCTGCCAAAGTAGTTAACCGACATGGCCTCGGTGAACGCCGCCAAAGGCAACTCCTCAAAATAGCCCGGGCGGGCGACTCCGGCCGAGGTGATGAGGATATCCACCGGACCGTGCGACGCCTCGGCGGAGCGGATCGCGGCGGCGAGGGCGACCGCGTCGGCGACGTCGGCGGCGGCGGTGACAATCTCGGGCGCGCCGGGCGACGAGGCGCGCACGCCGGCGGCGGCGGCGGCCAGCCTGGCGGGATCGCGGGCGATCAGACTCAGGCGGGCGCCGGCGGCGGAGGCCTGCCGGGCGAGGGCGAGCCCGATGCCGCTGGACCCTCCGGTGATGAGCACATGCCGGTCGCGCATCGGGTGAAGCGGGCGGGTCAGCGCAGCGCCTTGGCGCGCAAGTTTTCGATCTCGGCGAATTGTTTGGGCGAGATCAGGCGGCGCGGCACGCGGCGGTTGGCCTCGCCGATGAGCTTGTCCCAGTCGTCGGTCGTGGGCGCGTGGGGAGTCCAGGACGTGTGATGGCCCTGGTGGCGCGTCCAATCGGCGACGCCGCCGTGGATGCGCACCAAGACCTGAAATTTGCCCTCTTCGGGGTTTTTGTTCCACCAGCCGAACTCCATTGCCATGCCTGCATGACTAACCGGAGGCCGCCCCGGCGCGCCAGCGGAAACGGCTGCAGGCTTGAGGTGGACGGGCCGGACGGTTGGGATGCCCGCCATGCTTTACCCTCTGCGCTGCCTGTTGCTGGCGTGTCTGCTCGCGTGCGGCGTCCGCGCGGACTTCGCGCTCGATCTCGCGCGAATCCATACGGAGGCGACGGGCGGACGGGCGAGATTGGAGGCGCTGCGAAGCATCAAGGCCTCGGGGGTGACGCGCGGCGAACTCGGCGAGATGGCTTTTGTCCTGTGGGCGGCAAGGCCCAACCGCCTGTGCGTCGAGGTTTCCTCGGCCAAGCGCACGATCCGCCAGGGCTGGGACGGGCGGGCGGCGCCGTGGACGTCCGACACGTTGACGCGGACGGTGCGGGTGATGGCCGGTGACGGCGCCGAGGCCTTTCAGCTGGAGGCGGAATTTGACAACCCCGTGATCGCGGCGGCCGGCAAGTCGCGCCGGGTGTCCCTCGACTACGCGGGTGCCGTCGCGACGGAGGACGGGGAGCTGCTGAAATTGGTGGCGACGCAGAACTTCACCGCGACCTCGTTTGTTTATCTCGATCCTGCGACCTACTTGATCGTGCGTCGCGACGTGGTGAGGAGGCCGCCCGGGGGCGAGGTGGTGGTGCGCACCGACTACAGTGATTTCCGGCCGGTGGAAGGCGTGATACTCCCGCACCGCCTGGTTGTTTCGCAAAACGGCAAACGCCTGCGCGAGACCGTGATCGAGCGCATGGAGGCCAATGTCGATCTTCCTGCGGGGATATTCTCGGCGCCGCCCGCAGACAAAGATCAGGGCGTGTTTCTGAAATAAATCGGGTCGGCGTGGGAGGAGAAGCGGGCTCGGCCAAGGCGGCCGAGACGGAGGCGACCCGGCGGATCGTGCCGTCGGGGTCAACGCCGGCCCGGCCCGCTCCTCCTCCCGCTCGCAGAGTTCGACGGCCTGAGTTATCTCAGAAACACTCCCCGGGCTAAAAGCATCCGGCCATTGGTATCGGAGAAGTCAGCACGACCAATCTCGATTTGATAAAAATCAGCGGCCCAAACGACATTGCGGCAATGGTTTGATAAATCATGCGGCCGCCTCGGGTATGTCTGCCCACCGCGTCGTGAAGCAAGGACTCCGCAGCGCCTGGCGCATCTGCCAAGCCGGCGACCGCTCCCCCGCTGAGGCCACACGGATCGTGCCGCGCCCGTGCTCCCGGTTGAGCTTGTCCATGACGGCCATCAGCCGACGCCGGCGGTCAATCTCTTCCGGCGTCGGGGCGTCGAAGGACAGTTGAGTATCCGACTCGGGCGCGATCTCCAGAGCCATAACGCCCACTTTTTTGTAGCGGTAACCGGGTCGATAGATGCGCTGCATCAGGCGTGCGGCGGTCGTGCATAGGTCAGGCGTGTAGTTTGTCGGCGTCGGCAGGTCGCAGCCCGTGGAGGGGTGGTATTGCGGATCGGACGGCACGAAAGGATTCGTCTCCAGGAACACCCGGAGGTGTCCGCAAACGCTCCGCTGGTCGCGAAGTTTCTCAGCGATCCGGGAGACGTAGGCGGACAAGGGCTCGTATAGCGTCTCGAGATCCTCCAACGGCACGCCGAAGCTCTTGGCCGATCCGATCCCCTTTTTTTCGGGTGCGATCTCCTCGATCTGGAGACAGGCCACACCGCGGAGCTCCATCACGATCCGGGCACCGACCACGGTGAGCATGGACCGGGCGGAGGTGTCCGAGAGTCGGGAAAGATCGTAGGCGGTGAGCACGCCGGCCGCTTGCAGGCGGCCGGAGAGTTGCCGGCCGATACCCCAGACGTCACCGACAGCGAAAGTCCGCAGCCAGGCGTCACGGGCCTCACCGGCATCGGGCACGACGAACACCCCGCCATGTTCCGGCCGCTTTTTGGCCGTTCGATTCGCCAACTTCGCCAGCACCTTCGTGACCCCGAAACCCGCGCACACGGGGATGCCGGTGTGCTTGCGGACGGTGCGCTTGATTTCCCGGCCGAGCGGCCCCCAGTCGGCACCTGGCTTGAAGTGGAGGAAGCACTCGTCGATGGAGTAGTTTTCCAGCGTCTCAGCGAAGAGCCCGAGGGTGGCCTGCACTCGCTGGCTCATGTCATGATAAAGGGTGTAGTTGCTGGAGAACACCGTCACGCCATCACGCTTGAGCCGGTCGAGAATGAGGTGGAACGCGTCCCCAATCTCATACCCGAGGGCTTTGGCCTCGGCGCTGCGCGCGATCACGCAGCCGTCGTTGTTCGACAAAACGACCACGGGCCTGCCCTCCAGGCGCGGTTGAAACACGCGCTCGCAGGAGGCGTAGAAGTTATTGCAATCAACGAGGGCAAACACGGCGTTAAAGGTAGGAGTTGACCGCGTGCGCGACGACGCCCCAGACGGTGTCCTCGCCGGTGACGGTGATCGACTTGTAGCGCTTGTTGCCGGCGACCAGGAGCGTCTGGCCGTTCTCTATGCGGAGTTTTTTCACGACGAGATCGCCTTCGATCACGGCGATCACGATGCGGCCGTCGCGGATGTCCATTGACCGGTCCACAACCAGCAGCGCGCCGTCAAGGATGCCTTCGCCGACCATCGAGTCGCCACGGGCGCGCACCAGGTGGGTGGCCTTGGGGTGTTTGACGAGGAACTCGCTCAGGTTCAGCGGCTGCTCCTCGTGGTCGAGCGCGGGGCTCACAAACCCGGCCGAGACGGAGCTGGCGGCCATGGGCAACACCAGCGGCGGCATGTCCTTGATCGGGTAAACGGCGACGACTTTCACGCCGTCAACCTGATCCCCGCTTCATCGGTGGCAAGCCGCCCCGCCGGCCGATCCCGTAAGTCCCTCAGAGCAAAGGCAAGGTGGCGTCATTTTCCTCCGCCTTCTAGGGCCGGCCGCGTTTGGCGGGCGTGGCCGGCCGGTGAGAAGTGACCATCTCGACCATGCTCGTCCCGCGGGGCTTGGCCGCACCGCCCAAGTCGGACGCCGACAGCGCCGACGCCATGCCCGGTGTGGCTTCATTGCGGCCGGTGCGGCGAGCGAGCCCCAAGGAGGTTTCAATCCCGGGGGCGCGTGATTCCCGTTTCGGCACTTGCCAGTGCGTGGGGCGCGGCGTTGGAGTCGGCGCATCATGGCTCTCTTCGGTTCGCTCCCTGTCATCCGCCAGCAACTCGCCGCCGCCCGCGCCTACGGGGCGGCGCTGACCTATGTGGAGGAAATCCTCCGCCCCGGTTCTCCCGCGCAAGAGCGGTTGCGGGCCGTGCCCTTGGGGGAAACGGTGCGCGTCGAGCTGGGTGACGGCGTGTTTGCACTGGAGCAGGCCTATGTCGCCAAGCCCCCAGCCGAGGGGCGCTGGGAGGCGCATCGCGACCACATCGACATCCAGGTCGTGGTGGACGGCGACGAGTTGATGGAGGTGACCGACGTGGCCCGCCTGGCGGTGGACGAGGATTTCACTCCCGGCAAAGACCTGTTGTTTTTCAAACCCTATGCCGACGGTTCGGTCCTGCGCGTCCGCGCGGGCGAGATCGCGGTGTTTTACCCGGCCGACGCCCACAAGCCCTCGCTGGCCGCCGGTTCGCCCGCCGCGCAGGTGCGCAAGACCGTCGTCAAGGTCCCCGTCGCCGCGGTCGCGTGAATTACCGTCATCATTATCACGCGGGCAACTTCGCCGACGTGCTCAAACATGCCTTGCTCGTGCGGCTGGTGCGCGCGATGCAGCGCAAGGAACGCGGTTTCCTCTATGTGGATACGCACGCCGGGCGGGGGCGCTACGATTTGGCTTCGGCCGCGCGGGGCGACACGCTGGAACGCCAGCCCGAGTGGCCCGAGGGAATCGGTCGCCTGTGGGATCACGCGGACTTGCCCGAAACTCTGGCCGATTATGTCGCTCTGGCCAGGGACTATGACCGGTCCGAAGGCAATCTCGGGGCGGCCCCCCGCTTTTATCCCGGTTCGCCCCGCCTTGTGCGCGCGCTCGCGCGAACGCAGGACCGGCTGGCGCTTTTTGAGAAGCATCCCGACGAAGCCGGGGCCTTGCGCGCCGAGTTTGCGCGGTCGGGGGCGGTCGGCATCCAGTCGGCCGACGGCTATGCCGGCCTGCGCGGACAACTGCCTCCGCCGGAGAAACGCGCGCTGGTGCTGATCGATCCGCCCTTCGAGGCGCAGGACGAGTTTGCGCAGGTATCGAGGGCGGTCGCCGATGCGTTGAAGCGCATGCCGGCGGCCACGATTGTCGTGTGGTATCCGCTGACCGAGCGCGCGCGGGTGGAGGCGTTTTTTGCCGACCTGAAGGCGCTGGTGTTGCCGCCGACTTGGGCCCTGGAGCTCACGGTGGTGGGCCCGGCGCACCCCTTGAAGATGAAAGGCTGCGGCCTGGTGGTCATCAACCCGCCGTGGCAGGTGGATCGCGAGATCGAGCCGGCGGCGACGGCGCTGGCGGGATTGTTGGCACAGGCCCCCGGAGGCCGCGCGGACCTGCGGTGGCTGGTGAATGAAAGTTGAGCCGCCGGCTGGGAATCACGAATGAAGGATGGATGCCCGGGGGAGCCTACCGCCGCGTCGGTTTGGGGTCTGCGGCAGAAAGCAGAACGCGCAAAGGGGAACGCTTGCAGGGGTGCCCCCCGCCTTACCTGAGTTTACGCAAACAACTCGGCAACGCAGGTGTCCTTCGCCGCCAGCACGCGATGCTCCGGCAGTTGCGTGCGCAACCAGGTGCGCTGCTTCTTCACCAGCGCCCGCGTGTTCTTGACGATCTCCGCCGCCAGCGACGCGCGGGGCAGCCCGCCGTCGAGCATGGCCAGCGTCTCCCGGTAACCGATCGCCCGCGAGGCGCTGGGATTGCGTTCCAGCCCAGCGGCGCGCAGCCGCTCCACTTCGGCCACCAGGCCTTCCGCCAGCATCGCATCGACGCGGCGGGCGATCCGCGCGTTCAAGTCCTCCGGTTCTCGATCCAGCCGGGTGCAGCGCACGGACCAGTCCGCGAACGGGCCGGGCATGCGCGCAAACTCCGCCGCCAGCGTCGCGAGCGGCCGGCCCGACGCCCGGCATCGTTCGAGCGCCCGGGTGACCCGTCGCGGGTTCGCCACGTCCAAGCCGCCCAAGCCCTGTGGATTCAGCGCGCGCAACTCCGCGACCAACGCCGCGAGACCTTCGGTTTCCAGCTTCGCGGTGACCTCCGCCCGCAACTCTTCCGGCACCGTCACGTCGTCGGCCACCGGCGCAAAAAAACTTTTCAGGTAAAACCCGCTCCCGCCCGCCACCAGCACGCGTTTCCCGCGCGCCGTGATGTCGGCCACCGCCTCCCGGGCAAGCGCGACGTAGCCGGTCACGTCCATGCCGGAGTTCACCTCGCCAACATCAATCAGGTGGTGGGGCACGCGGGCGCGTTCCGCCGCCGTGGGTTTGGCCGTGCCGATGTCCATGCCCCGGTAAAACAACAGCGCGTCGCACGAGACGATCTCCGCGCCGTTGGCCTCCGCCCAGCGCAGGGCCAGCTCGGTCTTGCCGACCGCCGTCGGTCCGGTGAGCACATGGATCGTCCCTTTCATTCGTGTCCGCCCATTCCTTCGCGCCCTTGGCACCGGAGCGAGCCAAACCTTTCCGCCTCCCTTCTGTTACGGCCGTGTAATATCCGGGCGGACCGAGCCGTTTGCCCTCGCCCCCGCCGCTACGGATGTTTCCAACGCTCCCTGCGTGAACATCGCCCTCGTCACCGAAACCTTCCCTCCCGAGATCAACGGCGTGGCCATGACTCTTTCGCACCTTGTCGAGGGCCTCGCCCTGCGCGGCCACCGCGTCACCGTCGTCCGGCCCCGCCAGCATGCCGGGGACACGCCTAGGGCCGACGGTCTCCATGCCGAGCTGCTCTGCCCGGGTTTCGCGATCCCTGGCTATGCGTTTCTCCGCGCCGGCCTGCCCGTGCGCGGACGTCTGCTCAAAGCCTGGGGCGCCGACCGGCCGGACGTCGTGCATGTCGCCACCGAGGGACCGCTCGGTTACGCCGCGCTTTCGGCGGCCGACAAGCTCGGGATCCCGCTCGCCTCCAGCTTTCACACCAACTTCCACAGTTACAGCCGCCACTACGGCTTCGCCTTCCTCACCCGCCCCGCGCTCGCCTACCTGCGGCATTTCCACAATCGCACGCGCATCACGCTCTCCCCCACGGCGGAGCTCAACGCCGAGCTTACCCGCGACGGGTTTAACGGTATGCGCCTGCTCTCCCGCGGGGTGAACACCGAGGTGTTTAACCCCGCCCACCGCGACGAATCCCTTCGCCAATCCTGGGGCGCCGGCCCGCAAGACCTCGCCGTCGTCCATGTGAGCCGTCTCGCCGCCGAGAAAAACTATCCGCTCCTCATCGATGCCTTCGCACGGATCCGCGCCTCCCGGCCCGCCGCCCGCTTCATCATCGTCGGCGACGGACCGCTGCGGCACAAGCTGGCCCGCGCCCACCCGTGGATCCGTTTCACCGGTTTCCTGCCGCGCGCCGATCTCGCCCGCCATTACGCCTCCGCCGACGCGTTCCTCTACGCGAGCATGACCGAGACGTTTGGCAACGTCGTCACCGAGGCGATGGCCAGCGGGCTGCCCGTGCTGGCCTTCGACTACGCCGCGCCCGCCCGCTACATCCGCACCGGGGAAAACGGCATCACCGTGCCGTTCGGCGACCGCGACGCCTGGCTGGCCGGCGCCGAGCGCCTTGCGGCCGATTCCGACTTGCGCCGCAGCCTTGGCGCGGCCGCGCGCCGCACCGCCGACGGCATCTCCTGGACGCATGTCATCGACGGCTTTGAGCGCGACTTGCACGAAGTGGCCGGCCGGCCGCTGGCAAACGGCTCGTCTCCGGCTACTGTTACTCCGTGAGCAAGACGCGCTTCATCTTCAACCCGCGCTCGGGGCACAACGCGAGGAAACCCTTCCTGCTTGAACGCGCCCGCGCCTTCATCCGCGAGCACGCGCTCGACGCCGACGTGGTGCTCACCGAGCGTCCGCGCCACGCCACCGAGCTGGCACGCCGCGCCGTGGAGGACGGCTGCACCCTCGTCGTCGCCATCGGCGGCGACGGCACGCTCAACGAGGTCGCCGCCGGCCTGGTCGGCACCGACGCGGTCTTCGGCCTGATTCCCTGCGGTTCGGGCAACGGCCTCGGCCGCCACCTCGGCATCCCCGGACCGGGCAAGGGCGCCTTCCGCACGTTGCTCGAAGGCCGGGTGCGCGTGATCGACACCGGCGAGGTCAACGGCATCCCGTTTTTCAACGTCATGGGGCTCGGCTTCGACGCCGAGATTGCCGACCGCTTCAACCACCTCACCCGCCGCGGTCTGGCCGCCTACGCGCTCACCACGCTGCGCACGCTGTTTCACTACCGCCCGGAAACGTGCCACATCCGCAATGGCGTCGCCTCGCTCGACACGCCCGTCTTTTTGCTCACCGTCGCCAATTCCGACCAATACGGCAACGACTGCTTCATCGCCCCGGGCGCGTCGGTGGAAGACGGCCAGCTCGATCTCACCGTCATCAAGCGCGCCAATATCTTCAACTTCGCCCCGCTCACGGAACGTCTCTTCCGCAAGACCATCGACGGCAGTCCGTCGGTCGTGCGCCTGCGCGGCGACCACTTCACCATCGAGCGGGCCGCCCCCGGCCTCATCCACACCGACGGCGAGACCCACCCGACCGGCGCCACCCTGGAGATCGTCATACGCCCGCGCAGCCTGCGCATCATGGTGCCCGCCAAATCGTGAGTTCCGCCACGCTCGGCCGGCTTCGCCCGTGACGTTCGCGTGACTTATCTTCCGACCCCCTAGCCACCCCCGGCCGATTTTGTTAGCCTCCCCGCAGATGGAGACCAAGCCGCTCAAATTCAAGACCATCGTCATCTCCGACGTCCACCTCGGCACGCACGACTGCAAGATCCGTGAAGTGAATCATTTTCTCAAATACACAAAATCCGAGAAATTGATCCTCAACGGCGACATCATCGACGGCTGGAAACTCAAGCAGGGAGGCCACTGGCCCAAGAGCCACACGCGTTTCGTCCGCCTCATCCTGAAAAAGCTCGAGAAGAAGGACACCGAGATCGTCTACCTGCGCGGCAACCACGACGACGTGCTAGGCAAGTTCCTGCCCATCGCCTTTGAGAACCTTGTCATTGTCGAGGACCACGTGCACTGCGGCGTGCGCGGCGACTACTTCGTGCTTCACGGCGACGTCTTCGACACCATCACCAAGAACTTCGTGTTTCTCGCCTATGCCGGAGACTGGGGTTACCGAGCGCTCATGCGCCTCAACCGCCTCTACAACAAGTGGCGCGCCTGGCGCGGGAAGGACTACTACTCGCTCTCCAAGGCGGTCAAGGCCCGCGTCAAGCAGGCCGTGAACCACGTCTCCCACTTCGAGGACCACATCGCCGAACTTGCCAAAAGCCGCGGCTGCGTGGGCGTCATGTGCGGCCACATCCACACCGCCGCCGACCGCATGATCGGCGACGTCCATTACCTCAACTCCGGCGACTGGGTCGAATCCCTCACCGCCGTGGTCGAGCACTTCGACGGCCGGTTCCAGATAATTGATTTCGCGGATTTCCGGAAGCTCTTCCCTCTGGAGGAAGAGGCGGTCGATGCCGAGGAGAGTCACGCCCCCGCCGTCCAGCTCACACCGCTCCGCGCCACTCCGTGAAGGCCGGGGCGGCAAAATATTCCGGCCGGGTTGGCACGCGGGCTGCATAATGTGTTTCAATCTTACCCAACCATGAAACGGACCACCCAACATCTCCGCAGCGACATCCGCACTTCGACCACGAAGGCCGGTGTCCAATGCCGCGGCTGGATGCAACCGTCCATGGTCCAACGTTGGTGCAAAAACCAACCGGGCACGGGCACTCGGGATTAAACGGTCGGTCTTACCACCGCATTTGAAGTCATCCTGATGAAGCCCGGAGGCCCCAAGCCGCCAGGAAGCCACCGCACTTTCCCAAATTTCCCTTTTTTCTGCTTATGAACACCATCATCCGCCCGCTTCAGACCCCCGATCATAAAAACACCGGCCGGGCGTCCAACGCCGACTGTGTTCCCACCCGCAAGCCCCACTACGACTGCCAGGAGAAGGACAACGCCCTGCAGGTCGTGATCTACGTCCCCGGCGTGGATTCCTCAGGCGTAGAGATCACGACGCGCGGCCCCGACCTGCTGGTTACCGCGCGCAAGACCCACTTTGTTCGCGTCAATTTCAACGCCCTCAATCTTGAGGGGGTTCAGCAGGACTACCGCTTGAGCCTCCGCTTGGGTCGCGGGTTGGATTACACCGCGCTCGAGGCCGAAATCCACGACGGTGTACTTACCCTCCGCATCCCCAAGAAGCAGGCCGTCGCCTTCCCCGCGCGCGGCGAACTTTCCCGGGTTGCCTGATCCTTCCAGCGCCCCGCCCGTCGGCGGGAATGGGGTTTTAGAGATTAATGCAGAGCCACTGGGGGGCGATGTGTCATGATTCATCTGCCCCCTGCGGACGGGTGGGGTGGGCGAGAGGGCGGGGACCGCTGCTTGTGGGGGCCTCTTTTTTCGTTTCCGATGAATTTCCGGCTTAACGTTTCGGATTTGGGGTCGATTAACTCTTCCCAGCTTTACCCCGGTCATGATTATCCAGCCCCATAACCTCCCCCCAAAGCCCCCCGTCTCGTTCGAAGCCTCCGCCCACTTTGATGTCCAGTGGGGCAAACCCGTTTTCCGAGCCCCGGATCTTCCGTCCAAGGTGAACGTCCAAGCCGTGATTCCGTTTTCCGCCCACCGCGTCACCGACGCCCGTCGGCCCGCCAAATAATCAGGCCCGGTCGCCCTCCGGCGGTCATAAACGGCCGGCCGGTGCACCGCTTCTCCGTTGGTGGATACTCGCTTACGTGCCCGCCCCGGGGGCCATACCGCGTTCGCTCTTGGCGGCAAACGCCAAGATGCGTCGAAACTCATCGCTGGCCGCCTCTTCGTGGGCGGACAGCTTTTCCAGGGCCTGCGTGCGGTTCAGCCCTTCACGGAAAAGCGTGCGGTAGATCTGCTTCACCCGCTCGATGCGCTCGGGGATGAAGCCGTTGCGCTCCAGACCCACCTTGTTGATCGCGCGGATGACGGCCGGTTGTCCGTCGGCGATGAAGAACGGCGCCACGTCTTGCACGACCTTGGCGTAGCCGCTGATCATCGCATAGGAGCCGACCCGGCAGAACTGGTGCACGCCGGAGTGCGCGCCGAAAACGACATGGTCTTCCACGATCACGTGTCCCGCCAGCCCGGAGCCGTTGCTGGCGACCACATGACTGCCCACGATGCAGTCGTGCGCGATATGGCAGTGGGCCAGGAAGACGTTGTCGTCGCCCATCACCGTCAAGTCTCCGTCGTTGGTGGCCGCGTGCACGGTCACGTATTCACGAAACACGTTGCGGGAGCCGATGCGCACGCCCGGGTTGCCGCCCTTGTATTTGAGGTCCTGCGTCTTGCCCCCGATGTTGGCGTAGGGGAAGACCTCGCAGCCTGCGCCGAGATGCGTGTTGCCCTCCACCGATGCGTGGTGGTGCAGGCGGGTGCCTGCGCCGAGGTGCACGCCGGCGCCGACGTAGGCGAACGGGCCGATCTCTACATCGGCACCGAGTTCGGCGCCAGGCTCGACCAGGGCGGAGGGATGAATGCGGGCGGACATGACGGGTGGGCGCTTAATCGACTTCGCTGGAGTCAAGTATGGCGAACATCAGCTCGGCCGAGGAGACGACGGTGCCGTCCACGGTGCAGTTGCACTCGGCCTGGGCGAGTTTGGCGCCGCGGGATTTGATGATCTTGGCGTTGATGATGATCTGGTCGCCGGGGCGCACCGGCTTGCGAAACTTCACGCGGTCGGCGCTCATGAAGAGCGAGGTTTTGCCTTCGCTGCTGCCGCGGCGGAGCATGAGAATGCCGGCCGCCTGGGCCATGGATTCGAGCTGGAGCACCCCCGGCATCACCGGATTGCCCGGGAAATGCCCCTGGAAAAACGGCTCGTTGATGGTGACGTTCTTGATGGCTACGAGTTCATCCTCCCCGATGAACTCGACCACGCGGTCGATCATGACGAACGGGTAGCGGTGGGGCAGCGTGTCGAGGATGCGCCGCACATCCAGCTCGGTCTCGGTGGGCAGGACCTTGGCGGGGCGGGGCTTTTTCTTCGGCCCCTTGCGTTTCTCCTCCAGCTTGGCGAAGAGCAGCTTGGTAAGCTCGGCGTTGATGGCGTGGCCGGGACGGGTTGCGATGATGTGGGCCTTGAGCGGCAGGCCCAGGAGCACGATGTCGCCGATGATATCGAGGATCTTGTGGCGCACGAACTCGTCCTTGAAGCGCAGGCCCTCCTTCGAGAGCACCTTGTCGCCCTTGATGACGACGGCGCAGTCGAGAGAGCCGCCCTTGATCTTGCCCAGCTTGAGCAGTTCCTCGATGTCCTCGTAAACGGTGAACGTGCGCGAGGCGGCCACTTGCGTCATGTAGACGTCGGGATCGATGGTGAGCGTCAGGTGTTGCGTGTGGATGCCGCGGTCGTCGGACGAGGTGCAGGTGATCTTGAGATCGTCGCAGGGCAGGGCGATGACCGTGGAGTTGCCCCGGGTGACGGAGACGGGCTCCTCAAGCGTGAAATACTCGCGGTCCTTGTCCTGCTCGACCGGCTCGCCTTCCAGGATGAGGTTCACGAAGGGCTTGGCCGAGCCGTCCATGATCGGCGGCTCGGAGGAGTCGATCTCCACCAGCACGTTGTCGACCCCGCAGCCGCTGAGGGCGCTCAGCACATGCTCCACCAGGTGGATTTTGGTGTGGCCGTCCTGCACCGTGGTGTTGCGCACGAGGTCGCCGATCAGCTCGATGCGCGGCTTCACCTCGGGCTGACCGGGCAGGTCCGTGCGCTTGAACACGATGCCGTGGCCCGCAGGTGCGGGCTTGAAGGTCATGTTGACGGGGTTGCCGGTGTGCAGGCCGTTGCCCTGGACGGACACGGCGCGCGCGAGCGTGCGTTGTTTCATAGAAAGTTGAATCCGGCAGCGTGCCAAAACCTTGGCGGCGAGTGCAAGCGCCGAGTCCGCCCGCCCGCACACTTGACACTCCATCGGCGGGGCGGTTACTCAAATCCCCTTTCACAACTCGAACCCTTCGACGCTTACATCGACATGCCCTCCGCCAACGACATCCGCAAAGGCCAAGTGATCAAATACAACGGCGAGCCCCATCTCGTCATGGAGACCCAGCACCGCACCCCGGGCAATCTCCGCGCCTTTGTGCAGGTTAAGATGCGCAACCTCCGCTACGGCAAGGCGCTCGACCAGCGTTTCGCCTCGACCGACTCGATCGAGGTGCTGCCCACCGAGAAAAAGACCCTCGAATTCAGCTATGCCGACCGCGAAAACTTCGCGTTCATGGACCCGGAGACTTTCGAGACCGTCGAGCTCTCCGCCACCCTCATCGGCGACGCCAAGAACTACCTCACCGCCAACGGCAAGGTGGACGTGCTCTTCGTGGACGAGAAGCCCCTCACCGTTGAACTCCCCTCCGCCGTCAACCTGAAGGTGACCGAGAGCTCCGAGGGCGTGAAGGGCGACACCGCCTCCAACGTCCAGAAGCCCGCCACCCTTGAAACCGGTCTGATCGTGCAGGTCCCCCTCTTCATCAAGGAAGGCGAGATCATCCGCATCAGCACCGCCGACGGCACCTACATGGGCCGCGCCTGATACGGCCAACGCCCGGAAGGGCCGGTTTGCCTCGCTAAAACCCGCGGCCTGCGCCGCGGGTTTTTCATTTTAAATTTTTTGGTCCGCAGTCAGGAAAGCGAGATCGCCGCGACGGCGGCTTTGTAGCTCTCGGATGCCTCGGCCATGCTCGCCGCCGAGCAGTTCAGGTTGCGCAGACGCCCGTCGCGCAAACCGTAGATCATGCCGTGAACCGTCACGTTTTGGCCCCGCTCCCAAGCGTCGCGGATGATCGACGTCTTGCACACGTTGTCCACCTGCTCGATCACGTTGAACTCGCATAACCGCGCGCTGCGCTCCGATTCGTCGGGGATGCGGCAAAGGCAGGATTCGTGTTTCTCCTTCACATCCTGCACATGGCGCAGCCAGTTGTCGGAGAGCCCCACCTTGTCGCAACGCAGGACGGCACGCACGCCGCTGCAACCGTAGTGGCCCACCACCATGATGTGCTTCACCTTGAGCACATCGACGGCGAACTGGATCACGCTCAGGCAGTTCAAATCGGTGTGCACGACCACGTTGGCGATGTTGCGATGGACAAACAGCTCCCCTGGCAGCAACCCCACGATCTCGTTGGCGGGCACGCGGCTGTCGGAACACCCGATCCAGAGGTATTCCGGGCTCTGCTGACGGGAGAGTTTGAGGAAAAACTCCGGGTCTGCGGCCCGGATTTCCTCGGCCCAGGCCTTGTTTTGAGCGAACAGGTGATCAAGCGATTCCATGCGACGGGGGCGGCAAGACTTCGGGACGCGACGCACTTGTCGATCAATTACCACTGCGCACGCCCGGCGAAAGCTTGCGCGCCAAACAGGCGCGGCGTCCCGGGATGAGCCAAGAAGTGATGGGCGCAAGAGGTGGTGCGGGCCCGGGGCTCTTGTCGTCTTGCGCGACGCCGGCTTGGTCGTGCCATCCGCTTTCCCGGAGGGCCTTGGCGAGGGTGCGGAAGTTACCCTCGGTCACACTTTAATAAGTCGGCGTGGGCACGTGCTTGCGGGCTTTGACCAGTTCGATGATCCCGTGGAGTTGTTTTTTGAGCAACAGCAGGTCCTTGTGGGCTTTCTCCCGTTTCTCGGCTTCCAATTCGATTTCCCCGAGCAGGGAAATGCATGGATTGAGCGCCGGTGAGCCGGACGGGAGCAGGCTGATCATTTGCTGGGCCTGCTCCTTGATTTGGGCAAAGTGCCCGTCGGCCATGACTTCGGAAACTCGATTGATCGCCTGGCCGGAAACATCGGCCATGTGATTGGTGTGAAACAAAATCAGTTCGGCAAAATCCATCACGGCCAAGCGTCGCTCGGTATTGAGCAGTTCGCCGTGAAGTTGCGCCATTTTGGCTTCGGTTTGTTTGCGCTCGGTGATGTCTCGGGAAATGCCATAGGTGCCGATCGCCTTTCCGTCCGTGTTAAAGAGCGGGTATTTGCTGGTCGAGTGCCACGAGGTCCGCCCGTCGGGGAAGTCCTCCTTTTCCTCGATGTTGAGCACCGGTCGGCCGGTGCTCATGATTTCCCTCTCGATGGCATAGGCTTCCTGGGCATGGGTCGGACTGAAAAAATCGGCGTCGGTGCGCCCAAGCACATCGGTGATCGATTTGCCGCGCACCGCCTTGACCAAGGCTTCATTGACCAGGCGGAAGCGGCTCTCCTCGTCTTTGAAGTAAATCGCGTCCTCCACATGATTGAGCAAGGTGAGCATCAGCAACTGCTGATCGAAGGGATTAAATTTCATGCGTGTTGCTCCTGCAGATTAGAGTTTATCGATCACGACGTTTTGGCCGGCCTGGACTTCGGCCAGCAGTTTTTCGGCGGCGGCGATGCGTGTGTTCCACAGTTGGATCATCAGCTGGTTGTCGGCGCGTTGGTTCCTTAAAAATTCCAGGTAGTAGCGCACCGCGTTGAGCGGACTGTCGGGGATGATGGGATCGGTGCGGCTGATGATGCGTTTGTTGGTGCCGTTGGGCAGAGGAAAGGGGACGGCCAGCACGAAGAAGCGTTCGTTGGCGTGGGCAATGGGCACACGCAACACCCGTAAACGCCCCTGGTCGTTTACGGTGGCATAAAGGGGCGGGAATAATTCGCTGGCCGGGACGGCATATGCCGGAGGGTCGGGGGGTGGTACCGACGCCGGATCAGGGGGAATCATGGTAGGTAAAATGGGGCCCAGCCATCGATGATGACCTCCACAATCAACCAAGCGGCACGAAATCACTCAACCTTGAGCATAACCTTCATCTTTCACCCGCAACGCGGGACGGCCAAGCTTCTGCGGGTAAAAACCGGCGGGGATTCGCGCGACGCGCTTGCGGTGCATGTCTTTCCTTCTCCACACGCGTTTTCCCGCGTAGCTCGCAAGGCGACGCATCCGTGAGCCGGCGAACTATGGGGGCAGGAGTCTTTGCCCCCTTTCTCCATAAGATAATTCGTTAAAAGTTGGATTCCTAAAAAATGACGAAATCGATGGGGAATCGGGCGAACGTTTCATCACCGGCTGTCCGACGAAGCGCCATTCCGGATGGCCCTCATTGCGGATGCGATCAAAGCACGCGGGCCCAGAGAAGTTTGAGGTAGCGGCTTTCCAGGCAGTTTGAATAGACGGGGTGGTCGGGGCCGGGGCCGGTGCGATCGAAAAACTGGAGGCGGCGGTTTTGTTTGTGCGCCGCTTTGATGACGTGCGCCTCAAAATCCTCCAGAGTGAGCAGTCCCGAACACGAGCAGGTGATGAAGATGCCGCCCGGCTTCACCAGGCTGATGGCGAGCAGGTTCAGGTCTTCGTATTTCTGGCGGCCTTCCCAGTTGCCGGCGGCGTCGCGCGTGAAGATAAATTTCGGCGGATCAAGCACGACGACGTCCCATTTTTCCCCGTTTTGCTGCATTTGGCGGGCGTAGGCGAAGGCGTCGGCGTGGACGAACTTGACGCGGGCCTGGTTGAGATTGGCGTTGCGCTTGGCCTGGGCGATGGCGGCTTCGTCGAGATCGACGGCGGTGACCTCCTCGGCGCCGCCGACCACCTTGGCGTTGAGCGAAAAGCCTGCGGTGTAGCAGCACAGGTCGAGCACGCGCTTGCCTTGGGTAAAGCGGGCGACGGCGCGGCGGTTGTCGCGCTGGTCGCAGAAGAAACCGGTCTTGTGGCCCTCGGCAAAATCCACCTCGTAACGCACGCCGTGCTCGCGGATCTTCACGGTGCGCGGGGCGGCGGCGTTGGTTTCGTTGAACCAGGAAGGCTTGATGCCCTCGAGCGAGCCCAGGTCGTGATCGACGTGCACGCGGGCGAACTTCGTGCCGGCGAGTTCGTGCAACAGCGGCAGCCACTTCGGCAGGCGCTGCGCCATGCCGAAGCTGTAGAGCTCGCACATGAGGGTGTCGCCGTAGCGGTCGATCGTGAGGCCGGAGAGGCCGTCGCCGTCGGAGTTGATCAGGCGGTAGGCGTCGGTGGTCTCGTCGAGTTTGAAGATCACGCGGCGCAGTTCCACGGCGCGACGCAGGGCCTGATCGAAATAGGCCTCGGTGACGGGTTCGGTGGAGTGGCAGACGACGCGCAGGGGGATCTTGGCGCGCGGGTTGTAGAGACCGCCGCCGGTGAGGTTGCCGTTTTTGTCGTAGACGTTGACGAAATCGCCGGGCTTGGCGTCGGAGGAGACCTGGCCGAGGAGGCGCGGGAAAATCGCGGGCTGGAACGTGAAATACTTCAACTGCGCCCACGGCTTTCGCCAGGTCGCGCGGTCGTAGGCGGGCGCGGCCTTTTCGGGTCTGGCGTCGGGTTGCTCCAGCGGAAATGCGTCTTCGGCTTCGGACATTTGCAGACGAAAAACAAGCGGCGGGCCTGAATCTACAACAAAAAAGGCCGGCCGGAAAAACCGGCCGGCCAGGAGGGAAACCCGAACGAGCGAGGGTCGGCTCAGGCGACGCGCTCGACGACGAGCGGGGGCGGGGTGGGGCGCTTGGGCGCGAGGCGGTAGGCGTCCTTGAAGTAGTTGAGCGCGGTCTCGAGCTTCGACTCGTCGTTGTAGTGGATCATCATGAGCGGCTCGCCCTGCTTCACCTGGGTGCCGACCTTTTTGATCTCGGACACGCCGACGGCGTAATCGACCTTGTCGCCGGCCTTCTCGGCGCCGGCACCGAGGAGGTGAACGCCGCGGGCGATCATGGCCGCGTTGATCGTGTGCACATAGCCGCGCTTCGGGGCGGGCAGTTTGCGGATGTGTTTCGCGGCGGGGAATTTCTCGGGGTGGTCGATGAAGGCGGTGTCGCCGCCCTGGGCTTTGACGAGCTCCTTGAACTTTTCCAGGGCCGAGCCGTCGGTGAGGTGGCGCTGGACGGTCTGTTTGGCCGAGAGGGTCGAGTCGGCGACGCCGGCCAGGCGCACGATCTCCATGCCGAGCTTGAGCACGAGCTCCTTCATGTCCTCGGGACCTTCACCCTTGAGGAGCTGGATCGCCTCCTTGACCTCAAGGGCGGTGCCCACGGTGTCGCCGAGCGGCTGGTTCATGTCGGTCACAAGGGCGACGCAACGGCGCTTGAGCGAACGACCGACGCGGGTCATGGAGCGGGCGAGCTGCTTGGCCTGCTCGAGGTCCTTGATAAAGGAACCGTTGCCCCACTTCACGTCGATGACGAGGCCTTCGGCTCCCTCGGCGAGTTTGCGCGAGAGCACGGAGCCGGTGATGAGCGGCAGGCTGGGGATGGTGCCGGTTTCCTTGCGAAGTTCGTAGAATTTGGCGTCGGCCGGGGCCAGTTTGGCGTCCTGCTCGACGATGGCGCCGCCGATGCGGGCCAGTTGCGACGAAAATGCGTCGATGGACAGGTGGCTCTTAAAGCCGGGTATGGCGGAGAGCTTCTGGAGCGGGCTGATGATGTAGTCGTGTTCGACACCGCTCATCATGGGCACCACCACGCCGCTGGCCATGGCGAGCGGGACGAGGACTAAGGAGGTCTTGTCGCCGACGCCGCCGGTGGAGTATTTGTCGATCTTGGGCTTGGCGATGTGTGACAAGTCGATGACTTCGCCGGAAAGCATCAATTCCTCGGTGAGTATGGCGGTCTCCTGGGCCGACATCTGCTGGAAGAAAATCGTTACCAAAAGCGCGGCCAACTGGTGCTGGGGAATCTCTTCATCCAGCGTGGAGTCAATGATATAACGGATTTCCTCTTGGGTGAACTCCTGGCCGTCGCGTTTCTTTTCGATGAGCGAATTAAACGACGGCTTGATGAACCTGCGGGACGGGATCGTGCGTTTGGTCATGTAGTAGGTAGATGTGAAATAGCTGGTCCGGCCGATGGCCGTAAAAGTTTAGAAAGAGACTCTATTGCCTTGAAATGTCGAGCCGAAAGTGCCCGCCATGCCCTGGGCTTTGCGATGGAAACCGTGTTCCGCAGGGACCGGCGTGCGAGAGTGATCGGGGGTAATTCCACGCTTGCGCCGCCGTGCGCCGGCTTCGTTGAGTGATGGGATGCACGTTTCGTTCAACCTCGCCGCCGCTTTTGACGCGGTTCTGAAGACTGCCGCGACCGCCGCCGGCTTCGACGCCGCAGACTTTTCGCCCGAGGTGCGCACGGCCGATCCGAAGCACGGTGACTTCCAGGCCAACGGCGTCCTGCCTTATGCGAAACGCACGAAGCAAAATCCCCGTGCGCTTGCCGAGAAACTCATCGCCGCTTTTCCCTCTGCCATGGCCGACTTCGCCGAGGTCGTCGTGGCCGGCCCGGGTTTTATCAACTTCACGCTGAAACCGGCCGCGCTCCAGGCTTGGCTGCGCGATTTCGCCTCCCGCGCCCAACTCGCCGCCGGAGCCGCATCGGCCTGCTCGGGCCAGACTTGGGTCGTCGATTACAGCTCGCCCAACACCGCCAAGCAGATGCATGTCGGCCACTTGCGTTCCGCCGTGATCGGCGAGGCGGTGTGCCGCCTGCTCGCCTTCTGCGGGGCGCGGGTCATCCGTGACAACCATGTCGGGGACTGGGGCACGCAATTCGGCAAAATCATCTGGGCCTACAAAAAGGCTCTCGCCAACACTCCCGCCGAGCTGGAGGCCGCGCTGGCCGCCGATCCGCTCGTCGAGTTTGAGCGCCTCTACAAAGTCGGCAACAACGCCTCCGACGCCGACCCCGCCGTGCTGAAGGAAGCCCAGCAGGAACTCGTAAAACTCCAGGCCGGCGATCCCGAAAACACCGCCATTTGGAAAAAAATCGGCGAGGTCAGCTTCGCGGCTTTCCAGCAGATCTACGACCTGCTCGGCATCCGTTTCGACCACACGCTCGGCGAGAGTTTCTACAACGACAAGGTGGACCGCGTTTACCGGGAACTGTTGGACTGCGGGCTGGCCGTCGATAGCCAGGGCGCGTTGGTGGTGTTCCACCCGGAGCATCCGCGCTTCAAGGAGCAGCCGTTCATCGTGCGCAAATCCGACGGGGCGTCCAATTACGCTTCGACCGACCTCGCCACCATTCTCTATCGAAGCGAGCACTTCCAAGCCGACGCCGCCGCCTATGTGATCGACTCGCGCCAGGGCGACCATTGCCAGCAGTTGTTCCTCACCGCGCAAAAGTGGTTCGGGAAAACCGGCCGAAAGGTCCCCCGTCTCGAGCATGTCGCCTTCGGCACCGTGCTGGGCGAGGATGGCCGCCCGCTCAAGACCCGCAGCGGTGAAAACATCAAGCTGAAGGACCTCCTGCGCGAGGCCGTGGAGCGCGCCCGGAAACTCGTGGATGAACGCAGTGCCGAACTCCCCGAGGCCGAGCGTGCGCAGATAGCCGAGATCGTCGGCGTCGGCTCCGTCCAATACGCCGATCTTTCCCAGAACCGTTCCAGCGACTACCTGTTCTCCTGGGACAAGATGATCTCCCTTGAGGGCAACACCGCCGCCTACCTGCTCTACGCCGTCGCGCGCATCCGCTCGATTTTCCGCAAGCTCGACGTCGCGCCCGGCGACCTTGCCACCGAGACCGCCGCCGACGCCATCGCGACGCCCGCCGAACTCGCCCTCGCCCGCAAGCTGGTCAAGTTCCCCGATGCCGTCTCCCTGGCAACCTCCGGCCTGCGCCCGCATTTTCTCGGGTTGTATCTCTACGAACTGGCGGGCGACTTCAGCGCCTTCTACGCCGCCGACAAGGTGGCGGTGGAAGACCCGGGCGTGCGGTCCCGCCGCCTGCTGTTGTGCGCCCGCACGTTGCTGATCCTTGAAACCGGTTTGGATCTTCTTGGGCTGCGCACGGTCAGTCGGATGTGAACGGCAGGCTCGGGACGCGACATCGTCCCGCGCCCCGCCGAAACGCCGGTCAAAACAACGCTTGCGACCCCTTTTTCCTCGGAGCATCGTCTTGTCTTATCTTTTCCCTCTATGGCCACGCAGGAGTTTTACATTCGCAACGCGTCCGAAACCGAAGCCCGAGGCCCTTTTACCAACGAGCACATCGTTTCCTTGGCCGAGACCGGCCAGATCACTTTGGAGACGCTCTATTATGACGCCGGCAAGGAACAGTGGGTGCCCGTCGGAGAGAATGCCGAGCTCTGCGCGATAGCCTTCCCCGAAAAGACATCCCTGAAACTCAAGGCCAAGACCAAGCTCAAGGCGCTCAACGTCGCCGACGCGCAGGCCACCCCGATTTCGGTCGATGACATGCTGGCCGCCGCCGAGGGCCGCACCGCCGACACCAAGGACAAGTTGGATCCCGCCCAGGCCCGCGAACGCTCCGCGGTCATGGGCCTTCATTCGACCACCATTTTGCTGATCGTCAGCGCTGCCGCCTTGGCGCTGCCCTCGATCGACGTTCTGGTCAACCCCGACCTCGCCGTTCTCATCGGGCATCCGCTCGCCTTGCTGGGTGTCTTTCAGGCGGTGCTGGCCGTCCTGCTGATTCTGCAGGTCACTCAAGCCTACCCGTTGGTCCGCTTGAGTTGCACCTTGGGCATCGGTCTTGTTGGTTTTCTGCTTTGGACACGGGGCCAGACAGCGCCGCTTTCCGCATATGTGATCGGCTCGGCCGGCCTTTATTTTTGCACGGTGTTCATCAACTTCGTGGGCATAGGCCTGGCTGCCGGTCTGGGGCTTGCCGGCCTGGGCGGCTACGCCTTTTTTGCCCTTACGACCTGATCCGTCTCATGCCCGCCCCGCTCTGGCAGCGACTGCTGGCCACCTATCGGACCGAAATCTGGAAGCCGTCTTGCCTGGGCGACAAATCCCTCCGAGGCCGGCTCTACGCGGTGCTCCGCTTGGTCTCGATTACGATCACGGGCCTGGTTGAAACCAAGTCGGCCAGCCGCGCCGCCGCCCTGAGTTTCAGCACGTTGCTCGGGCTGGGACCGCTCGTCGCCATCGCCATGCTCGTCGCCGGGTTCATGCTGGACAAGCAGGACCCCAACCTGGCCGCGCAGACGCTCGGCGGCATCATCGAGAAAATCGCCCCGCAGATCCAACACCTCGAGCGGACCGGCGCCCTGCCCGGCTCACCCGACGCCACCACCGGCTCTATCGTGACCGCCACCGCGCGGGCCGGCGGCTCGACCACGACCGATAACCCTGAATTGGTCCAGATCATCGACGGTTTCATCGCCGGCTCGCGCAACGGCGCGGTCGGCGCGGTCGGCGCGCTCACCCTCATCGTCATCGTGCTCCAGCTCTTCACTTCGGTGGAGACGTCTTTCAACGAGATCTGGGGCGTGCGGCGCGGCCGTTCGTGGATCATGCGCATCGTGTTTTATTGGACGGTGCTCACGCTCGGCGCGGTGCTGTTCTTCGCCGCCCTCACCGGACTCTCGGCCGGCGCGGTGTTCAACGCCTTCGAGGCCCACATCCCGTTCGGCTCCGCCGTGGTTTCCGCCCTGAAGTTTTTCCTGCCCGCCGGTTCCCTGCTGGTCTTGGTCGCCATGCTCACGATCTTCTACCGGGCCATCCCCAACACGCAGGTCTGGTGGCGCGCGGCCTTCATCGGCGCCCTGGTGGTCGCCGCTCTCATCGTGATGAACAACGTCCTCGCCTTCATCTACCTCAAGCGCGTGGTGTTGCAGAAGAGTCTTTACGGCTCCCTCGGCCTGCTGCCCATCCTGATGTTCGGCCTGTATGTCTTCTGGTTCTTCGTGCTGCTCGGGGGCCACGTGAGCTACGCCGTTCAAAACGTCAATTTCCGCAACAGCCAGGCCGCCTGGAACACCCTCGCCGAATCCATGCGCGAACGCCTCTCCCTGATCGTCCTGCTGATGATCGGCCGTCGTTTCCAAGCCTGTCTGCCGCCCTGCACCGCGCTGCAGCTGAGCACCCGGCTCAAGGTGCCCACCCAGATTCTCAACGAGTGCATCAACCGCCTCGTGAAGATGAACCTTGTCATCCCGATCCCTCCTTCCGGCGGGGCCGACGCCACCGACTTCCGTTTCCAGCCCGCGCGCCCTCTCGGCCGCATCACGCTCGGCGAGTTCAAACGCCTCGACGACGAGTTTGGCGAGGACTCCGCCGGCCCTCTCCTTGTGGATATCGACCCCGTCATCACCCGGTACAATGAGTCCGTCGAGGGGCTCGCCAACACGGATTTCTTCAAGAAGACGCTGGAAGAACTCCTCGAAGAGCACCCGCTCGCGGTGAGTTGACCGGCTCCGGGAACTCCCCCCGGCGCGGGTGATTCCGGCGGAGACTATCCCGATTACCGGCGTATTCCGCTCTTGAATCGCCCCGTGCGCCACCCAGCATCAGACCTTTTACCTTCATGATTTCCTGGATCCAACGCACCTTCCAGCAGCACTTCAAGTGGCTGTTCCTTATCCTGCTCGTCCTTGTCATCGTCTCGTTTGTCTTCATCACCAATGCCTCCTCTGGCCTGGGTCATGTCGCCAAGCAGGCCCCGGCCCGGCCCTTCTTCGGCATCAACCTCGGCTCGGCCGAGGACACCCGGGAACTCGTGGCTGACACCACGTTGAGCGTGCAACTTCACGGCCAGCAGCTCCGCAACGAAGCCCAGTTCCAGCAGTACGCCCTCCAGCGCGTCGCCGCCCTTCACCTCGCCGCCGAGCTTCGTCTTCCCGCTCCGTCCAAGGACCAGCTGGCCGCCTACATCCAGACGCTGCCCGTTTTTGCCGGCCCGGATGGCAAATTCGACGCCAAGCGCTATGCCGATTTCCGCGACGGCCTGAAGACCAATCCCCAGATCCGCGAAAGCGACGTGACCCGCGTCATCGCCGACGACGTCACCTACCAAAACGTCCTCAAACTCCTCTCCGGCCCGGGCAACGTCCTCCCCTTCGAGGTCCAGCAGCAGCTTAACCGCGTGGACACCTCCTGGACGCTCGCCGCCGTCACCATCGACTATCCCGGCTTCAAGCCCGCCATCGCGGTGACCGACGAGGCCCTCGCCAAATATTTTGAATTCAACGCCCCCCGCTACGAGATCGGCACCAAGGTCGGTGTCTCCTACATCGACTTCCCCGCCGCCGTCTTCGCCTCCAAGGTGACCTTCACCGAGGAGGGACTGCGCGCCTACTACGACGCCAATTCCGCCCGCTTCCTGAAGCCCCTCTCCGACAAACCCGCCGCGCCGTCCACCCCCGACGCCGATTTCGCCGCCGCCCGCAAACAGGTCGAGGAAGCCTACCGCTCCGACCGCGCCCAGGCCCTGGCCGTCGCCGCCGCCTCCGACCTCGCCGTCGCGCTCTTCGATAACAAAATCACCGCCGCCAGCCTGGACGCCTTCCTCGCGGCCCGCCAGCTCTCCCGCAAGACACTCGCTCCCTTCAACGCCGACAACTTGCCCGCCGAACTCGGCGCCAGCCGCCGTGTTGCCGCCGAAGCCCTCAAGACCGGCCCGCAGCGCCTTTTCTCCGACCCCGTCGAGACCGACCGCGGCGCCGCCATCCTCGTGTGGAACGAGACCGTGCCCGCCCGCCAACCCGCTCTCGCCGAGGTCAAGGAGCGCGTCACCGCCGATTTCCTGGAAGCCGAGAAGCGCAAGCGTTTCTCCGAGGCCGGCGCGACCCTGCGCACCGCGCTCGAAGCCCGCCTGAAGGCCGGGGACACCCTTGAAAAAGCCGTGGCGGCCTGCGCCGTCGTCATCCCCGCCAAGCTCGGCACCAAGACATGGCCCGCCTTCACCCTGGCCAATCCGCCCATGGACCTCGACTACAGCGTCTACGGGGCCATCGAGACCCTCGATAAAGGCGCGCTCTCCCCCATGGTCACCACGGTCGAGGAGGGCCTGATTGTTTACGCCGCCGACAAGAAGCTTCCCGTCGCCGACCCCGCGTCGCCCAAATTCGCCGAGACCCGCGCCCGTCTGGCCGCCTTCACCGCGTCGCGCAACGGCGGCGACATTCTCGCCGGTTTGGTTGACGCCGAGCTCGCCAAGACCGCTCCGGCAACCCCGTAACGGCCGTTGCTTTCTTCGCCAGGCGGGCCCTTCACCGGGCCCGCCTTTTTTGCGTCCCTCTTCCGACCGAACCGTCTGGCAAAATCGCCGGGGATGGTTTCTCTTCGCACTTCCATGCCCGTTTACCGCTACGCCCCGGTCAAGACCCCCTGCAAACTCTGCGGGGAGGGCTTCGACCACCGGCACGAGGCCGTCGCCGAAGCGCTCTCCGCCTGCCCGACCTGCGGACAGGCCGTGCGCCGCGTCGCCATACAGCAGATCAACACCCCTAAACTGCTGGCTCCGGTCGGCGTCGCCAAGGCCAAGCAGGCCGGCTTCACCGTCTTCAAACGCATCTCCGACGGCGAACTGGAACGCCAATGAAGCCCGTTTCTCCTCTCAATCCGATGATCCGCCCGTTTCCGTTCCGCTCCGCCCTGGCCTTTTTTTTCCTCTTCCCGCTCCTGCGCGCATCAGGCGAACCGCCTCCGCTCACCCTTGAGGAGTGTGTCGCCCGGGCCCTCGACAAAAACTTCGACCTCCAGCTCCAGCGCTTCGCCTCCGACAACGCCCGCGAGCAGGTCACCATCGCCGACGCCACCTTCGATCCCTCGCTGTTTTCCACCATCGCCGCCGCCGGCCGCCGCGATTCCAGCCTGGGCACCGTTCTCGACACGCAGGACCAGTCCTCGACCCTCGGCGTCACCCAGCGCATCCTCTCCGGGGCCACCCTCACCGCGCGCACCGCGCTCGATCGCGGCAAGGAGCGTCCCTACACGTCGCCGCCGCTCTTTAACCCCGTTTACACGAGCGATCTCTCCCTCTCCGCCACCCAGCCCCTGCTCAAGGGCTTCGGCGTGACCATCAACCGCGCCGCCATCCAGCGCGCCCGCCTCGGGGTCACCCGGGCCAACCTCGATTTTAAATCCGCCGTCCTCAATCTCATCCGCGACGTCGAGTCCGCCTACTACACCCTCGCTTTTTCAAGGGAACAGCTCGCCGTCCGCCAGCTCAGCCTGGATGTCGCCCAAACCCTGTTCGACGAAAACAAGTCCCGGCTCGATACCGGCGTCGCCACCAGCCTCGACGTCCTGCAGTCCGAGGTTGGTGTCGCCAACGCCCGCCGCGACCTCATCGTCGCCGAACAATCCGTGCGCGACAACGAGGACGCGCTGCTGCGCCTGATCGGGCGTTTCGAGTTTTCCGCCCGCCCCGGTCGCGTGAGCCTGCCCGACGAGCCTTCGCCCGCCCCGCCGGTTTCCTTTGAGCGTTCCTATGCCCTCGCGCTCGCCAACACCCCCGAATTCGCCTCCGGCAAGCTCCTCGCCGAACAGCTCAGGCTCGACCTTGCCGTGGCCAAAAACAACCGCCTCCCGTCCCTCGATCTCGGCGCAGCCGTCGGCTACAACGGCGGCGGGCGCCGCGACGCCGGCGACGCCCTGGCCAGCGCGGCTTCCGGCGATTCCCGCAACTGGCAGGTCGATCTCACCCTCTCGGTGCCCTGGGGGCTGCGCTCCGAGCGGGCCGCCTACCGCCAGGCCCGCAACAACCTCGACCGCCAGGAGACGTTCCTGCGGCAGCTCGACCAAAACCTGCTCGTCCGGGTCCGCTCGGCCGTGCGCGCCGTCGAGACCAGCCGCGAGAGCGTGACCGTGTCCTCGCTGGCCACGCGGCTCAGCGAGCGGCAATTCGAGGCCGAGAAGGCCCGCTACCAGGCCGGCCGCTCCACGTATCGATTTGTCGAGGACGCCCGCCGCGATCTCGACGCCGCCCGCGTCAACGAACAGCTCGCCCGCGTCAACCTGCGCATCGCCCTGGCCGAGCTCGCCCGCCTCGAGGCCGCCAGCCTTGCCCGCTACGACGTCAGATTGGAGGAATGATCAGTCCGCCGGGCTGGCGTAAACCGCCGCCAGCGCGCCGGCGGCGGCGCGGATTTTTTCCCGCAGGACGGCGGGCTTGAGCACTTCGGCCGATGCGCCCCAGCCGAGCACCCAGCGCTCGATTTCCGCCAGGGCCCCGAGGCGCAGGCGCAGCTCCAGCCCGCCTCCCGGCAGGTCGCGCATCTCCTGCGACTCGTGCCACTCGCGCTCGCGCACCAAGTCGGCGACCCCGGCCTTGAATCGTATCACCACCGCGAAGTCCCCGTCGCCGCCGAGCACGCCGAGCGCGGTGGCGAAGAATTTCTCCGGGGAAAAATCCGCCGGTTTCACGAAGACGGTGTCGCCCACCCGCACCCCGCCGATGCGCGGCAGCGCGTAGGTGCGCAGCGCATCGCGCTCGAGGTCATGTCCCACCAGATACCAGAGGTTTTCGCGGTGGGCGAGGTGGTAGGGGCGCACGCGACGGCGCTGGCTCCGGTTCGCCCCCGGCTTCCGGTAGTCGAACTCGACCTCCCGCAGCCGCAGCACCGCGCCGCTCAGGGCGTTGAAGGCCGTGAGGTCGGCCTTGCCCAGGCCCGCGTTTTTGAACGAGACCGCGCGCAGCTCGTCGGCCGGGGAGAAGGAGATCTTGTCGCGCAGTCCGCCGGCTAGTTTTTCAAACGCGATTTCCAACTGCCGGTGAAACGGCGTGCCGCGATATTGCTCCAGGGCGCGCCGGGCCACGAGCAGTGCCATCAGCTCGCCCTCGGTCACCTGCACGGTGGGGAACGCGTTCACCGGATGCGTGTAGCGATAGGCCCGGATGCGCGCGTCGTAGTCGATCGGCAGGTCGAGCCGGTCGCGCATGAAGGCGATGTCGCGCACCACGGTCTTGCGGCACACCTCCAGGGTTTTCACCAGCCGCGCGCAGTTGACGAGCGTGCCGCGGCGAAGCACGTCATGGATGCGCAGCATGCGCTCAAGGGGAGGACGGGAAAGCTGGGCGCGTGGTTTCACGAAAAAAATCTCGGGCATTATCTATACTGGGACAAGCAATGTCCCACATAATCTTTATGATGGGCGCATGAAACTTCGCCCGACTCGCCTCCCTGCCGCCCGTTCCGTCCTCTCCCCGGCCATCGACCTGACCTGGTCGCATTTCGGGGCCGTTTATCGCGTGACTCCCTGGCCGGAGGCGCGTCTTGAACGCCGGGATGGCGACGCCTGGATCGCGGTGGCGGCGGGCGAGGGGATCCTGGCCTCCGGCGCCGTCCAATTGAACGCTACGGCCTGGCGGCGTTATCTGGAGTTTATCCCGGCGGCCGAGCGCTCGTTCCTCGAGCGGTTTCGCTTTGGTCGCCTGGCGACACTGTTGATTCTGGCGCGATGCCCGGGGTTGCTGGCCGATTTGGACGAGACGCCCGCGCTGGCACCGTTTCTCGCGGCCCACACCGACCTGCGCGGCTCGGGGGATGGGCGTTGGGACGAGGTCGCCGCCGTGCATGAGCGCGGGGGCGTTTACGCCGTGCTGGAGTGGCTGGGGCTACCGGCCCGCCGCGAAACGTTTTCCATCCTGCGCAATCTGGCCGATCCCGACGTGCCTCGCCGGTTGCTGGAGCCGTTGCGCAGCCTGCTATGGCAACCCGAAGCCGCAGGCGTGTTGCAGCGTCTGCCTCAGCTCACCGACATTCAACTTGCGCAATACTGCAACCGACTAGCTGCTTAATGGGTAGGTCCTTAGCCTATGGTGGAGGACAAGATGTCGATAACTTTTGGGGTTAAAACGGGGCAAAATCTCCAAGTTTTCTTGACCATTGTGGGGCAAAGTGGGTTGAAATGGGGTGTTTTGGGGAGATATTGTCTTCCTGAGACTCCATGACGCATCCCGGAGCAACCTACACCGGCCTCTACAGGCACACATTGGACGACAAGAATCGTGTCACGATTCCGTCGGTGTGGCGGGCTGCGCACGGTGATGAGGAACAGTTTTTGGCAACACCGCATCCGGATGGCTATATCGCCATCCTTCCTCCTGCCGAAATCGCCAAGCTGCGCACCAAGATCGAGGCCATCGCGTTGTCCGACGGTTCGGGGCAGGATTTTGCCGCCAGGTTTTTTGCGCAGACGCAGGCTCTCGGTTTCGACAAGCAGGGCCGCATCATGCTCAACGGCGAGTTGCTGGCCCATGCCGGCATCGCCAAGGACGCGGTCCTGGTGGGCTCGCTCAATAAATTCAGTCTTTACAGCCCCGAACGCTGGAGCCGCGTGGAACAACGCACGGCCGGCGAGAATTTCGGCGATCTCATGCGCCGCCTCGGTATCTAAGTCATGCGCAACCACCCTCCCTTTCTGCCGATCCGTTCGCTGGTGTCTCCGGCCCGATTCGGTCGCCGCCGGCGTGGATCTGCTTTCGCCGCCGCGACGGGCGTTTGCTCGCGTTTTGAGCAGAACAATCTCGCCGTCGCGATGGCCGCCCGTCCCGTCTGGCTTTCAGGGCCGCTCTTTCTTCGTTCGCAGCCGCAACCGTCGGTCTTCTTCGAGCGCCATGCCGCTTGAAGCCGTCATCCCCGTCATGACCTCCGGCCATCAACCCGTTTTGCTGAGCGAAACGCTGGAGCTGCTCGCCCCGCGCCCGGGCGGGCGCTACTTGGACGCGACGTTCGGCGGCGGCGGGCATACTCGCGCCATTCTCGAAGCGGCCCCTGGAGTCCAGGTTGTGGCACTCGACCGGGATCCCGCCGCCCAGCCTCGCGCCGACGTGCTCCGCCTGGAGTTTGAGGGGCGGTTCGCGCTCATCGACCGCGACTTCGGACGGCTCGGTGAATTGCCCTTGGAAAAGTTCGACGGCATCCTCTTCGACTTCGGTGTTTCCTCTTTCCAGCTCGACGACGCCGGTCGCGGCTTCTCCTTCCGCAACGACGCCCCGGCCGACATGCGCATGGACCCGCGCTCCGGCGTGCCCGCCTCCGTGTGGCTGGAAACAGCCACCGAGGAGATGCTCGTCCGCGCCGTGCGCGACTACGGCGAGGAAAAAAACTGGCGCCAAGTCGTGCGCGCGATCATCTCCGCCCGCGGCACCGGCCGGCTGGCCCGCACCGCCTCGCTCGCCGCGATCATCGCCGACGCGATCCCTCCCCGGGACCGTTTCGCCTCCAAAATCCATCCGGCCACGCGCGCCTTCCAAGGTGTCCGCATTGCGGTCAACGACGAGCTGGGCGCCATCGAGCGGGCGTTGCCCGCCGCCTTCGACCGGCTCGCCCCGGGCGGCGTGCTCTGCGCGATCAGCTTCCACTCGCTGGAGGATCGTATCGCCAAGCGGTTTTTCCGCCGCCTTGCCGGCCTCCCCGAGGGAGAGGACGACCACCGCCCGCAAGACCTGCGCGTGAAGCACGCCGAACTCCTTTCCCGCGGTCCGGTCACGCCCTCTCCCGGCGAGATCGCCGCCAATCCCCGCAGCCGTTCCTCCAAGCTGCGTGCCCTCCGCAAACTCTAAACCCCATCAGACGCCGATCCACGCTCACCGCGCCGCCGCCCTTCCATGAACAAGAAAAACAACCACGCCTTCGTGAACCAGCTGCTCGTTTACACGCTGGTCATGATCTGCTTCAGCGGCTCCATCGGGCTGGGCACGGTGTGGTTGCGTCACCAGATTTCCGTTACGGCCAACTCCACCCGCGAGTATGCGCAGCGCATCGTCGAGTCGGAGCGCCAGCTTGCCGAGCTCAACACCCGCATCACCGCCGAGCAGTCGATCGATGTCCTCGCCCGGCGCAACGCCGAGTGGCGCCTCGGGCTTGTCCTTCCCAGGGAACCCCAGGTCGTGCGTGTGAGCGAGTCGCCTGAACGCAGGCTGGCCGCCCGCAACAACGCCGAGGTGTTCGCCCCCGAGGCCGTCTCCACCGCACCGGTACGCTTCCGCGTCGTCAACAACCAGCGCTGACCCTCCCGCCAACCAGCCATGTCGAAGGGCTTCGCCTCCAACTACCGCATCTTCCTGCTCGGGGCCGGCGTTCTCGCCAGCTTTGGCTGCATCGGGCTGCGCCTGTTGGATCTGCATGTCTTCGAGCGTGACCGGCTGATGGGCTACGTGGAGCGCGCCCGCCGCCAGATCATCGTCGAGCCCGCCCGCCGCGGCGACATTCTCGACGACAAGGGCGACCGCCTCGCGACTTCGCGTTCCCTGATCGTGCTGGGCGTCGATCCGCAGGCCTTGCTGAAGGCCGACGAGGCCAAGTGGCCAGAACTGGCCCGCCTGATCGACATGCCGGCGGCCGAGCTGCGCCGCATCTTCACCACCAAGACCCGTCCCGCCGCCGCGCCGGCTCCCGTCGAGGGTGGCGCCGAGGGTGCGTCCGACGAGCCGGCGCCGACCGGCGAGCGTCTCATCCGCTGGGCCAAACTTAGCGACACCGTCGAGGAGTCCACCTACGAGCAGATCAACCGGCTCGGCATCAAGGGCGTCTACGGCACCCGCAGCTACACGCGTGCCTATCCCCACAACCAGCTGGCCGCCCACCTGATCGGCTTTGTCAACAAGGCGGGCGATCCCGCCGCCGGCATCGAGGCCTTCGCCGACTTCTATCTGCGGGGCCAGGACGGCTGGCGCGAGTCGGAGAAGGATGGACTGCGCCGCGAACTCGCCCAGTTCCGCAATCGCGAGGTCGCTCCCACCCCCGGCTACAGCGTGCGCCTTTCGATCGACTCCGCGATCCAGCACATCGTCGAGGAGGAGATCGACGCCATGGTGAAAAAATTCACCCCGGCCAAGGTTTCGGTGATCGTGAGCGACCCGCGCACCGGCTTCATCCTGGCGCTGGGTAACTACCCGACCTTCAACCTCAACGAATACAACACGCTCACCAGGGAGCAGATGGGCATGATGCGCAATCTGGCCATCACCGACATCCTTGATCCCGGCTCCACCTTCAAGATCGTCGCCGCCGCCGGGGCCCTCAACGACGGCCTGGTCGGGCCCGCCACCCGCTTCGACTGCTCGATCGACTCGATCGAGTACAGGGGCAGGCCGCGCCGCTTCATGCGCGACGATCATCCCTTCAACCACCCGCTGACGGTGGCCGAGATCATCAGCCATTCCAGCAACGTGGGCGCCGCCCAACTCGGCATGAGGCTCGGCGAGCAAAAGCTCTACGAATACGCCCGGGCTTTCGGTTTCGGAGAGAAAAGCGGTTTTCCGTTCGGGGGCGAGGTCTCCGGGTTTCTCAATCCCGTCGATAAATGGAGCGGGGTGGACATCACGCGCATCCCGGCCGGCTACAGCATCTCGGCCACACCGATGCAGATCCACTACGCCATGGCGACCATCGCCAGCGGTGGCGCGCTCATGCGTCCTCAGATCATCCGCCAGATCACCGACGCCTCCGGCGAGCCCATCTACACGTTCACCGGTTCCGTGCGCCGCCAGGTCGTCTCGACCAAGGTCGCCGAGCAGATGGCCGTCATGCTCGAGGGCGTGGCCTCCAAGGAGGGCACCGCGCCGATGGCCGCCATCCCCAATTTCGAGGTCGCGGGCAAGACCGGCACGGCCCAGAAACTCATCAACGGCCGTTATTCCGACCGCAACCACGTCGGCTCTTTTTCCGGGTTCTTCCCCGCCACCCGCCCCCGCGTCGTGATCACCGTCATCGTAGACGACGCCAAGGTTCCAGGCGGTCGTGTCGCCTACGGCTCCACCGTGGCGGCACCCAGCTTCAAGCACATCGCCGAGCAACTCATCCAGTATCTGGACATCAAGCCCGTAGTCGAACCCGGCCGCGGTTTGCTGGTCATGGACGGAGGCCGCCGATGATCGGCTATCTTACCCAGAATCACGCGCTCATCAGCGCATTCCGACAACCTCGCGTCGCTGCGGCAGTGCGCCGCCAGGCCGACGCCCCCGGCAACCGGCTCTTTAAAATGGCACCCAAACTCTCCGACTACCTCAGTGAGAACGAGGCGATCGCCGTCAAAGGCTCGCTCGACCGCCCCATCTCGGGCCTCGTCATGGACAGCCGCCGCGTGGTGCCTGGCACGCTATTCTTCGCGCTGCCGGGCCTGCGCGCCGACGGCTCCAGCTTCATCGACGAGGCGGTCGATCGCGGAGCCGTCGCCGTGGTCACCCAAAAGATCCCCGTGCCCACGCCCGCCAAAGTCACCTTTATCCAGGTGGCCGACGCCCGCGCCACGCTGGCCCTCGTCGCCCGGCGCTTCTACAAGTTTCCCGACCGCGACCTTCAGGTCGTCGGCGTCACCGGCACCAACGGCAAGACCACCGTCACCCACCTCATCAAGCACCTGCTCGGCGACGGCCGTCGCGTCGGTCTCATCGGCACGGTCAACTACGATCTGGGCGCCCGCACGGTGCCGTCCTACAAGACCACGCCCGAGTCCCTCGACATCTTCGGCATGCTCGCCCAGATGCGCGACGCCGGTTGCCGCCAGGCGGTGATGGAGGTGAGCTCCCACGGCATCGACCAGCAGCGAGTGCTCGGCCTCGGCTTCGGCGCCGCCGTGTTCACCAACCTGACCCGCGACCACCTCGACTACCACCAGTCGATGGAGACCTATTTCGACGTGAAGACCCGTCTGTTCACCGGACACACCGGCTCGGAACCCAAGGTCGCCGTGGTCAACGTGGACGATCCCTACGGAATCCGGCTCGTCGGACGCATCCGCGAGGCCGTGCCCACGGCCCGCGTCGTCACCTACGGCGAGCATCCTGACGCGCAGGTCCGGGCCGAGCAGGTCACGCTCAATTTCAAGAACACCGCGTTCCGGCTCGTCTGGCCCGAGGGGACGGCGGCGGTCGATTCCCCGCTCATCGGCCGTTACAACGTGAGCAACCTGCTCGCCGCGCTGGCCACCGCCTGGGGCCTCGGCCGCGACCCGGGCGCGCTGCTCGGCCGCCTGCGCGACTTCGCCGGAGTTCCCGGCCGCATGGAGCGCATCGAGGAGGGGCAGCCCTTCAACGTCCTGGTCGATTACGCCCACACCGACGACGCCCTTAGCAACGCCCTCGGCATGCTCCGCGCCATCACTCCCGGCCGCCTCCTCGTCGTCTTTGGCTGCGGCGGCAACCGCGACCGCACCAAGCGCCCGCTCATGGTCAAGGCCGTGCAGGACTACGCCGACTTCGCCTTCGCCACCGCCGACAATCCCCGGGGCGAGCCGCTTTCGCAGATTTTCGACGACATGCAGTCGGGCGTGACCGCCCCCCTCAAGATCACCTGGATCGAGGACCGCCGCCGCGCCGTCAGTCTCGCGCTCGACATGGCCAAGCCCGGCGACTGCCTGCTCATCGCGGGCAAGGGCCATGAGACCTACCAGGAATTCGCCGACACCGTCAGCCCCTTCGACGACCGCCAGGTCGTGCGCGAGCTGATCGCCATCAAACAAATCAAGCGCACCTCCTGATCCGCCGTGCTCGTCTTTCCCCCAGAAAAACTCGCCGCCTGGACGTCCGGCCAATGGACCTCGATTCCGCGTGCTCCGCTCACGGGTTTCAACATGGACTCGCGCCGGCTGCGTCACGGCCAGGTCTTCGTCGCGTTGCGCACGGGCCAGCGCGACGGCCATGATTACCTGCTTTCCGCCCAGGCCGCCGGCGCGGGCGCCGCGATCGTCTCGCGCGCCGATCCCGCGCTCACACTGCCGCAACTCGTCGTCCGCGATCCGCTTTCCGCGTTTCAAGCGGTCGCCCGCGAGCACCGCCGCGCCTTTCGCGGTCCGGTCGTCGGCATTTCCGGCAGCGCCGGCAAGACCTCCACCAAGAACCTTCTCGCGCTGCTGCTGGGCGGCGAGGAGGGCGGGGTGCTCTCGACCGAGGGCAATCTCAACAACCACCTCGGCGTCCCGCTGACGCTGACCCGCCTAGACCCCGACCGGCATCGTTTCGCCGTGATCGAGGCCGGCATCGGAGCGCCCGGCGAGATGGAGGTGCTCGCCGGGATGATCGAGCCCGATTTCGCCATCATCACCCTGGTGGGACCGGCGCATCTGCAGGAACTCGGCGGGCTCGAGGGCGTGGCCCGCGCCAAGGCCGCGCTGCCCGCCGCCGTACACACCGGCGGCTCGGCGCTGTTTCCCCAGTCGTGCGGCCGGTATGCGCCCTTTCGCGATCTCCGCGTCAACACCTGGCGGCTGGGCCGCGCCGATCTTCCGATTCCCTCGGATCTCCCGCCGGCCAACACGTTTTACACCCTTATCCAGTGCGCCGACGAGACGCTCATCGCCATGCGTGATTCCGTCTCGGGCAAGGCGCTTAATTTCGCCCTCCGGCGGATCTCCGACGGCATGGCGCAAAACGCCGCGCTGGCCATCCGCGCCGCGCTCCTCCTGGGCGTGCGCTCCGAGATCGTCCGTGATCGCCTGGCCGGCTGGCGGGCGGCCGAGCTGCGCGGCGAACTGCGCCGCGAGGATGGACGCCTGCTCTACGTCGATTGCTACAACGCGAACCCCGCGGCCATGGCCGACGCGCTCGATGTGTTCCAGGCGCTCGTCCCCGAGGACGAACCGCGCCTGCTCGTGCTCGGTTGCATGGAGGAGCTGGGCTCCGAGTCGCCGGCCTATCATCTCGCGCTCGGCCGCTCGCTGCGACTGCGTCCGCAGGACCACCTGATGGTTATCGGCGACGAAGCCGGTTCGGTGCGGGAAGGGGCGCTGGCCCAGGGCGCCCAGAAGACGCAGGTCGAGGTGGTGCAGACGCTCGACCCGGTGCGCGCGCGGCTGGAGGCGTTTCAAGGCGCGGTCTTTATCAAGGGCAGCCGGCGCTACCGGCTGGAAACCGTTTTGGGAGGGGACGGCGGCGCATCCGCCCATTGAGAACGCCATGCTGAGCTATCTGGCAGACTACGAGGAATTCTGGGGACCGCTGCGCGTGCTGCGCTTCATCACGCTGCGCACGCTCATGGCCGCCGGCACGGCCGCGCTGATCGGCTTCGTCATCGGGCCCTGGCTCATCGGCAAGTTGCGCGCGCTCAAGTTCGGCCAGCACTACGACGACGACCGCACCGGCGATCTTGCCCGCAGGTTCGACAAGAAAAACACGCCCACCATGGGCGGGTTGCTGATATTTTTCTCGGTGTTTTTCAGCACCGTCCTCTGGGCGCAGCCCAACATCTGGATCGTGGTGGCGATGTTCGTCTACGCCGCGCTGACCGCCGTCGGTTTCCGCGACGACTACCTCAAGGTCGTGCGGAAAAACCGCGACGGCATCTCCTCGCGGGAAAAGATGGTCTGGCAGACGCTCATCACCGTGGCCGCGCTGGCCGCTCTGGTCTGGCATCCGATGAGCGCGCAGAAGATCCGCGAACTGTGGGTGCCGTTTCTCAAATATCCGGTGCTCACCGCCATGCCCGTGGCGGCGTTGTTCGTCCTGGTGTTTTTCTGGGTGGTCGGCTTCAGCAACGCCATCAACCTGACCGACGGGCTCGATGGGCTGGCCATCGGCTGCACGATCACCGTCGCTCTGGTTTACGGCATCATGGCCTACGCGGCGGGCAACGTGAAGATCGCCGAGTATCTGCTCATCAGCCATGTGCCCGGGACGGGCGAACTGGCGGTCGTGTGCGGCGCGCTGGTCGGCGCCGGCATGGCGTTCCTCTGGTATAACTCCTACCCGGCCGAACTGTTCATGGGAGACACCGGGTCGCTCGCGCTCGGCGGCCTGATCGGGCTGATCGCGTTCATGGTCCAGCAGCCGCTCACGCTTGTGATCGTCGGCGGCGTGTTCGTGGCCGAGGCGCTGTCGGTCATGATCCAGGTGGGCTTTTTCAAATACACCCGGCGCCGCCACGGCGAGGGCCGGCGGTTTTTCCTCATGGCCCCGATCCACCACCACTTCCAGAAGGCGGGCTGGCCCGAGACCAAGGTCGTGCTTCGCTTCTGGATCATCTCGCTCATGTGCGCCCTGGCCGGCCTGGGAACCCTCAAACTCCGCTGATGCCGCTCGTCACCCCCGAGTTTATCCGTCCGCTCCTCGCGCATCCCGTCGCCATCTTTGGCGGCGGTGTGAGCGGCCGGGCCGTGCGCGACCTGGTGGGCAAGATCGGCGGCACCGGTGTCATCTTTGACCAAAGCGGCGCCGACGGCACCACGGCCGAGTTCCGCGGCGCGGCCGCCGGCGCGCACCCGCTGGCGGTTTTTTCGCCCGGCTTCCCCCCGACGCACCCCTGGCTGGCCGAGGCGCGCGCGGCCGGCGCGGTTTGTCTGGCCGAGCTGGATTTCGCCTCGTTGTTCTGGCGCGGCTCCGTGGTCGCCATCACCGGCACCAACGGCAAGACCACCCTCACCGAGTTTCTCACCCACGCCTTGCGCTCAATCGGCCGCGATGCCAGCGCCACGGGCAACATCGGTTATTCGTTTTCCCGGCTCGTGGCGGACCGCGACGGCGGTTCCCCCGACTCCGTCGCGGTCTGCGAAGTCAGCTCGTTCCAGTCGGAGATGCTCCGCCACTTCCGCGCCGACGCCGCCCTGTGGACCAACTTCGCCGAGGACCATCTCGAGCGCCACGGCACGATGGAGGAGTATTTTCAGGCGAAGTGGCGCCTGTTTGAGCGCACCGTCGGCGGCCATGTGTTCGCCGGCAGCAGCGTGCAGGCCTGCGCGGAGAAGTTCGGGCATACGCTGCCCGCCGACGCGCATGTGGCCAGCGAGGGCCAGCCGGGCGACGTGCTGCTGCGCGGCACGGTGTTCGCGCATTACCCGCAGCGGGAAAACTTCATCCTCGCGGCGGCCTGGTGGCGAAGCCAGGGGCTGCGCGAGACCGCGCTCTACGCCGCCGCCCGGACCTTCAGCCTGGGCGGGCACCGGCTGGCCCGCGCGGCGGTGCGGGGCGACGTGACCTGGTGGAACGATTCCAAGGCCACCAATTTCCACGCGGTCGAGGCGGCGGTCACCGGTTTTGGCGCGCCGGTGATTCTGATCGCCGGCGGGAAGTCGAAGGGCGGCGACGTGGCCGCCTTTGTCCGCCGCATCGCCCCGCAGGTCAGGCACGCGTTTTTCATCGGCGAGACGCGGCATGTGCTGGCGACGTTCGCCGGGGTCGCCGGCCTGGCCCACACCGTGTGCGGCGATCTGGCCGAGGCGGTGCGCCGCGCCGGCGAGACGGCGGTCGCCGGGGACAACGTTCTGCTCAGCCCGGGCTTCGCCAGTTTTGACCAGTTCAAAAACTACGAGGACCGCGGCCGGCAGTTCGTCGCACTCGTTAACAATCTGGGAGCCGTGGTCGTGTAATTTCCCAATCCCGCTTAAATTTCCACAAACCAAATCATCTATGAAACTCGTTAAAATCTTCGGCGTAGTCATGGGCGTCCATGTCGCCGTTTTCATGTTCATTTTCGCGATTCCGGGCTGCCGCTCCACCGGCAAGAAACCCGCGCCCTCCGCCGCTCCCGTCCTCGGTGCCGAATCATCCCCGCTGGCCTCCTCCGAAGCATCCTCCCCGGTCGGCGCGCCCGCCGCGCCCGCCGAGATCGCCTCGGTGCGCTTCAGCCCGACGCGTCCGGGCACGCCGGTCGCCGCCGAGGTGACCGCGCCGGCCGCGCCCGTCACCTACACCGTGGCCAAGGGCGACAACCTTTGGTCCATCGCCAAGAAAAACGGCGTCACCGTCAAGCAGCTCACCGCCGCCAACAACCTGCGCACCGATTCCACCCTGCACCTTGGTCAGAAGCTGGTGATTCCCGGCAAGGGTCCCGCGCCCGCCCTCCCGGCTCCTGCGGCCGCCGCCGCGCCCGCCCCGGCTCCTGCGGTCTCCGCCCCGGCGATCATTCACGTCATCAAGTCCGGCGAGACGCTCGGCGTGATCGCCAAGAAATATCAGGTCAAGGTGGGAGACATCGCCACCGCCAACAACATCGCCGATCCCACCAAGATCCGCGTGGGCCAGTCGCTGAAGATCCCCGCCGCCCATTCCTCCGCCAAGGCGCCGGCCGCCCCGGCCAAATCCTCGGCCACACCCGCCGCCAAGGCCAAGCCGGCGGCTCCGGCTCCCGTGGAGACGCCCGCCCCGGTCCCCGCCGCCCCGGCGCCGGCCGCCCCGGTTTTTTCGTCGCCGCTGCTGGAGTCGGCTCCCGCCACCGGCGAGTCTCCGTTGATCACACCCTCGACTTCCGCGGCTGACGCCCCGGTGATCCGCGTCGAGGAATCCGGAGCTCCGCGCATCGAGTAAGCGCCGTCATCAACCGTCCCGCCTCCACACTCCGCTACCCTGGAAACCGCCCAGATGGTCCACGACGTTCCCGCGACCGATGCCTCTCGCGGCCGCTTCACGTTAAACGCGGCGGCGATCATCGTCGTCTGCGCCATCGGGCTGGTTTTCCTGGGGCTTTCCATTCTCTTCAGCGCGACCGTCTCGTTTAAGGGCGGTCCCTACACTTATCTCTACAAACAGATCGCCGGCGTGGGCATGGCCGCGTTTGCGGCGTTTGTGGTCAGTCGTCTCGATCTGGAATACGCCCGGCGTCATGTGAAGATCGTGGCGGGCGTGGCGGTCGCCCTGCTGGTTCTGGTGCTGATCCCGCACATCGGCATCTCGGTCAAAGGCAGCCGTCGCTGGCTCGGCCTGGGGCCGGTCAGGTTCCAGGTTTCGGAGCTGGGCAAGATCGCGATGGTCTTCTGCCTCGCGCATTATCTGGCGCTTAACCAGACGCGCATCGCCCAGTTCAAGCGCGGTTTCGTCTTCCCCATCGGTATCGTGGTCGGGTTCGCCGCCTTGGTGGCCAAGGAGCCCGACCTGGGCACGGCGGCGCTGATGTTCGCCGTCGGGTTGATCATGCTTTTTCTGGCCGGCGGCAGCTGGCGCTACATCATTCCCTCGGTGCTGGCGGCCGCCGGGGCGCTCGCCGTGGTGGTGATGCTGATCCCCAACCGCCTTCAGCGGTTCACGGCGTTCCTCGACGTCGAGGGGAACAAGCAGGCTGGCACTTACCAGCTCTGGCAGTCGCTGCTGGCGTTTGCGGTCGGTGGAACCGACGGCGTGGGGCTCGGCCAGGGCCGGCAGCAGATGAGTTTTCTTCCCGAGGCACACACGGACTTCATTTTTGCGGTGATCGGCGAGGAGCTCGGTCTGGCTTTCACGCTCGGCGTGGTGGGGGTCTTCACGATCATCTTCGTGGCCGGTTTCCTGCACCTGCGGCGCGCGCCCAACATGTTCCAGTATCTGCTGGTCGCCGGTGCGGTCCTCATGATCTGCCTGCAGGCCGTCATCAACCTCGGCGTGGTCACCGGCATCTTCCCGACCAAGGGCATGTCGCTGCCCTTTATCAGCGCCGGTCTCTCGAATCTGCTCCTGATGGGCGTGCTCCTCGGCATCATTCTCAACACGCAACGCACCTGGTCGCGCACCGGGCTGCGGCACGGACGTCGCGCGATGGAGGAAATCACATGAGCCACTACTTGCTCTCCTGCGGCGGCACCGGCGGACATCTCTCGCCCGGAATCGCGCTGGCCGAGGGCCTGGCCGCGCGCGGCCACACCGCGACGCTGCTCATCAGCCAAAAGCGCGTCGATGCGCGCCTGGTCGAGAAATACCCGCACCTGCGCTTCGTGCCGATTCCCGGTTCGCCGTTCACCCTGGAACCGGCGGGGTTCGCGCGGTTCGTGGTGTCGCAGACCAAGGGTTTTTTCACGAGCGTCCGGCTCGTGCGTTCCCTCCGGCCTTCCGGCATCGTCGGCTTCGGCGGGTTCACCACGGCGGCGGTCATCGTCGCGGGCCGATTGCGCGGCGTGCCGGTCGCCCTCCACGAGGCCAACCGCGTGCCGGGCCGGGCCATCCGCACGCTCGCCCGTTTCGCGCGGCGCGTTTACCTGCCGCCGGGCATTGACCTCCAGGGACTGCGCGGGGATGTGGTGCGGCACGCCGGCCTGCCGGTGCGAGGCGAGATCAAGCGGCTCCCGCGCGAGGAGGCCTGCCGCCTGCTCGGCCTCGACCCGTCCAGGAAGGTGCTCGCGATTTTCGGCGGGAGCCAGGGCGCGACCGTGCTCAACGACTGGGCGCGCCGCGAACTCCCCCGGCTGGCCAACGAGGGCATCCAACTGTATTGCGTGACCGGTCTGGGCAAGGGCGCGCCGGAGGTGCTCAACCTCAAGGCGTCGGACCAATCGCCGGTCAGCGCCGTGTTCGTGCCGTTCTGCGACCAGGTGGCCGCGCTGCTCTCCGCCGCGGATCTCGTGGTCGGGCGCGCGGGCGCCGGCTCCATCGCCGAGCTGCTCCGCTGCGAGACGCCGGCCGTCCTGCTGCCGTTCCCGCACGCGGCCGACGATCACCAGCGGGCCAACGCCGCGTGGTTTGCCGGGGAGGGCGGCGGCCTGGTCATCGATCAAAACGATCTTCTCTCCGTGTCGCGCGAGGTGTTCGCCTTGCTCGGCGACGACGACCGCCGCCGGGCGATCCGCGAGCGCCTGCAACGCCGCGATCACGCGGCCACGCTCACGTTTATCCTCGACGATCTGGAGGCCCTAGACACCGGGAAACGCTCATGAGCACGGGACGGCCATCACTCTTCGGACTCACGGTGAACTCGGTGCATTGCGCCGGTGTCGGCGGCATGGGCGTGGGGCCGCTGGCGATTTATCTCGCGGGGCGGGGTTTCCGCGTGAGCGGCGAGGACGACGCCATGGCCGAGGCCATGCGGGTGCAGCTTGTGCGCGCCGGCGTCGTGCTGACGGCGCCCGGCGAAATCCCTGCGGAGTGTCAGTTGGTGGCGTGCTCCTCCGCCATCGCGCCCGCGCATCCCGTCATGACGGCGGCCAGCGCGCGAGGATTGCCCGTGGTGCGGCGCGGTGAATTGCTCGCCGAGGTCACGAAAGACCGCCGGCTGGTCGCCGTGTGCGGCTCGCACGGCAAGACGACCACGACCGCGATGCTGGTCTCGGCGTTGCGCGCGGCGGATTTCCCGGCCGGCCATGTGTTGGGCGGACTCTTCAACAGCGACCTGCTTCCGCCCGCCGGCGTCGGCGCCAACGACTGGGTCGTGGCCGAGATCGACGAGAGCGACGGGACGATCGCGCGTTTCTCGCCGACGGTGACCGTCGCGGTGAACCTCGACTGGGATCACCCGGATTACTACCGCACGGCGGCGGAGCTTGAAGCGACGTTTCGCGCTTTGTTCGAGCGCACCACGCAGGCGGTGCTCATCAACGCCGGATGCGCGGTCTCGGTACGGGTGGCGGCGGGACTTCCGCGCGCCGCGATCACCTTCGGGCCGGCGGGCGATTATCGCGCCGCAGTCGCCGAAGCCGGTGCGACCGTCACGGAACTCGCTTTGGGCGGAATGTTTCCCTTGGGGAGCGCGACGGTGCGCGCCACTGGCGGGTTCAACGCGCTCAACGCCGCGGCCGCGCTGGCGGCGGCTCATGTGATCGGGGCGGAAAAACTTTCCAGCCAGTCGCTGGCTGACTACCCGGGTGTGCGACGCCGCCAGGCGGTGTTGCGCACCACGGGGGATTTTACGGCGGTCGAGGACTACGCCCACCATCCGGCGGAGATCCGCGCGCTTCTTGGCAGCCTCCGTTCGAGGGCGGGAGGGCGTTTGTGCGCTGTCTTCCAGCCGCACCGGTTCAGCCGTACCGCGCAGTTCAAGGTGGAGTTCGCAGCCGCGTTGGCCGCCGCGGACGCGGTTTACCTGATCGATGTCTATGGCGCCGGCGAGTCGCCAATCCCGGGCGGCACGACGGCGGATTTGTTTGCGGAGTTGCAACGCCAGTCTCCGTCGCTGGCGGTGGTGCATCACGCGGGCTCCACGCAGGCCACGCTGGCGCGGCTGGCCGCCGAGGTGCGCCCGGGCGACCTGGTGGCTTTTGTGGGCGCCGGCGACATCGACACGACGGCCCGCGAGTGGCTAGCCGGGCTGGTGTCGGCCAAGTGGGACCGGATCGCCGCGACGCTCTCCGGGGTCGTGTCGCCCGCGACCAAGGTGAGGCGCGACGAGCCGCTCGCGGGCAAGACCACGATGCGCCTCGGCGGCGCGGCGCGCGTTTATGCCGAGCCGGCCTCCGTCGAGGATTTGCAGGCGTTGATCGTGGCCGCGAAGGGACATGCCTGGCCGGTGATCGTGCTCGGGCGAGGCTCCAATCTCGTCGTGCCCGACGAGGGCGTGGACGGGCTGGTGATCAGTCTGCGCCAGGCGGCATGGGAGGGTTTCGAGCATCAGGCCGACGGACGCGTTTGGGCCGGCGCGGGGCTGCGACTGAAAAATCTCTGCGGTCTGGCGGCCAAGGCCGGGCTGGTCGGTTTCGAGTTTCTGGAAGGCATCCCCGGCAACCTCGGCGGCGCGCTGCGCATGAACGCCGGGGCGATGGGCGGATGGATGTTTGACGTGGTCGAGGAGGTGCGGCTGATGACGCTCGCCGGAGAGATCCGCACGTTGAAGAAAGCCGAGATGCGTGTGGACTACCGGCATTGCGCGGAGTTGCACGACGCCATCGCGCTGGGCGCGCTGCTCAAGCCGGCCTCGCAGTCGGAGGCCGCCTCGATCGCGGCGCAGATCGAGGTCTACAAGGAGAAGCGCCAGAAGTCGCAGCCGCGCGAGCCGAGCGCGGGCTGCATATTCAAGAATCCGCCGAACGATTCCGCCGGGCGATTGATCGACGCGACCGGACTCAAGGGCGAGCGGGTGGGGGACGCCGAGGTCTCGCCCGTGCATGCCAACTTTATCGTGAACCGAGGCAACGCCACCGCCGCCGACGTGATCGCGCTGGTCCGCCGCGTGCGCGCCCGCGTCGAGCAGGCGCAGGGCGTGAGGCTCGAGCCCGAGGTGCTGCTCTACGGCCAGCAATGGAAGGACGTTTTATGAACAACCGTGAACCCATCATCGCCGTCCTGTGCGGCGGCACCTCGTCGGAACGCGAGGTCTCTCTCGGCTCCGGCGCGGCTTCCGCCCAGGCCTTGGCGCGTGCGTTTCCGACGCGCCTGTTCATCGTCGATGCCGACGCGCTGCCGGCCGGCCTCGATCCCGGGCGGCATGTGGTGTTCTCTACGTTGCACGGCACCTTCGGTGAGGACGGCGGCATGCAGCGCTTGCTCGACGCCGCCGGCGTGGCCTATGCGGGCTGTGATGCCGCGTCCAGCGCGCTGACGATGAACAAGGTCGCCACGAAGGCCGCCGCAGCCGCGCGCGGGGTCAATGTCGCCAGGCAACTGGCGTTTGCGGCCGACCAGAAGCCTTCGGTCGAGGAAGTCGTGTCGGCGCTGGGCGAACAGGTCGTCGTGAAACCGAGCGACGAAGGCAGCAGTGTGGGCCTGACCGTCGTGACCGATCGCGACGTGCTGGGGCGGGCGCTCGCCGCGATCACCCGGGGAAATTGGATGATCGAACCGCGGATTGTCGGGAGGGAGTTGTCCGTCGGTGTGTTGAACGGCAAGGCGATGGGAATCATCGAGATTCGGCCGAAATCAGGGGTTTACGACTATGCCAGCAAATACACTGCGGGAGCGACCGAGTATCTTGCGCCCGCGCCGTTGCCGGAGTCCCTTACCAGGATGGTGCGGCAGGCTGCGGAAACCGCCTTTGCCGCCTGCGGTTGCCGGGACTACGCGCGAGTGGATTTCATCCTCTGTGAGCAAAATGTGAATAACCCCCTTTATTTGCTGGAAATCAACACGCTGCCCGGCATGAAAGACACCAGTCTTTTGCCCAAGAGCGCGAGCTGCGTCGGGCTGGATTTTACCGCGTTGGTGCGTGAATTGGTGAGTCCTGCCGTGAGACGTTTCCGCGCGCTCCTTTAAGGCTTTGCGTCCATGAGCCAGTCCAAGTTCAACCCTCCGAGCACCCGCAGCTGGCGAGACATTCCCCAGCAGGTGAAACCGCGCACCATGGGGCGCGAGGGACGCAAGCGGTTTTTCCTGGCGGTCGGCAACTTGGTGGGCCTCGTTCTCCTGCTCGGGGCGTGCGGCTGGGGGGTTTACGAGGTCGTGTCCCTCTGGGAGACCGATCCCCGGCGGATAACCGCCCCGACCAAGGGCGTTCCCATTCGCGATATGACGGTGCGCACCGACGGCGTGCTCGACAAGGATTGGGTGCGCCGGACGCTCGACTTGCCCAAAGGCACGAGCCTCATGGAGATCAATCTGGCCGAGCTTAAGGGTCGCCTGGAGGCCGGCCGCCAGGTCGGCAAGGCCGTGGTCGAGCGCCGGTTTCCCGACATGCTGCTCGTGACCCTGCAGGAGCGCACGCCGGTGGCCCGGCTGATGGCCCGCTCCGGCGACGCCGAGCCGCAGGCCTTCGAGGTCGCGCGCGACGGCACCGTGTATTCGGGATACGGATATGACGAGGTCATGCTCGGCTCCCTGCCGTTCATCGACGGCGTCCGCCTTGTGCGCGACGGGTCCGGGTTCGCCCCGATCGAGGGCATGGACGTGGTCGCCGATCTGCTCGGCACCGCGCAGGCGTCGGCCCCGGCGCTTTACCGTTCGTTCAAGGTCGTCTCGCTCGCCCGGTTTGCCCTTGATCGCACGCTGGTGGTGAAATCGTCCGAGGTCGAGGCGATCACCTTCGGGGCGTCGCAGGACAGTTTTTACCGGCAGATCGCCCGGCTCGACTACATCCTCTCCGAAGTCCCCGCCCAAGCCACGTCCGGCCAGTTGAAGTCCATCAACCTCGCCGTGGGCGACCGGCAGGTGCCGGTTTCCTTCGAGAACGCTCCGGTCTCCCCGGGTTCGCACCGCGCCCCGGCAGCCCAGTCTTACGGAACGGGGCCCTCCCTGGGCGCCGCCCTTTTCCAGCCTCCTTCCCGCAATTCCACTTCCTCCTCGAAACGTGATTTCTAGAACCAAGTTCATCGGCGCCGTCGAAATCGGCACCTCGAAGGTCAGCGTTCTCATCGGCGAGCTCTCCCAAGGCTCCCTTCACATCATCGGCGTGGGCGAATGTCAGTCGCGCGGGGTCATCAAGGGCGCGGTTGCCGACTTCCGCGCCGCCAGCGAGGCCGCCCACACGGCCCTGATGGCCGCCGAGCAGAACGCCGGCGTGCGCATCGACGAGGTTTATCTCGCCCAGACCGGCGGGCATCTGGACGGCTTCTACAACGAGGCCTCGGTCAACGTCTCCGCCGCCGACAATCTCGTGAGCGCGCCCGACATCGACACCGTCTGCCGCCTCGCCAAGGCCAAGAACCTTCCCGAGGGGCGCATGGTCGTCCACCACCTGAGGCGTCCGTTCCGTCTCGACGGGCGGAGCGTCCCCGAGCCCGAGCACCTCGTCGGCCAACGCCTTGAGGTCGGTTACTGGACCGTTCACGGACAGGAGGGCAAGATCGCCGACAACATCCATGTTATCCGCGGCTTCAACATCCGCGTTGCCGAACTCATTCTTTCCAGTCTCGCCTCCGGCGCCATGCTCGCGGGGGCCGAGGAAAAGCAGAATGGTGTCCTGGTCGTCGACATCGGCGCCGGCACCACCGACTACGTGCTCTACCGCGACGGCTGCGCCCAGGTCACCGGCGTCGTGCCGGTCGGAGGCGGACACCTGACCAACGACCTCAGCCTCGGCCTGCGCGTGACCGAGGGACAGGCCGAGAAGCTCAAGCTCCGCTTCGGCCGCGGCACCGTCGCCACGAAGGATCGCGCCGAGAAAGTCTGGCTCAACGGCGATTTCGCCATCGGCGACCGTCAATTCCCGCGCCACACCATCGAGCAGATCACCGCCGCCCGCACCGCCGAGATCTTCGAGGTCGTGCGCAAGAAACTCGGCGCCGCGTTCTCGTCCGAGAAGACCGCCGCCGGGCTGATCCTCACCGGAGGCACCGCCAAGCTGCCCGGCATCGACGAGGCCGCCGCGCGTGTCTTCGGCGTGCCGGCCCGCCTGGGCGAGGCCCCCGGCTGGGTGGCTGAAAACCTCCGCGACCCCGGGTTCAGCAGCGTGCTCGGCCTCCTGCACTACGGACTGAGCGCCCGGGCCGAGATGGCCCCGTCCCGCAGCCGCCCCCGTGCTCCCGGCTGGATGCGTAAACTCTTCGCCACCGCCTGAACCCGTTTCAAGAGGACCCAGCCATGAATTCGCCCGAACTCCCGCTCTCCCACGAAATCCTCACCGACCGCACCATCGCCATCAAGCTCGTCGGCATCGGCGGCGCCGGCTCCAACGCCGTGGACCGCCTGAAAATGGAAAACCTCGACCGTCTGCAGATGGCGGTCATCAACACCGACCACCAGGCGCTGGCCAGCTCGCCCGTCCAGGACCGGGTGTTCATCGGTTCCACCGTGACCCGCGGTCTCGGCGCGGGGGGCGATCCCGACCTCGGTCGCGACGCCGCCGAGGCCGACCGCGAGAAAATCGCCGCCGTCGTCAAAGACTGCGACCTGGTGTTTCTCGTCGCAGGCATGGGTGGGGGCACGGGCAGCGGAGCGGCGCCGACCGTGGCCCAAATCGCGTCCGAGGCCGGGGCCCTCGTCATCGCCTTCGTCACGCTGCCCTTCACCTTCGAGGGCGGTCGCCGGGCAAAGCAGGCGGAGGACGGGCTCGCCGCGCTCCGCAAGGTTTGCGACGCCGTCATCCCGCTGCCCAACGACATTCTGCTCCAGCAGGCCGAGGAGGGCGAGAAGGCCCTCGATTCCTTCGCCCGGGCCGACGCGTGGATCGGCCGCGCCGTGAAATCCATCTGGTCGATGCTCTTCCGCACCGGTTTGATCAATCTCGACTTCGCCACGCTCCGCCAGGCCTTCCACACGCGCGGTGGCAAGACCCTCTTCGGCCTCGGCGCCGGCGCCGGTGAAAACGCCGTGTCCGACGCCATCGAGTCGCTCAAGCTGTGCCCGTTGCGCGCCACCCCTGAGTTCGCCCGCAAGGCCGACCGGCTGCTCGTCAACATCGTCGGCGGCACCGATCTCACGCTGCCCAAGGTCAACGAAATCATGACCGCCGTGACCGAGGAATTCGGTCGTGATTCGCACGTCATCATGGGCGCGGTCATCGACGAGGACATGCAGGGCAAGGTCGAGGTGGTCGTGCTCGGCACGAGTGACATCGGAGGTCGCTCCGGAGGAGTACGCCGTCCCCCCGCGCAGTCCCGGTCGGCTCGTCCGATAGCCACCGCCCCGGCAATCCCGGCCGGCGAGTCGCCGGTCGAGGGCGAGATTCCCGCCGTTGCCGCGGCGGTGACGCCGGCCCCGGTCGACGCTGCAAAACCCTCGTCGAACGCGAAAAAAATCACTCACGAGCCGCTCGCCAAACCGGTCGCCCAGGATGAGTTCACCTTTAACGAAGTCGAGAGCCGCGGTCATTTCGACAAGACCGACCGCAACCTTTTCGAGGGGCAGGACCTCGACGTGCCGACCTATCTCCGCAAGGGCATCCGGCTGGCGCTGTGAGTCTCGGTGTCGCGCGGTGTCCAAGCCCCGCCGACCGAGATTTACCCGTCTTTTGAAAGGCACCCCTTGGCAAGCGCGCGGCTTTGTGCAGCATCGGCTCCATGTTCGTAGACGAGTGCGTAATCAAAGTTCAAGCAGGTGATGGCGGTCGCGGAGCCGTGAGCTTCCGCCGCGAAAAATACGAGCCCTGGGGCGGTCCCAACGGCGGCGACGGCGGTCGCGGCGGCGACGTGATTTTGTTGGGCGACGACGACACCAACAATCTCGTGGACTACAAATACAAGCCGCACTGGAACGCCAAGGCCGGCGACTATGGTCAAGGCGCGGATTGCAACGGAAAGGAGGGCGAATCCGTAATCCTCCGCCTCCCGCTCGGCACCGTTGTGATCGACGAGGAAACCGGCAAGGCCGTCGCGGAATTGATTGAGGACGGTCAGCAGATCGTCCTGTGCAAGGGCGGCAACGGTGGCTGGGGCAACACGCATTTCAAGACCGCCACCAACCGCGCCCCCAAAAGGTCCAACCCCGGCCAGCCCGGCGAAGCCGGCAAGTTTCGCCTCGTCCTCAAGAGCATCGCCGACATCGGCCTCGTCGGCTTCCCCAACGCCGGCAAATCCTCCCTCACCGCCCGCATCACCAAGGCTCGGCCGAAGACCGCCGCCTACCCCTTCACCACGCTCCATCCCCAGATCGGGGTGATCGAGTATCCCGAGACGTTCGACCGCCTGCTCATCGCCGATGTCCCCGGCTTGATCGAGGGAGCCAGTGAAAACCGCGGGCTCGGCCATCGCTTCCTCCGCCATATCGAACGCTGCACGCTGCTGATGTTCCTGATCGACATGGCCGGCACCGACGACCGCGACCCGCGCGACGACTACAAAACCCTCGTCAACGAGCTCAAGCTCTACGACAAGTCTCTCCTTAAAAAGCCCCGCGTCGTCGTGGCCAACAAGATGGACGTGCCCGCCGCCGCCGCCAACCTCAAGAAGTTCAAGACCCGGCACAAGGTGGACATCCTCAAAATCTCCTGCGCGACCGGCGACGGCCTCGAAGAGCTCAAGCTGGCCCTGCGCAAGCGCGTCATCAAACATGGAGGCAAGCCCCGCCTCATCAAGAAAACCGCCTGATGATCCACCGGCTCCTTTACCCAAGAGCATGACCCTTACCCCCGAACACCGCTCCCTGTTGATGCGCTCCAACCGGCTGCTTGGCGCGACCCTCGTCGAGTCCAACCTCGTCAAGATCGAGAATCTGGAGGCCGCCAACGAACGCTTGCTCGAGCTCATCGGCGGCGGCGATTACCGGAGGAGCTCCGTGCTCGCGATTCTCGCCTACGAGCTCCATGTCCTCAACGAATTCGACGTCATTCACCACGTGATGGACGAGCACGGCACCGGTTTGGTGGATCTGCGCTCCTACGACGTGCCCGAGGAGGTGCGCGCCATTACGGAACTCGGCGCCTGCCGGGCGACTTGGACGGTGCCCTTTGATTGCGAGGAGGAAGTCTATTTCGTGGCCACGGCTTATTACCTCAGCCCGGCGGTGCGCGCCTACTGGGAAAAGACCTTGGGGGGCCTCATCGTCTGGTATTGCACCAGCCTGGAGATGCTCGCCGATTACATGGACAAAATCGAGGCGTCCAAGGGTGCGTCCCCGGCCTCCGCCAACTCCTAAGCCTCATGCCCCTCGGCAAAATCCAGACCCAGATCGTCAACCGTCTCGTGGAGATGGGCCGGCTCGGCGAAGTCCAGCGCGACGCGCTCATCAACCACCCCTCCGATCTCAACGGCGACGCCCTCGACAAGCTCCTGGTCGACGAATACCGGGTCACGCCGTTTCAGATTTTTGTCGCGCGCGCCCGGGCCGTGGGCATGGCACCCTTCAATATTTCCCGCTGGCGGGTGGGGCCGCAGACCTTCGAGCGCATCTCCCAGGATTTCTGCATTGAAAACCTCGTTATTCCTGTCGGCCAAGTCGGCGACGCCTTGCTGGTCGCGATGGCCAATCCCTTCGACACGTCCATCGCCCAGAAGGTCGTCGAGAAGACGGGCATGCACGTGGTGCACCTCTTTGCCCGCGAGAAGGACCTGAAGGCTAAGTTCAACGCCGACAAGCCCGCCTCCACCGCCCTCGGGTTCGACGACGTGATGGGCGCCATCGCCACCGACGACGACGCCCTCGCCGAAGCCAGGATCGACGACAGCGAGGAGGACACCGGCGGAGTCAGCGAGGCCTCGGCGCCCATCGTGCAGCTCGCCAATCGCATCGTCGAGGAAGCCTACCATGCCGGCACCTCGGATATTCATATCGAGCCGCAGGAAAAAGAGATTGTCGTCCGCTACCGCGTCGACGGCATCTGCCATGAGAAGCTGCGCCTGCCGCGCAAGGTTGGCCCCGCCCTGGTCGCACGCCTGAAGATCATGTGCAACCTCGACATCGCCGAGCGCCGCCTGCCGCAGGACGGACGTATCGTCTTCAAGCAATACACCAAGAAGGGCATCGACATCGACCTGCGCGTCTCCACCGCCCCGCTCAATCACGGCGAGGGTGTGGTCATGCGTATCCTCGACAAGCAGAAGTCCACGCTGCCGATGACCGCGCTCGGCTTCTCGCCGGAGAACCTGGAGAAATACCGCGAGGTCATCCGCCAGCCCTACGGCATGATTCTCCATTGCGGCCCGACCGGCTCCGGCAAGTCGATGACGCTCTACTCGGCCCTCAACGAGATCAATTCCCCGGAACTGGTCATCCGCACCGCCGAAGACCCGATCGAATACACGCTCGCCGGCATCAACCAGATGCAGATGCACCGGCAGATAGGCCTTACCTTTGCCAGCGCGCTGCGCGCATTCCTGCGCCAGGACCCCGACATCATCCTGGTGGGCGAAATCCGCGACAAGGAGACCGCCAACATCGCCGTCGAGGCCGCACTCACCGGCCACTTGCTCATCTCCACCCTGCACACCAACGACGCACCCAGCACGGTCGCCCGTCTGACCGACATGGGCATCGAGCCGTTCATGATCTCCTCGTCCCTGCTGTGCGTCTGCGCGCAGCGCCTCATGCGCCGCGCGTGCAAGACCTGCAAGATCCAGACCGAGCCCTCCCCGCGTGAAAAAGAGTTGCTGGAAAAGGCGCTCGGCTGGAGCGGTCCGATTTTCAAGGCCGCCCCCAAGGGCTGCGCGAAGTGCGGCGGGTCGGGCTACAAGGGCCGCGTGGGCATCCACGAGCTGATGATCATCAACGCGGAACTCATCATGGGCATCAACAACGGCCTGGAAACCGCTGAACTCAAAAAAATCTGCATGCGCAACGGCATGAAGACGCTCCACCAAGACTCGATGCTCAAGGTCAAGGAAGGCCTCACCACCATGGAGGAGGCCATCGCCAACGTGCCCCCCGATTTGTGATCCCTCCACCCATGAAACGTCTGTTCATCCTCGTTGCCTGCGCCGTTCTGGTGTTGTCCGCCGGCTGCTCCAAAAAGTCGAAGGAGGTCTCTGCGGCCGTCAAAGCCGAGGCCGCCAGCCTGGCCAGCGAGGGGCAGTTCGCCATTCAGATCCGCGAGTTTTCACGCGCCGAGGAGCTGTTCCAGCGTGCGCTCAAGCTGCGCGACGACGTCCCCGAATACTGGGTCTCCCTGGGCATGGCCCTTCGCAGGCAGGACAAAAAGGAAGGCGCGCGCAAGGCCTACAAAGAGGCGCTCGACCTGCACGCCGCGCGTTACAAAGAGGACAACCAGCCGGAACAGCTCTCGCAGCAGGCCTTCGTGCTCGCGCTGCTCGGCCGCACCGAGGAGGCGCTCAAGCTCCTGCAGCAGGGGCTCAAGGATCATCCCGAAAGCCCGGTGATGAAAAAGATGGCCGATCCACGCGGCCTGCCGCGCACGTTTCAGTCCGAGGATTTCAAGTCACTGACCGTCCTCTGACCCCGCCTTCGCGTCGGGTCGGGAGTTCCGGCGATGCGTGCGCGGATTCCGCCTGCGGCGGTAGGCTCAAGCGTAAACGCCGCCGCCTAGCAGGCGTTCGCCGTCGTGGATCGCGAGGATCTGGCCGGCGGCCAGGCCGCGCTGGGGCTCGTCGAATTTGACCAGCGCCGTGTCGCCGCCTTCGGGGATGATCTCAATGGCGACGCGCGGGTCGCGGTAGCGCACGCGGCCCTCCAACCGGCGCGGCGCGGTGACCGGGGCGCCGTTCCACTGGAGCGAATGCACGCGCACCTCGTTTTGGAAAAGACCGGGCGCGCCGGCGGCGTCGAAGGCCACCAGCAGCGCGTTGTCCGCCGCCCGCTTGCCGACCACGACGTAGGCCTGGTTGTCGGTGTTGGACGGCACGCCGATGCCCTTGCGCTGGCCGAGGGTGTAATAGTGCAGGCCGCGGTGTTGGCCCAGGGGTTTGCCGTCGGTGGCGCGCACGATGGGGCCCGGCTGGTCGGGCACGTATTGGCGCAGGAAATCCTGCATCTTCACCTCTCCGATGAAACAGATGCCCTGGCTGTCCTTTTTGCCGGCGGTGGGCAGGCCTGCCTCGGCGGCGAGGCGGCGAAGCTCGGGTTTGGGCAGGTGGCCGACGGGGAAACGCGCTTCGGCCAGCTGGGACTGGGAGAGCAGGGCGAGGAAGTAGGACTGGTCCTTGTTTTTGTCGGCTCCCTCGACGAGTGCAAGGGATCCGTCGGGCAGCGTCTCGCGCCGCGCGTAGTGGCCGGTGGCGACCGCGGAGAACCCGTGGTCGCGGGCCCATTGGCGGAAGACCCCGAACTTGATCTCGCGGTTGCACATGATGTCGGGGTTGGGCGTGAGGCCGCGCCGGTAACCGTCGAGCAGATACGCGACGACGCGCTCGCGATAGTCCCGCATGAGGTTGACGACGCGGAATTCGATCCCGAGTCGATCGCAGACCGCGCGGGCGTCCTCGATGTCACTCATCCACGGGCAGTGGCCGATGATGTTGTCCTCGTTGATCCAGTTCTTCATGTAGGCGCCCACGAGAGCGTGGCCCTTTTGCTTGAGCAGCAGGGCGGCGACGGAGCTGTCGACTCCGCCGGACATGGCGACGAGGATTTTTTCAGGCGCGGACACGGTGCATGACGACGTGGCGGCGCGGGGTCTTTTGTCAATCGCGCCGCCGTCGCTGGCCAAGCTTTCGGTCTTGTGCGATGGTTGACACGGCAAATGATGGTCGTCGAAACGCCATGACCGCCCACGCCAAAAAAATCGCCCGCGCCTGGTTGGAATCCCCCCTGCGGGGCGTGGTGGAACTCAGTCACGACTGGCGGGCCCGCCAGCTGCCGCCCCTGACGCTGGGCGGCGGAAAAAAATTCGCCGGCCTGCGCCGCGTGCCGGACCACACGTTTGGCCGCGAGAGCGCCTACTTCGTCAACCGCAACGGCGACATCTGGTTTTTCATCCGGCACGAATGGCACCCGGAGCTGGCGGCGAGTAGCACGAAGATCTACCTCGCCGGCGACTTCAACGGCTGGCACGAGGCGATTTACAACGACGACTGGCTGCTGCATCCGGCATCTTTGGACGGCGAGTCGGTGCTGGTGTGGTCGGGCCGGGTGGAAAAGTTCTCCGCGCACCCGCGCCACCGGTTCAAATTTGTCACGGAGAAGGGCCGCTGGCTGGACGTCCCGCCATCCGCTCCCAACGCGGTCCGTGACGACATGGGGAATGTCAATTACTCGATCGATCCCGAGCGCACCGGGCAGCATCTGTTCACGTTTGATTTGGCCGCGCCGCTGGATCTTTCGCAATCGTGGTCCGTGCAATGGTCGGAGGGGGCCGAGACACAGGCCGTGCCGCTCATGCCGGGCGACTATTTTTATCACATGGGCACCGCACTGCCGCTGGGGGCGGTCGTAAACGGAGCCGAGACGACTTTCCGGTTGTTTGCCCCGAGGGCCAAATCCGTGGAACTCTGCATCTGCGCGCAGTTGTCCGAGCAAAACGCGCCCTATCGTTATTCTCTGACCAAGCGGGGCGCCATTGGCCGGGCCGACGCCGGGGTATGGGAGGTGGTGCTCGGGCAGAACCTGCACGGTTGGTTTTACTGGTATCATGTGGACGGCCCGCGGGATTCCCTGGGGTTGTTCGATCCCGCGCACCGGGTGCTTGATCCCTACGCGCAGGCCGCGGTGGGCAGGCTGGGGCCGGGCATCGTGCTGGACGCCGCGTGGGTGGGGCGGGGTGATCGCGAGTTCAAGACCCCGGCCTGGCAGGATCTGGTGATCGCCGAGGCCCACGTGCGCGACCTGGTGGCGCGCGCCCCGGTGGCGTTGGCACCGGATGAGCGCCTCGGCTTCGCCGGTTTGCGGAAGTGGGTCGATCACCCTGATTTTTATCTGCACCGGCTCGGCGTGAACTGCGTGGAGCTCCAGCCCGTGCAGGAAAACGACGCCCGTTCGCGCGAGGAATATCACTGGGGCTACATGACGGCCAATTTCTTCGCGCCGCACAGCGGTTACTCGACCGATCCGTCCAAGGCGAGCGGCGTGAAGGAGCTGCAGGACCTGGTGGCGGCGTTCCACCGTCGCGGGATGGCGGTGATTTTGGATGTGGTTTACAACCACGTCGGCGAGCCGGCGCACCTGATGTTTGTCGATCGCCTGTATTACTTCGATCAGGACGGCAAGGGACAGTTGTCCAACTGGAGCGGCTGCGGCAACGACCTGCGCTGCTCCGCCGCGATGAGCACCCGGCTGATCATCGACAGTTGTCGCCATCTGATCGAGACCTACGGGGTGGACGGGTTCCGCTTCGACCTTGCCGATCTGGTGAGCGCGCCGGTGCTGCGGAAGGTCGAGGCCGCCCTCAAGCGAGTGAAGCCCGACGTCATTCTCATCGCCGAGCCGTGGAGTTTTCGCGGCCACATCGCCGGCGAGCTCCGCGACACCGGCTGGTCATCCTGGAACGACGGTTACCGCAACTTCGTCCGCGATTACGTGCGCGGCAACGGCACGCGCGAGGGCTTCGAGTATTATCTTAAGGGCTCGCCGTGGTATTACGCGAAGTGGCCCGCGCAGACGGTGAACTACACCGAGTCGCACGACGACAAGACCTGGATCGACAACATCACCGAAAGCGCCAACGGCAACGGCTACACCCCCACGGCCAACGACCGCCGCCGCACGCACCTCATGGCGGCCACCCTCTTCATGTCGGTGGGCATCCCCATGCTGTCGGCCGGGCAGGACTTCATCCGCTCGAAGCACGGCATCCACAACACCTACCAGATGGGCGAGGTCAACGCCCTCGAGTACCGCCGCATCTACCGGTTCCCGTCCACCCACGCGTATTTTGCCGACTGGATCGCCTTCCGCCGCTCCGATCCGGGCCGGCTGGTGCGCCATTTTGCCCGGGCCAGCGAAGGATTTTTCCGGTTCTACTGGGCCCGCAACACCGCCGCAGCCGCCGTGGTCTACAACGCCGACCTCGGCCAGGGGCCCGGTCAGCTCCTTTTTGCAATCAACAACACCCTCAACGACGTGACGATCCCGTTGGGGGAGGGCGTCGCCTCGCCGGACTGGCGCCAGATCGCCGACCATGAGCGGTTCTTCCATTCCGCCGGCTCGCGCATCGTGCTCCAACAGGTCGAGGACGAGCTCTATGTGCCTGCGCTGGGCTGCGGCTTGTGGGTCCGGGGGCTCTGAGGCGGCGCCCTTCCCGGGGATTTGCATGGGCCGAGCAAGAAACGCCGGTGTTTTGCCAGCAATTGCACAGCCAAAACCCTTGCCATTAAGCGTTACGCCCCCTTCTGTGGCCATCCCGTGTCCGCACGGCACGGTCAACCTGTATCAGCAATCTAACTCATAGAAACGGATTCCTCCCATGCCTGTAAAAGTCGCTATCAATGGTTTCGGTCGTATCGGTCGCCTCGTGTTCCGCGCCCTTGTTGAACAAGGCCTGCTCGGCACCACCCTCGACGTCGTCGCCGTCGGTGACATCGTCCCGGCCGACAACCTCGCCTACCTCGTCAAATACGACTCCACCCAGGGCAAATTCCAGGGCACCGTTTCCTCCAAGAAATCATCCCCCGACAAGGCCGAGGACGACGTCTTGGTGATCAACGGCAAGGAGATCCTCGTGGTTTCCGCCAAGACCCCCGCCGAGCTCCCCTGGGCCAAGCTGGGCGTCGATCTCGTGATCGAGTCCACCGGTCTCTTCACCGAAGCCGAGAAGGCCAAGGGCCACATCACCGCCGGCGCCAAGAAGGTCATCATCTCCGCCCCGGCCAAGGGCGAGGACATCACGGTCGTGGTCGGCGTCAACGACGACAAGCTCGACCTCTCCAAGCACACCATCATCTCCAACGCCTCCTGCACCACGAACTGCCTCGCGCCGCTCGTGCACGTCCTCCTCAAGGAGGGCTTCGGTCTCGAGGAAGGCCTGCTCACCACGGTCCACGCCTACACCGCCACCCAGAAGACCGTTGACGGTCCCTCCAAGAAAGACTGGAAGGGCGGCCGCACCGCCGCGCAGAACATCATCCCGTCCTCCACCGGCGCCGCCAAGGCCGTCGCGCTCGTCATCCCCGAGGTCAAGGGCAAGCTCACCGGCATGGCCTTCCGCGTGCCTACCCCGACCGTCTCCGTGGTCGATCTCACCTTCAAGACCACCAAGGAAACCTCCCTCAAGGAGATCAGCGCCGCCCTCAAGAAGGCCTCCGAGACCTACCTCAAGGGCATCCTCGGTTACACCGACGAAGAGGTCGTTTCCACCGACTTCATCCACGACAAGCAGTCCTCGATCTTTGACGCCGGCTCCTCGATCGAGCTCAACAGCAAGTTCTTCAAGCTCGTTTCCTGGTATGACAACGAGTGGGGCTATTCCAACCGCGTCGTCGATCTCACCAAACAGATCGCCGCCAAGCTCTAAGCCGGAACCAAACCACTGAACCGCGAAGGGCGCGAAGCACGCGAAGTAACCACTTCTTCGCGCCTCTTCGCGACCTCCGCGGTTTTTCCTTTTTCACGACCATGTCCAAATTCAAATCCATCCGCGACCTCGCCCTTGCCGGGAAACGCGTGCTCATGCGCGTCGATTTCAACGTCCCGCAGGACAAGGTGACCGGCGCCATCACCAACACCGCGCGCATCACCGCCGCGCTGCCCACGATCAACTATGCCCTCGAACAGGGCGCCTCCGTGGTCCTCATGTCACACCTCGGCCGGCCGGACGGCCAGCAGATCGCCAAGTTCTCCCTGAAGCCCGTCGCCGTCGAGCTGGAGAAACTTCTCGGCAGGCCCGTGACCTTCCTCGATGACTGTGTCGGCCCCGCCGTCGAGGCCGCCTGCTCCACGCTCTCCCCCGGCACCGTCGTCCTCCTCGAAAACCTCCGCTTCCACATCGAGGAAGAGGGCAAGGTTAAGCTCGAGGACGGCACCTCCAAGAAGGCCGATCCCGCCGCTGTCACCGCCTTCCGCGCCTCGCTCACCACGCTCGGCGACGTTTTCGTCAACGACGCCTTCGGCACCGCCCACCGGGCCCACAGCTCGATGGTCGGCGTCACCCTGCCGCAGAAGGCCGCCGGCTTCCTCATGGAGGCCGAGCTCAAGGCCTTCGCCAAGGTCTTGGACAATCCCGACCGCCCGCTGCTCGCCATCCTCGGCGGCGCCAAGATCGCGGACAAGATTCCCCTCATCAACAACCTCCTCGACCGTGCCAACAAAGTCATCATCGGCGGCGGCATGGCCTACACCTTCCACCAGGTCAACCGAGGCATGAAGATCGGCGCCTCCCTCTTCGATCCCGAGGGCGCCAAGATCGTCGCCGACCTGGAGGCCAAGGCCAAGGCCAAGGGCGTCGAACTCATCTTCCCCGTCGATTTCATCGCGGCCGACAAGTTCGCCCCCGACGCCGCCACCCAGCCTGCCACCCTTGAGGGCGGCATTCCCGATGCCTGGATGGGTCTCGACGCCGGTCCCAAGTCCATCGAACTCTATCGCCAGGCCATTCTGTCGTCCCGGACCATCATCTGGAACGGCCCCGCCGGCGTGTTCGAATTCGACAAATTCGCCGGCGCCACCAAGGCCATGGCCGAGGCCATCGCCGAGGTCACCGCCCAGGGCGCCACCACCGTCGTGGGCGGCGGCGACACCGCCACGGCCGCCAAGAAATTCGGCGTCGCCAAGAAAGTCTCCCACTGCTCCACCGGCGGCGGCGCTTCCCTCGAGTTCCTCGAGGGCAAGGCACTCCCCGGCGTTGTGTTCCTCGAGGGCTGACGCTCACGAAGTGGCGGGTGGCGGGCTGCGAGTAGCGGGCATCACGCGCGCGAAATCACACGCTACCCGCGACTCACCACTCGCCACCACTACTCTTTCATACCATGTCCAATCGCAAAAAACTCATCGCCGGCAACTGGAAGATGAACAAGACCTCCGCCGAGGCCTCCACCCTCGTGCAGGAAATCATCGCCGAGGCCGGCAAGCAGACCGACGTCGACGTCGTTGTGTGCCCGCCTTTCACCTCCCTCGAAACCGCCGGCAAGATTCTCGACGGCTCGACCGTCAAGCTCGGCGCGCAGAACCTGCACCCCGAGAAGAACGGCGCCTACACCGGCGAAATCTCCGCCGAGATGCTCCGCTCCCTCTTCGTCAACCACGTCATCGTCGGCCACAGCGAGCGCCGCACCTACTTCGGCGACACCGATGCGTTCGTTAACCAAAAGGTCCTCGCCGCTCTCAAGAACCAGCTCAAGCCCCTCCTTTGCGTCGGCGAGACCCTCGCCGAACGCGAAGGCGGCCAGACCCTCAAGGTCGTGCAGACCCAGCTCGAGGCCGGCCTTGAAGGCGTCTCCAAGGAACTCGCCACCAGCGTCGTGATCGCCTACGAGCCCGTCTGGGCCATCGGCACCGGCAAGGTCGCCACCACCGAGCAGGCCCAGGAGGTTCACGCCTTCATCCGCTCGCTGCTTGTGAAGCTCTTCGGCGAGGCCGTCGCCCAAAAGGTGCGCATCCTCTACGGCGGCTCCATGAAGCCCGCCAACGCCCCCGAGTTGCTCGCCCAAAAGGACATCGACGGCGGCCTCATCGGCGGCGCTTCGCTGGAGGCCCGCAGCTTTGTGGAACTCATCAAGGCCGCGGCCGCCGCCAAGTAAACGCGGTCCGGTTTCCCTTCCCCAGGGCGGCTCCATTTCGGAGCCGCCTTTTTTGTTTACGGCATGGCCGGTCTCGCTGCGCACAATTCTCGTTCGATTCAACTGACATCTCGCGCATTGACGCCGACTTTCCCCGGACGTTTCCTTGCCCCTCATGAGTGACCAAGCGGTTTTCAAGGCGACCAAGTATAAACGCATCGTGCTCAAATTGAGCGGCGAGGTCCTGAGCGGGAAATCCAACAACCCCATCGATTCGGGCGTGCTGGAACGCATCTGCACCCAGGTAAAGCAAATCCACGACATGGGCGTGCAGGTGTGCGTCGTCATCGGCGGCGGCAACATCTTCCGCGGCCTTCAGGGCGAGAAGCGCGGCGTTGATCGTACCACCGGCGATTACATGGGCATGCTCGCCACCGTCATCAACTCCCTCGCACTGATGGACTGCCTCGAAAAAATGGGTGTCTCCACCCGCGTCCAAAGCGCCATCCCGATGAACCAGGTCGCCGAGCCCTTCATCCTCCGCCGAGCCATGCGCCACCTCGAAAAAAACCGCGTGGTCATCTTCGCGGCCGGCACCGGCAATCCCTATTTCTCGACCGACACCACCGCCGCGCTCCGCGCCTCCGAGATGCACGCCGACATCATCATGAAGGCCACGAAGGTGGACGGCATCTACGACAAGGACCCCAAGAAGCATCCCGACGCCGTCAAGTACGACGAGATCACCTTCATCGACGCCCTCCGCCAGCGCCTCAACGTGATGGATTCCACGGCCTTTTCCCTCTGCCTGGACAACAACGTCCCCATCCTCGTGTTTGACCTCAACGATCCGCGCGCGATCGAGAAGGCCGTCACGGGCCAGAAGGTCGGCACCCTGGTTCACGGCTAAGCCCTCCGCACCGCCTGCGCCCCTGTTCCTATTTGCCGCCGCATCCACAACGGCGGCTTTTTTATGTTAACTGCCCGCTGTGGTTCCGAATCCCATGAAACCCCGCATCCTCATCGTCGATGACGACACCAACAACCTCCTCACCCTCGAGGCGGTGCTGGGCTCGGTCCATTACGACCTGCACCGGGCGACCAACGGCATCGACGCCTGCCGCATGGCCGAGAGCCTCTCGCCCGATCTGGTCCTGCTCGACGTGATGATGCCCGGCATGGACGGCTTTTCCGTCTGCCGGCACATCCGCGCGACCCCCGCCATCCGCAGTGTGCCCGTCATCCTCCTCACCGCTCTCAACGACCAGGAGGCCCGGCTGGAGGGACTCCGTTCGGGAGCCGACGACTTTCTCTCCAAACCCTGCTTCTTCGACGAGCTGCGCGCCCGCGTCGCCACCATCATCCGCCTCAACCGCTTCCGGGTGATCGCCGAGCAGCGCACCCGCTTCGAGCACCTGTTCACGCTCGCACCGGCCGCCATCCTTCTGCTCGACACCGGGGGCGCCGTGGTCAGCGCCAACGAAAAGGCTCTTCTGCTCTTCAGCCCGGCCCAGCCGGAGGGACTCGTGGGCTGCGTGTTGGCGGATCTCTGCCCCGATCCCGCCGCCGCCGCTGTGCGCGCACTCGTCGATGGGGCTCTCGGCGGAGGCGCCACGCATGCGCCCGTCAACCTGCGACTCCCGGTGAACGGCGCCGACCGCATCTTCGGCGTGCAGGCATCCCTGCTTCGCGAAAGCGCCGCGCGACTTGTTCTGTTCATCCTGAGTGACGTCACCGCCGAGGTTCGCGCCCGCGAGGAGGCCGAGTCGATGACCCGTCGTCTCGACGCGTTGGTCCAGGCCCGCACCCGCCAGCTCGAGCACGCCAACGAACTCCTCATGTCCTACGCGGCGTTCGTCTCCCATGACCTGCGCTCTCCCCTCGGAGCGGTGCAGTGCTACCTTGACATGATGCAGGCCGATCCCGCGCTCCCCCACTCGGGCGATCTGCGCCAGTGCCTGCAAGGCGCCTCCTCCGCCTCGCGCATGATGGCCGACATGATCCGCGGTCTGCTGCAACTCGCCGCCGATGAGAAAAACCACGCCGAGCCTCCCGCCGAACCCGTCGATCCCAGGCCCATCATCGAGCGCCTCGCCTGGAAAATCGCTTCTTTCAATCCGTTGGTCCACCCTCGTTTCACTTGCGGCCCACTGCCCTTGATCCGAGTCCGCCCCGCCGTCATCGAACGCGTTTTCTACAACCTGCTGGTCAATGCCGCCAAATACTCCGCCACCCGCGAGCAGCCCGAGATCGAGGTCGGCGCCGCGCCCACCGCCGACGGCGTGGCGATTTTCGTGCGCGACAATGGTATCGGCTTCTCCGAGGACGACGCTTCGCATCTCTTCCGTGAGTTCTCACGTCTTCCCGGCTCGGAGGGGACGGAGGGCCTCGGACTGGGCCTCGCGCTGGTTTCCCGCCTGTTGCACTCGCACCGCGGCCGCATCTGGGCCGAAGGCCGGCCCGGCCGGGGCGCCACGTTTTTCGTGCAGTTCAACACTCCCTGATCGCCGCCGGAGTTGACCCTGCGCGCCGCCGGCGTTCTCCTGTCCGGCTAAACGCTCGCCCTTCATGTCCCATCCCATTCTCAACGACGCCCTCGCCCGCTTTAAAAAATCGGTCGATCACACCCTGCACGAGTTCGCCAACATCCACACTGGCAAGGCCAATCCCTCCATGGTCGAGGGCATCCAGGTCGAGGCCTACGGCTCCATGATGCGCATCAAGGACTGCGCCGCCATCTCCACCCCCGACGCCCGCCAGATCGTCATACAGCCCTGGGACAAGGGCCTCACCCAGGCCATCTCCAAGGCCATCCTCATCGCCAACCTCGGCTTCAACCCGGCCGTCGACGGCCAGCTTGTCCGCGTGCCGCTCGCCGACATGAGCCGCGAGCGTCGCCAGGAATTCGTCAAGGTCGCCAACCGCCTCGCCGAGGAAGGCCGCGTCCAGGTACGCAACGTCCGCCGCGACGTCCTCGAATCCGTCAAAAAAGCCAAGCTCCCCGAGGACGATGCCAAGCGACTTGAAAAAGACATCCAGACCGCCACCGACAAGGCGATCGAGGAAATCAACAAGCACCTCGCCGCCAAGGAAAAGGACCTGTTGACGGTCTGATCTTTCATATGACCGCCCTCCTGCGCCGCAGGGGGGCGGTTTTTCGGAGCATCCCGTGAAAACCACCGCCCCCAAGCGCGTTGTCATCAAGCTCGGCACCGGTGTGCTCACCTCCGGTATCGGCCAGCTCAATACCGGGCGCATCGCCGACCTTGCCGCCGACGTCGCCGGCCTGCGCGCGACCGGCGCCGAGGTCATCGTGGTCTCCTCCGGCGCGGTCGGCCTCGGCATGGGCCGGCTCGGGCTCAGGAAGAAGCCCGCCGCAGTCTCCAGGAAGCAGGCCTGCGCCGCCATCGGCCAGTCCCTGCTCATGCAGACGTGGCAGCGGGGCTTCGATCCGCACGGGCTCACCGCCGCCCAGGTCCTGCTCACCCACGAGGATTTGCGCGGCCGCGACCGCCACCTCGGGGTAAAGGCGTGCCTTGAGGAGCTCATCGCCTACGGCACGATCCCGGTCATCAACGAAAACGACACGGTGAGCGCCGCCGAGATCAAGTTCGGCGACAACGACACGCTCTCGGCCATGGTGGCCAGTCTCGTGGGCGCGCAATACCTGCTCATCCTCTCCACCGCGCCCGGCCTCATCGACATGAAGGGCACGGGGCGGATCGTGCCGGTCGTGGAAAAGATCACGCCCGAGATCGAGGCGATGGCCGGCGGCACCACCGACGTGACCGCCACCGGCGGCATGATCTCCAAGATTTCCGCCGCCAAGATCGCGCTGCGCGCCGGCTGCGGCGTCTTCATCGCCGGCGGCGCCGAGCCCGACATCATCGCCCGCCTGCTCGGCGGAACCGGCCCGGGCACGTTTTTCGTGCCCAGCGGCCTGCCGCTCGACGCCAGGAAGCGCTGGCTCGCGTATTTTCAGCGTCCGCACGGCGGCATTCAGGTCAACGCGTGCGCCGTGCCCGTCCTGCGCGACCAGGGCCGCAGCCTGCTGGCCATCGGCATCACCGGGGTGACCGGGCATTTCTCCGAGGGCGAGATCGTCAACATCCTTGGTCCCGACGGCGAGGTGCTGGCCCGCGGGATGGCCGCCTTCGACAGCCGCGAGGTCAGGGAAATCGCCGGCCTCTCCAGCGAGGAACTCAAGCCACGCTACCCCGGCCGCAAGCGCCTCGAGGTCGTCCATCGCGACAACCTCGTGCTCCTTTAGGCTGCTTTCCGGATCACCGGTTCGCGGGCATGTTCAACCGCCACGCGGCGGCTAGGCCGCGCAGGACGAGGTCGGGGATCAGGCGCACGGGCTGGCGCAGACGACCTTCCACGACTTGGACGGCACCGCCGGCCAGGATGATTTCCGCCGGGGGCAGCTTGCGGGCGGCGAACTCGGCGAGCACCGCGTCCAGCAGCGCCTGAATCAGACCGGCGAAGCCGATGACAGCCCCTATGCGGATGGCATCGACGGTGGATTTGCCGACGACACTGGTGATCGGTGTTGTCAGGTCTGTGACCAGCGGGAGCTGGGCGGTGCGCTCGTGGAGATAACGCGTTACCAGCGCCGGGCCGGGGGCGAGAATGCCCCCCTCATAACCGCCCTCGGGTGTTACCAAGACAAAAGTCACGGCTGTGCCCAGACCGATCACAATGACCGGCCGGCCGGGATAGAGTGTCGACGCGCCGATCGCGTGGGCCAGGCGATCTTGACCGATTTCGGCCGGGGTCGGATAGGTGATCGGCAGGCCCAGGTCGGCCTTGTAGGTGAGTTGCCAGGCCGAAAGGCCGAGGTCGGCGGCGACGGCGTGTAGCCGGGGAGTGGCGGCGGGCACAACCGAGCAAAAGGCGAGGGCCTCGGGGGCGTGCGGCAGGGTGGCGACGTAGGCGCGCAGGCCCCGGTCGGAGTCGTCCAGCAACGCGGTGGGGATTTTGTGCGGGAGGACAAACCCGCCTTCGTGCTCGAGGGCGACGTGGACGTGGGTGTTGCCGATATCGACGCAGAGCAGGGGCATGTCAGTTTAGCGGGGTGGTTTTTCCAACGTGACCTCGCCGGCGCGGAAGCGTTCGGTGCGGCCCTTGTCGGTGCGCACGACGAACGAGCCTTCGTCGTCGATGCCGAGCGCGGTGCCGGCGACGCGTCCGGTCGGGGTGAGCACGGCGACCGGCCGGTTGCGGAGCACGTCATAGCGGTTCCAGAGATCGGCGAAGGTTTTGGCGTAGCTCCCGTCGATGAAGCGATCATAGGCCTGCAGCACGCGGCCGACGAGGGCGGCGGTGAGCTTGTTCAAATCGACGGGCTGGCGGGTGTGTTCGGCCAGGGAAACCGCGCGCTCGGCGAGATCGGCCGGCCAGCCTTGGGCGGGACTGTTGACGTTGAGCCCCAGGCCGAAGACGAGGTCGCGAATCTCATCGGCGTCCATCCGTGCCTCGGTCAACATGCCGCCGGCCTTGCGGCCGTCGAAGAGCAGGTCGTTGGGCCACTTGATGCCGGGGGTGGTGCGGCAGAAGCTGGAGACCAGTTCGCAGACGTTGGCGCCCATCCAGAGGGTGAACATCTGCATTCGTGCCGGCTCGAGGCGGGGGCGGAAGGCGAAGCTGGCGTAGAGGTTGTCGGCCGACTCGCTGTGCCACGCGCGGCCGAAGCGGCCGCGTCCCTTGGTCTGGCGTTGCGCGATGACGGCGAACGGGGTCGGCAGGCTCGCGGCGAGCAGGCGGGCGGCCTCGTCATTGGTGCTGTCGATCTCGGGCAGCAGGTGCAGGGGAAAATCGCCCGCGCGATCACGGCGGTAGGCCTGCACCAGCGCGGCGCTCAGGCCTGCGGGACGGGCGGTGAGCCGGTAACCGCGGGCGCGCACCGCCTCGAAGGAGAAGCCCTGTTCACGGAGTTTCTCCATGTATTGCCAGATGGCGACGCGGCTGATGCCGAGTTTTTTGGCCAGGGCACTGCCGGAGACGAATGCGGGTTCGGCGGCGATGAGCTCCGTGAGGATGACCGTCTCGGGAGGTGTGGAGGCGAGTTTCTTCATGGGCGCCAGTCGAGGCCGATGTCCACCCATACGCTTTGGTGGACGAGCGCGCCGGTGGAGACGAAGTCCAGGCCGAGTCCGGAGAAGCGAGGCAGGGTTTTGATCGTGATGCCGCCGCTTGCCTCGGTGAAGGCGCGGCCGGCGACGAGGGCGACGGCCTTCTTGATTTGGGCGGGAGTAAAGTTGTCGAGCAGGATGACGTCGGCGCCGGCGGCGAGCACGGGCGGGATCTGGGCCAGGGTGTCCACCTCGACCTCCACGGGGAGGTCGGGCGCGGCTTTTTTCGCCCGGGTCACGGCGGCGGCGAGATCGTCGGCGGAGCCGAGGAGCGCGAGGTGATTGTCCTTGAGCATCACGCGGTCGAAGAGGCCGAGGCGGTGGTTCCAGCCGCCGCCGCAGGCGACCGCGTATTTCTCCATCATGCGGTAGCCCGGGGTGGTCTTGCGCGTGTCGAGGAGGCGGGTGCGGCCCTCGCCGAGCGCGGCGGCGTAGGCGTGCGTCTGGGTGGCGACACCGGAGAGCCGCTGGACGAAGTTCAGGATCACGCGTTCGGCGGCAAGGAGCACCCGCGGGTCGCCGGTCAGGGTGGCCAGGATTTCGCCTTTTGCGAGGACGCGACCGTCGCGGGCGCGGAGTTGCGCCGAGGCGTTGCCGCCGTAGGCCGCGAGGATGATCGGTATGAGCGGGAGGCCGCAGGCCACGAGGGGTTCGCGGGCGGTGAGATCGGCCGAGCCCTGCCGGGGCGCGGTGGCGAGCGCGGCGGTGGAGCGATCGCCGGTGACGCGGGGTTTCACGCGCAGTCCGAGGCCGTCGAGATCCTCGTCGCGGGCGAGTTCTACGAGCTTGCGGATGGCGACGTGGTCGAGGTCGTCCCAGGTCAGGCGTTTGAGCAGCGAGTCGGCGAGGGCGGGCATCGGTTTCCCTCATCAATGCCCCAGGACGCATGATGTAGGCAAGGCCTCTTGCGGAGATCGCCCGTGTTCCTGCAACGGGAGATTCCCGCCGGAGCCACCGGGCTCTTCGGTGAAAAACGCCGCCAAGGCGGGCTCGCTCCCGCGCGACGCGAGGTTACGATGCAGGTATGAAACGCGGAAGATTTTCGGAGCCGGGGCTCCTCGCCTTGAAATACGTCTTGGTCGCCTGTGCCTGGATCGTGGTTTCGGATCTGCTTTTGTGGTCTTTGGATTTGGGGGAGCGGGACGGTTTGGAATGGAGCGTCGGCAAGGGGGTGCTTTTTGTGGTCGTCACCGGCTGCATCCTCCATGCGTTGGCCCGTCGCATGCAGGGGCGCATCCAGGCGCTCGAGGCGGTGAGGCGGGGGGAATTGAGTGCGGCCAACGAGCGGCTGCGGCGGCTCAATGACCTGCATGCCGTTCTGGCGCGGGCCAATCAGGCGGCCTTGACGGCCACGGAGCAGTCCGGCTTGTGCCGCGAGATCGCCACTGCGCTCACCAGTCTGGCCGGACTGCGTTTCGCGGGATTTTTCTGGCTGAATGAAACGACCGGCCGGGCGGAGGCCGATGTGTGGGCGGGCGACGTGCCGGACTTCGTGGCGGAGTTGGCCCGCGCCATGGAAAGCCCGGACGCCGAGGGGCCGGGGCCGACCCCCCGGGCCATCCTGGCCGGGCGCGTCCTGGAGTGCTCGGGGCTGGCGGACGGCGCCGTGCCGCAGTCTTGGCGGGAGTTGCTGGACCGACACGGGTTGTGCTCCGGAGCCTGCGTGCCCATGCGCAACTCCGGTCGCCGGGGGATGCTGGCCGCCTATGCGGGACAGGCTGCTTTTTTTGACGAGGAGATCACCGGGGTGATGACGCGTCTGGCCCGCGATCTGGAACACGGACTGGACTTGATCGCCGCCAGGCATGAGCGCGCCCGCACGGCCCGGCAGTTGAATCTTTTGCGCACGGCCATAGAGGCGGCCCCGAGCGGTATCGTGATCACCGATGCGCTCGGGCGTGTCGAATGGGTCAACCCCGCCTTTTCCACCATGACCGGCTATGCGCTGGCCGACGTGACGGGGAAAAATCCCCGCATTCTCAAATCCGGCCGGCACGGGCCCGCGTTCTACGCCCAGCTGTGGGATACCATCACCCGCGGTCGAGTTTGGTCGGGAGATCTTCAAAACCAGCGACGCGACGGTTCGGTCTATTGGGAGCACATGGTCATCGCCCCCGTCGTCAGCTCCGGCGGAGCCATCGAGCGCTACGTGGCGATCAAGCACGACATCTCCGCCCAGCGCGACATGGAGCTCCAGATGGCCCGCGCGCAACGACTGGAAGGCATCGGGCTGCTCGCCGGAGGCATCGCCCACGACCTCAACAACGTCCTCGCCCCGATCTTGATGTCGATGGATCTTTTCAAGCTTCGCTACACCAATCCGGTCGATCAGGCGCGGCTGGAACTGGTGCGCAAGTCCGCCGAGCGCGGCGCCTCCATCGTGCGCCAGGTGCTGACCTTCGCGAGGGGCGTGGACGGCGAGCGCATGAACCTCAAGCCCGTTCACCTCGTGAAGGAGGTGCGTAATTTCATCCACGAAACCCTGCCGCGCAACATCGAGATCGTCCTCGAACTCGCCGAGCCCCTTCCGACGGTTTCCGGCGACGCCACGCAGCTTCACCAGGTGCTGCTCAACTTGGCCGTCAACGCGCGCGACGCCATGCCGCGCGGAGGCGTGCTGACGTTGAGCGCGAGATGCGAACATCTCGATCAGCCTCGCGGCACATCGTCCGGCCTGACGGTGACCGCCGGAGATTATGTCGTGCTTGCGGTGGCCGACACCGGCACGGGCATCGCCCCCGATGTTTTGGAGCGCATGTTCGAGCCGTTTTTCACCACCAAGCGCCGCGGCGAAGGCACGGGGCTGGGGCTTTCGACCGTGCTTGGCATTGTACGCGGGCACGGTGGCGGACTCGACGTGCGCACAAGCATGGGAGCCGGCACCGAGTTTCTCGTGTGGTTGCCAGCCGTGCCGACCTCAGGCACGGCTGCACCCTTTGCCGAGACGCGGCCGGTGCTTGCAGGCGAGGGCAGGTGCATCCTGGTCGTTGACGACGAGGAGCCGGTGCGGCTGATCACCGGAATGATCCTCGATCAACACGGTTTCGCGCATGTGGAGGCGGCGGACGGCATTCGGGCCCTGGAGGTTTTTGAGCGCTCGCCCGATCGGTTCTCGGCGGTGATTCTGGACCGGATGATGCCGCATCTGGACGGGCCCGAAGTCGCGGCCCGCATCAAGGCTCGTCGGCCGGCCCTGCCCGTCCTTTTCTCCTCTGGGCAGATCGACGATGAGAAGTCGCCCGCGGAGGGGTTCGTGCTGCGAAAGCCCTTCACCGAGGGCGACCTCCTCGCCGCGATGGCGAGGGTGTTGAACTGACCGTCACTCCTCCGGGCGCCGCGTCCCATGAACGCGGCGACAGGCAGCCGGAGGCACCGCGACGCCCGTCAACGCCCGCGCCCGCCTCCAGCACGAAGTGCCGGATTTCTACCAGGACAAAGATTCGACGACCAGAGTCCGCATAAGGACGCAAAAAACCCCGCGACCTAAAGGCTGCGGGGTTGTTTGAAGAGTGGCTGCCCGACTAGGACTCGAACCTAGACAAAGCGAGTCAGAGTCGCTTGTGCTACCATTACACCATCGAGCAGTGAAATTCGTATCGTGAGGAGAGTGAAGGGCCGGGCCGTTCGAACGATGACCATGCCATCCAAAGCCCGAAGACCGGAGGTTGGAGCCGACGATGGGATTCGAACCCGCAACCGCCTGTTTACAAAACAGGTGCTCTACCGTTGAGCTACGCCGGCAAAACCAAGGCCGACACGACAAGAAATGAAAAAAAGAACCCTGTCAGCTAACTAAAACCGCCCGTGGCGCGGGCCTTGGGCGGAAAAAGTGGTGGTTCCCCGGGGACTCGAACCCCGAACCAATTGATTAAGAGTCAACTGCTCTACCATTGAGCTAGGAAACCAAAAAACGAGGGGTGAGAAACTCAATTTGGAGGCGCGTTTGTCAACGGTGTTTTTAAAGATTTTGTTCATCCCTTGATGCGCGTTCCGCTACCTTGGCATGTCTGCTTCGCGGTATCGTGTCTTCACCTGATGTCGACCTGGCGATTGGGATTATGGGCAACTTTCCTCTTGCCAAGCGAAAGCGCACGCTCTGTTTTCTTCCGCTCCCTCCATGCAAAAGACCAAAAAGTCCGTCGCCAAGCGCTTCAAGCTGACCTCCACCGGTAAGCTCGTACGCCGCACGCCCGGCTTCCGTCACCTGCTTGCCTCCAAGAGCACGAAGCAAAAGCGCCGTGCCTCCAAGGACAAGCTCGTCGCCGAAGGCCACGCCAAGCCGCTCAAGCGCTGCTTGCCGTTCGGCCTCTAAAAGCCAAGGGCATCAACCATAACCGCCGGTCAGGTGAATCCTAACGAGACGACCTGACGGCCCAAAACACATAATATAACATGCCTCGTGCAACCAACTCCCCCGCTTCCCGCAAGCGGCACAAGAAAACGCTGAAATACGCCCGCGGCTATTTCGGCTCGAAGTCCAAGCTGTTCCGCTACGCCAAGGAAGCCGTCCAGCATGCCTGGCAATACGCCTACATCGATCGCAAGAAGAAGAAGGCCAACTTCCGCGGCCTTTGGATCGTGCGTCTCAATGCCGCCTGCCGCGCCAACGACATCACCTACAGCCGCTTCATCGAGGGCCTCCACGCCGCGAACATCCAGATGGACCGCAAGGTTCTCTCCGATCTCGCCATCCGCGACGAAGCCGCCTTCACCTCCGTCGTCAACCAGGTCAAGGCCGCGTTGAAGACCAAGGCCGCCGCCGCCGCGACCGCCTAACACTCGACAACGCGGGCCTCGCCGGCCCGCCTCCTGTCAGTCTCTCCTGGAGGACGGGTCCCGCATCGCGGGATGCCGTCCTCTTTTTTTGCCCGCAATTCCGCCTCCATCCGGGCCGGGGCCTGACCTTCAGGCCCCTAGGGCACACCGTCCGTCCGCGTCACCCCGTCTGTTTTTTGGTGTCCATCCGTGTGTTTCGCGGGCACTCCTTTTTTTCCTCATGCAAGACCAGCTCTCCGCCCTTCTCGCCAAAGCCGCCGCCGAATTCCCCACCGTCTCCATGCGTCCCGACTTTGAGGCCGCCAAGGCCCGCTTCGTCGGCCCCAATGGCGAACTCACCGCGCTCATGAAGCAGATGGGCTCCGTGCCGAAGGAGCAGAAACCCGTCGTCGGCAAACTCGTCAACGAGGCCAAATCCGCCCTCCAGGCCCACCTCGACGCCGCGCTTGCCCGCATCGAGGCTGCCGAACTCGCCGCCAAGCTCGGACCGGCCGTCGATCCCACGCTGCCGTCCCCCGACCGCCCTCTCGGCACGCTTCACCCGCTCTCCCTCGTCCGCGAGGAGATGACGCGCATCCTCCGCAAGGTCGGGTTCACCGTCGTCGAGGGCCCCGAGGTCGAGACCGAGTATTACTGTTTCGACGCGCTCAACACCCCCGCCGACCACCCGGCCCGCGACGCGCAGGACACGTTTTACCTCCCCGAATCCGCCCGCTTCGGCAACGTCTCCAAAAAGAACCACGCCGAGAAATACCTCCTGCGCACGCACACCTCCTCGGTGCAGATCCGCACCATGCTCAAGGGCGAGCCGCCCATCCGCATCGTTTCACCCGGCCGCGTCTACCGTCGCGACACCACCGACGCCACGCACTCCGCCAACTTCCACCAGCTCGAGTGCCTCTACGTGGACAAAAACGTCACCGTGCGCGACCTCAAGGCGCTCCTCGACTACATCTTCGCCTCCCTGTTGGGCAAGGAGACCAAGACCCGTTTCCGCCCGCACTATTTCGGCTACACCGAGCCGAGTTTCGAGGTGGATCTCTCCGCCACGCACCTCCCCAAGGTCAACAAGCCGTGGATCGAGATCGGCGGCTGCGGCATGGTCGATCCCATCGTCTTCAAAGACGTCGGCTACGACCCCGAGGTCTGGAGTGGCTACGCCTTCGGCATGGGCCTCGAGCGTCTAGCCATGCTCCTCTACGGCATCGATGACATCCGCTACTTCTACCAGAACGACGCGCGCTTCCTCCGCCAATTCGCCTGAAGAATCGACCTTCGACTCAGAGAGCACAGCGCGCCGATACACCGTTTCAACGCATAGACATCCTGTTTTTGGACTCAGTGAATCCCGTGTCCGCGCGCGGTGTCCTCTGTGACTAAATAAATCTCCCGTTTTCCCTCCCGATGAAAGTTTCCCTCTCCTGGCTTCAGTCCTACGTCGATCTCACCGGCGTCTCCGCCGATGACATTTCGCGCGCCATCACCTTCCTCGGCTTCGAGGTCGAGCAGGTCATCCGCACCGGCGCCCCCGCGCTCAACCATGTTGTCGTCGGCCACATCCTCACGCGCGACAAACACCCCAACGCCGACAAACTCTCCGTCTGTACCGTCGATGTCGGCTCCGCCCACGGCGGCGTGCGCACCATCGTCTGCGGGGCGCCCAACTGCGACGCCGGCAACCGCGTCCCCGTCGCGCTCCCGGGTGCCGTCCTCCCCGGTGATTTCGTCATCAAGGAAGCCAAGGTTCGCGGACAGCCCTCGTCCGGCATGATGTGCTCCGCCAAGGAACTCACGATCGCCGAGGACTCGCAGGGGCTGCTGCTGCTCCCCGGCGCGCCCGAGGTCGGCACGCCCATCAACGACGTCCTGCCCGCCGGCGACACGGTCTTCGACATCGAGATCACGCCCAACCGTCCCGACGCCCTCTCGCACCTCGGCGTCGCCCGCGAACTTGCCGCGTGGTTCAAAAAGGATCTGGCCTATCCGGCCGTCAGCTTCACGCCCGCCGCCATCACCTCCAATCCGCGCGCCGATCTGCTCAAGTCCGTCCGCGTCGAGGCCGCCACCGACTGCCCGCTCTACACCGCGACCGTCGTCACCGGCGTCAAAGTCGGCCCGTCGCCCGACTGGCTCGCCAACCGCCTGACCGCCGTCGGCCTCCGCCCGATCAACAACGTCGTCGATATCGGCAACTACGTGATGCTGGAATACGGCCAGCCCGTGCACGCGTTCGACGCCAGGAAACTCGCCGGCGCCGAGATCGTCGTGCGCCACGCCAACGAGGGTGAAAAGATCGCCACGCTCGACAAGAAGGAACGCACGCTTTCCGCCGGGATGCTCGTCATCGCCGACGCTCTGAAGCCTGTTGTCATCGCCGGCATCATGGGTGCCGAGAACTCCGGCGTCTCCGCCGACACCACCGATCTCGTCCTCGAGGTCGCCTACTTCAAGCGCCAGTCAGTCCGCGCCACCTCCAAGCGCCTCGGTCTCGCCTCCGATTCCTCCTACCGCTACGAGCGCGGCGTCGATGTCCACTCGCTCGACGAGGCCGCGCACCGCTTCATCGACCTGATCCTAGCCCACGCCGGCGGGCAGGTCGCCGGCCCGATCCACCGCGTCGGCGCCGACATCCCTTGGCGGCGCGAGATCACCGTCACGCCCGCCTACATCAACGAAAGGCTCGGCTTTGAGATTCCCGCCAGCGAGCAGCGCGCCGCGCTCGAGTCCCTCGAACTTGCCGTCGTGCGCGAGGAAGAAACCGAAAATCGCGGCCCGGCCTGGACGTTCTCCGTGCCGAGCTGGCGCGACGATCTCGACCGTCCCATCGACCTCGTCGAGGAGGTTGTGCGTCTCTACGGTGCCGAGAAAATTCCTTCGTCGGTCGTGAGCGCGCCCGGGCTCGTCGGCAACGACGATCCCATCGTGCTCTTTAACCGCGCCGTCTCCTCCGCGCTTGTCGGCCAGGGTTTCAACGAGTGCGTCAACTACACGCTGCGTCCCGCCAAGGAGCTCGCCGCCTGGGCCACGCCCGCCGCCGTCGCCGAACTCGCTCTGGCCAATCCCTTCGTCGAGGACCAGTCGCATCTGCGCAATAACCTCGTCTCGGGCCTGCTCGAATCGCTCAAGCTCAACCAGGCCCGCGGCGTCGCCGCCTCGCATCTCTTCGAGACCGGCCGCGTTTTCCTCGAGCGCAACGGCCAGCTCTCCGAGTGCGTCGCCGCCGCCTTTGTGATCGCCGAAGAGGCCGGCGAACGCAGTTGGCGCCCGCGTGAAGCCGCCGATTTCTACACCGCCAAGCGCCACACCGCGACCATCGCTTCCTTCGCCGGCATCGAGCTGGAGCGCCAGCCCACGGCGCTCGTCGCCGCCACCGCGCCAGGTTGGCAGGAGGGCCATGCCGCCACCGCCGGCGACATCAAGCACGGGTGGACGTCCGCCTTCGGTCTCGTGAGCCTCGCGCACCTCAAAGCCCTGGGCATCACCGGCAAGATTTACGCCGGCTTCTTCGCCATCGTTTCGGAGAAGGTGACCGCCGACGCCGACCGTCGCGGCTACAAGCCGTTCGGCCTGCAACCTGCCGCGCTCCGCGACCTCGCGCTTATCGTGCCCGAGACCGCGACGGCGTCCGAGGTGCAGAAGGCGCTCGCCAAGGTCGCCCGCGCCGCCGTGGGCAACGCCTTCGGACTGGAGTCCGTCAACGTGTTCGATGTTTACCAAGGCAAGGGTCTGCCCGAAGGCACGAAGAGCCTGGCCTACAGCCTGGTTTTCCGCGCCGCCGACCGCACGTTGACCGACGACGAGGTCAACGCCGCCTTCATCAAGATCCAGGACGACCTCGTCAAAGCCACCGGCTACCAGATTCGGAAGTAGCCTCCGCGCCTCGGGGTGTCCGCAGCCGTTCCGGCCGGCCCCCCCCCCGGGCGGAGCCTGTCAGGCGCGCGTGAGCGGCCGGTACTTGATGCGGTGGGGCTGGTCGGCCTCCTTGCCCTTCCGGCGGCGGTAATCCTCCAGGTAGGCCGTGTAGTTGCCGTTGAACCAGCGGACCTGGGAGTCGCCCTCGAAGGCGAGGATGTGGGTGGCCACGCGGTCGAGGAACCAGCGGTCGTGCGACACCACCACCGCGCAGCCCGCGAAAGTTTCCAGGCCTTCCTCCAGTGCGCGGATCGAGTTAACGTCCAGATCGTTGGTCGGCTCGTCGAGCAGGATCAGGTTGGCCCCGCTTTTCAGCAGGCGGGCCAGGTGCACGCGGTTGCGCTCGCCGCCGGAGAGCACGCCGACCTTCTTCTGCTGGTCGGCGCCGGTGAAGCCAAACTGCGCGCAGTAGGCCCGGGCGTTTACCTCGCGGGGGCCGAGCTTGAGGATTTCTTCTCCGCCGCTGATCGCCTCGTAGATCGTCTGGGTGTCGGGCAGCGAATCACGCGACTGGTCTACATGGGCGATCTGCACGGTCGGGCCGACGCGCAGCGAGCCGCCGTCGGCCTGTTCGACCCCGGTGATGAGCTTGAACATCGTGGTCTTGCCGGCGCCGTTGGGGCCGATCACGCCGACGATGCCGCCCGGCGGCAGGGAAAACTCAACCTCCTCGAAAAGCACCTTGTCGCCGTAGGCCTTGGCGAGCTTCCGGGCCTCGACCACGAGCGAGCCTAGCCGCGGGCCGGCCGGGATGATGATTTCAAACTCACGCTCTTTCTCGGCGACGTTTTCCTTGAGCATGGACTCGTAGGCGCTGATCCGCGCCTGCGACTTGGCGTGGCGGGCCTTGGCGCCTTGGCGGATCCACTCCAACTCGCGGGCCATCGCCTTTTGGCGCCGGTCCTCGGTCTTTTGCTGCACGGTGGAGCGGGCCTGCTTCTGCTCCAGCCAGCCGGAGTAGTTGCCCTTCCAAGGGATGCCGTGCCCGTGGTCGAGCTCGAGGATCCACTTGGCGACGTTGTCCAGGAAGTAGCGGTCGTGCGTCACCGCGATGATGGTGCCCTCGTAGCGCGAGAGGTGCTGTTCGAGCCAGTGGACGCTTTCGGCGTCGAGGTGGTTCGTGGGTTCGTCGAGCAGCAGGATGTCGGGTTTCTGCAGGAGCAGCCGGGCGAGGGCGACGCGACGACGTTCGCCGCCGGAGAGGCGGTCGACGATCTGGTCTGCGGGCGGGCAGCGCAGGGCGTCCATGGCCATCTCGACCTGCGGGCCTACGTCCCAGGCTCCGAGGGCGTCGATTTTTTCCTGAAGCTCGCCCTGTCTCGCGGTGATGGCGTCGCGTGCGGCGTCGTCGGTCGCGGCGTCGAGTTCGTCCCAGGTGGCGTCATAGGCGGCGGTGAGGTCGGTGAGGTGTTTCACGCCCTCCTCCACGCAGGCGCGGACGGTTTTGCCGGCGGCGAGCTGCGGTTCCTGTTCGAGCAGGCCCACGGTGTAGCCGGGTTCGAAGTGGACGTGGCCGTCGAACTCGGTGTCGCGCCCGGCGAGGATGCGCATGAGCGAGGATTTGCCGGAGCCGTTGAAGCCGAGGACGCCGATCTTGGCGCCGTAGTAAAACGACAGGGAGATGTCGCGGAGGATTTCCTTGCGCTCGATTTTCTTTGAGACGCGCATCATCGAAAAAATGATCTTCGGTTCGTCGGGCTTGGCCATGGTGTGGCCATGCAACCGCCGCCACCGGCGGGGTCAAGGTGGACGACGCCCGCGACCCCGCGCTCGCCCAAAACATGGGCACGCCTCCGGGAACAACTAACCCATTGTGTTAGTTGTTTCGGAGTTCAAGGGGTGGTGAATTCGAGGCGGATGGGGCCTTCGGCGTCGCGTTCGGCGGTGAGGACTTGGTTGCCTTGGGCGTCGGCACCCTGGCGTCCGCTGAAGGTCACGCGGACGCGGCGGCCGTCGTCGCGCACGTCCACCAAGCCGAATTGGTAAAGGTACTCCCCGGGCGACGATTGGTAACGCGCGCCGTGACTGTAGGGACCGCCTTTGTAGCTGCCCCGGTTGGCGATCGGGCCGGCCTGGAATACGCGTAGGGGCGCGCCTCCGCCGGCGGCGAAGTCGCTGTGGCTGCCGTCGTCGATCGCGGTCATGTGGGCGTCACCGGAGAGGATGACCACGCGGCCGGCGAGTTTGTGATTCTTGATGAAATCGGCGATCTCAGCACGGTGCACGGGGTAGCCTTGCCAGCGATCGTCGGTGCTCGGCGCGCCGTTCCACGGCACGGAGCTCACCCAGAAAATGAGCGGGCAATCGGCGTCGCGGGCCGCGAGCAGTTGGGCGCGCAGCCAGGCGTCTTGTGCGGCGCTCATCAGGCGAAGGCCGGCGGGATCGCGTTCGCTGCGCAGGTCGGAGAGGATGAAACGCACGCGGCCGACGGTGAACGCCTGGTCCACGGGCGCGAGCGGTTCGCCGGGGGTGACGGTGAGCGGGTGGTGCGGGACGAGTTCGCGGTAGTTGCGGAGCGAGGCGCTTCGGCTGGGGCTGGTGCGGTTGCTGTCGTTGGGGCCGTAGTCGTGGTCGTCCCACTGGTAGAGCAGGGGCAGGGTCGCCAGCATCGCGCGCAGGCGCGGTGCCGAGAGGTGGGCGTCGTAGGCGGCGCGGAAGGCTTCGACACGGTTTTCGGCGATGTCGGCGTAGTGAAAATCCCCGGTGTGCAGGAAAAAGCGGGCGCCTTGGCGGACGGCGGCGGTGAAGACCGGCGAATCTTTGCCGCGGGCGCAGGAGGCGAAGGCGAAACGGAAATCGGCGGGCTGGCCGGGCCGGGGAAACGTGCGGAACGTGCGGGGCTCGTCATCGAGCGGTGTGCCTTCAGTGGAGATGAATTGGTAGCGGTAGTCGGTGTCGGGTGCGAGGCCGGTGGCGACGAACCGGTGAAGGGTGCCGCCCTCCATGGGGGCGGTGAGGACGGTTGTGAGCGGGGTGGCGGTGCCGATGATGCGCAGCCGGGCGGGGGCCGGGGTGTCGATGCGCGCGGTGATAATGGCTTGTTGGGCCTCGACTCCGCCGACCCAGGCCCAGCCGACAGGGAGGGCGTGTGCGGAGACTGCGGTGGCGAGAAGGAGGCAGATGGTGAAGAGGGGGAGACGGTAGGTCATGGGGGATCCGAGGTGGTGGCGACGTTTGAGGTGGGGTGATAGCTGGTGGCGTGAGGTGGACCCCGAAAGTTGGATAGGAGGGGGTAAAGATCCCAAAAAGGAGGCCTACGTGTCTAAGAAGACGTTCATTCAGTGCGGAGTTCAAAGCGAAGGGGGAGCTACAACAGCGAGCCTTGGTCGCTGGCGGCGGCTTTGAGGCCGATGGCGTGGTAGCCTTTGGTGGTCAACATGCGGCCCTGCGGGGTGCGTTGCAGGTAGCCCTCCTGGATGAGGAAGGGTTCGTGGACTTCTTCGAGGGTCTCGGCTTCCTCGCCGACGGCGACGGCTATGGTGCCGAGGCCGACGGGGCCGCCTTTGTAGTTTTCGGCCATGATGCGGAGGACGCGTTTGTCCATCTCGTCGAGTCCGGCGGCATCGATTTCGAGGAGTTCAAGCGCGGTCGCGGCGGTGGCCTGGGTGATTTTTCCTTTGGCGCGTTCCTGCGCGTAGTCGCGGCAGAAGTTAATCAGGTTGTTGGCGATGCGGGGCGTGCCGCGGGAGCGGGTGGCGATCTCGCGGGCGCCGCCTTCGTCGATGGCGACTTTGAGCAGGCCGCAACTGCGGGAGACGATGCCCATGAGCGTGGGCACGTCGTAGTAGTCGAGGCGCGTCTGGAGCGTGAAGCGCGAACGCAGCGGGGCGGTCAACATGCCGGCGCGGGTGGTGGCGCCAATGAGGGTGAACTTGGGGATCGAGAGGCGGACGCTGCGGGCGTTGGGGCCCTGGTCGATCATGATGTCGAGGCGGAAGTCCTCCATCGCGCTGTAGAGGTATTCTTCGACGGTCTTGGGGATGCGGTGGATCTCGTCGATGAAGAGCAGGTCGCCTTCTTCGAGCGAGGTCAGCAGGCCGGCGAGGTCGGAGGCCTTTTCGACGACCGGACCGGAGGTGACGCGGACGTTGCGCCCCATCTCGTGGCCGAGGATGAAGGAGAGCGTGGTCTTGCCGAGGCCGGGCGGGCCGGAAAGGAGGATGTGATTGAGGGGATCGCCGCGGCGTTTGGCGGCGCCGACCATGACCTGGAGACGTTCGACGGTCTTGGGTTGTCCGGTGAAGTCGGCGAAGGTGAGCGGCCGCAGCATCGACTCGGCCGAGGTGACGGGAGCGGCGAGCGTCGAGGTGATGTAGCCGAGGCCTTTGTTGTCGGACGGGGAGGGCATGAAATTTACGGAATCAGAATTTGGTCACAGAGGGCACAGAGCGCGGACACAGAGTTTGAGGAGGACATAAAGAATTCCATGTATGATCGGGGGCGGGTCCTGGAAGGATTGGCCCTGTGTGCTCTGTGTCGGAGCTCCGTGATCTCTGTGACTGAGCCGAGGTTTTATTTCCATTCCACTTCGGCGCCGAGGGTGCGGAGGTTTTCGACGAAGCGCGGGTGGGCGCGTTTGATGATCTCGGCGTGGCGCACGACGGATTTTCCGGGGATGGCGGCGGCGACCATGTAGAGGGCCACGGCGGCGCGGATGATGTAGGGGGACTCGACCGTGGCGGGGCGGAGCGGCTTGTTGCCGAAGACCACCAGTCGGTGCGGGTCGCTCACGAGGGCGTGGGCGCCGAACTTGGCCAGCTCGGGAATCCACGAGAAACCGTTTTCGTAAACCTTGTTCCAGAAATGAATGGTGCCCTCGCAGCGGGTGCTCAAGGCGATCATCAACGGCAGCAGATCGACGGAGAAATACGGCCACGGGGCGGCCTCGATCTTGGGGAGCAGGTTGGTGGTGAAGGGAGTTTCGATGACGAGCTTTTGCCCGCGGCGGACGATGGCGGTGTCGTTTTCGTGTTCGATGACGACGCCGAGTTTTTTGAAGGCGCGGCCGATGAGGTCGAAGTGGTGGGGGAGGGCCTTGGTCACGCGGACCTCGCCGCCGGTGATGGCCCCGAGGGCGAGGAAGGTGACGATCTCGTGGTAGTCGGTGTTGATGGTGATGTCGGCTCCGCGGAGCTTCTCGACGCCGGTGATTTTGAGCATCGAGGTGCCGAGGCCCTCGATTTGGGCACCCATGGCGACCAGGGCGGCGCAGAGGTCCTGGACGTGGGGCTCGCTGGCGGCGTTGATGAGGGTGGATTGGCCGTCGGCGAGGGCGGCGGCCATGGCGAAGTTTTCGGTGACGGTGACGGACATGTAGTCGCACCAGTGGCGGGCGCCCTTGAAGCCCTTGGGCAGGGCGATGACGAGCGGGTCGCCCTCGTTGACGATGGCGCCGAGGACGGAGAGGATTTCGAGGTGCGGGTCGATCTCGCGGACACCGAGGGAGCAGCCCTTGGTGTTGGCCTGGATGGCGATCTGGCGCAGACGGTTGAGAAGGGCGGGGTAGAGCAGGACGGTGGAGCGCATGTCCTGCGGGAGCTCGTCGTTGACGAGCGTGCTTTTAAACGTGGCGTGGCAGACGCGCATCTCGGCGCGATCGCGGTCCCAGGAGATCTGCGAGCCCTGCGACTGGAAGAAGGCGACCAGTTTATTAAGGTCGGTGATGTCGGGGACGTTGCGCAGGATGACGGGCTCGTCGGTGAGCAGCGTGGCGCAGAAAATCGGCAGGACGGAGTTTTTGTTGCCCGAAGGCGTGATGGTGCCGGTGAGGGGCTTGCCGCCGTGGACGATGAGGTCGGACATGGGAAAAGGTGGAAGGATGAGGACGAAGGGAAGGCGGACCACTCGCTGGTGCGTGCGGCTACGAGAACCCTGGACGCAAAAAAGGCGTCCGTGGTGAAACGGACGCCTTTGAAATGCGCGGGGCGGTGAAGCCCTTGGCAAGGTTTAACTCCGATTAAGCGGAGGGCGGGATGCCGGAGCCGCCGCCTTCATGGCGATGGCCGCCGCCCTGACCGCCGCCGCCGGAGCGACCGCGGCCACCGCGACGACGACGACCGCCGTCACGCGGGCGGTGTTCGCCGCCACCGTGGCCGTGGGAGGGATGGCCCTGGCCGTGGCTTTGTCCGCCAAAGGGAGCGCCTTGCGGGCCGTTTTGGGGTCCGCCCTGGGGAGCGCCGCCGCCGGAGCGGCCGCGCCCACCGCGACGACGCCGGCGACGGTTGCCGCCGCCTTCACCGCGTTCGCCGCCCTGGGCGGGCTGGGCGCCGGGGAGGGACGGTTTGTCGGCTTCTTGGGTGGCCCCGAACAGGCCCTTGACCCAGCCGAAGAGGCCGGAGGGCTTCTTGGAGGGGCGGGCACCGGACTCGGGAGCCGCCGGCTTGCCGCTCGGTTGGGCGGGGGGACGGTCATCACGAGGCTGGCGGGGGCCGCCTTCGCGCGATTGGGGGCGCTTGCCCTCGTTGCGAGGAGGGCGACCGCGATCACCGCGGGGGGCGTTGCCGCCGGCGTTGGGGGCGGGTTCGAGCATCGGCACTTCGCTGCGGCGTTCGGGCCGGAAAACCGGGCGCTCTGAACGCAGCGGCGAGCCGGTGGCTGCAGGCTTTTCGGACGGGGCGGCGGGGGTTTTGCCCTCGTAGGGGAAGGCGGGCGTTTCCCAATTCTGGGCGGGTCGCTTCACTTCGGCCGGAGGGAGGATTTTGAGCTCGGCCTTGGGGGCGGGAGCGGTGGGTTCGACGACGGTCGCGGGAGGGGCGACCGGAGCGGGGGCGGGGGCCTCCGCGGGTTGGCTAACAGACACCGGAGCAACGGTGGGTGCGGCGGCGGGAGCCGGGGCGACCACGGGAGCGGCGGGGGCGACGTCCGCCGAAGCGAACGGGTTCTGGTATTCCGTCTCCGCCTTGAGTATCTGCACGGCGGAGGGTTGGTAGGTGCCGGAGGCGGCGGGGGTGCTGGCGTTGGCCGGAGCGGCCGGGGTGCTTACGCGTTTGCCGCGAGCGAGACCGGAGCCGCGGTTGGCACCGGAAGCGGCGCCCCAATCGGCTACCTGCGCGTTGGGCGCGCCAGCGGTCGCGGCAGGGGCCTCGGAGGGCGTGCTGCCGGACGTGGATGTATCTGACATGTCTTTGTTTATCTGTGGGTTGACTCGCGCTCACCGCAGAAGGCGGGAGCTGCGAGGGAGTCGTCGCCGGGGAGCGCGTAGGCGCTCGACGCAGGCAACAAGCCCTGAAAGTCACCGCTTTGCCCTGCGGGGGCAACTGCTAATTTCCCCCGGGCCAGGGAGTTGATGCGTGGGTGAGCAAGCTCGCGGCACTTGTCACTTGATCCGGGCCGGGCGGCTGCCAAACCTCCGCGCATGGACAAGCTCGAAGAAATCTTCCGCATGCAACAGGCCCTCAATGCCCGGATCGGCGTCAATCTCCCGCCTCCCACCGACGAGGAGAAGGCCAAGTGGATCCTCAACTACACCCGCGCGATGCAGCAGGAGACGGCCGAGCTGATCGACAGTGTTCCGTGGAAATGGTGGGCCAAATACCAGAAGTTCGACGAGCAGAACGCCAAGGTCGAGGTCGTGGACCTCTTCCACTTCCTGGTCTCCCTCGCACAGACTCTCGGCATGACTGCGGACGATGTTTACCAGGCGTACCTGAAGAAGAACGCCGTCAACCACCAGCGCCAGGAGTCGGGCTACGTTCAAAAGGACGCCGACGATTCCAAGCATATCTGACCCGGATGGCGTTGGGTTGCCTGACGCCGTAGTCAGGCGCACGAGGTGGCAATCCGAAAAACCGCCGCGCGCTTTGACGCCGCTCGGCTTCGGCGCTCATTCGCGGCGTCATGATTACCAAAGGTAAAAAACTCAAAACCAACTTCAAGCTGAAGGTCGTCCGCGACGGTGCCGAGTCCGAGGTCCTCTTTAAAGAGATTCTGACGCGGCCGACCATCGTGTCGGTTTACATGAAGAACAACACCGGCTCCTGCGACAAACAGAACGACTCGCTGGCCGCCCATGCCGCGGAGTTGGCTGAACTCGGCTACAACCTGGTCGCCCTCAGCCGCGACACCTGCGGCTCGCACCTCAAATACGCCGCCAAGAAGAAGATCACCTACACCCTCGCCAGTGATCCCGACGATGCCTTCGCCAAGGCGGCCGACGCCATCGTGGAGAAATCCATGTATGGCAAAACCTACGAGGGGCCGGCGCGCGCCGCCTTCGTGATCGACACCGACGGCACCGTGCTCGCCGTGATCGAGAAGGTGGACACCAAGGACCACGCCGCCCAGCTCAAGGCGGTGCTCGCCGATCTCTGATCCCGCACGCCCCTCGGGATTGGCTCGCGGCCCCGCACCTGCGGGGCTTTTTTGTGTCCGCTTGTCCATAGCCCCTTTCTTTTTCCCATGACCTCCCATCTTCCCGCAGCCGCCGTCGTCGCCCAGGACAAACGCCGCCGCCGCCGTCTCCGCCGTCGCCTGCTGACCTCCGCCGGTCTCGTCGCGGCCTTGGTGCTCTTTGGGTTCTTCGGTCTGCCGCCGATCCTCCGGGCCCAGGCGGTCAAGCATCTCTCGGCGGCGCTGCATCGCGAGGTGTCCATCGAAAAGATTCGCCTCAACCCCTTCTTTTTTTCGGTCACGGTCGAGGGCCTGCAAATCAAGGATCGCGACGGCGGTCCCTTCTCCGCTTGGAAACGGCTCCACGTCGACTTCGACTCGTTTTCCCTTTTCACCGGCGAATGGCGGTTCCAGGAGGTTTCGCTCGACGGTTTCTCACAACGCGTGGCCATCGGCCGGGACGGCGCGTTCAACTTTGCCGATCTGATCCCGCCGCCCTCCGCCAAGCCCGCCGGGCCCGCGCCATCCAAGCCGCGTCCGATCCGCATCGACAGCCTCTCGATCACCGCCGCCGCATTCGCCTTCGCCGACGCCAGCCGCCTGCAACCCTTCTCGACCGACGTGGGGCCGCTCAGCTTCAAGCTTACGAACTTCGTGACCGCCGGTGATCCGCAGGCGCCCTATGAGTTTTCCGCGATGACCGAGGCCGGCGAGACCTTCGCCTGGAAGGGCACCGTGGGCGTCGATCCCGTGCGCTCCGCCGGCGAATTCCGCGTGGGTAGAATCGCGATGAAAAAATACGCGCCCTACTACGCCGACCGCATCAACGCCGACGTGCTCGACGGCGTGCTCGACGTGACTGCGCGCTACGCCATCGACCTCGGCGAGGGCTCGCGTCAACTCGCGCTCACCGAGGCCGTTGTCATGCTCTCGCGTCTCCAGCTCGCCGCGCGCGGCGGCACCACGCCGCTTATCGACCTGCCGTCCCTCCGCATCGACGGTCTCTCCGCCGATCTCCTCAAGCCCTCCGCTTCCATCCGTCTCGTCGCGCTCGACGGCGGGCACCTCAAGGTGGTCCGCGCAAAAGACGGCTCCATCAACCTGCTCGACCTCCTGGTGCCGTCCGCGCCCGCGCAGGCGTCCGCCCCGGCCGGGTCCGTCGCCTCCTCTGCAACCGCGTTCCCCGACGTGAAACTCGCCGAGTTTGCCCTCTCCGGGCTGGCCATCGATTTCGAAGACCGCACCACGCCCGCGCCCGCCCGGAACGGCCTCGGTCGCCTCGACGTTTCGTTGAAAAACATCTCCCTGTCCGAGGCCGCCTCGCCCATCGCCCTTAAACTCTTTGCCGCCACGTTGCCGGGCGGCAGGATCGACCTCGAAGGCACGGCGGTGCTCGCACCGCTTTCGGCCGACCTCGCGGTCAAGATCGCGTCCTTGCCCCTCTCCGGCACCACGCCCTACATCGAGCCGCTGCTCAACATCAAGATCGCCGGCGGCTCCGTATCCGTCGATGCCAAGGCCCGCCTCTCGGGCGGCGTGGCCGGTTTCCGGGGCGACGTGGTGGTCGATCAATTCGCCACCGTGGACGGCGCCCGAGGCGAGGATTTCGTCAGCTTCACGCAGTTCGCCCTACGCGGCATCGACGCCGTGTCCGCGCCGCTGACCGCCAAGGTCGCCGAGATCGCGCTGACCGATCCGGCGGCGCGGGTGATCGTCAACCCCGACAAGACCACCAACCTCAACACCATCCTGCGCACGACGCCGAAACCCGAGCCGGCCGCAGGCGCCGAGTCGCCGGCACCCGTGCCAGCGGCGCCCGCCGCTCCCGCGGCCCCGGCCCCCGTCTGGTCGCTGGGCAAGTTCACCCTGGTCAACGGCTCGGTCACGTTTCACGACCGCTCGATCAAGCCCGCCGCCCGCATCGCGTTCGACCGTTTCAACGGCACGATCACCGGCCTCTCCTCGGCCGATCTCCAGCGCGGCGACGTGGACATCGCCGGCAAGCTCAACGGCACCGGACGCATCGCCTTCACCGGCAAGCTCGACGCCAGGGCCGCCACGCCCGCCCCCGGCGCGCTCACCGAGATCACGGTCGACGTGAAGGGCGCCGACCTGTCGCCGATTTCCCCCTACATGGGCTTCTATGCCGGTTACGAACTCGCGCGCGGCGGACTGGCCGTCGATGTGAAGGCCAGCCTCGCCCGACGCCAACTCGACACCGCCAACGTCGTCACGCTCAACCAATTCACCCTCGGCGCCCCGACCAACAGCCCCGGGGCCACCAAGCTCCCCGTGCGCCTCGGCGTCGCGCTGTTGAAGGACATCGACGGCAACATCGTCATCGACCTGCCGGTCAAGGGCAGCCTCGACGACCCCGACTTCAGGATCGGCCGCGTCGTGCTGCGCGTGGTCGTCAACCTGCTCGCCAAGGCCGCGACCTCGCCGTTTTCGCTGATCGGCTCGATGTTCGGCGGCGGCGGCGACGAGCTGGCCTACCAGGACTTCGCCCCGGGCGCTGCCACCCCGCTCGAAACCGAGCTCAAGAAAATCGAAACCCTGCGCAAGGCCCTCAAGGGCCGTCCGGCTCTCAGCCTCGACATCACCGGCGGCTACGACGCCGCGGCCGACCTCGCCGCCGTGCGCGAGCGGACTCTGGATCTCCAGGTGCGCTACCGCCTCTGGGAGGAGTTGCGCGCCGCGAATCCCGCCACGCCTCCGCCCGACCAGCTCACGGTCCCGGCCGAGGACGAGAAGCGCATCATCGGCCTCTTCATCGCCGAGCGTTACCCCGCCGGCCTGGCTCCGATCGCCGCCGACGGCACGGTGAACATCCCGCCGCCCCTGATCGCCGTGATGGGTCCGACTCCGGTGAAAACCGCCGTCAAGAAGCCGGCCGCCGAGGAACGCACCGGCCCCTACGTGAGGGGCTCGTTGCCGGTCATCCGTCCGAAGCCCAGGCCGCCGGTGCGGCCGGTGGTGATCGCGCCGGCCCCGGGCGGGACTGCGCCGGCGCCCGGAGCCGCGACCGCGCTCACGCTGGCCGACGCCCGCCGCGCGCTCGCGGCCGCCATCCCGGTGTCCGACGACGACCTGCGACAGCTGGCCGAGAGCCGGGCCCAGGCCGTGCGCGACGCGTTGCTGGCCGGCGGTGAGATCGACGCCGGCCGTGTCTTCCTCGCGCCCTCCGCATCCGAAGGCAAGGGTGCCAGGGTGTTCCTGCAACTGCGCTGACCCCGTGGACTGCCGGCCTTATTGCGGCGCGTGCTGCATCGCACCGTCGATCACCTCGCCCATCCCCGGCATGCCGCATGGCAAGAAGGCCGGTGAGCGTTGCGTGCAGTTGTTGCCCGACCTGCGCTGCGCGCTTTTCGGCCGGCCCGAGCGACCCGCCTTCTGCGCGAGTCTGCGGCCCTCGCAGGAAATGTGCGGGGCGGACGCCGCCGAGGCGACGGCCCGGCTCGACGCCCTCGAGCTGGCCACGCGGCCGGACCCGTCACCCGCGCCGGTTTTCAAACTCGGCCCAGCGGCCGGCCAGGGCGGCGGTCGCGCACCATAGGACGAGGATGGCGGGATTGTGGAACTGGAAGTCCACCCAGGCGTGGGCGGTGGTCACCAGCAGGGCCAGCAGGATAAACAGGAGGTGGGGCTGCCGCCAGACGCGCTGCCGCCAGAGGTGCCTTGCTCCGCAGGCCAGCATGGCCAGGAGGATGCCCGCGCCCGCGAGACCGAGCTCGGCCAGGAGCTGCACATAGTCGTTGTGGGCATACTCCCAGCGCATCTTGGCCTGGGGGTGCCACGGCACGTCGTAGATCTCCGGGTAGTGGCGCTGGTAAACCGGGAAATAGTGCCGGAAGCTGCCCGCGCCCCAGCCGGTCACGAGGTTGTCCCGCGCCATCTCCCAGGTGGCGGCGCGCGCCAGGATGCGGGTGGTCACCGAGTGGTCGGTCTGGCCGCCGGTCATGAGTTTGCCGACGCGGTCGAGGGCCTTTTCGGCGTTGAGGAAGTAAGCGCCCAGGCCGATGAACAGGGCGAAGACTCCGGCGAGCAGGACCAGCACCCACGGGCTGCGGCCCTCCTCGCCGGCGTGGATGCAGCGCGTGAGGAAGGCGGCGAACGCGATCACCACGAAGAGCAGCATCAACAGGGTGCCCGCCCGGGAAAAGGTCAGCAGCACGCCCAATCCCAACAGCACGCTGCAAAACGCGAAGACCGGCGCGGGGCTGGCCCGCTCCAGCCGGCGCTCGGCCCGGGAAAAATGCCAGTAGAGCAGCCCCACGCAGATCATGAGCACGAGGTTCAGGTAGGCGCCGGCGTGGTTTTTGTAGATGATCGTGCCGAAAAAACCGCCGGCGGTGTTGACGCCCTTGAGACCCCAGAGGATGTGGGCGGCGTTGGTGACGCGTTGGAGGATGCCCACGGTCGCCAGCAAGGTGCCGTTGACGACGATCACGGTGAGGAGTTTCTGGGCGGCGGCGCGGCGGGTGATGCCCGTCCACAGGGCGCAGGCAAGCAGCCAGGCGGCGCCGTAGATGACCAGCACGCGCCACGGGTTCATGTCCTTGAAGGGCGTGTCCATGCCCGCCGGCAGCCACGAAACGGAGGGCAACGGGTCAAGCCACCAGCTGCCGGGACCCTTCATGTAGACCCAGGCGGTGTTGAGCGCCTGGGTGAGGATGTAGCCGAGCAGGAGCAGCCCCAGCCAGAAGAGGGGGAAACGCACCAGCTTCGGCCACATGATGAGTTTGAAATCGCCCTGCGGCGCCAAATCGCCCCGGTAGCTGCGGTTGACGATGGCGATGGCAAAGGCCAGCGCGGCCAGGCCCAGGCTCGTGTACTGGCTCCATATCTGCATCGCGCCGAGGGCCCACGGCATGAAGCAGAGGAGCGCGCCGGCCACGACCAGCAGGGCCTTCTCCAGCGGATGAAGGGCGGTCGGCACGCGCACGTCGCCCCGGAAGGATCGCAGCAGGGCGGAGTCGGAGCGGGGGTGGAAAGAATCGGCGGAGCGGGACGACATGCGGGGGCGGTCAGAGAGATTTGCGATATTCGAAGCCGCCGGCGTCGATGAAGATCAACGCGGAGGATTCCACACGGAAGAGGCGAAGCTGGGTGCCGTGATCGACGATGTCGTTGAGGCGATAAAGGCGGTCGTTGACGATCGCCTTGGGATCGGTGTCCGATAAGCGGATACCAGAGACGCGCAGGGTGTCGAGGAGCTGGTGGACACGCGGGTTGGCCGCAGGGGCGGGCTTGGCGGCGGGCGGCTTGGGCGGGTCCGGCACGGGAGCGGGCGAGGGCGTGGACGGAATCGCGGGCAGCTTGACCATGACCGTCGGGATTTCGTCGCCGGTGGCCGGGGGCGCGACCTGAGGCGACGGGGACGGTGCCGTATGGGCGGGCTTCGCCGTGATAGGCGTGGTCCTGGCGGGCTCCGGGGCGGAGTCGTCGGGCGCGAGGAAGACGTAGGAAAGGATGCCGCCGAGAATGAGGACGGCCAGACCGCCGAGGACAAGCGTCACGAGGGTGTTGGCCGAGGGCGGTGGCCGGCGTTTGACGATGGGCGCGGCCGAGGCGGCGGGGCTGGCGGGTAGCGGCGTTCCCGACCCCTCGATGCGCTGGCGTTGCGCCTTTTTGAGGGCTTCGTTGATTAAACTCATGGAAATGGGGAAGGTGCGTGCGCTGCGGTGAGCGTGAAGGCGGCGGGCTGGCTGGCAACTTATCTTCCTGAGAGCGGGGTTATTCCGTGAGGTTCTTCATGTCCTTGTGGGCGCGGCGCACGTCCCACCAGGAGACCTCGTCGGAATCGCGGATGAAGGCGGCGAGGATGGCCTTGTCGCAGAGGTTGTTTATGACCCTGGGAATGCCTTTGCTGAAGCGGTGAACGGCCCGGAGCGCCCAGCGGGTGAAGGCCGGGCGACCCAGGCCGCCGGCCAGGCTCAGGCGGTGCTGCACGTAGTGATGCACGTCCGCCAGGGTGAGCGGATGGAGCTCGTAGTGGATGAGGATGCGCTGCCGGAGCTGGCGCAACTCCTCGCGGGCGAGCACCTCCTTGAGCTCGGTCTGGCCCATGAGGACGATCTGAAGGAGCTTCTGGCGGTCGGTTTCGAGGTTGGAGAGCAGGCGTATCTGTTCGAGCACCTCGAAGGAGAGGTTTTGGGCCTCGTCGATGATGAGCACGATGTCGCGGCCGCGTTCGATGCGCTCGAGCAGCACGCGGTTCATCTGGGCCACGAGGTCGTTTTGGCTGCGGGAGAGCTTGGTTTCACCGAGCTCGGTGAGGATGGCCTTGAGCATCTGCGTCTCGGTGACGCGGGGATTGAGGATCAGGGCGGTGTCGTAGCGGGCGGGGTCGAGCTCGTTGAGAAAGCGACGGCAGAGAGTGGTTTTGCCGCAGCCGACCTCGCCGATGAGCACGATGAAGCCCTTGCGCTCCTGCACCCCGTATTTCAAGTGCTGGAGCGCCTCCTGGTGCGTGGGGCTGAGGTAGAGAAACCGGGGGTCGGGCGTGATGTTGAACGGCATTTCGTTCAGCCCGTAGTAACTCTGATACATGCTGCATGGACTAGGTGTCCGCCACGGCAAACGCACGCCCAAACCATGCGCCGAAACTGGAAAAGATCGTAAAACCCGCCGGCCTCCGCCGGTTCCGCATAATGGGGGAACCCGGGCCGGAAAAAGCTTTCTCTCCCGGCCGGGTGTGCTCTCTGTTGTCGAACCCGTCCTCGCCCATGCCGATCCGCCAGATCATCGTCGTTTTTTACCTGCTGCTCTTCCTGGGCGTGGGCGCGGCGTCGGCGGTGTTTTTCTGGCAAACGAGGCAGGAATACAACCGGCTGCGGCAGGTCGAGCAGGCCACGCGGCTGAGGCTGGCCGAGGCCGAGGAACGCCTGCGCGAGCAGGAACGTGTGCTGGAACGCCTGCGCACCGACCCGGCCTACGTCGAGATGAAGATCCGCCAGCGCATGGGCTACGCCCGCCCGGATGAGTTTATCTTCCGTTTTGAAAACTGACGCCGGGCGCGGCTCCCCGTCTTCGCGGTGCGTCCGGCGCAGGCCCTTCGCCCGGGGGCGTCGGGCGACGTTGGTCGCTTTCTGGCTTTGCGCGGTGCTGGCGGCGTCGTGTCCGCCCGCGAGTGCGCAAGAAGTCGTGCCGGTGACGGGCGGGTGGCTGGTGCGGCTGGGGGTGGACTTGCGGGGTGTTTACGAGCCGGTACCCGGGCGGCCGCTGGCGTGGAGCGTCGTCTGGGGCGCGGCGGGTCGCGCCGAACGCGGGGGCGAACTGGAGGTCACCGGCGAGGCGTTTGAACTGCGGGCGGCGCTGGTCTGGGACGCCGGAACCGGGACCTTGCGCTGGCGCATCACCCGGGGACGAATCGGGCTGGGCTCCTGGGTGGCGGCCTTGGCGGGTCGCCCGGAGTGGTCCGCGCAGTTGGCGGGCCTGTCGGCGGAAGGAGACCTGGTGGTCCGAGGCGAGGGGACCTGGGCCGGCGGAGAACCGACGGGCCGGCTGGACGTCGAGTGGCGCGAAGGCGCGCTCCGCCACGCCGGCCAAGGCTGGTCGTTGGAAGGGGTCAATCTCCGAGCGGGTGGCGACGTGCGCGGCTGGCTGGCCGGCAACGTGCCGGGCTCGCTGTCCGTGGGCACGATCACGACGACGCGCTTCGGGGCGCGCAAGCTCTCGGTGGACGCGGCGTTGGCGGGTTTCGGCCGGCTGGAGATCAAGGCCGCGCGGGTGGAGATCGCCGGTGGCGAGGTCGAGGCGGAGCCCTTTTTCGTGAGGCTGGCCGAGCCGGTGGTGGACACGACGCTGACGATGCGTCGGGTGGGGTTGCAGGACTTGGTGGTGTTTGTGCCGACCGCGCTGGCCGAGGCGCGCGGTCGCATCGACGGGACACTGCGGCTTGAGTGGAGCCGGGCCGAGGGCCTGAAGGTGGGCGCGGGCGAGCTTAAATTGGAAAAGAGCGAGCCGACCGTCATCAAGCTGGTGTCCTCCCCGGGTTTTCTCACGCGGAGCGTGCCGGCGCGCTTCGTTCTGGCGCCGCGGTGGTTCGGACCGTTCAAGCGGTGGTTTTCCCCGGCGAATCCCGGCTACCGCACGTTGAGCGAGATCGAGACCGGCCGGCTGGCCCTGCGCGTCGAATCGCTGGAGGCGAGGCTTTCCCCGGATGGCGACGCGCGGGGCCGGTCCGCCACGGTGGTCGTGCGAGCCCGGCCCGAGCTGGCGGGCGGAGCGGTGGGAGAGATCATTTTCGAGGTCAATGTCTCCGGTCCGCTCGCGTCGGTGCTCCGCGCGGGTCTGCAACGGGACTTCTCATTGCAGGCCAAGTGAGCGGTCGCCCGGAGCGGGAAACTTTCGTTGCCAGGGCGGGTCGGATTAGTGACCGTCCAATATGCTTCGTCGCATCCTTCCGCTTGTTTGCACGGCCCTCTTGTCGGGCTGCCTGCATGTTAAACTCGATCCGATCCAGGTTCACGCGACCGTTGATGTGAACGTGAAGGTGGACCGCGCGCTCGACGATTTCTTCGGCGACATCGACAGGAAGTCAGCGACCCTCAAAACCCCGTGACCGCCCCCATGAAAACCTTTTCCCATCGCGTCCTCTTCTGCCTCGCGCTCGCCCTCGGCGCGGCTTCGGCGGTTTCGGCCCAGGACCTCGACGCCGTGCGCTCCCGCATGGAAAAACGCATCGAGACCATCGACGCCTTGAAAAAGCAGGGTGTGGCGGGCGAGAACAACCGCGGTTTCCTCGAAGTGCGCGCGGGCGACGACAAGGGCGCGGTCGCGGCCGAGAACGCCGACCGGACCTTGGTCTACGCCGCCATCGCGGTTAGAACCGGCAGTTCGCCCGAAGCGGTCGGCAAGGCCCGCGCCCGGCAGATCGCCAACGCCAGCGCGCCCGGCGTGTGGGTGCAGAACGAAAAAGGGGAATGGTTCAAAAAATGAACCTCCAGGAACGTCTCGCCAGGCATCTCGGGAAAAAGCCCGACACCGCCGGCGCGCTCTTTGTAGCCGCCAACGCCACCGTGGTCGGCGACGTCGTCCTCGGCCGCGACAGCAGCGTCTTCTACGGCGCGGTGCTGCGGGCCGACATCAACCGCATCGAGGTGGGCGAGGGGAGCAATCTGCAGGACAACGTGATCGTGCACCTCTCCGACGACGCCGGCGTGCGCATCGGCAACCACGTGACGGTCGGCCACGGCGCGATCGTCCACGCCTGCACGATCGACGATGGCTGCCTGATCGGCATGGGGGCGACCATCCTCGATCACGCGCACATCGGCGCGGAGAGCCTCGTGGGGGCCAACTCCCTCGTGCCCCAGGGCTTCACCTGCCCGCCCGGTTCGCTGGTGGTGGGCTCGCCCGCCAGGATTGTGCGGGAGCTCTCGCCCGAGCAGCGCGGCTCCGGGCGCAAGCTCTCCGCCAAATACACCGAAGTCGCCAAGGCCCACGCGCTCCTGCAAGCCGCCGGCCCGGCCTGAAGGCGCCCGGTCAGCCCGCCTCGACGGGTTCCAGTGTGAGAAAGGTGTAGCGCCAGCGGGCGTCACTGCTCTCGCGACGGCAGACTTCGCGGGTGAAGCGTGACCGCCAGTCGGGGAAAAACGTGTCCCCGCCCTCGATCACGGCATGGACGAGCGTCAGGTGCAGGCGGTCGCCGATGGCCAGGCCTTCCTCGTAAACGCGCTGGCCGCCGCACAGGTAGATCTCGCCCCGCAGGGTTTGGGCGACGGCCACCGCGTCGCGCAGGCTCGCGGCGGCCCGCACGTGCGGTGGTAGTTTCTCGGGGTCCTGGGTGATCACCACGACGTCGCGGCCCTGCCCGCAGCTCGGCCACTCTCCGAAGGAGCGCGAGCCCATGACCACGGTGTGGCCGCGGGTTTTTTCCAAAAAGAAACGGGTGTCTTCCGGGATCGACCACGGCAGGCCGCCGTTGCGGCCGATGACGCGGTTTTCGGAACAGGCGACGATGAGGTTGACGGGCTTGGACATGGGGATTTGCGGGAGTGAAGCCGGTCGCGGCGGGAGTCGCACGTCTGTTTTCTGACTTTAGTCGGCGGTGTTCCGCGCCGATGCTGTCCGGCGCCACCCCATGTTGTCCTGCCGCAACCTCACCGTCCGCCCCCGCGCCGGCGCGACCCCTTTGATTCACGGCGCCACCGCGCATTTCCCCGCCGGCGGCCTGCATGCGCTCATCGGTCCCTCGGGCTGCGGCAAGACCACGTTGCTCAAGGGCATGCTCGACATCCTGCCCTCCGAGGGCGAGGTGGCGCTGCGCGGCCGCGTGCCGGTGTCGCGGGAGGAGTTGTTGCGCGAGGTGGCGTTCGCCCCGCAATTCAGCATCGCCCACGGGAAACTCACCGTGGCCGAGGCGGTGGACTGCGCGTTGCGCCTGTATCAACGCATCGACGACGCGACCCTTTCCTCACGCAAGACCGAGCTGCTGGAGGTGGTCGGTCTCGCCGAGAGGGCCGGCACGGCGGTCGAGAAACTCAGCGGCGGCCAGTTGCGCCGGCTCGGCCTCGCGCTGGAACTCACCACCGACCCGGCGTGCCTGTTGTGCGACGAGGTGACCAGCGGGCTGGACCCGCGATCGGAAGACCAGATCCTCGCCGTGCTGCGCGCCCTGGCCGGGCGTCGCGGCAAGACCGTGGTGTGTGTGATTCACAATCTGGCCAAGCTGGCGCAGTTCGACACCGTCACCGTGGTGTTCGAGGGCGCGGTGGTCTGGCAGGGAACGCTTGCGGCCATGCTGGAGCATTTTGAAATCGCCGACGCGCTGGAGCTCTACGACCGCCTGAGCGCCCGGCCGCCGGCGCACTGGCGGCGGCTATGGGAAGCGGTCGTGGTCGCAGCGCCCGCCCCGGTGCCGGTCTTCGAGCCGCAGCCCGCAGCCATGCCCGTCGGCCGTCCCTCGGCCGTGTCGCAACTGGCGACCCTGCTCGGCCGGCGCTGGCGGCTGCTCCTGAGGGATCGCGGTTACCTGTGGCTCACGCTGGCCATCACCTTCGGTTTCCCCTGCCTGGTGGTGATCTTCGCCCTGGGCGGGTTGCCCCAGCTCAAGGGGCTGGCGCTGGAGACGACCGGAGGATTTTTGGAGACGCTGCAGGCGCGCGCGTCCTACCGGCAGGCGGCGGCGGAGACGGCCACGCTCGTCTCGGGGTTGATTGTTTTCCAGGTGATCCTGCTGTGCCTGATGGGCAGCAACAACGGCGCGCGGGAGATCGCCGGAGAGCGCGCGCTTTACGAGAAGGAGCGCATGTCGGGGCTGAGGCCCTCGGCCTACGCGTGGTCCAAGCTCATCCACACCGCGCTGCTGGGGGCGGCGCAGGGGGTGTGGATGATGGTTTTTGTGAAGCTGCTGTGCGCATTCCCCGGAGGCTGGGGGGCGCAGCTGGCGGTGCTGGCGGCCACGGGCGCCTCGATGAGCGTGGTGTGCCTGGGATTGTCGGCGGTGCTCGCGTCGCCGGACAAGGCGTCGTTGCTCTCGATCTACCTGGTGGGTTTCCAACTGCCGTTGTCGGGCGTGGTGCTGGCTCTGCCGGCGGCGCTCGTCTGGGCGGTGCGGCCGTTCATAGCGACATATTGGGGCTGGGCCGGTTATCTCATGGCGATGACCGATTCGCGTTTTTACGACGCGGTGGTGATGCTCGACAAGGGGTGGCTGGCCTCGCCCGCCGCGGCGGTCGCGGTGCTGGCGGCGCACCTGATGGCGGGAGCCGTCCTCGTGTTTTGGGGTTGCCAGAAAAAGTGCTGGCCGTGAGCTTTTCTTCCACCCCTATGCTGCCCCGGCTTTTGCGCTGTGCGTTCCGTCTGCCCCTGATTGCGGCGCTCGGGCTGTCCTTCTGGCTGGCGGCGGGTTGCGGGCGTTCCGGCGAGCCGTTCCCCGTGCGGTCGTTTATGGCGGCACCCGACAATCTCCAAGGCAACCGCTACCAGCTCGAAGCCGAGATCGACGCCCAGCTCAACTGGCGCGAGGGCGTAGGCCGGCTGGTCGCCGTGCGGGCTTTGCGCGAAGACGTGCGCCTGCCGGTCTTCATCGCCGATTCCCTGAAGGCCAACCTGCTCGTCGCACAGCGCTACCGGTTCGAGATCAGCGTGCGCAAGGGCGGTCTGCTCTACGTCGAATCCCTTCGTAAACTCTGACCATGCGCCGCCCTCCGATACCCCTGCTGCTGCTGCTCGCCGGAGCCTCGCTGGCCCAGGCGCAGACGTCCCCGGCCGCAGCCGTCGCCGCCGACAAGGCCGTCGCCAACCGCACCGATTCCAAGCCAGCCGCCACCGAGTCGCTGACCCGCGCCGTCAACATCAACAGCCTGGAGAGCGGCACGCTGCTCCAGGTCATCAACCAGGCCTTCAACACCAACTCCGACTCGATCAACCCCGAGAACGGCACGATGAACTGGAAGGGGCACTCCTACGACCTCGGCCAGTTCCGCGTCTTCCGCGGTCGCTTCGAGCGCTACCTCTCACTTCCGGCCACCCGTGACCAGGACCTCTACACGGCCACGCTCGACGAGATATTCAAGCTCCTCTCGACCCGCACCGCCAACGGCAGCCAGGACGGCGTCGTCGAGGCCTGGAAACTCCTCTACCGCGCCGCCGAGTTCGACGCCGACGGCGGCAACAGCCTCGGCGTGGCCAACCAGATATTCAACGCCTGGCGCATCCGCGACGAGAAGGCCGCCTTCAACGTCACCCAAACCGAGCTCCAGCGCATCCGCCGCCAGCAGAGCGCCGGCGTGGTCTACGGCGGCGATGTCATGGCGACCGAGACCGGGAGCACCGTCGCCGACGCGGTCTCCAGCGCCGCCCTGATCGGCGGTCTGGGTGGCGGCACCTCCGGTTCCGGCGCCGCCGCCGGTGCCAACAACGGAGGCACCCAGACCGGGTCCCGCCCCTCCGCCGCCGGCGGCCAGACCCGCCAGCAGTTGGGCGGCGCTCTCACCACCGGGCCCGCCGGCCAGCTTTTCCGCGCCCGCGAACTCGCCGAGACCGAGGCCAAGATCAAGGCTCTCGAGGCCGCCGGCATGCTCTCCGTGACCCAGGCCAAGATTCAGTTCCAGAGCCAGATCATGAGCCTGTTTCTCCAGCGCCGCTTCCAGCACGCGCTGATCGCCTCCAGCTTCTACCGCTACATCTTCAAGGGCTCCCACCAAAACCTCGAGGTCGGCAAAAAGGAGTTGTCCTCCTTCCTGCCCGGCACCGATCTCGCGCTCACCGTCGAGACCATCGAGTTCCTCTGCCGCGAGGCCATCAACGACGTCAACGGCGGCATGGCGGCCGTGCGCGCCAACTACGACGACAACCGCAAGATCGCCGCCATTGAGCGCCTGCAGGAAACCTTCTTCCTCGGCGAATATCTCCCGGCCGTCACCCAGTTCGAGCCTTCGCGCAAAGACTCCCTGTTCACTCTTTATCGGAAGGTCGACGAGGCCCGCAAACTCGCCGACCTGCGGGATTACGACGCCGTCATCGTGCTTACCGAGGAGATCGCCGCCCTCACCGGTGATTTCCGCACGCCCGAGGTCACCGCCGCCGTGCGCTCGGCCCAGCGCATGAGCACCCTCGCGCTCAACGCCGCCCAGCAGTCCGCCGCCGCCGGCGACTACAACAAGGCCCAGGAATTCGTCGAGAAGGCCGCCCAGCTCTGGCCGCTCAATCCCGCGATCAAGAACTACACCGAGAACATGGCCTCCCAGGCCGACCTCGGCACCCAGGCCGCCGTCTTCTTCGACGACGCGATCAAGCGCGACGACTTCCGCCGCATCTACGAACGCCGGGCCGAGCTCGCCGTGGCCTTCCTCAACGACGCGGTGCGCGGTCCCCAGCTCAGGGCCGTCATCGACCGCATGGCCCGCGTCGAGATCTACCTCGCGCAGACCGATGAGCTGCTCGCCCAGAACAACGCCTACTCCGCCTGGGAGGCCCTCGCCGCCGCCGCGAGCTTCGCCCCCAACGACGTGGTTCTGAACCAGCGCATGGCCCGGCTCGCGCCCCGCGTGGCCGAGTTCGTCGGCCGGCTCGACCAGGCCAAACGCCACGAGGCCGAGGGGCGCCTCGCCGCCAGTCTCACCCAGTATCTCGCCGCCCAGGACCTGCACCCCGCCAGCCAGCTCGCCCGCACCGGGCTGGCCCGTGTCGGCGAGGCCATCATGACCCGGTTCGCCGCCGAGACTACCCCCGCCTCCGACAAATAACGCCCCCGCTTCCCTGGGTTATTTGCCCGGGTGGATGTCTCTTGAAAAAACTCTCATAGTTTGGTGCCGGCCCGGTTACATGCTTGGTTTCCCGGCGTCACTTCAACCTAACTACCCCGCTTCATTTCCAACCCCTCCCCCAACATGATCAAAATTGATACCCCTGACCTGGCCGCCTACGTCAAATCGCAGCGTGGCGGACCCCTGCTTACGATTATCGACGAAGTGCGCGACCTGGTCTTCATCAAGGATACGGAGGGCCGATTCCTCTACAGCAACCGCGCCCACCTGGCCCACCTTGGGCGCACCGAAGCCGATATTCTGGGCAAAAACGACTTCGACCTTTTTCCCGCCCACCTGGCGGCCGCCTTCTATTCCGCCGAGACCCATCTCTTCGAGACCCAGCAGCCCGTCATCCGCATGCAGGAATCGGTCGATGCCCAGGGACAGAAATTTTTTGCCACCGCCATCAAGATCCTCATCTGCGACAAGCACGACAACGCCCTCGGCTTGATCGGCAGCGTACACCGCATCGCCATTGAGGACTCCCACGATATGGAGCAGTCCAAGGCCCACATCCTCTCCATACTGCGCCAACAGCCCGGCATCACTCACAGCCAGCTCAAGGCCTTCGAGGCGACACTCCCCTCCGTCCTCGCCGGATCGGGCGAGGGCCGCAGCTGAGCGTTTTTCGAGGCTGCGATGCCTCCCGCCTCTGACGCATACCAAGCGCGGCGTCACCGACACGCTTGCGGTTGAGTGCGCGGGGCGGCAGCCGCAACCGGGAAGCCCCCCTGCGGGGGGCTTGGAAAGAACGTTCCCGTGGCTCCCTTCCGTCTTTCCGGGACGCAATCCCGTCTCAAGCCTTGGCCGGGACGATGCGGATGCTCTCCACCTCGACGCGGTCGATCGGGTTGCTCTTCTCGCCGCCGCCGCCGTGGGTGGTGGGCACGGTGGCGATCTTTTCCAATACGTCCGCACCGGCGACCAGCTGGCCGAAGGCGGTGTATTGCTTGTCGAGGAAGCGGGCGTCGCCGTGGCAGATGAAGAACTGGCAGCCGGCGGAGTCGGGGCTGGCGGCGCGGGCCATGGAAAGGACGCCGCGCACATGGGGCTTGGCGTTGAACTCGGCCTTGATCTTGTAGCCCGGGTCACCGGTGCCGGGGACGCCGCGGGCGCCCTTCTTGGTGTTGGGGCAGCCGCCCTGGATCATGAAGCCCTTGATGATGCGGTGAAACGCGGTGCCGTCGTAGAACTTGTCGTTGGCGAGTTTCTTGAAGTTTTCGACGGTCTTGGGAGCGACGTCGGTGTAGAAGGCGACGGTCATTTCGCCGTAGGCGGTCTTGATGATGGCTTGTTCGGTGGCGGTGTTGCTCATGGGAGAAAAGCACCAGCAAGCCGCCGGGCGGAGGGGCGCGCAAGCCGGGAATCGGCCGAGTGCGCGCGGGCCTAGTCCACCAACCGGTAGCCGATGCCGGACTCGGTTTTGAAGTAACGCGGCTGGTTTGGGTCGGGCTCCAGTTTCTGGCGCAGGTGCGTCATGTAAACGCGCAGGTAGTGCGTCTGCTCCTCGGCGTTCGGCCCCCAGAGGTCGCGGAGAATCTGACGGTGCGTGAGGACTTTCCCGCGATGGGCGACCAGCAGGCGGAGGAAGGCGTATTCCTTGGCGGAGAGCTTCACGTCGGCGCCATCCTTGGTCACGGTGCGGCGGGTGAGGTCTATCTCCACGGGGCCGAATTTCACGATGCTCACCTCGTCGGCCGGATGCGCGCGGCGGATGAGCACGCGCAGGCGGGCGAGGAGTTCGCCGCTGCCGAACGGTTTGGTGAGGTAATCGTCGGCTCCAGCGTCGAGCGCGGCGATTTTCTGGGCCTCCTCGCCGAGCACGGAAAGCACGAGAACGGGGACCTGGCTCCATTCGCGCAGGCGGCGAAGAACGTCGAGGCCGGAGAGATCGGGCAGGCCGAGATCAAGGATGATGGCGTCGGGGCGTTTGAGCGCGGCCTCGTTCAGACCAAGCCGCCCGGTGTCGGTCTCGCGCACGGAATGGCCGGCGGCTTCTAGAGTGATGCGCAGCAGGCGCCGGATCTGCACCTCGTCGTCGATGACGAGGATGTCGGCGGGAACGGTGGTGGTGGCGGGCACGGGAATTTAAGGGGGACGGACCTCCAGGTCCGTCGGGATGGTGTGCGGGTTGGGCGGGTTAAAAATTTTAACGGGACGGACCGGGAGGTCCGTCCTCCTTTAGTAAACGGTTGTGCCAACGTGGAGACGATAGGAGTCGGGGGCGAGCCGGGCCTTTTCGGGGTTGCGACGTATATACCGGCGGCAGCGATGAAGGTGGGCGTCGTCACGGATCAGACGATCCCAGTACCCTTCCTGCCAGAGCGGTCCGGTCGCGGCGCGGTGTTCGTTGATTTTGCGGGCGGAGAAACTTTTCCACGATTTCACCACGGCGGGCAGCGGGTGTCCGGCGACGAGGCGGATGAGCGCGTGAACGTGGTTGGGCATGATGACAAAGCTGTCCAGTGCGTAGCGTTGTGCGTCGAAGTGGCGAAGCGTGGTCTCGATCTCGGCGGAGTGGGCCGGTTCGCGGAGCACACAAGACCCGTGGCCGGCGTCGAGCCAGCCGTCGATGCGGTCGGTGAATGTGCTGCGGTAGGCGAGCTCGGTCGCGGCGTCCCAGGGCGGCGGGTGGGAGGCGAGCCAGGCGGTGCGCTCGTTTTGCCAGGATGCCCAAAGGGGCGCCGGGAGGGAGTCGGCGAGTCGCCAGGTGAGGAAAACCAAGACGCCCGGTTGCTGCCAGTGCGGCAGGTGGCGGGTGTGGATCGTGATCGGCTCGTAGGGGTTGAAGAACGGCCCGTCCATGGATGCGGTGGTTTTTAAAGGAGAACGGAACTCCGGGTCCGTTGGCTGGGTGAATTGCCACGGTGCAGCAGGAGACGGACCGGGAGGTCCGTCCTCCGGCGATCATTACTCCGCGGGGACGCCGCCGTGGGGGGTATGCGGCAGGTAAACGGTAAACACGGCGCCGCCGCCGGGGTTTTCGCCGGCGATGATCTCGCCGCCTTGCGCGGTGACAAAGCCGCGGATGATCGAGAGGCCCAGTCCGAGGCCGCCGGAGCGGGCGGCGTCGCCGCGCTGGAATTTCTGGAAAAGGGTCGCGCGTATCGCGGGCGGGAGGCCCGGACCGCGGTCGGCGACGGTGAAGAACACGCGCGGTTTCCCGCTGCCGGTCTCGACGCCGCAGGTGAGGAAGACCGGCGTGCCGTCGGGGGTGTGGAGCGCGGCGTTCAGGAGCAGGTTGGCGATGACTTGCTCCATGAGCGCGGCGTCGGCGCGGAAGAGAGGCATGTCGTCGGGCACGCTGGTTTCGAGCGGGTGGGCGGCGAGCGAGTCGCGCACACCGTCGAGGGCGGCGTTGAGCAGATCGCGGGCGTCGCACCAGTCGAGACGCGGGCGGAGGGAGCCGGTTTCAAGACGCGTCTGGTCGAGGAGATTGCCGACCAGGCGGTTGAGGCGGCGGGTGGCGGTGCCGATCTCGGCGGCGAGTCGGTCGCGGGTGGCGGGATCGGCTTGGGTGAAGGTCTCCGCTGCGGCGGTGAGAACGGCGAGCGGGGTGCGCAGCTCGTGGGAGACACCGTCGAGCAGGGCGCGGTGGAGCTTGTCGGACTCGGCGAGCAGTTTCTCGCGTTCGCCGGCGGCCTGGAGCTGGTCGCGCTCGACGATCAGGGCGAGCTGGGCGGCGAAGCTTTCGGCGAGTTCGCGCTGGGCGAGAGTGAGCAGCGTGTCGTCGGCCAGGCGCATCACGAGCACTCCGTGCACGGTGTCGTCGCGGACGAGCGGCAGGTGCAGGGCTTCGGAGGACGGCAGGGTGTCGGTGAAGCGGCCGGCGGGTTTGCGGTTGCGCCAAGTCCAGGCGGCGACGGCGCGTTCTTTGTCGCCTAGGGTGAAGGAGCCTGCGAAGTGAGGGGACAGGGCGTCTTCGGAGTCGCCGAGCAGGAGGGCGGTCTTGGTGTTGAACAACGTGTCGGCCTGCCGGAGGGCGGCGAAGACGGCGTCGTCGAGCGAGCGGGCGGAACCGAGCGCCTGGGTGAGGTGGAACAGGGCGGTGGCGCGCGCCTCGCGAAGGCGTTCGTGGCGGGCCTGGGCGCGCACTCGGGCGGTGAGTTGGCCGGCGACGAGGGCGACGATGAAGTAGGTCGCGAACATCATGCCGTCCTCGAACTTCGAGATGCTGAAGCTGAGGAGCGGCGGGATGAAGAGAAAATTCCAGGTGAGCGCGCTGAGCACTCCGGCGGCGAGCACGGGCCAGCGACCGACGCGCAGGCTGAGCACGATCACGGCCAGCAGGTAGAGCAGGCCGACGGCGAGGTAGCCGGTGTGGGGCACGAAAAACCAGCCGGCGAGCGTGAGCACGAAGAGGACGACCGACACGGCGGCGTATTCGCGGCCGGGCGACGCGAAGGCGATTTCCCAATCGATGCGCAGGCCGGGTTTGTCGGCGAGACGCTCGGCCGGGACGACGTAGATGTCGATGGGGCCGCTGGCGCGGAGCAGTCGGTCAACCAGGCTGCCGCCGCGCAGCCAGTCGAGCCAGCGGGCGCCGCGGGATTTGCCGACGACGATCTGCGTGGCGTTGTTTTGCAGGGCGACGCGCACGAGGGCGGCGACGATGTTTTCGTCGTGGGTGACGACGATTTCGGCGCCGAGTTCGCGGGCGAGGGCGAGGTTTTTTTCGCGGCGGCGCCGGTCACCCGGGGGGAGCGCCCGCGAGGATTCGACGCTCACGGCGATCCACGCCGCGCCCTGGGCGGCGGCCATGCGGCGGGTCCAGCGGACGAGCTGGGTGGACGACGGGCTGGGGCCTACGGCGACGAGGAGACGTTCGCCGGAACGCCAGACGGTTTTTAGCGGCGAGGTGGCGCGGAGTTCGCGCAGGCGTTTGTCCACGCGTTCGGCGACGAAACGCAGGGCCAGCTCGCGCAGGGCGGTGAGGTGGGTGTCCTTGAAAAAACCCTCGGCTGCGGCGGCGCGGGTGCGGTCGGCGAGGTAGACCTTGCCTTCTTTCAGCCGCTCGCGAAGCGCCTCGGGCGTGATGTCGATGAGCTCGATCTGGTCGGCGAGCTCGAAGACGGAGTCGGGCACGGTTTCGTGAATGGTGGCTCCGGTAATCTGGCGGTCGGCGTCGGCGCGGGACTCGATGTGCTGGACGTTGAGCGTGGTGAAGACGTCGATGCCGGCGTCGAGCAGCTCGACGACGTCCTGGTAGCGCTTGGGGTGGCGGGAGCCCTCGGCGTTGGTGTGGGCGAATTCGTCCACGAGGACGAGGCGAGGGCGGGGCTGGCGGGCGAGGATGCCTTCGAGGTCCATCTCGCCGACGAGAATCCCGCGGTAGGAGACCATGCGGCGAGGGAACACGGGGAGGCCGGCGAGGAGCGCCTCGGTCTCGGCGCGGCCGTGGGTTTCGACGAGGCCGACGAGGAGATCGGTGCCGTCCAGTTGTTCCTGCCGGGCGGCGCGGAGCATGGCGTAGGTCTTGCCCACGCCGGGGCACATGCCGAAGAAGATTTTCAGGCGACCGCGACGGGCGCGCTGCTCGTCGCGTTGGAGCGAGGCGAGCAGGGCGTCGGGATCGGGACGCGAGGTGACGGACATGAGGCTTACTTTATCCCGTCGAGAGCGCGGTTCAGCAAGAGCACGTTGACGCCCGGCTCGCCGAGGATGCCGAGGTCCTGCGGGTCGGTGTGCGCGGCGATGAGTTGGGTGACGGTGGCGAGCGGGAGGTGGCGGACGCGGGCGATGCGGGGAGCCTGGAGCGTGGCGTTGGCGAGGCTGATGTGCGGGTCGAGTCCGCTGGCGGAAGCGGTGACGGCGTCGGCGGGGATGGGGGCGTCGGGTGCGAGATGGTTGGCGGCGCGGTAGGCGGCGACGGCGGCTTTGATGGAGTCGGCGAGTTTTTGACTGGTGGGGCCGAGGTTGGTGCCCGAGGAAGCGGCGGCGTCGTAGCCGGAACCGGCGGCGGAGGGGCGGGAAGCGAAGTAACGGTCGGACCTGAATGCCTGGCCGAGGAGCACCGAGCCGCGCACGGTGCCGTCGGCGTCGGTGACGAGGGAGCCGTTGGCCCGGGAGGGGAAGAGGGTGTGGGCACCGGCCCAGACGGCGAGCGGGTAGACGCCGCAGAGGAGCAACGCGAAGAGGAGCGTGAGGACAACAGCGGTGCGGAGTTCGGAGAGGACAGTTTGCATGGTGGAGGGTGGTGTAGAGGGGCAGGGACCTCGGGGGTTTGGGGTGGGTGATTGGAGAGGGACGGACCGGGAGGTCCGTCCTCCGTCAGACGAGGTGGAGGGCGTTGATGAGGACGTCGATGAGCTTGATGCCGGCGAAGGGGACGAGGATGCCGCCGAGGCCGTAAATGAGCAGGTTACGCAGCAGCATCGCGGAGGCGCCGATGGGGCGGTAGGCGACGCCTTTGAGCGCGAGCGGGATGAGGGCGATGATGACGAGGGCGTTGAAGATGACCGCGCTGAGAATCGCGCTGAAGGGCGAGCCCAGGTGCATGATGTTGAGCGGGGCGATGGCGGGGAAGGCGCCGACGAGCATCGCGGGGATGATCGCGAAGTATTTGGCGATGTCGTTGGCGATGGAAAACGTGGTGAGCGCGCCGCGGGTGATAAGCAGCTGTTTGCCGATGGCGACGATGTCGAGGAGCTTGGTGGGGTTGCTGTCGAGATCGACCATGTTGCCGGCCTCCTTGGCGGCCTGGGTGCCGGTGTTCATGGCGACGCCGACATCGGCCTGGGCGAGGGCGGGGGCGTCGTTGGTGCCGTCGCCGGTCATGGCGACGAGGTGGCCGAGGGCTTGTTCGTCGCGGATGCGTTGCAGCTTCATCTCGGGGGTGGCCTGGGCGAGGAAGTCGTCCACGCCGGCCTCGGCGGCGATGGCGGCGGCGGTGAGGGGATTGTCGCCGGTAATCATCACGGTGCGGATGCCCATGGCGCGGAGCTGGGCGAAACGCTCCTTGATGCCGCCCTTCACTACGTCCTTGAGGAAGATGACACCGAGGGCGGCGGCGGTGCCGTTGACAGCTTCGGCAACGACAAGAGGCGTGCCGCCCTGGCGGGAAATGGACTCGACGGCGGCGTTGATGGCGGCGGGGCAGGTGCCGCCGAGGGACTCGACCCAGGCCTGGATGTTGGCGGAGGCGCCCTTGCGGATTTGGCGGGATACGGACTGCGCGGAAGAGGACGGATTTCCGGGTCCGCCTGACGGGAGGGGAACGGGTCGGGAGGTCCGTTCTCCGGCGGAGGCGGCGGGAGTGGACGCGGCTGACTCGAGCAGGTCCACGCCGCTCATGCGGGTCTGGGCGGAGAAGGGAACGAAGGTGGCGTGCGGGGCGGCGAGGACGCGGCCGCGCAGGCCGAATTTTTCTTTGGCGAGGACGACGATGCTGCGGCCCTCGGGGGTTTCGTCGGCGAGGGAGGAGAGTTGCGCGGCGTCGGCGAGCCGCTCGGGGGTGACACCGGGGGCGGGGACGAACTCGGCGGCTTGGCGGTTGCCGAGCGTGATGGTGCCGGTCTTGTCGAGGAGCAGCACGTCGATGTCGCCGGCGGCCTCGACGGAACGGCCGGAGACGGCGAGGACGTTGCCCTGCAGCAGGCGGTCCATGCCGGAGATACCGATGGCGCTGAGGAGTCCGCCGATCGTCGTGGGGATGAGGCAGACGAGCAGGGCGATGAGCGTGGTGACGGAGAACGCGACGCCCGCGTATTGGCCGAAGGGTTTCAGGGCCAGGATGACGAGCAGGAAGATAAACGTGAGCGCGGAGAGCAGGATGGTGAGGGCGATCTCGTTGGGTGTTTTCTGTCGGGAGGCGCCCTCGACCAAGCTGATCATGTGGTCGAGAAAACCCTCGCCTGGATTGGCGGTGACGCGGATGAGGAGCGTGTCGGAGAGGAGCGCGGTGCCGCCGGTGACGGCGCTGCGGTCGCCGCCGGCCTCGCGGATGACGGGCGCGGATTCGCCGGTGATGGCGGATTCGTCCACCGAGGCGGCGCCCTCGATGACCTCGCCGTCGCCGGGGATGAGTTCGCCGGCCTTGACGAAGACGAGATCGCCCTTGGCGAGGAGGGCGGCGTCGATGGATTCGAGGGAGCCGTCCTTTTGGCGGCGGTGGGCGACGAGCTGTTTGCGCGAGGCGCGGAGGGTCCGGGCCTGGGCTTTGCCGCGACCCTCGGCGACCGACTCGGCGAAGTTGGAGAAGACGACGGTAAAGAGCAGCCAGAGTGCGATCTGCAGGACGTAGCCGAACGGATCGTTGGAGGTGAAGAGCTGCTGGAACGAAAGGAACGCGCCCAGCAGCGTGATGAACATCACGGGGTTCCTAAGCTGGGTGCGCGGATCGAGTTTTTTTAGAGAATCAAGGGAGGCCTGGCGCAGGATGGCGGGATCGAAAAAGGAGGCGGCTTTGGTGCTCATGGGAGAGGGCGTGGATTTGTCAGAACAGGATGCCGGCATTCATCAGGAAGTGTTCGACGACCGGGCCCATCGCCAGGGCGGGCAGGAAGGTGAGCGCGCCGACGAGGACGACGGTGCCGACGAGTAGGAGGACGAAGGCGGGCCCCTCGGTCTTGAAGGTGCCGGCGCTGGCGGGGACGAGCCGTTTGCCGGCGAAATTGCCGGCGAGGGCGAGGATGGGGACAATCATCAGGAAACGACCGACGAGCATCGCGATGCCCAGGGTGACGTTCCAATGCGGGTCGCCGTTGGCGGGATTGGCGGTGAGGCCGGCGAAGGCGCTGCCGTTGTTGCCCACCGCCGAACTGTAGGCGTAGAGGATCTCGCTGAAGCCGTGCGGGCCGGCGTCGTTGAGTGCGTCCGTGCCCCACCGGGCCACGCTGGCCCAGGCGGTGAAGCCGAGGGTGGTCGCGGCGAGCACCATGAGGGCGAGCATGACGAGTTTGACGTCGCCGGCCTCGATTTTTTTGCCGGCGTATTCGGGAGTGCGGCCGACCATGAGGCCGGCGATGAACACGGCGAGGATCACGAAGACCAACATGCCGTAGAGGCCGGAACCCACCCCGCCGAAGATGACTTCGCCGGTCTGGAAATTGAAGAGCAGGACGAGTCCGCCGAGCGGCGTGAACGAGTCGTGCATGGCGTTTACCGCGCCGCAGGAGGCGTCGGTGGTGATGGTGGCGAAGAGGGCGGAGTTGAAGACGCCGAAACGGACCTCCTTGCCCTCCAGGTTGCCGTCCTCGGCGGCGACGCCGAGGGACTGGTGGATGGGATTGCCGGCGGCCTCGGCCTTCCAGGCGACCAGCGCGCCGGCGATGAACAGCACGGCCATCGCGCTCCAGACGGCCCAGCCGTGGCGCTGGTTTTTGACCATGCGGCCGAGCCACCAGGTCAGCGCGCTCGGGATCGCGAAGATCGAGAGCATCTGGAGGAAGTTGGAGAGCGGCGTGGGGTTCTCGAACGGATGGGCGGCGTTGGCGTTGAAGAAGCCGCCGCCGTTGGTGCCGAGCATCTTGATGGCGACCTGGGAGGCCGCAGGTCCTTGGGCGATGGTCTGCGCGGCGCCCTCGAGGGTGCGGGCGACGGTGTAGGGCGAGAAGTTTTGCACGATGCCCTGCGAGACGAGGAAGAGCGCGAAGACCAGCGAGAGCGGCGCGAGCAGGTAGTAGGTGACGCGCACGGCATCGACCCAGAAGTTGCCCACGGTCAGGGTGGATTGACGGGCGAGGCCGCGCACGAGGGCGGCGGCGACGGCGATGCCGGCGGCGGCCGAGGTGAAGTTGTGGAGAGTCAGCGCGACCATCTGCGAGAAATACGACAACGTCGATTCGCCGCCGTAACTCTGCCAGTTGGTGTTGGTGGTGAAACTGGCGGCGGTGTTGAACGCCAGGTGAGACGAGAGACCGGCGAAGCCCTGGGGGTTGAGCGGCAGGCGGTCCTGGTGGCGCAGGATGAAATAGGTGAAGAACAGGCCGATCGAGCTGAAGACCAGCAATGACCCGGTGTAGGCCAGCCAGCCCTGTTCCTTCGAGGGATCGATGCCGATGAGGCGATAGGTGACGCGTTCGACGGGCTTGACGAGCCGGTCGAGGAACGTGCGTCCGCCGGCGTCGAACACACGCACGAGGTGGAGCCCGAGCGGTTTGGTGACGAGGAGGAGCGCGGCGAGGTAGAGCGCGAACTGGAACCAGGCGTTGGCGTTGTTCATGAACGTTGACGGGACGGACCGGTTAGAAGTTCTCGGGGCGCACGACGGCGACGACGAGGTAGGCGAGGCAGGCGACGGCGAGCAGGCCGATGAGAATGTTTTCCATGGATAAAGCCGGGAGGATGTTAGGGTGTGTCTGGGAGATGACTCTGCCCGTCGCCAAGGTCCTGATGGGGAAGCGAGAAATCGCGCTGGGCTGACCCGATTTATTTCAGAAACGCACCCCGACGAATTTTTTCACAGAAAATGGCGTCGGCAGTGGAGATGGCGAAGAACCCGGACGGGAGTTCGATAAAGATGACGTTATTCATGCGCCGACCATCTTAGCCGTCGAGGGCGCGGAGGCCTAATAAACAGACGGTCTTCGGACATTAAAAAAACGTTAACGCGGCGGGTCGTCGGAGTTTTGGAGGTTGGCCTTCCGCCGTTTGGGATTTCAGTGGGGGGATAGATGCCTTACTTCGACCACAACGCCACCACGCCGCTTGCGGCGGTCGCCCGCGAAGTCTGGTTGCGCGCGCAGGACGAGGCCTGGCAGAACCCGTCGAGTCCCCACCGCGCCGCCGCGCAGGTCAAGATACGCCTCGACGCGGCTAGGGAAAAATTCGCGATTCTTCTCGGCGACGACGCCGGGCGCTATGTCTTCACTTCGGGCGCGACCGAGGCGGCCAATCTGGTGCTGGCCTGGTGGGCCCGGACGTTGCCGGCCGATGCGCTCATCGCGGTCAACCCCACCGAGCACCCTTGCGTGCTCGAACCGGCGCGGGCGTTTTTCGGGGACCGCATCCGCTGGCTCGCCCTCGATTCCACCGGCGTGTTGGATGTCGCCGCCCTGAAAAAGTGTCACCTAATAGGTGACACCAAGGATCGGGTCGCGGCGGTGGTGGTGATGGCGGCCAACAACGAAACCGGCGTGCTCCAGCCGTGGGCGGAGATCGCGGCGGCGTGCCGCGAGGCGGGCGCGGCCTGCCTGTGCGACGCGTCGCAGTGGCTCGGGAAACTCCCGGCGGGGGGGATCGGCGGCGACGGGTTTGTGATCGCTTCGGCCCACAAGTTCGGCGGCCCGAAGGGCGTCGGTCTGCTCAAGCTCGCGCCGCAGTCCGAGGGCTTGCGAGGGCAGCTCGGGGGCGGGCAGGAGCACGGGCACCGCGGGGGCACCGAGGATTTTCCGGGCATCGCGGCGATGGGCGCGGCGCTGGCCGACGCGGAGCAGAAGAAGGTCTTTCTGGAGACGGAGCGGCTGGGCTGGCGCGAGGAGTTTGAGCGCGCGGTCGGGCTCGCCGTGCCGGGGGTGCGCGTGGTGGCGGCCGGGGCGGACCGGCTGTGGAACACGGTGGCGTTGCTCATGCCATTCGCCGAGAACACCCGCTGGGTGGCGAGGCTCGACAAGCGAGGCTTCCAGGTCTCGACCGGCTCGGCCTGCGCGACGGGCAAGGCCGGACCGTCGCGTGTGCTCGCCGCGCTCGGGTTCGATGCCGCGGAGGCGAAGCGCGTGGTGCGGGTGAGCGCGGGCTGGGAGACGACCGCCGCAGACTGGCGGGCGCTGGCGGCGGCGATGGCCGAGGTCGCGGCGGAGGTGCGGCCGGGATCCGCGTGAGGTTTGTTTTGCGTCCGCAGGGCGGGCGGATTGCGTGAAACACCTTCATGCGCCTTCGCCGGATCACGCTGCAGCACTTCCGCAACATCCCCTTCGCCGACCTGGCGTTCGAGGGGCGGCAGCAGTTTTTCGTGGGCGACAACGGCCAGGGCAAAACCAACCTGCTGGAGGCGGCCGGCTTTGTGAGCGCGCTTCGCTCGTTTCGCACGGCGGACACGCGGGTGTTGATCGCCCACGGGCAGTCCGAGGCGGCGCTGGCCTGCGAGTTTGAGCACGAGACGTTCGGCGCGACAAGGCTGGTCATCAAGCTGCGCCCCGGCGGCAAGGAAGTGTGGTGCGACGGGGAGAAGGTGACGCGGTTGGGCGACTACCTCGGGCGGTTCCCGACCGTGGTGTTTTCGTCCCAGGACCAGCAGTTGGTGCGCGGCGCGCCGGGGCTGCGACGGCGCTGGCTGGACTTCACGCTGGCGGCGATGGACGCGGCCTACCTGCGGGCGTTGCAGGCCTACCATCAGGCGCTCGCCGGGCGCAACGCCCTGCTCAAGCGCGGCGCGGACGGGGGCGAACTGGGGGCGTTTGAAAAACCGCTGGCCGCGGCCGCCGCCGAGCTCCAGGCCAAACGCGCGTCGGGCGTGGCCGAGCTGGCGGAGCATGTGGCCCGGGCCTACGCGCGGATCGCCGACGGGGCGGAGCCGGCCGGGTTGAAACACGCGCCGGACATCACCGCCGAGAACGCTCATGCCTGGCTCGGGGTGTTCGAGCGCGGGCGGGCGCGCGACCAGCAGTTTCGCACCACGGTGGCCGGGCCGCACCGGGATGATTTTCACTTCGTCCTCAACGAGCGGCCGGCGCGCGATTTCGGATCGGAGGGGCAGCAACGCAGCCTGGTGCTGGCGCTGCGGCTCGCGCAGGTCGGGTTTTTCCGCGCGCGCGCGCGGGTGGAGCCGCTGTTGCTGGCCGACGACGTGCTCGGCGAACTCGACCCGGAGCGGCGCCGGAGATTCTGGGCCACGCTGGGCGAGGAGCGCCAGGTGATCGCCACCGGCACGAGCCTGCCCGACGCGGAGCTGGGTGCGTGGGAGGTGTTCCGCGCGGCGGGCGGGACGTTTAAAAAGGAGTCCGCGTGAATTTGGAGCCGTGGCAACTGGCGCTGGCTTTTCTGGGCGCGCTGCTGGTGGGCGTGTCCAAGACCGGCGTGGCGGGGCTGGGGATGCTCTTCGTGGTGATTTTTGCCAACGTGATCCCGGCGAGGGAGTCGAGCGGGTTGGTGCTGCCGCTGTTGATCTTCGGCGACGCGGTGGCGGTGGTGTCGTACAAGGCGCACGCCAGGTGGCCGCATGTGTGGCGGCTGCTGCCCTGGACGGCTGCGGGCGTGGTTCTCGGATATGTCGCGCTGGGGCGCATCGACGACCGGCAGGCGCGGGTGCTGATCGGCGCGATTATCCTGGTCATGGTGGCGGTGCAGGTGTGGCGGCGCCGGCGGTCGCGGCCCGGCGAGGTCGAGGCGGCGTCCGCGTGGTTGGCCCCGACGATCGGCGTGCTCGCGGGTTTCACGACGCTGGTGGCCAACGCGGCGGGTCCGCTGATGGCGGTTTACCTGCTGGCGATGCGCCTGCCCAAGATGGAGTACATGGGCACGGCGGCGGTGTTTTTCCTGCTGCTCAATCTCTTCAAGGTGCCGTTCATGGCGGACCTGGGTCTGATCACGACGGACAGCCTCGGGTTCAACCTGCTGCTGGCCCCGGCGGTGCTGCTCGGGGCGATGATCGGGCGCAGGCTGCTGCCGTTGATCAACCAGCGGCTGTTTGAAAACCTCGCGCTGGGCCTGAGCGCGGCGGCGGGGGTGCGGTTGTTGTTTTGAGGTTTCAAACCGCGGGAAAGGGAACGATCAAGAGGAACGACAACGATCACCATGGCGCGCATGAACGTGAGGCAGATGTGGGCGGCGAAGCTGGCGGGCGGGGCGGTGCCCGCGCCGAAGGCCGGACCGGCGCGCGCCCCGGGAGCGGGGGCGCAGGCGGTGTTTTCCCTGCAACGGGCTCCGTACTCCGGCGCGGTGCTGGGGATCGACCCGTCGTTGCGCGGGACGGGCCTGGCGTTGATCGAGTTTTCCCCCGCGCGGCAGCCGGTGCTGCTGCGCTGCCGCACGTTGAAGATCCCGGCGGGCCGCCCGATGTCGTATGCGCTCGGCGAGATCCACCGGGCGGTGGCGACGTTTCTGGGGGATTTCAAAGTGCGGCACGTGGCGCTGGAGCAGACGATCTACGTGCAGAACTTCCAGACGGCGCAGATCCTCGGGGCGGCGCGAGGGGCGGCGATCTCGGCGGCGGCGCTGGCGGGGTTGGAGATTTTTGAATACGCGCCGCTGCGGGTGAAGCAGGCGGTGACGGGCGCCGGCCGGGCGAGCAAGGAGCAGATGGCCCGCACCGTGATGTCTATCCTGGGACACGGCGCGGTGCTGGCCAGCGACGAGGCCGACGCCGCCGGCGTGGCGCTGTGCCACGCGTTCACATGGAGGGAGTGACGGGGCGGCTCAGGCCTTGCCGAGGGCGGCCTTGAGCATTCGGGCGAGGTCGCCGACGCGGTAGGGTTTGGTGAGGTAGCCCACGAAGCCCATGTCGAGGTAGCGCCGGGCCATCTCATCGCTGTCGTAGCCGCTGTTGACGATGGCGCGGACCACGGGGTGGAGGTCCCGGAGTTGCTTGAAGCAGGCCTCGCCGCCCATGCCGCCGATGACGTTGAGATCGAGTATGACGGCGTCGTAGGGGCGGCCGATGTTGAGGTAGCGGCGGTAGCAGGTGATCGCGTCTTCCCCGGAGGCCACGACGTCGTGCGTGTAGTCGAGTCCGGTGAGCATTCCGGCGGTGAGTTCCCGGATCTTCGGGTCGTCGTCCATGAACAGGATGCGGCCGGTGCCGAAGCGCAGGGCCGCAGGCGTGCGGGCGGCGGCGGCGGCCTGCCGGGTGGCCTTGGGGAAAAAGAGGGTGAACGTGGTCCCTTGCCCCACGGTCGAGGCCACGCCGATCTGGCCGCCGTGCCGGCGCACGATGGCGAGCACGGTGGCCAGGCCCAGGCCGGTGCCCTGGTTCTTCGTGGTGTAGAAGGGTTCGAATATCTTTTCCACGCTCTCGGGAGGGATGCCGCTGCCGTTGTCGCTCACGTCGATTCGCACGTGGGGGCCGGGGGCGAGCGGGGGCACTTCGTTTTCCGCCAGCGACACCTCGCGGGCGACCAGGCGCACGACGCCGCGACTCACGTCGGGCATGGCCTGGAGCGCGTTGATGATGAGGTTTTGGAAAACCTGGATGATCTGGCCCCGGTCCACCTCGACGGGCGGGACTCCCTCGGTCGCCTCCACGGTGACGACGGCGCAGGTGCCGGCGGCGGCGATGCGGACCGCGTCCTGGAGCAGGTCGCGGACGGGAAGGATCTGCTGGGCGGAGGTGCCTCCTTTGGCGACGGTGAGCAACTGGCGGGTGAGGGACTTGGCTTCCAGGCAGGCGCTTTCCGCATCGGCCAGGCGGGTGTAGTCGCGGCTGTCTTTGGCGCTGGAGACGCCTCCGAGGATCGTCGTGAGCAGGTTGTTGAAGTCGTGGGCGATGCCGCCGGCGAGCTGGCCCAGGGAGTCGAAGCGGTTGGAGCGGACGAGTTCCTCGGGGGTGAGCGTCATCTCCTGCGGATCGCGGAAAACGACGACGATGCCGGCGGGTTCACCGAAGGGGCCCCGCAGCTGGCGGGGTGTCCAGAGGATGGGCACGAGGTGGTCATCGCGGGCCAGTGCGTGATCGGCGTGGAGGCGGGGTTTTTCCTCGGCCGCCAGCACAAGATCGACGGCGGACTCGTCGGGCCGGCCGTCCTGGCGACGGACCAGGCGGAGGACATCGTTGAGCTTGAAGTCGCGGGCCTCGGCCGCAGGTGTGCCGGTGAGGCGGGCGGCCTTTTCGTTGAGGTAGACGATGCGGGACTGCGCGTCGGCGACGAGCACGGCCTCGTTGAGCGCGTCGAGCATCCCCGGCAGCAGCGCCGAGGGCACGGGACCGTCCCCGGCGACGGTGGGCAAAGGCAGGAGGAAACCGACGGCGCGCACGAGTTCGCGTTTGCGTGACCACTGGCGATGGACGCCGAGCAGGGCGGGGGTGGAGAGGCCTTCGGAGCGGCGCAGGGCGAGCGCCCGGGAGGTGAACGCCTCGCCGGGGTCGATGGAGGAGAGGAAGGCCGCCAAGCCCGCTTCGGCATCATCCTCGGGCAGGACGGCCAGCAGCGAGTCGGCCGGCGGGAGCCCGGGATCGAACTGATCGAGGAAGGCCTGCGAAGCCCAGTGCGCGCCGGTCGTGAAATCGAAGTCGAACACCGCGAGTCGCCCGGCGTCGGCGAGGCGTTCGAGGCGGTCTTCGCTGGCGAAACCGAGCTCCTCGGCCTCCTTGCGTTCGGTGATGTCGAGGTGGACGCCGATGACGCGTCGCAGGTCGCGCTCGGGTCCGAAGACCTGGAGGCCTGCGGATTGCACCCAGATGTAGTGTCCCAGGCGGTGGCGCAGGCGTATCTCCACCGAGAAATCCCGGTGCCTGGTCTGCGGGTGCTTGCCGGCGCGGTCGGGCAGGGCGTCGGTGTCGTCGGGGTGGATCAACCCGCGCCAGGCCTCGTGGGTGTCGGGCAACTCGTCGGGGAGGTAGCCGAGCATGCGTTTCCAAGCGGGCGAGCTGACGAGTTTGCCCGCCACCGGATCCAAGTCGAAGAAGCCCAGTTGGCCGGAGGCGGCGAGGAGGGCCAGACCATCCGACGAGGGGCCGGATACGGGGGCCACAGATGCCACGGCAGAGCTTGGGGCGGGGGCGGTGATGGCGTTGACGCGGGCAAAGTAAACCGTGTCAGGCCCGTGGGCCACCTGGAGCTCGATCCGCACGTCGAAGGCCGGCACCGGTTCGAAAGGCTGGGCTTTAAGGCGCAGGGGGCGGTCGAGCGAAGTCTCGATGAGTATCTCCCACTGTGACTCGCGCCAGTCCGGCTCCGAGGAGGTGATCTCGAAGGCGAATAGCGCGACCACAGCCTGGCCGGCGAGATCTGCGGGGCGCGTCTGCCATAGGAGGCCGGCGGCGGCGTTGGCAGCGCGCACGGTACCCGACCCGTCGAGGATGAGCAGCGCGGTTTCGGATGCGGAGGGAATGGGCGTCGCGGAGGGGGTCACGCTACCTCACCGACGATGGCTCGTTTTGGAGAGATTGCACGGATGGATTTGCGTCGGATCGCAAGGAGGTCTCAGACCATCGGTGCCAAGGTCTGGGCGCGCTGGCCGGCCTGGACCGAGACCGGTGAACGACCGCCAAGCCAGGCGCGCACGCGGCCGGCGAGGAAATCAATGTAGGGGGCTTGATCGTTGAGGCAGGGGATATGCTGGAACCACTCGCCGCCGGCGTGGAGGAACTCCTCCTGGCCCTCGCCGGCGATTTCTTCGAGGGTCTCCAGGCAGTCGGCCACGAAGGCGGGCGTCATCACGAGCAGGCGTTTCTTGCCCTCCTTGGGCAGGCGCTGCAGTTCGAAGTCGGTGTAGGGGGAGAGCCACGGCTCGCCGGCGAGGCGCGACTGGAACGACACGGTGTGTTTCTCGGACGGTATGCCGGCGCGTTTGACGAAGGCCTGGGTGGTTTTGATGACCTGGGCCTTGTAACAGGTGGCGTGGGCGGGGCTGCATGTGTTGCAGCAATCGTTGACCAGCGTGCAGTGGGCCTTGGACGAGTCGCCCTTGCGGAGGTGGCGTTCGGGGATGCCGTGGTAGCTCACCAGCAGCATGTCGTGGGGTTGCGCCAGGTAGGGCGCGGAAACCTGGTAGAGGGCCTCGATGTAGTCGGCGTCCTCGTAGAAAGGCTGGACGGTGTCTACGCGCGGAGGCCGGGGAAGTCGGGCGGCCTCCTCGTGGACTTTAACGACCACGGTCTCCCACGACGACATGGCGTAGTGCGGGTATTGGGGGAAGAGCAGGATTTCGGCGACACCGTCGGCGGCCATCTGCGCGAGCACGGACTGGATCGAGGGCTGGTCGTAGCGCATGGCCAGGTAAACGGGTGCCTCGGCGCCAAGCTCGTCGGCGAGTTTTTGGCGGACCTTCTTCGAGGTGACGACCAGAGGGGAGCCCTCGGCGGTCCAGATCTCCTGGTAGGCCTTGGCGGACTTGGGGGCGCGGGTGGGCGTGATGACGACGTTGACGAGGAGCTTGGCGAGCCAGCGGGGTTGGATGTCGATCACGCGTTCGTCTCCCAGGAACTCGCGCAGGTAGCGGCGGACGTGGGGAACGGCCGTGGATTCGGGAGAGCCTAGGTTTACGAGGAGGACTGCGCGCTTGGGCATGTTTAAGAGCCCTGATTGGTCGCACGTTTCGCCCCCGTGTCAAACGGACGCTTGATTCGCTGGGCCCAAGCCCTGGGCGGCGCCGGCGGCCGGCTATGGGGATAACTGCCCAGTCGGGCGGTTCAAACGCCGTTACCGACTAAGGGGTTCTACGCATATGCCGCCGGCCGGTGCTCGGGTATAACAATGCGCCGCCGATTCAGCCGGCCATCCCGGGCATTCAAGCCGAGGGAAGCCATGCGAACCCGGTACTATCCCATGACTCCTTTTGTGACCGCGTATGCTTCGCGTGATATCGTCTCGTTTATCGACGACATGCTCCGCCTCGGGCGGACCGAAACCGGGTGTCCCGTCACCGTTCGCAAAATCGATCGGGTGCCGGTCGTTCCCGGAAAGCCGCTCGGGGTGGTCGTGACCGCAGGACCAAAGGGCAGCGGCACGATCCATCTGAACTGGGAGACCGCCGATGGCGCGTTGGGCTATCGCATCTGGTGCCAGTTTCCCAGCACCGCGCCGTGGTGGGATCCCGTGGGCCGGGTAGTCGGGTGCAGCGCGACCCTGTCCGGGCTTACGGCCGAGACGCTGCTGAAGTTTCGGATCACGGCGGCCAACGGGGATGGCGAAAGCCTGGCCAGCGAGATCGTCGAGATCGTCGTGCCTTGAGGCGCCATTACCCGGCGGGTAACTCGGAGACGGTAAACCCTCCGTATTGCCTGGTGGGCCGTCGCCACCGGGCCTCGTCAGAACGGCCTCAGGGTCACGCGCTTTGATTTTCAGGTAAGATTGAAACCCATTCCGAAATCGCGGCTTCGGGACTCCTGATCGTCCCTCTGCCGAGCGGCTTCGGGACATACGTTGACGGCAATTCCTCGGGGGCCGTGGAGGAACATCCTGCGTGTGACAAGGCGACCACCATCCGTGTGATTACGTTGATTTGGGGATGAGGCGAAGCCCGCTCACGCGCTGACGAGTGCGGAGATTGTGACGATTCGGCGAAATGCGGGATGGCGCTTGATTTATTGATTAGGGTGCTAACCATTAGCCGCCTAATCGATTTCCTTCGCCACGACCAAGCCCATGCAACGCCTCGTCCTCAAAGACCTCCCTCGCTACAAGTGCCTGGTGGCGGCGTCCAAGCAGTTCCCCGATCTCGATCCTTCGGCGTGCGAGGCGTTCATGCACCTTACCCGGGCGGGAGACGAAGTGTGGCGGGTGATGAGCGGCCATTTCTCGAGTCACGACATCACCCAGGGGCGGTTTCTCGTGATGATGCTGCTCTTGGAGACAAAGGGCACGGACTGCCTGCGCCCCAGCTCGCCGGCCGAGTTGGCCGACCTCGCCTCGGTTTCCCGGGCGACCATCACCGGCTTGCTCGACACGCTGGAGCGGGATGGTTTCGTGCGCCGCGTGCCCGATCCCGAGGACCGTCGTCACATGGGCGTGCACCTCACGGCCGCGGGGGAGGCTTTCATGCATGCGCTGCTCCCCGAGCATTTCCAGCTGATCAACGACCTCATGGGCAACCTCAACGTCAAGGAGCGCAAGACGCTCGTGCGCCTGCTCAACAAGATCGTCGAGCGTGCCTCCCCCGGCGTACCCCGGCCGGCCTCGCGCGGCTGAGACGCTTCTCTTTTTCCAACTTCACTTCACCGTTTATGATCAAAAAAATCCTCATCACCGTATTCGGGCTCCTGCTCGTGCTGGGCGCGCTGGGCGGAATCAAAGCCCTCCAGATCGGCACCCTGATCGCCGCCGACAAATCCATGACTCCCCCGCCGGAAGCCGTCACCACCGCCGAGGTGCGGGCCGACTCCTGGGAATCCACGTTTAACGCCGTGGGCTCCTTCGCCGCCGTGCAGGGCGTCACCCTCGGCGCCGAGGTGGCCGGCACGGTCAGTCGGATCGACTTCGAGTCGGGTGCCGACGTAACGGCTGGCGCCGTGCTGGTGGAGTTGGATACCTCCGTCGAGCAGGCCGAGTTGCGGGCGGCCGAGGCCACCGCCGACCTCGCGTTGCTGAACCTCCAGCGCGCGCGCGAACTGCGCGAGAAGAACACCAATTCCCAGGCCGATCTCGACGGCGCGGAGGCCCAGTCCAAGCAGGCCGCCGCCCAGGTGGAAACCATCCGCGCGACCATCGCCAAGAAGCGCATCACCGCGCCGTTCGCCGGCCGGACGGGCATCCGCCAGGTCAACCTGGGGCAGTTCCTCGCGGTGGGCGCGCCGGTCGTCTCGTTGCAGTCGCTCGACCCCATCTTTGTTAATCTTTCCCTTCCTCAGCAGCGCCTAGGCCGGATTTCCGTGGGCCTGGAGGCGAGGGTGACCACCGACGCCCATGAAGGACGCGTCTTCTCCGGCAAGGTCACCGCGATCAATCCCGACCTCGACGCCGCCACCCGCAGCGTAAAGTTCCAGGTCACCTTGCCCAACGCCGAGGGCCTGCTGCGCCCGGGCATGTTTGGCGGCGTCTCCGTCGTGCTGCCCGAAAAGACCGAGTCCCTGGTCATCCCCGTGACCGCCGTACTCTACGCGCCCTACGGTGACACCGTCTTCGTCGTCGAGGATCGCAAGAACGAGACCTCCGGCGAGGTCAGCAAGGTGGTGCGCCAGCAGTTCGTCCGCCTCGGTGCGGTGCGCGGCGACTTCGTGGCCGTGGTCTCCGGCCTCAAGGCCGGCGAGGTCGTCGTAAGCTCCGGCGTGTTCAAGCTGCGCAACAACGCCGAGGTCTCCATCCACAACGAGCTCGCGCCCGACGCCCGCCTCGAACCCAAGCCCTCCGACTCCTGATCGCCCGTCACCGTCCTTTCCCGGACGGCTCCCGCCATGAAATCTTTCACCGACATCTTCATCCGCCGGCCCGTGCTCGCGATCGTGGTCAACCTCGTGATCATCATCGCCGGCCTTCAGGCCTACAACTCGCTCAACGTGCGCCAATACCCGCGCAGCGAGAACGCCTCGGTCACCGTCACCACCGCCTACGTCGGCGCCAGCGCCGAACTCGTGCGCGGCTTCATCACCACGCCCCTCGAACGCGCCATCGCCGAGTCCGACGGCATCGAGTATCTCCAGTCCACCAGCACCCAGGGCGTCTCCACCATCACCGCCCGTCTCAAGCTCAATTACGAAGCCAACAAGGCTCTCGCCGAGATCAGCACCAAGGTGAACAAGGTGCGCGGCGACCTCCCGCCCGAGGCCGAGCTGCCGGTGATCAACGTGGTCTCGGCCGACAGCCAGTTCGCCGCAGCCTACCTCAATTTCAAGTCCGACATCCTCGAGCAAAACGAGATCACCGACTACCTCACCCGCGTGGTGCAGCCGCGTCTCACCGCCGTGCCCGGCGTGCAACGCGCCGAGGTGCTCGGCGCCCGCACCTTCGCGATGCGTGTCTGGCTCAAGCCCGAGCGCATGGCCGCCCTCAACATCAGCCCCGCCCAGGTGCGCGCCGCCTTGGCCGCCAACAACTACCTCGCCGCCGTCGGCCGCACCAAGGGTTCCCTGATCCAGGTCAACCTCACGGCCAACACCGACCTCAAGTCTGTCGATGAGTTCAAGCAGCTCGTTGTCCTCGAATCCGGCGGCGCCATCATCCGCCTCCAGGACATCGCCGACGTGGTGCTCGGAGCCGAGGACTACGACACCGAGGTGCGTTTCTCCGGCCAGACCGCCGTGTTCATGGGCATCTTCGTGCTCCCCAATGCCAACTCGATCGACGTCATCAAGCGCATCCGGGCCGAGATGGCCGAGATCGCCAAGGACCTCCCCACCGGCCTGGAGACCCGCGTCGCCTACGATTCCACCGAATACATCAACGACGCCATCAAGGACGTGGTGAAAACCCTCGTCGAGACGCTCTTGATCGTGGTCGTGGTGATCTTCCTCTTTCTCGGCTCCTTCCGTTCCGTGCTGGTGCCGGTGGTGGCGATCCCCGTTTCGCTCATCGGCGCGGTTTTCCTTATGCAGGCCTTCGGGTTCACCATCAACCTGCTCACCCTCCTGGCCATCGTGCTGGCGGTCGGTCTCGTGGTGGACGACGCCATCGTGGTGGTGGAGAACGTCGAGCGCCACATCGGCGAGGGCAAGTCTCCCTTCGACGCCGCGCTCCTCGGGGCCCGCGAACTGGTCGGCCCGGTCATCGCCATGACCATCACCCTCGCCGCCGTTTATGCCCCGATCGGTCTCCAGGGCGGCCTCACCGGCGCGCTGTTCCGCGAGTTCGCGTTTACCCTGGCAGGTGCCGTGACCATCTCCGGCGTGGTCGCGCTGACACTCTCACCGATGATGTCGGCCAAGCTGCTCAAAGCCGGCGCCGAGCATCAGGGCCTGCCCGCCAAGATCAACGCAGGCTTCGAGCGCCTCAAGGCCGGCTACGCCCGCATCCTCGACGGCTCGCTGGCCAACCGCCGCTACGTCTACGCCGTGTGGATTTTCGTGAGCTTGCTCGCGCTGCCCATGTTCAAGCTGTCTCCCACCGAACTCGCCCCCGCCGAGGACCAAGGCGTGATCTTCGGCATCATGAACACGGCGGCCAACAACACCCTCGACCAGACCAGTCGTTACGCCGACGCCGCCGGCAAGGTCTTCCGCAGCCTGCCCGAGGCGGATTTCACCTTCCAGATCACCAATCCCGACTCCGGCTTCGGCGGCCTTGTGACCAAGCCCTGGGGCGAGCGCCAGCGCACGGTTTTCCAGATGATCCCCGAAGTGCAGGGCAAGCTCGACGCTCTGCCCGGCATCCAGATGTTTGCCGTGACCCCGCCCGCGCTGCCCGGCGGCGGCCAGTTTCCGGTCGAGTTCTTCATCGCCTCCACCGCGCCGAGCGAGCAGGTGCTCTCTTTCGCCCAGGAGCTCCAGAAGCGGGCCATGATGAGCGGCAAGTTTGCCTTCCCGCCCATCATCGACGTGAAGATCGACCAGCCCCAGACCGAGATCGTGATCGACCGCGAAAAGGTGGCCGACCTCGGGCTCAACCTCCGCGAGGTCGGCGCCGACGTAGGCGCGGCCGTGGGCGGCAACTTCGTCAACCGCTTCAACATCGACGGACGCAGCTACAAGGTCATCCCGCAGATCAAGCGGGCCGACCGCCTGAACGCCGACCAGCTCAAGGATATCTATGTGACCGGGCCTGGCGGCTCGCTCATACCGTTGAGCACCGTCGCGACGCTCAAAAACAGCACCGTGCCGCGCTCGCTCAACCGCTTCCAGCAGCTCAACGCCGTCTCGCTCTCGGGCGTGTGCATCGTCCCGCTCGACGAGGCCCTGCGCTTCCTCGAAGACGAGGCCGCCAAGATCCTGCCCAAGGGCTACGTGATCGACTACACCGGCGAGTCGCGCCAGCTCCGCACCGAGGGCAACAAGTTCCTCCCCGCGCTCGGCCTGGCCTTTGTGCTCATCTTCCTGGTGCTCGCCGCCCAGTTTAACTCGTTCCGCGATCCGGTCGTCATCCTTTTCGGCTCCGTGCCGCTGGCCATGTTCGGCGCGCTCATCTTTACCTTTCTGAAGATGCCCAACCCCAACCTCATCTTCTGGACCGACGGGTGGACGACCACCATGAACATCTACGCCCAGGTGGGCCTGGTGACGCTCGTGGGTCTCGTGGCCAAGAACGGCATCCTCATCGTCGAGTTCGCCAACAAGCTCCAGGAGGAAGGCCACTCCAAGATCGACGCCGTGCGGGAGGCCGCCCTCACCCGCCTCCGGCCGATCCTGATGACGTCCGTCGCCACCGTCGTCGGCCACTTCCCGCTCACGCTGGTGAGCGGCGCCGGCGCCGCCGCGCGCAATTCCATCGGTCTGGTCCTGGTCGGCGGCATGACCATCGGCACGATTTTCACTTTGTTCGTCGTGCCTTCCCTGTATGTGCTCATCGCCAAGGACCACCAGGCCGCCCGCGCCCGTCGCACCTCCCCTGAGGCTGAAGCCGTGACGGTCCGATAATCCCTTCATCCACGCCCTTCCCATGAAATCGCCAACCGCCCTTGTGTGCGCCGCCGCCGTTCTGCTGGCGGCTTCTCCGGAGCTGACCGCCGCGCCCGCCGCCCCCGGGTCCGTCGCCGCGTCCGCCCCCGATGTGCCCGATCGCATCGACCTGCGCATCGCCATCAACTACGCGCTTGAGCACAACTACTCCATTCAGCAGGCCCGCGAGCGCATCCAGGAGCAGGAAGGCCTCATCGTGGAGGTGAAGGCCCGCGCCATCCCGCGCGTTTCCCTCGACAGTTCCTATGGCAAAAAGGACGACTCGCTGGTCCAGGGCAGCGGCAGCGACCAGGACTGGAGCATCGTGCTGCAGGCCCGCCAGGCCCTCTATGCCGGTGGCGGCATCAGCGCCGCGCTCGACGCCCAGAAAACCGCCCGGGAGGCCGCTCTGCTCGCCCTGAAGGCCGCGATCAACAACGCCCTCCTGGATGTGCGCACCCGCTACTACGACGTGCTGCTCGCCCGCGATCAGATAGCCGTGCAGGAGCAGAACGTGCAGCTCCTCCGCCAGCAGTTGCAGAACGCGCGCAACCGCTTCGAGGCCGGCACCGTTTCCAACTTCGAGGTGCTGCGCGCCGAGGTCGAACTCGCCAACGCCCAGCCCGAACTCATCAAGGCCCGCAACCGCCAGCGCACGTCGATCGACCAGTTGCGCCAGGCCATCGGCTACACCAACACGACGCCGGAAAACCTCCGCAAGACCCCCGAGTTTGTCGGCACGTTGGAGTTTGAGCCGGTGACTTATGATCTGGCCAAGGCCCTGGAGTCCGCCCGGGTCAACCGCCCCGACCTCGCCCGTCTGGAAAGCCTGGCCCGCGCCCGCGAGGCCGGCGTGCGCGTGGAGCAGGCCGGCTACCGGCCAACCCTCGACGCGGTCGGCGGCTACCAGGTGGTAAAGAGTTCCGGCTCCGACCGCTTCAAGGATTCGCTGGATGGCTGGACGGTCGGCGTGCAGTCGAGCTGGGCGATTTTCGACGGGCGCGCCACCGCCGGCAAGGTGGCCCAGGCGCGCTCCCTGCTGCGCCAGGCCCGGCTGGGCGTGCGGGAGCAGGAGCTCGCGGTCGAGGTCGAGGTGCGCACCGCGCTCTCGTCGTTGCAGGAGGCCGGCGAGCTGGCCGAGGCCGCCCGGAAGGTTGTGCAGCAGGCCGAGGAGTCGCTGCGGCTGGCCGAGGCCCGCTACGCCGCCGGCAGCGCGACCCAGCTCGACGTGTTGCAGGCCCGCGTGGCGCTCACCCAGTCGCGCACCAACCAGCTGGAGGCCAACTACCGCTACAACGTGGCGCTGGCCGCCGTGCGCCGCGCCCTTGGCGAGCCCGACGCCTACGCCGCCGCAGCGGTCAAGTAAACCCTCGCCCCGGCTTGCGTTCTCGCGACCGCCGGGCGCAGGCTTGGGGTGATTTTTCCCCATGAAACCTCTCCGCATTGTCCTCATCGGCCTGGCATCCCTCGTTTTGCTGGCGGCGCTCGCCGTCGCCCTTGCCTTCACCTCGGGCGTGCAAACCTGGGCCGCACGCACCTTCGCCCCGGCCACGCCTGAACTCACGGTCGCCGTGGGCAAGGTCCATGCCGGCCTGAATGTCACTCGCATCGAAAACCTGCGAGTGGTCCGGCCCGGCTTGGTGTTGACCGCCCCGGCCGCCGAGGTCGCCGTGAGCGTGATCGACGCCGCCGCCGGCAAGGTCACCGTCAAGCGTCTCGTCGCCAAGGGCTGGACGCTTGAGCTCACCCCGGTCCCCGCCGCACCCGCCGTCACGCCCAAGCCGGAAGCGGCCGCCCGGACCGCGTTCAACGGTCTTTTTAACCAGCTCCGCCTCCCGGTAGATCTGGCCGTGGACCAGGTCGATCTCGCCGGAGAGATCGTCCTGCCCGAGGGGCGCACCACGCTCGCGATCACCGGCGGCGGCCTGGCGTCAGGTCGGGAGGGTTCGTTTGCGATCACCGTCGATTTCAAGGGTGCGTCCACGCTCGCCGTGCGCGGCGATGCGACCGCCCGGATGGACACTCCGCGCAGCTTCGACCGCTTCGGCCTCGTGTTCGCCGCCGAGGCGAGCGGCCCGCAGGCGCCGTCCGGCGCGAAGATCGGCCTCGCGCTTTCGGCCGGCGTCGAGGCGCAGGGCGAGGCTTATGCCGCCACGGTGCGCTCCGGCGCCCGCGAACTCCTGCGCGCCGAGGTCAAACTGCCCGCCGGCGCCGCTCCGCTGGCCGGCTCGTGGACTCTCGAAGCGACGACCGCCGACGCGGCCGCCTTTGCGATGGGCAAGCCCCTCCCGGAGTTTGAGGCGAAGGGGCGGGGAACCTTTTCCGCCGACCGCACGTTCGCCGATCTGGCGGCGGCCGGTTCGCTCTCTGTGTTTCTCGACAAGCTCGGGGCCGTGCGTCCCGAGTTCGCCGCTCTCGGGAGGCTGTCGGTCGGGACCGGCTTTGATGTTGCCGTCAAAGGCACGTCGATGCGCCTCAACCGCCTCGACGTGCGGGTGGACGGAACCGCTCCCGTGGCGCAGATCAAGGCGTTGCAGCCGGTCGAGTTCAATCCTTCCACGGGAGCGCTTACGGCGACCGATCCGGCCTCCGACGTCCTGCGCTTCTCCATCGAGGGACTGCCCCTCGCCTGGGCGGGTCCCTTCCTTGGTGATCTCGCGGTGACCGGAGGCGACGTGCGCGGGGCCTTCACCGTCGCGGCTCGCGACGGCGGCTTGAGTGTGCGCCCGGCGTTACCCGTCACGTTCTCCAAACTCTCGGTCGCGCAGGCGGGTCGCCCGCTGCTGCAAGGACTCGATGTGGCGCTGACGGCCGCCGCCGATTACTCGCCGAAGGGCTGGTCGGCCGAGATCACCGATCTCTCCGTCGCGGGAGCGACCGGCCCTCTGCTCAAGTTGAATGCCAAGGCCGCCCAGGCCGCCGGCGAAAAACAACCGCTCGCCGCGTCCGGAGCCTACGAAGTCAGCCTTCCCGCCGTGCTCGCCCAGCCGGTCGCCGCCGGTTCGGCCGCTTTGTCCCGCGGAGTCGCCCGCGGGGAGTTCACGGCCTCGGCGGCCGCCGCCACCACCGCGACGCTTACCTTGCAACTCGCCGACCTCATGGCCGCCGGCGCCGTGCGCCTGCCCGCCGTGGCCTTGCAGGCGCGGGCCGACATCGATGCGGGCGGGCGGATCAACTCCCGGTTGCCTTTCGTGGTAACCCGGGACGGCCGCCGATCCGATCTCACCCTGGGCGCGGCCGTCAGCCGGACCGGCGACGTGCGGCGCGTCAGCGTGCGAATCGAGGCCGATACACTCCACATCGGCGATCTCGCGGCCTTCGCCGCGCTTGCGCCCCGGCCCGCCGCCCCGGCCGCCCCGGCGCCGGTCGCCGCAACCGCATCCAAGGCGCCGGTGGCGCCCCTCTGGGCGGGTGTCGACGGCGACCTTTCCATCGCCATCAAGACCCTGGTTTATTCCCCGGAGCTGCAGGTGAAGGACATCGGCGGCTTTATAAAGCTCACGCCGGCCGCGCTCACCTTCGACCGGCTGCGCGCCGTCCTGAGCAGCGGAGGTGTTTTCAACGCCGGAGGCGGGTTGCGTTTCGAGCAGGGCCGCCCCCAGCCCTACGCGCTTGAGGCCGAAGTGGCGTTGACCGGTGTCGAGACTGCGCCGTTGCTGCGCGCCCTGTCGCCGGGCAAGCCTTCGCCCATCGAGGGCAAGTTCGACGTCGCGACCAAGCTCTCCGGGCGCGCCGACGATCCCTCGGCGTTTCGTGACACGATCATCGGTGACATCGCCGTCACCAGCCAGGGCGGCACCGTGCGGGCCCTGGATGTGCGCACCAGCGCCAACGTGGACAACGCGGCCAAGGTCGCGGCCGTCGCCGGTCTCTTCGGCGCGTTGACCGGCAACGACACCGTGGTGAAGCAATCGGACAAGGTGCGCGCCGCCGCCGATGTGACCAAGCAGTTGACCACGTTGCGATACGACCGGCTCAGCGTGGTGCTGGGCCGCGATGAGAAAAACAACCTCGCGATCAAGGACCTCACGCTGGCCTCGCCCGGACTGCTGCTGACCGGCGCCGGGCGCATCACTCACACGGTTGATCTACCCCTGTGGCGGCAGCCGCTTTTTCTCAGCCTGAAGCTGGGCGCCCGCGATCAACTGGCGGCGAGCCTGCGCTCCCTCGGACTGCTCTCCGCGGGCACCGATTCCGAGGGCTTCGCCTACCTTCTGGAAGACGTGGTGCTCGACGGAACGTTGCAACAGATCGGAACCTCCCGGCTGCAGAAGCTCCTCGACCGGGCTCTGGTGAACTGACCGTTGCGCGGGCCTTCAGGGCCGCGTTGCGGGGGCCGGGGTTGGCGCGCCGGCGGTGCCGAACAAGGGCAGCAGGCCGGCGGGTTTGGCATGCTGTTTCTCCTGCCACTTCTTAAGCATCGCGGCGGCCACGGGCACCGCGTAGCGGCCGCCGGCGGTCTCTTCGCCGGGCGTGTCGCCCTCGACCACCACGGCGATGGCCACGCGCGGGTTTTCCACCGGTGCGAAGCAGATGAACCAGGCGAAGTTGATGACGCCCTTGGGGGTCTGTTTCTGGGCCGTGCCGGTCTTGCCCGCGATACGCAGTCCGGGGATTTTCATGAACGCCGACTGGAGCACCTTGGCGGTGCCGGTCTGGGTGCAGGCCTCCATGCCGGCGACCAGCGCCGCGTATTGGGCCGCCGTCAACCCGCTGCGCGGGGTGTGTTTTTCGGGGCGGTTCTCCTCGTGCAAAATCGTGGGCACGGTGGTGAGTTCGTCGCGGGCCACGGACGCGGTGAAGGTCGCCATCTGCAAAGGCGTCACCAGCAGGTCGCCCTGCCCGATGGAGAGGTTGGCGGTGTCGCCGGGGAACCAGCGCTCGTTGCGCCGCTCGCGTTTCCAGTCCGCGTCGGGCACGAGGGTGCCGCGCGTCTCGGAAATCTCGATACCGGTGGGCCGGCCGAAGCCGTGGCGGCGGGCTTCGGACGCGAGATTTTCGATGCCCATGTCGAGGCCCTGTTTGTAGAAAAAGACGTTGCAGCTCTTCTCGATGGCGGTGGCCAGGTTGATGTCGCCGTGCGCGTGGCCGTCGTGGCAGGGGAATTTGCGGCCGCCGACCTGGTAAAAGCCCTGGCAATTGACGGTGACGTCGGGGTCGATCGTGGCCGCGCGCAGGCCGGCGATGGCGGTGAGAATCTTGAAGGCGGAGCCCGGCGGGTAGAGGCCGTGGGTGGCACGGTTGAGCCAGGCGCCGCGCTCGGTGATGTCGCGGGCGTCGTCGTGGCCGAGGCGGGGCACGAATTTCAACAGGTCGTAGTCGGGTTTGCTGGCGAGGACGAGCACCTCGCCGGTGCGCACGTCGATGGCGGCGGCTGCCCCCGCCAGCTCGGTGTCGGCCATGGCCTTCTCGGCGGCCTCCTGGAGATCGGCGTCGAGCGAAGTGCGGAGGTTGCGGCCGTGCACCGGCTGGCGCCGGGATAGCGGCGGGTTGACGCGGAAGCCGGCGGGATCGACCCGGAATATCGCGCCTCCCGTCTCGCCCTGGAGCAGCGGGTCGAAGCGCGCCTCCAGGCCCTCGCGGCCGATGGTGCCCTTCATCTTGAACGTCGTGAGCTCGGCGCCGGGGAAATCCTCCGAGGCCTCGATGGCGTCGTTGGCCGTCACGTAGCCGAGCGTGTGGGCGGCGATGGAGCCTCGCGGATAGTCGCGGATGCTGGAGGCGTAGACCTGCAGCGGAGAGGTGACGGGCAGTTGCTCCACGAGGCGGGAGTATTCGGCCGGTTCCAGGTCGTCCATCAGCAGGTAGGGGAGGAGGAGTCGCTGGCGGAAGTGTTTGTCGAGCTCCTCGGCGTCGAGTTTCACGTCGCGGCGCAGGGCGTGGTTGACCTGGTCGAGGTAACGCTGGACGACGGTGAAGCGGGCGATGCGCTCCATCTGCGCGTTGGTCGGCAGGTCCTTGTCGCCGCTCTCGCGATAGGCCTTGCGGATGCGGATGTATTGCGCGCGAAACTCGGTGCGAAGCTCGCCCAGGTAGAGGGTGACGGCGAAGCGTGGACGGTTGGCCACCAAGGGGCGTCCGTCGCGGTCATAGATGTTGCCGCGCGGCCCCGGCACGAGGATGCGGCGCTGGTTCTGTTTGCGCTCGCTCTCGTGGAAGGCGTCGGTGCGGATCAACTGCTGGTAGGCGAGACCGCCGGTCAGGATGAGCAGCAGGACGGCGATGAAGAGATGGAAGACAACGACACGCGGGTTGTAGCCCTTGTGGGTCTCGACGAGGCCGCCGCGGTCTTGGACGGTTGCGGGCATGGCTCAGGTAAGGCGCCGCGGGAAATCGCGCGTGTTGGCCCCGCCCAGTTCAAGCATGCGCTGCTGAACGGCGAAAAACCAAGGGGCCAGCAAGGCAAGCAGCAACTGTGAAACCAACAGGTCGGCGAAGCCGCGGGTCCAGAACCCGGCTGGCGCGACCGCCGGATCGATCCGCAGAAAACCCATCGCCAGGAAGAGCCCGAGGTTGGTTATCAGGGCCACGACCACCCCGACGACGGTCTCTTCCCGGGGGGCTCGGGCGCGGATGGTGAAGACGAAAGCGTGGGCCGCGAGAAAGAGGAAACCCTGCGTGCCGAAAGGAACCGGCGCACCGGCGTCGAGCAGGAGTCCGGCGATAAACGAAACGGCCGCGCCGGCACCGTAGCCCAGCCGCAGGCCCGCGAACGCCACGAAGAGCCCGCCGCACCAGGCGTGCAGTTGCCACGCGCCAAGGTGGTGGTTGATCTGCCCCAGGATCAGGGCGAGCAGCAACGAGGCTGCGGTTAGCACGAGGACTGGGCGCTTCATGGGATCAACGTGCCTCCGGCTCGATCTCGGGCACCAGCACGGTGACCTCGTTGAGGTCCGCCAGGGCGGGATCAAGCCTGACGTCGCCCGACTTGAACAGGCCGTCGGTGCTCGGCTCGACGCGGGTCATGTAGCCGATGGTGAGATTGGGCGGGAAGACTCCGCCCAACCCCGAGGTGACCAGCCGTCGCGGCGTGCCGGTGGAGACGAACACATCGAGAGGCACATATTCCACGGTGCCGAAGGCGGGCCCGAAGGCCGGGTTGACTCCGCCCTGGTAGCTGATGGGCCGGGTGTCGCCCTCGGCGGCGGCCGCGATGCGCACACCCGGATTGCTGATCAGATCGATGATCGCGGTGTAGGCCCGGACTTCGCGCACCCGGCCGACGACGCCCCCGGAGTAGATCACCGGCGAGCCCTCGGTGATCCCGTGGTTGCGCCCCTTGCGGATGACCAGTTGCTGCCACCAGGACGAGAAGTCGCGCCGCACCACGCGGGCGGGTTCGGCCCGGTAGCCGGCGGGGGCGGGCAGCTTGAGTATGCTTTCCAGCCGCTCGATCTCGTTGCGCAGGGCGGCATCCCGCTGGAGGCGCACCTCGTAGGCCGCGTTGAGCCTGGCCAAGTCGCGGCCCGCCTCGATCAATTCCTCCTTGGAGCGGGTCTTGAGCGCCCAGAAATCCTGCACGTCGCGGACGTAGGACGCGGCCGTCTCCACGGGGGCCTGCAACTCGAAAAATGTCGCCCGGGTCATGCGCTTGAGCGCGGTCGGGACCAGCAACCAGGCGATCAGCGCGAGGCCTAGCGTGACAAACGGTTTGGCCTGGTCGAAGCGCTGGGGGAACACGGCGGAGGTGATGACGAGTTACGATTGGGCCCGGTGCGGGCGAGGGGCGGTTCAAATCGTAAGGCGCAAACCGGCCGGTTGTAACCCGTCAGACGTTTTGCAGCACCCAGTTGAGGTCGTTGAGCACGGCGCCTGTGCCGTTGGCCACGGCGGAGAGGGGGTCGTCGGCGATGGTGACGGGGAGTCCGGTCTTCTCGCTCAGCAGCCGGTCGATGCCGCGGATGAGCGCGCCGCCGCCGGCCATCACGAAGCCGCGGTCCACAAGGTCGGCGGAGAGCTCGGGGGGGCAGCGCTCAAGGGTGGAGCGGACGGCGTCCACGATGGCGCTGATCGGGTCGCCGAGAGCCTCGCGTATCTCCTGGGAGGTGATGTGGATGGTCTTGGGCAGGCCGGCGACGGAGTCGCGGCCCTTGACCTCCATGGTGAGTTCCTCGTCGAGGGGGTAGGCGGAGCCGATGCGGACCTTGATCTCCTCGGCGGTGCGCTCGCCGATGAGGAGGTTGTAGGCGCGCTTCATGTAGTTGACGATGGAGGCGTCGAGTTCGTCACCGGCGACGCGTATGGACTTGGAGAATACGATGCCGGATAGCGAGATGATGGCGATCTCGGTGGTGCCGCCGCCGATGTCCACGATCATGTTGGCGGCGGGCTCGTCGATCGGCAGGCCCACGCCGATGGCGGCGGCCATGGGCTCGGGGATGGTGATGACGTCGCGCGCGCCGGCGTGGGTGGCGGAGTCCTTGACGGCGCGTTTCTCGACCTCGGTGATGCCCGAAGGGATGGCGATGACGACGCGGGGGGCCACGCGCAGGGAGTTGTTGTGCACCTTGCGGATGAAGTAGCGCAGCATCTCCTCGGTCACGTCGAAGTCGGCGATCACGCCGTCCTTCATCGGCCGGATGGCGGTGATGTTGCCGGGGGTGCGGCCGAGCATCTTCTTGGCCTCCTCGCCGACGGCTCGCACCTTGCGGGTGACGGTGTCGAGGGCGACCACGCTGGGCTCGCGCAGGACGATGCCCTTGTCTTTGACGTATACGAGCGTGTTGGCGGTGCCCAGATCGATGCCGATGTCGTTGGAAAAGTAGCCGAAAAGATTGGAAGCCATGTGCGTGTTATTGAAACGACGACGCCTGCGCCGTTTAGACTACAAACGAGCGAAGCACGGGGGTGTCAAAGAGGAAAAAGCCCGTCCGTGTTGAGGCATAAAAAAACGCACCCCGGGGAAGGTGCGTTCGTTGCGTCGAGGGCGGGGGAGCCGGGGCTCAGTTGGAGCCGTGGGTCTTGGCCTCCTCGGGCTTGGCGACGGGCTTTTTCTCGGCGGTGTCCCCGCCTTCTTCGTCGGTGCTGGCCTTTTTGAATTCCTTGACCGATTTGCCCAGCCCCTTGGCGAGCTCGGGGAGTTTCTTGGCGCCGAAAAGCAGCACGACGATGGCGAAAATGAGGAGGAGTTCCGGTCCGCCTAAACCAAAAACGGCGAGGATGGGTGAGGAGAGAGTGCTCATGAAGTTGTTCGGGAGTGTTGGCCCGCACAGGTGCCTAGGCAAGGTGGAAAGCGGAATCAGCGCGCGGTCCCAGGCAGAACGACCTCGTCGCCGGTTTCGGGCCGGCCTTCCAGCAGGCGGGTGCCGAGCACGCGGCCGCGCAGGTAGGGCGAGGCAAGAAGGCGGGCGGTCGGTTCAAGGTCGTCGCGGCGGGCGATCAGCGTGCGCCCGCTTAAAGCGGACGAGAAAGTCGCGTAGGGGGCCAGTTGGACGATCACGGAGGCGGTCCCGGCATCCACAGCGATGACGCGACCCACCACCTGGGAAGGGGCGGGGTTGGTCGCGGACGGACCTGCCTCGGCCGGGCCGGGGTTTCCGGCGGACGACGGTCGCGCTCCACGAGTGGCGCAGCCCGCCAGGGCGAGCGTGCAAAACACGAGGAGCAACGCCCGTCCCATGGCGAAGGCTTACGGAAGCTGGGGGATGACCGGCTTGTTGGCCTGAACCTGCTTGAGAAGGTTCTGCGCGTTGTCGATCTGCTCGGCGTCGAAGAAACCGTGAAGCTGGCGGATACGCGTCGGGTGGCGCATCTTGCGCAGGGCTTTGGCCTCGATCTGGCGGATGCGCTCGCGGGTGACCTTGAATTGTTTGCCGACCTCTTCGAGCGTGCGGCTGTAGCCGTCAACCAGGCCGAAGCGCAGGGAGAGCACGCGGCGCTCGCGTTCGGTGAGGGAGTCAAGCACGTCGATGATCTTCTCGCGGAGGAGCGAGTAGGCGGTCATGTCGTAGGGATTCTCGGCGGACTTATCCTCGATAAAGTCGCCGAAGGAGGTGTCGTCGCCGTCGCCGACGGGGGACTGCAGGGAGATGGGCTGCTGGGCCATCTTCATGATCTGCTGGACGCGCTCGACGGGCAGGTTCATCTCGTCGGCGACCTCCTCGGGCGTGGGCTCGTGCCCGAATTCCTGGAGGAGCTGTTTTTGCACCTGCATGACCTTGTTCAAGGTCTCGATCATGTGGACCGGAATGCGGATGGTGCGCGCCTGGTCGGCGATGGAGCGGGTGATGGCCTGGCGGATCCACCAGGTGGCGTAGGTGGAGAACTTGTAGCCGCGGCGGTATTCAAACTTTTCGACTGCCTTCATCAGGCCCATGTTGCCCTCCTGGATGAGGTCGAGGAAGGAGAGGCCGCGGTTGGTGTACTTCTTGGCGATGGAGATGACCAGGCGGAGGTTGGCCTCGACCATCTCGGTCTTGGCCTTGTGGGCCTCGCGCACGTGGACGTTGGTTTGCGAGACGACGGCAAGCAGGTCGGCCGGGTCGATGCGCTGCTCGGACTCGATCTGCTTGAGGCGGGCGTTGATCGCCTTGGTGTCGATGGCGGCGTCTTTCTTCGTCTTGGGGTGCTTGGCGCGGTCGAGTTGGTGGTTGAGCTGCTCGATCTCGCTGAGGACGGGCTGGAACTGCTCGAGCCACTCCTCGTAAACCTTGAGTTTGAAATAGAATTTGGAGAAGTTGGCGCGCAGGCCGGATTCGCGCTTCTTGTGCTTGGCAAGGATCTTTTTGCGGTCGGCGTCGGAGCGCGCCTTGAGATATTCCTCCCAGGATTCGGCGACGGATTCCTCGGCGTTTTGGGTGAGCTCGACGAGCTTGGGCAGGCCCTTGAAGTAGGCGTCACGGCTCTCGATTTTCTTGTCGATGACGACGCGATCAAAGCGCTCCTCGCGGCTGATGAGCTTGGCGCCGAGGGTGGCGATGTAGCGTCCGATGATGGCGGCTTCGAAGAGGGCGTTTTGGGCCTTGAGTTCGGCGTTTTCGATGCGCTTGGAGATCTCGACCTCCTGTTCGCGGGTGAGCAGGGGAACCTGGCCCATCTGCTTGAGATACATGCGGACGGGATCGTCCAGGATGTCATGCTGGGAAGAGCGGGACTCCTCTTCCTCGGCCTCTTCCTGGCGCTGCTTGTAGTCCTCGACCTGATCGGGCTCGAGGATCTCGATTTCGAGGTTTTGCAGGATGGAGAGGACGTTGTCGATTTCCTCCTGGTTCTCGACGGAGTCGGGCAGCGCCTCGTTGATGTCGTCAAAGGTCAGGTAGCCCTGTTCTTTGGAGAGGCGGATGAGGTTGCGGATCTTGTCGTTGATGCCGCCGGCGGGCAGGTCCACTCCGGGATTCGAGGAATCGCCTGCGGATGGACGGGTGCGTTCGATGGCGGCCTCGACGGCGTCGGAATGGGTGTCGGTGTCGGCGGACTTGGCTTTGCGCGGCATGGTATCGGAAATCGTGAAAATGATTAAGCTGCGGGCAGCCTCAAGGGCGCACGCAGCTGTCGCTTAAAATCGAGGAGTTCTTTGAATAGAGAATTTGCGTCAACGTTACTGTCCGTAGAGGTGTTGGCTAGAGCAAGTTCTATTTGGCGCAAGCGGGGTTCGAGGGCGCGGGCCTGGACGAGGCGGAGGCCCTCGTTGACAACCTTAACGGGGTCATCGATTTGGGGAGTTTCAAAGAGGAGGGATGCGACCAGCGTGCGTTCATCGGGGGTTTCGAGTAAATCATCGAGGTGGTCGCGGCCCGGCCACGCATCTTGTTCGAATTCGGCGAGGAAGCGGTTGAGGAGCACGCCGGCGGGATGGCTCAGGTCGATCCATTCGTGCGGCAGGGTGCGGCTAAGCGGGTTGCCCAAGTGTTCGAAATGGAGCACCAAAATGAGCAGGTGGTGTTCGGGCGTGTCCTTGGTGGCGATTTTGGGAGGGGGGGCTGGCGTCGGCTCGGCGGAGGTGGGCGCGGGAGGGCGCGCGGATTGCTGGCGTTCCAAACGGTCGCGTTGGCGGCCGAAGTCCGTTTGCAGGGCGGCCAGCGGGAGGCGCAGGAGCGGGGCCGCCTCGGCGATAAACTGGGAGCGGGCGACCTCGGATTCGGCGTTGAGGATGAGGGCGTGCAGTTCGGCGGCGGTGCGGGCTTTTTGCTCGGGAGTGGCGGTTTCGGGCGAGGGCAGGAGGGCGCGACAGGCGAAGGCCATGGCGGAGAGGGAGCGAGTGCGCACCTCGTCGTAGCCGGCGAGGCCTTTTTCCAGGAAGAGCAGGTCGGGGTCGATTTTGGTGTCGGTCGCGCCGCCGAGGAAGCGGACTTCCAGACCGGCTTTGAGTGCCATCGGGAGGAAGCGCAGCGCGGCTTTTTGACCGGCGCTGTCGCCGTCGAAGAAACATTCGACCTGCGTGTGGTAGCGGCGGAGGAGGATGAGTTGTCCCTCGGTGATCGAAGTGCCTTGGGGGGCGATGGCGGTTTTGAGACCGACGCTCCAGCTGCGGAGGGAGTCGAGCTGGCCCTCGACGAGGACGAAGGGTTTGCCTTCGCCGACATGGCTGCGGGCACGGTCGAGATTAAAGAGCAGGTTGCTCTTGCTGAAGATGGGCGTCTCGGGGGAGTTGACGTATTTGGCTTCGCGGGCGGGATCGTCTTGCGGGGTGAGGTCGGTCTGGCGCGCGGTGAAGGCGACGACGCGGCCTTGGTGATCGCGTATGGGGATCATCAAGCGACCGCGAAAACGGGGCTTGAGGGAGCCGAGGCCGAGGAGCGCGCCGTCGCGCACAAAAAACAGGCCGCACTGGCGAAGGGCGTCCTCGGAATGCTTTTTGCGCAGCAGGGCGGCGGCAAGCGAGGTGTCGGCGGGGTCGGCGGCGCCGATTTTAAACTCTTCGGCGAGTTCGGGGGAGAAGCGGCGTTTGTCGGTCCAGTAGGCGCGCATCCAGTCGCCGGTGGGGGAGTCGGATTTGAAGACCTGGTGAAAGTGTTCGGCGGCGGTTTCGTGGATGTCGAAGATTTCCTGACGCAGCGAGCGCTCCTCGCGGCTGGGGCCGCCGGAGCCCTCCTCGTACTCGATGGGGATGCCGAAGCGCTTGCCGAGCGTCTCGATGGCTTCGGTGAAGTTGAGCTGTTCGGTTTCGCGGACGAAGGTGATGACGTCGCCGGCCTTGCCGCAGCCGAAGCATTTGTAGAAACCTTTGTCGGGATCGACGTGAAAGGAGGGGGATTTCTCGTTGTGGAAAGGGCAGAGACCCTTGAAGCGGGCTCCGGCCTTGCGCAGGGTGGCGACCCGGCCGACTACATCGACGATGTTCACGCGCAGCTTCACGTCGCGGAGGCAGGTGGGTTTGATGACGGGCATGGAGCGGTGCAGAGAGCGAAGAACAAAGCGACGAAGTTTGCACTTTTACCCCCTCGCGGGGTCTGTCAAGAACTGCGGACTGCAAGACTCGCGTCGTTGTCTGCGGCCACGTCCGTTCATTTATGCTTAATCTGCGTATCACTCATTTTGCCCTGATTTTTTCCTTGGTGGCGTCCCTGACCGGCCCGCGTGCAGCCGGTGCGGCCGCAGAGGGGCGTCCGCGGACGCCCGAGCCTGTGGTGTGGGAGGCGGCGTTGGGCGATTTTTCCGACCCCGTTTACGCCGCCCGCGTCGAGCAATTGATTTCCCGGTTCGAGGGGGCGCTGGGGCAGAAACTGGCGCCGGGGGAAAAGGGCCGCGTTGGATTGAAGATTTACGCGGATTCAGGTCCGGGGCTGGCTACGCCGCTGGGGCTTACCAAGGCGGTGATCGCGGCCCTGGAGCGTCGCGGGTATGCCAAGGGGAAGATTTTCCTCGTCGGCCTGAACCAGCAGCGGCTGCGGTTCACCGGTTATCTGCCGTCGTTGGTCACGGGCAAATCGGCTTTCGACGGGCACCCGGTCTATGTGTTGGAGTCGGGTCGCTATTTCGATCCGGTTTGGTTTTACGACAGTCCGTTGCCCTCGCGATTCGATCCCATTTTGGTGCAAAAAAGCGTCGAGGCGTTCGACGCCGAGACCTCGCTGGAGGACGACCGCAAGAGTTTCCTGGCGACGCCGTTGTTTGTGGACGCGGATTTTTGGATCAACCTGCCCGTTTACACCGACCATCCCGTGCTCGGGGTGAACGGCGCGCTGGTCAACGCCACGTTGTGGAACGCGTCCAACACGGCGCGATTTTTTCGCAGTCCGGCCAGCGCGCCGGCGGCGGTGGCCGAGATGAGTGCCATCCCAGAGTTGCGCGGCACCTGGATGTTCACCCTGGCGAGTTTGGAGCGTTATCAGTTCATCGGCGGGCCTTGGTTCAACTCGCTGTATACGATCTCGGAGCCGCGTTTGTGGCTGAGCGCGGATCCGGTGTTGCTCGATTCTCTCATGCTGGAGCGTATCAACCGCTATCGACTCCGGAACGGGTTTAATGCCGTGCCGGACGAGATTCGCACCTTGGAATTCGCCTCGATCCTCGGAGTGGGGTCGCGAAAGGCGGAGCAAGCCCGGTTCGTCAAGGTCGGCGACTGATGGGAGTTTTTGGCCCAATCCGACGTAAAATCCCCTTGTCTCGTCCGGCGTCCTGCTTCCTTTTCTTTTTCCTGATCCTATGTCCGCCGCGTATCTGCCGCTTCTTATTCAATTAATCCTCGCCGCCGGCCTGGCCGTGGTGATCGTCGGCGTGAGCCACCTGCTCGGCGAGCGCCGCAAGAAAAAGACGGCCATCACCGACACGGCCTACGAGTGCGGCGTGAAGGCCGACGGTCTCGTGCATACGCGGTTTTCGGTGAAGTTTTACGTCACCGCCATGCTCTTCATCCTCTTTGATATCGAGGTGGTTTTCCTGATTCCGTGGGCTTTCATCTACCGCGATTTCCTCGCCAACAATCTTTCCATTCTCGGTCCCATTCTCTTTTTCCTCGGCGTGCTTGTTCTCGGTCTTTTCTACGAGGTCAAAAAGGGCGCGCTCGAGTGGGAGAAGTGATCGCGGATCAACCGGCCTGAGAGCGCCGACACCCCGGTGAAACTCGACAAGATCATCGCCCGAGGACGGATCGTTGATCTGCACAGCACCGACATGCGCGGGGCGCTCGGCGAGCTCCTCGCGGTTTCGGCCAGCAAGTTCCCCGACCTGAAGCAGGACGCCCTCTTGCGCGGCTTGATGCAGCGCGAGAGCACGATGACCACCTATCTGGGCGCCGGGGTCGCCCTGCCCCATGTGCGCGTGAAGATGGGGCGACGCTACATCCTTGCGATCGGACGCAGCCGCGAGGGTATCCGCAACGAAAACACGGTCGGCGAGGAAAAGATACACCTTATCTTCATGTTGCTGGCCGACGAGAAGGCCCGCGACTACCTGCAGTTGCTCGCTTCGATCGCCCGGCTGTTGAAGGACGAGGATCTGGTGCGGGAGCTGCGTCAGGCCGCGACCACCGACGACGTGTTCGACCGGCTGCTGGCCGGGTTCGGCGGCATCATCGCGAAGCCGGTCCAGGCTCAGCAAAACCGTATCAACCGCCTGATGATCCGCGAGGCCGACCGCGTGGCCAAAGGAGCGGGCTGCGGCGCCATCATGGTCTTCGGCGACGCGTTTGTCGGAGGCATCGAGCCGGGCGCCTGGTTTCCCAAGAGCAAAACCATCCTGGTGACGCGCAACCTGGTCGAGATGGAGGAGGGCGACGGCAATTTTGCGGGCGTCATCCAGGTGCGCTCCTACTCGCAGCGCCGGCTGGCGCAGCTGCGCAGCGCGATGTTTGTGGCGCTTACACGCGGGATGATCTCGTTCAGCGACCGGGTGTGCTGCGTGGGTGGCATCGCCGGCAGCAACCAGTTCGACACGGTCGTGATCGTGGATGTGGAGCGGGAGTTTCAGACGCTGCTGACCGGCCATGCCGATCTGATGCCGGACGATGTGAAGCCCGAGGTGCTCGAGCGCGTGATCGCGATCGCGACCGAGCTCGCGGTCGAGGGGCGCGAGGGCAAGCCCGTCGGTTGTCTTTTCGTGGTTGGCGACGCCTCCCGGGTCGAGCGACTGGTCAAGCCGCTCGTCCTAAACCCTTTTTACGGTTACAAAGAAGAGGATCGCAACATCCTCAGCCCTTTCATGGACGAGACGGTCAAGGAGTTCTCCTCCATCGATGGAGCGTTCATCATCCGGGGCGATGGCGTGGTTTCCTCGGCAGGCAGCCTGATCCAGGCGGCCGATGTCGATCATACGCTGCCGAGCGGTTTGGGCAGCCGTCATGCGGCCGCAGCGGCGATTTCGGTGGCCACGGAATGCATCTCGATCGTCGTTTCGTCGAGCACGGGACAAGTGACGCTGTTCCGGCGCGGAGTGATGTTGCCGCTGACCGAACGGAAACTCAGCGCCGGAGGCTGAGGCCGGCGCGAGAGTCCGTTCTTGGGCCGATAACTTTGGGGTTGCACCGAAGGGGTTGGCGGTTTTGCTCCGACCCTTCACCTATTTAACATCATGGCCCAAGAAGTCGTCACCCTGGAATGCACCGAAGCCCGCAAAGAGGGCAAACCCGTCTCCCGTTACCTCACCAAGCGTAACAAAAAGACCGTCACCGAGCGTATCGAGAAGAAGAAGTATAATCCTCATCTCAAGCGTCATACGCTCCACAAGGAGATCAAGTAAGCATCCCACGGGGATATAAAATCAAAAAACCGGTCTTTTGATAGACCGGTTTTTTTATGCCCGCCTCAGTGCTTGAGGTCGGCTTTGAGCGGAGCTCGGATGTCTCGGCGTGGAATCGGGAATCAGGTTGAAGTGGATTTTTCCTTAGACCCACCGTTCTGCTTTTGACTGGAAATCGGGAGGGGGTGTTGGGTGCCGTTGGCGGAGGAAGATTGGGACCGGCGGGCGCTGCGCCAGCTTTCGCGGTGCTTGCGAATCCAATCGAGGAGTGCGCGTTCGAAGCCTATGTCGTGACCGAGTCGCTCCGACTCGAGCCACTTGTGTCGGAGAATCTCCTCACGCTCCGCCAAAAACTCTTGATAGAGACTGGATTGCTTCACGAAATCCCGGGAAGAATGATCGTTTTCTTTCGGGTTGGAAGGGTGCATGGCGACCACGGCGGTTGTGCAATCAGGCTGCTTGGAGCGCTGCTTCCTTCAACATCGGACAAGCGATGTCCCCCTGAAGCTCAAAATGAGGTTGTGCGACAGGAAAACAACGTGAGGGAAACAAGGAGCAAATTTCCGTGTTCTTGGGTGAAGTCATGTCACAGACGAACATAGATTTTGCGAGGCAAGGCTGTCAATGGCGGCAACGGGTCCGGGCTATTTGACGGTTGATTGAAAGACCGGGCTTATGACGGCTGTGGCTTCCGGGAGAGTTGAAGCAGGAGTTGGTCACCGATCTCGCGGAAGATCTTGGCGGCAGTGCTTTCCGGGGTGTCGATCACGATGGGTTTGCCGGCGTCGCCGCCCGCGCGGATTTCGGGGACGAGCGGGACCTGGCCAAGCAGGACGGTGCCGAGGGAATCGGCCGTTTTTTGTCCGCCGCCTTCACCGAAGATGGAGTGACGCCGACCGCTTGGATCGAGGAAGTAGCTCATGTTCTCGGCGACGCCGAGCAGGGGCACGTTGACTTTTTGGAACATGAGCCCGCCCTTGCGGGCGACGTTGGTCGCGGCGGGCTGGGGGGTCGTGACCAGCACGGCGCCGTCTAGCGGCAGTGTCTGCACCAGCGATAGCTGGGCGTCGCCCGTGCCTGGGGGCAGGTCAACTAGGAGGATGTCGAGCTCGCCCCATTTTACGTTTTGGACGAATTGCTGGATGGTCTTCATGATCATCGGGCCGCGCCAGACCACGGGCGTGTTGTCGTCCACCAGGAAGCCCATGCTCATGACCTTAACGCCGTGTTTCTCCATGGGGATGAGGTTGTCGCCTTCGACGGCGGGGCGGCCTTCAATACCGATCATCAAGGGCACGGAGGGGCCGTAGATGTCGCAATCCATCAGACCCACGCGGCCGGGGCGGCCTTGTGCGGTGAGCAACTGCGCGAGGGCGCAGGCGAGATTGACGGCGAACGTGCTCTTGCCCACCCCGCCTTTGCCGGAGGCGATGGCGACGGCGTATTTGATGGTCTTGGGTGCGCCGGTGTTGCCGCCGAGATTGCCGCCCGGGGCCGAGGCCGAGCGGGCCGGGGCGACCGCGATGTCGATGATGGTGGCATTGACTCCGGCGAGGGCGCGAAGGCATTTGTCGACCTCCTGCTTGAGGTGCAGGGGGATCTTCGGGTCTGAGGTGGTCAGGGCGAGCGAGACTTTGGCGGTGCCGTCCACCAAGGCGGCGGAGCGGACTAGGCCGAACGACACGATGTCGCGGCTGAAGCCCGGATACTTGACTTGCTTGAGAGCGGCCTTGATGTCTTCGGAGGTCACGAGTGGTGGAGAAAAGTGGGAACGACGCAGGTTTTACGTTGTTAAGGCGGGAGGGGGTGTAAATAGAAATGCCCTGCCCCTTTGGCAACTATCACCTCCCATTTCCTCCTCATGAATTCCCTCCTGCGGACCCTCCTTGCCCTCGCGGTGCTCGCACCCTCGGCGGCTTTCGCCCAAAAGGCGCGCGATCTCGGCGACGTGATCATTTCGGCCGATCTCAAAACCATGGCGGTGAGCGTTTCGGGTTCCACGCCCGAGCTGGGCAGTCTCGCCAATCAGGCCTTCAAGGCGCATGGACGCTATCGCCTTGTCGCCAGCGGCGGCAGTTTCGAGATCAAGTTCTCGGCGGTCGCGGCCAACCAAGTCCAGGTCACCGTGACCAGGGCCGGGGCGGTGGTTTTGAACCAGGTGGCCCAAGGCACCAGCGCCCGCAACGCGTTCTTTCGCGCGGCCGACGCGGCCGTCAAAGCCACGAGCGGCCTCAAGGGTTTCTTCGCCTCGCGGCTTGCGTTCATCAGCGATTTTTCAGGCAAGCCCGAGGTCTTCACCAGCGACCTGTTTTTCGGCGAGGTGCGCCAGATCACCAAGGACAACGCGCAGGCGATCACGCCCCGCTGGTCCCCGGACGGCGGCAAGATCCTCTACACCAGTTTCTACAAGTCGGGTTTCCCCGACATTTTCCTGCTCGATCTGGGCAGCTTCCAGCGCACGACTTTTGTGAGCTTCAAGGGCACCAACAGCGGCGCCCGTTTCAGCCCTAACGGCTCGCAGGTCGCCATGGTGCTTTCCGGCGAGGGCAACCCCGAGATCTATGTGAGCAACGCGCAGGGTCGCGGCGTTATGCGGCGAACCCGCACGTCCTCGGTGGAGGCCTCCCCGGCCTGGTCACCCGATGGGTCGCGCCTGATATTCACTTCCGACGCCGCCGGTGGTCCGCAGCTCTACATCATGCCGGCGGGCGGCGGCACCATGCAGCGGGTTTCGACCAATCTGAGCGGCTATTGCGCCGAACCCGACTGGAGCGCCGGCGATCCCAACAAAATCGCCTTCACCGCCCGCGTGGGTAGCAGTTACCAGATCGCCGTTTACGATCTGGCCAAGCGCTCTCCGGCCGTGGTGGTCTCCAAGGCCGCGATGGACGCGGTCGAACCCTCCTGGCTGGCCGACGGCCGCCACTTGGTATACACCGCGCGCTCCCCCAACGCGCGGAGTATCTGGTTGCTCGATACCGAGACCGGCAAGAGCACCCGGCTGAGTTCCACGCAGCTCCGGCAGGCTTCGCAGGCCAGCGTCTGGTTGCGGTAGGGTTTCCGGCCCCGCCGCCTTGGCGGGCACGAAAAAGCCGCCCCGGGAACCCGGGGCGGCTTTTTCGTTTGGGAGGAAGCGGGTGGCGTTTAGGCGACGGCGCGGAGGTAGTTGGCCTCGGCGGCGTCCCAATCGACGACGTTCCAGAAGGCGGCGATGTAATCGGGGCGGCGGTTCTGGTAGTTGAGGTAGTAGGCGTGTTCCCAGACATCGAGGCCGATGACGGGTTTGCCCTCGATGCCGGCGACGGCCTTGCCCATGAGCGGGCTGTCCTGATTGGCGGTCGAGCCCACGGCCAGCTTCTTGTAGGCGGTGACGATGAGCCAGGCCCAGCCGGAGCCGAAGCGGGTGGCGCCGGCCTTGGCGAACTCCTCCTTGAACTTGTCGAAGCCGCCGAAGGTGGCGTCGATGGCGGCGGTGAGCTCGCCCTTGGGGGCGCCGCCCTTGCCCGGGCCGATCACGGTCCAGAAGAAGGTGTGGTTGACGTGGCCGCCGGCGTTGTTGCGGACGCCGCCGCGGATGGCCTCGGGCACTTGGGAGAGATCGGCGATGAGCGTCTCGACCGGCAGGGCGGCGAGCGCGGCGTGATCCTTGAGGAGGTTGTTGGCGTTGGTGATGTAGGCCTGGTGATGCTTGGAGTGATGGATTTCCATCGTCTTGGCATCGATGTGCGGGACAAGGGCGTCGTAGGCGTAGGCCAGTTTGGGGAGTTCGTAAGCCATGATATTGAGGCGGGTTGGGTGGTTTCTGAAAAGGGTGGCAAACTGGTCGCGACGGACGGGTGCGTCAACACCCCAGGGCGATTTTCACGCCGGGAAATCGCGTCGGTTTCCGGTCGTTGCCGCAGGGGCGCGGAGTTGAAATCAGGTCGAAAACGGAGGGGAGCTTCGTTCGACGGGCCTGATGACCCGAGGTTTTTCCTCGGCCTGCTGCTCCATGAAGCGGATGAGGCGGTCGTTGAACGTTTTGGCGGGATCGTGGCCGATTTTTTTCAAGGCCTGTACGAGTGCGGCCACCTCGACCAAGCGGGCGATGTCCCGGCCGGGCCGCACATAGAGCTCCACATGGGCAACGCTCATGCCGAGGATCTCGTAGCGGTTTTCCTCGAGTCCGGTGCGTTCCTCGATGGCTTCCGGGGTCCACTCCCGAAGGGAGACGACCATGTCGATGCGTTGCTCCACGCGGACGCTCTTCACGCCGAACATTTCGGCGATGTTGATGATGCCGATGCCGCGGCACTCCATGTAGCCGCGGTTGAGGGGTCGGCTGGAGGCGATCAGGTCGCGCTCGTCGAGCAGTTTGATCACGGTGAGGTCGTCGGCGACCAGGGAGTGGCCGCGCTCGATAAGGGCGAGGGCGCACTCGCTTTTGCCCACCCCGGAATCGCCGCGAAGCATCACGCCGACGCCTTTGACGTCGAGGGTGGTGGCGTGCTCGGTGCAGGACGGAGCGAACTCGTTGTCGATGCAGAGGGTCGCCAGGTTTACCCAGTGCATGGTGATCATCGGTGTGCGGAAGATCGGCAGTTTGCGCTCCCGGGATATCTGCTCCATCGCCGCAGTGGGGTGGAAATTGCGAGTGAGTACGAGGCAGGGGACGTTGCGGTCCACCATTTCATTGATGATGAGGATCTGCGTCTCGTGGGAGAGCGTCTTGAAATAAGTCATCTCGGCGGCCCCGAGGACCTGGATGCGTTTGTTGGCGAAATATTTGAAGAAGCCCGTGAGGGCCAGCGCGGGGCGGTTGATGGAGCCCTCTTTGATGAGGCGGTGGACGCCGTCGGCGCCGGAGATCAACTCCAGCTTGAGTTTCTCGCGGTAGGTTTCCTCAAAGTGGGCGACGGTGATTCCGTGAATGGCTTTTGGCATGGGAGCGAAGGGAGGAAAGAGTTCGGTCCGGCCTGCGGAGGGCTGGAGGAATGCGCTGGTTACAGGTTGAAGTCTTTGCCGAGGTAGAACTCGCGGGCCTGCGGGTCGTTGATCAGGAAGTCTCCGGTGCCTTCGCTGAGCACGCGGCCCTGGTGGATCAGGTAGGCGCGGTCCACTATGCGGAGCGTCTCGCGCACGTTGTGGTCGGTGATGATGACGCCGATGCCGCGGGACTTGAGCTGGAGGATGATCTTCTGCACCTCGGAAACGGAGATGGGATCAATGGCCGCGAAGGGTTCGTCGAGGAGGAGAAATTTGGGACTGGTGACGAGGGCGCGGGCGATTTCGAGGCGGCGGCGCTCTCCGCCGGACAAGGTGTAGGCGGGTTGATTGGCGACGTGCGTGAGGTGCAGCTCCTCCAGGTGCCCGGCGACCAGGGCGGAGCGGCGGGCGCGGGGAATCTTGATGGCCTCGGCGATGGCCAGGATGTTTTCGGTGACGGTGAGTTTGCGAAAGGTGGAGGGTTCCTGAGGCAGGTAGCCGAGGCCTAGGCGGGCGCGTTCGTGCATGCGCAGCCGGGTGATGTCGCGGCCGTCGAGCAGGACGCGTCCCTTGGTCGCCGGGACGAGACCCACGACCATGTAGAACGTGGTGGTCTTGCCGGCGCCGTTGGGGCCGAGGAGGCCGACGATCTCGCCGGCGTGCACGCGCAGATCGATGCCGTTGACCACGGTTCGGTCGCCGTAGGTCTTGACCAGCCCATGCGCCTGGATCTCGGCCCGGGAGGACCGGAGCTCGTCGGCGGATGAGCGGGAGGGTTCCGTGGCGGCGTTCATTTGGCTTGGGCCGGCAGCGGTGAGGGGGGCTGCGCGGGTTTGTTTTTGTCGAAGCCGAGGTCTTTGAGGGGCGGGAAGGTGCCGCGGATGTTGTCGCCGAAGATGCGTCGTTCGCCGCGCAGCAGCACGATGCGGTCGCCGGTGGCGACGTAGCCGCCGGAGGCGTCGGTCACCACGGGTTTTTCGGTGAGGACCAGCCGGTCCTCGCCGGGGAATACCTCGGCGCGACCGCAGGTGACCTCGCGGTCTCCCTGGATGATGCGGACGTTGCCCGTGGCCACGAGGCTCTTGAATTTTTCCAAGGGGCCGAGGGTCTCTTTTTTGTCACCCTTGGTGTCGAGGCGGATGGCGGTCACTTCGAGCTTGTCGCAGGTGATGCGGAGGTTGTTGCCCGTGACGACGACGTTCTTTTGGAAGACGGAGCGGGTCTCGGTGTCGGTGCTCCACATCTCCATCTGGGTGCTTTCGATGACGGTGGGCACGAGCGCGGCGGGCCGGGTATCGGCCGCTCGGGAGAAGGGTGCCGCCGCCAATGCGCACAGCAGAGCCGAAAGAGGGAGAAGGGAGCGGTTCATTTGATGAGGTCTTTAAGCTCGTCCTGGAAAGTGACGCGGGCGTTCTTGCCGATCAAAACTCTTTTCTCGGGGTGGATGTAGGACCACTGCTCGCCGGTGACCTCCAAGTCGATGCGGATGAGGCGCACCTTGCCGGTGCCGCTGGCGATTTGTTTGTCGGTTTGGAAGCTGGCTTCGGGGGCGATGAGCAAGGTGTCGAAGGCGCCGGTGCCGTCTTTGGTGAACAGGGTGAACTGCATGTCGGAAACATCGACCCGCGTGGGGGAGACGAAGATGGCCTCGGTGGCGCGCAGGAAGGCGGATCTTTTGCCTTCTTTGTCAAAGGCGGGCAGGCGGAAATCCTTGATGGGGGCGCTGGGTTTGACCCTGGGCGCGGACGGCTCGGCGGCGAAGGCCGGCGCGGCGATGCCCAGCAAAACCAGGATGATGTGGACGGGAAGGTTCACTCGTGTGGGCTCTGACCGCGCGCCGCGAGGATATGTTCACACACTTCGCGCACGGCGCCTTGGCCGGCGCGCCGACGGGTGACGTAGTCGGCGGCGGCGAAGGTCGCGGGCATGGCGTCGGGCACGCTCACGCCGATGCCGGCCCAGCGAATGGCGGCGGTGTCGATGTGGTCGTCGCCCATGTAAACGATCTGGTCGGCGGCCAGGTTGAGCGTGGCGGCGAGTTCCTTGAGGGCGGTGATCTTGTCGGTGCGGCCCTGGACCACATGGGGGATTTTAAGTTCTTCGGCCCGCAGGGAGGTGGCACCCGAGGCGCGACCGCTGATCCAGGCGGTGACGACCCCGTGTTTGGCAAGTTGCACGAGACCCATGCCATCAATGACGGAGAAGCGTTTGCTTTCGGTGCCGTCGGAGTGGATCTCGATGGTGCCGTCGGTGAGGACGCCGTCGACGTCCATTGCAAAGAGTCGGATTGCGGCCCAGCGGGCGGGGGCGATGAGGGCTTTCATGGCGGGGTTCTCAATAGGGTGCGACGAGCGGGAGAACGAGAAGGATCAGGGCCCGTTTGGCAAATAATCGCCCGCGCGGCCCCGGCGCGGCAGCGCTTCTCGCCGGCAGGGGAAGGCGGCGGAAGCACGGTCGCGGTGATGGCCGGATCAGATCGCGTGGATTGCGCTCTTGCTGACGGCCAGGGCGGCCTCCTTGACGGCCTCGGACATGGTCGGGTGGGCGTGGATCGTGCGGGCGAGGTCTTCGGCGCTGCCTCCGTATTCCATGTGAGTCACGATTTCGCTGATGAGCTCGCCGGCGTTGCGGCCGAGGATTTGGGCGCCGAGGATTTTGTCGGTCTTGGCGTCGGCGATGATTTTGACATAGCCGTCGCCGGCGTCGTTGGCCAAGGCGCGGGCGTTGGCGGCGAAGTTGAATTTGCCGACGTTGACCGCGAGGCCCTTGGCCTTGGCGGCGTCTTCGCCAATACCGACCGAGGCAACCTCGGGCTCGGTGTAGATGATCGCGGGCATGAGGTCCCAGTTGATGTGCCCGTGTTTGCCGGCGATCCATTCGGCGACGGCGACGCCGTCCTCCTCGGCCTTGTGCGCGAGCATGGGGCCGTCGATCACGTCGCCGATGGCCCAAACGCCGGCGGCGGTGGTCTTGAGGTGGGCGTCCACCTTGATGCGCTTTTTGTCGGTCAACTCGACGCCGGCGGCGGCGAGGTTGAGATTGTCGGCGTAGGGACGGCGACCGACGGCGACGAGCACCTTGTCGGCGGGGAATTCGAGGACCTTGCCGTCACGTTCGGCGGTGAGGATGCCCTTGGCGAAGCCGGTGACCTTGGCGCCGCACTCGATTTTGAGGCCCTGTTTTTGGAGGATGCGGGTGAAGTTGCGGACGATGTCGTCGTCGTTGGCGGCTGCGATCTTGGGGAGAAATTCGACGATGGTGACCTCGGCGCCGAGGCGGGCCCAGACGGAGCCAAGTTCGAGGCCGATGGCTCCGCCACCAACGACCACGAGTTTCTTCGGGACCTCGGTGAGCGTGAGCGCCTCGGTGCTGGAGATGACGGTCTCGCCGTCGAACTTCATGAATGGCAGTTCGACGGGGGCCGAGCCGGTGGCGATGACGATGTTTTTGGCGGTGAGGGACTGGTCGCCGACTTTGATCGTCGAGGCGTTTTCGAAGGAGGCTTCGCCGGTGAAGACGGTGACCTTGCGGGCCTTGGCGAGGAGGGCTACGCCGCCGGTCATCTTGGCGACGATGCCGTCCTTTTTCTTGAGCATCGCGGGGATGTCGATGGAGACGCCGTCGATTTTGATGCCGTGTTCGGCGGCGTGTTTTTGCGCGAAGACGAAGTGTTCGGAGGAGGCGAGGAGGGCCTTGCTGGGGATGCAGCCGACGTTGAGGCAGGTGCCGCCGAGCGCGGGGCGTTTGTCGATGAGGGCGACCTTGAGGCCGAGCTGGGCGGCGCGGAAGGCGCACACATAGCCGCCGGGGCCGGCGCCGATGACGATGAGGTCGAAGGATTGAGAGGACATGGGAAACGGATCTGACTATTCCACAGAGGGCAGGATAGATGGCACAGAGGTCACGGAGGAAGGATTGGCAGCACAGTGCTCCCCGTGTCTGCTCTTGTGCCCTCCGGGTAACTTTTTTAAACGCTGAGCAACAGGCGGGTGGGGTCTTCGATGGCCTGTTTTACCTTCACGAGGAAGGTGACGGCTTCTTTGCCGTCCACCAGGCGGTGGTCGTAACTGAGCGCGAGATACATCATCGGGCGGATGACGACCTGGCCGTTGACCGCCATCGGGCGCTCGTTGATCGCGTGCAAGCCGAGGATGGCGCTCTGGGGGGCGTTGATGATCGGGGTGGAGAGCATCGAGCCGAAGATGCCGCCGTTGGTGATGGTGAAGCAGCCGCCCTCGAAGTCGGGGAGGGTGAGCTTGCCGTCGCGGGCCTTCTTGGCGACCTCGGCGATGGCCTTCTCGATGCCGGCCATGTCGAGCTTGTCGCAGTCGCGCACCACGGGAACGACCAGGCCCTTCTCGGTGGAGACGGCCATGCTGACATCGTAGTAGTGGTTTTGCACGATCTCGTCGCCGTCGATCTGCGCGTTGACGCCGGGGACCTCCTTGAGGGCGTGGACGACGGCCTTGGTGAAGAAACTCATGAAGCCGAGCTTCACGCCGTTCTTCTTGACGAAGTCGTCCTGGTATTTGGCGCGGAGAGCCATGACGGCGGACATGTCCACCTCGTTGAACGTGGTGAGCATGGCGGCCTCGTGCTGGGCCGAGACTAGGCGCTTGGCGATGGTCTGGCGCAGCTTGGTCATCTTGACGCGGGTGCGCTTGCCGGCGGGGGAGGGGGAGATGACCGGGGCGGTGGACGGGAGCGCGGCGGCGGGCGCGGTGGCGACTGCGGCGGAAACGGAGGTGGCGGCGGGGGCGGAGGCCGCCGCGAGCACGTCGCCCTTGGTGACGCGCCCGGCCTTGCCGGTGCCCTCGATCTTGGAAACATCGACACCGGTCTCGGCGGCGACGCGACGCACGGCGGGGGATTGGGCGGTCTCGGCGGGTTTGGCGGCGACGGCGGGCGCGGGAGCTGTCGGAGCGGAGCCGGCGGCGGGGGCGGAGGCTTCGGAGTCGATCACGGCGACGATCTCGCCGATTTTGACCTCGGTGCCGGGCTGGACCTTGAAGGTGATTTTGCCGGCGGAATCGGCCAGGCCCTCGGAGGTGATCTTGTCGGTTTCGAGTTCGAAGAGGGGCTGGTCTTTTTTGACGATGGAGCCGTCGGCGACGTGCCACTTGGCGAGCACGCCGGAGCTGATGGATTCGCCGAGGGGCGGGATTTTGACTTCGATGAGAGGCATGGAGGGAGAGGTGGATGGCCGGCGCCCGACGGGCACGGGATGAGGTTGAGTGACGGGTTAAAGGGTGAACGCGTCCTTGAGGAAGGCGGCGAGTTCCTGCTTGTGGAGGGAGAGGGCGCCGACCGCCGGTGAGGCGGAGGCGTCGCGTCCGACGTAGGCGGGTTTGCGACCGAAGAGTGTTTCCAGCTCGGGTGCGATGAAGCTCCAGGCACCGTTGTTCTGCGACTCCTCCTGGCACCAGACGAGCTTGGCCTTGTCGTAGGTCTTGGCGATTTCGGCGAGCTTGGCCTTGTTGAGCGGGTAGAGCTGCTCGATGCGCACGAGGGCGGTGTCGGCGACTTTGTTGGCGGTGCGGTAGGCGTCGAGGTCGTAGAAGACCTTGCCCGAGCAGAGGATGAGGCGCTTGGCGGACTTGGGGGCGGCGGAGTCGTCGATGATCTCCTGGAAGGCGCCGGTGGTGAACTCGTCGAACTTCGAGGTGGCGGCGGGCAGGCGCAGGAGGGACTTGGGCGACATGATGACGAGCGGCTTGCGGAAATCGCGCTTCATCTGGCGGCGCAGGACGTGGAAGTAGTTGGCCGGGGTGGTGATATTGGCGACCTGGATGTTGTCCTCGGCGCAGAGCTGGAGGAAACGTTCGAGGCGGGCCGAGCTGTGCTCGGGGCCCTGGCCCTCGTAACCGTGGGGCAGGAGGAGGACCATGCCGCTCATGCGTTGCCACTTGGATTCGGAGGAGGCCAGGAACTGGTCGATCACGACCTGGGCGCCGTTGGCGAAGTCGCCGAACTGGGCCTCCCAGATGCAGAGCATCTTGGGGTAGTCGAGGGAGTAGCCGTAGTCGAAACCGAGCACGGCTGCCTCGGACAGGAGGGAGTTGTAGACGCAGAAACGCTCCTGCTTTTCTTCGAGATTGAGGAGCGGGACGTATTTCTCGCGGGTGTCGGCGTCGTAGAGGACGGCGTGGCGGTGGCTGAAGGTGCCGCGTTCGCAATCCTGGCCGGAGAGCCGCACGGGAGTGCCCTCGAGCAGAAGAGAGCCGAAGGCCAGGGCCTCGCCGAAGCCCCAATCGACCGGACCGCCCTCCTTGTGGGCCTGGATGCGGGCCTCGAGGAAACGCTTGATCTTGGGGTTAACCTTGAAGTTGGCGGGGATTTTGGTGAGGCCGGCGACGACGCGGGCGAACAGTTCGGCGGAGGCCCCGGTGGGCACGGTGGCGTGGTTGTAGCCCGGCTGGAAGATGGCGCTGGAGCCCTCGAACGGACTCTTGGTGTGGCCGGCGGCGGCGGAGGCGGCCTCGGCGGCCTTGGCCTTGGCGAAGGAGGCATCCATGGCGGCGGAGTATTCGGCCTTGATGGCCTCGGCTCCGGCGGGGCTGAGGGTATCGTCCTTCACCAGACGCTCGGAGTAGGGCGTGGAGATGAGAGGGTGGGCGGCGATCTTCTTGTAGAGGGTGGGCTGGGTGAAGGCGGGCTCGTCGGCCTCGTTGTGGCCGTGGCGGCGGTAGCAATACATGTCGATCACGACGTCCCGCTGGAACTTGACGCGGAATTCGAGGGCGAGGCGGGTGACGTAGCAGACGGCCTCGGGGTCGTCGCCGTTGACGTGGAAGACGGGGGCCTCGATCATCTTGGCGACGTCGGTGCAGTAGCGGGTCGAGCGGGAGTCGCTCGGCTGGGTGGTGAAGCCGATCTGGTTGTTGATGACGAAGTGGACGGTGCCGCCGGTGCGGTAGCCGGGGAGCTGGGAGAAGTTGAGCGTCTCGGCCACGACGCCCTGGCCGGCGAAGGCGGCGTCACCGTGTATCAGGAACGGGCATACTCGGCGGCGGTCCACGTCGCCGCGGATGCGCTGGCGGGCGCGGGCGCGGCCCTCGACGACCGGGTTGACGATCTCGAGGTGGGAGGGGTTGGGCGTGAGGCGGACCTCGACGGTCTTGCCGGAGGCGGTCTTGAGCGCGGCCTCGTAGCCGAGGTGGTATTTGACGTCGCCGTCGCCGCCGACGGTGTGGGGGATGTAGTTCTCGGAGAACTGCTCGAAAAGCACGTCGAAGGGCTTGCGGAGGATGTTGGTGAGGACGGAGAGGCGGCCGCGGTGGGCCATGCCCATGACGATCTCCTCGACGCCGAGCTCGGGGGCATACTCGATCATGGCGTCAAACGCCGCGATCATGGTCTCGCCGCCCTCCAGCGAGAAGCGCTTTTGTCCGACGAAGCGGGTGTGGAGGAATTTCTCGAAGAGCTCGGCCTTGTGGATGCGGCGGAGGATGCGGATTTTTTGCTCGCGGGTGAAGGACGGCTGGTTGTTGCAGGCCTCCATGCGGGCCTGGAGCCACTCGCGGGCGTCGTGGTCCTGCATGTGCATGTACTCCACGCCGATGCGACCACAGTAAGTTTGCTGGAGCGCGTAAACGATGTGCTTGAGCTTCTTCTGTCCGCCGCCCTGGAAGTTGGTGAGCGTGAAGGAGTCCTCCAGGTCGCTGTCGCCCAGGCCGAAATGGGAGAGTTGCAGCTTGGGGTGGGGGGCGGGCGGATCGCCGAGCGGGTCGAGGTGGGCCTGGAGATGCCCGTGCGAACGGTGCGCGTTGATGTAGCGGATGATCTGGGCCTGCTTGTAACTGTCGATGACCTTGACCGAGCCGGCTGCGGCGGCCGCGCTGAGATCGGCTCCGTTGCTGCCTAGCGCGAAACCTTGGAAAAAGGCGCGCCAGGTGGGATCAATCGAGTCGGGATTGGCGAGCCACGCGTTGTAGGCGGCTTCGATGACTTCGGAGTTGGCTCGGGTGGGCAGGGACAGGGAATTCATGGACGATGGACGACGGGGTTGACCGGAAGGCTAATACTGGCGCTGGCGGGTTTGATAACGTGCGTTTATAAAGAAAATCACTTAAGAGCGTGCGTGATGTGGGTCTTTAACTCAAGTGTCATCCCTAGGTTCGCCGACCGCAGGGCTGACTTGTAATTTTTCTAACTGCCGGGAATGTCGGCTTAATTAGTTTTGATGATTCACATGGAAACACAGATCAAAGCCTCCCTTATCGCGCTCTTAGAAGCGATTAAGGCCTCTAATGGAAAGATCATCAGCGAGGAGATGGATCGCCTGGATGATTTGCTGAACCGGGGAAGAGCCACACTGCATCCTCAACTTGTTCATTTCCTTGAGCGTAGAAGCTACGCCAAGGCGGTGATGTTTTTGGGCGGGCAGACCGATATTCCGGTGGGTGTCTGCGGTGGCCGGGCTGGTCGCGCCGGAGGCGACGATCTTTGAATCTAATATAAACCGCCGTGACGGGGCGATCGATTTATACCATGAGCAAAGATAAAATCCCGACCAATGGGGGCCGTGATCTGGGGCAGAATCCTTTTGGCGCGCTGGGGGGCTTGAGCCTTCCGAACGGCCCGAAGGTGGACGCGGTGCCATCCCCGGCGAAGGAACCGCCGGTGAAGAATCGGGGGCGTGTGGATGTGTTGCGCACGACGGCGGGGCGCGGCGGAAAGACGGTCACTGTGGCCAAGAATTTCGTCGGTATCGGTGTGCCGGAGAAGGAGGCGTTATGCAAAAAGATGCGTTCGGCGGCCGGTTGCGGCGGGACGGTCAAGGACGGCGCCATCGAGATTCAAGGCGACCAGCGGGAGGTGGTGGCGCGGGTGCTCTCCGAGGCGGGTTTCCGGCCGGTGATGGCGGGCGGATGAGGTGGAACGCCGGCGGTGAGGACTGAAAAGCAGGAGCCTGCTTGCGGGCGATCGGGAACGATGAACGCGGGCGGGAGCGGGTTATCGCGAGCCAGCTCGCTCCTGCCTCAAGCAGCGAGACCGGCCGCCAGGGCCAGGGCGCTCTTGGCGCGGTTGAGGATGTAGAGGTGGTAGCCGGGTGCGCCGCGGGCGAGCAGGTCGCGGATCTGGGTGAGCGCCCAGTCGATGCCGATGATCTCGACCACGTCGGGGTTGACCTCCGCGACTTCGAGGCGGCGGGCGAGCGGTGCCGGAAGCACGGAGCCGGAGAGCGTGGCGATGCGCTGGATTTGTTTCACCGAGAGCACCGGCATCAGACCCGGAACGATGGGCACGGTGATGCCGGCGGCGCGGCATTTATCCACGAAACGGTGGTAGATGGTGTTGTCGAAAAACAGCTGCGTGGTCACGAACCCGGCTCCGGCGTCCACCTTGCGCTTGAGGTTGTCGAGATCGGCGTCGAGGGATGCCGCCTCGGGGTGCTTTTCCGGGTAGCCGCCGACTCCGAGGCAGAAATCGGGATGGCGGGCCTTGAGCAACGCCACCAGTTCGCTCGCGTAACGCAGTCCGTCGGGCGCGGGGGTGAACGTCGTCACGCCCTTGGGCGGGTCGCCGCGCAGCGTCATGATGTTGCGAAAACCGCCTTCGTGAATCTGGTCGGCCAGCGCGGCGAGCTCGGCACGGCTGTGACCCACGCAGGTGAGGTGCGGCATCACGGTGAAACCCAATTCATCCTTGAGCAGCCTGCTGACCTGCGCGGTGCGCTCGCGGGTGGTGCCGCCGGCGCCATAGGTGACCGAAACAAAGTCCCACGGAATCGCCTTCAACGCGGTGGCCGTCTGCCGCAGTGCCTCCACGCCCGCTTCGTCCTTGGGCGGAAAAAACTCCAGAGAACGCAGGGGACGATTTTCGGCGAACAGGGCGGAAATGGGGCGATCAGTATTCATAACGCATCAACGTATGCGTATTCGTAGATATGTTTGCAAGATGTAAGTTTGACCGTGGTTACGGCTTAGGCCTAGCGGGGTATCGCGTCGATGATGACCAAATAATTGCGTTCCCCGGGATGAGGCGTTGAGGAAACGGTGTTGTTTTTGGTGGCGGCACTCAACGGGTGGCGAGGTAGCGTTTGGCGAGTTCGTCCGGGCTCATGGATGCGGCGTGGAAGCGATCGGTGAGGAGGCCGTCGCGGAGGATGCCGATCTCGTCGCAGTCGAGGGAAAGGTGCCAGAGATCGTGGGTGGTGAGGAGGATGGAGGCGCCGGCGGCGGCGAGAGTGCGGAGGAGGCGGGCGAGGTCTTGGACGGCGGCGGGGTCGAGGCCGGTGGTGGGTTCGTCGAGGAGGAAGACGCGGGCGTTTTTGGCGAGGGCGAGGGCAAGGGCGACGCGTTGGCGCATGCCTTTGGAGTAGGTGTGGATGCGGCGGGCGCGGGCCTCGGGGGCGAGGCCGACGCGGTCGAGGAGGGAGTCGGTCTGGGCGGAGGTGAGTTGGCGGCCGCCGAGGGCGGAGAAGTAGGCGAGGTTTTCGGCGCCGGACAGTTCCGGGTAGAGGGCGACGTTTTCGGGGAGGTAGGCGGTGAGGTCGCGGGTGCGGGAGGTGTGGGCGGCGGGGTCTTGGTCGTGGACGCGGACGGTGCCGGTGTCGGGGCGGAGGAAGCCGAGGATGAGGTTTAGGGTGGTGGTTTTGCCGGCTCCGTTGGGTCCGAGCAGGCCGAAGATGCGGCCGGGGGGGACATCGAGTTGGAGACCGCGGAGGATGGGGCGTTGGCCGCGTTGGAGGTGGACGTTGTGGAGGGAGATCATGCGAAGAGGGGGAGGCGTTTGGCGGCGATCCAGGCGAGCAGGGCGAGGAGGGCGGCGAGGAGGAGTGGCGGGGCGGCTGAAGTGGCGGGCGGCGGGGCGGGCGGGGTGGCGTCGAAGCGGGGAAAGCCGGCGTAGTCGGCGGGTTGGAGGGTGGCCTCCTCGGGGCCGAAAAGGAGCGGGTAGAAAAAGTGGCGGAGTTGCGCGTGAAAGGCGCGGACGCGGTCCAGGTAGTCGAGGTGGGCGTCGAGGTCGGTGCCGGCTCGGGAGGCGAGGAGGATTTGGGCGTAGGCGGGCGGGATCAGCCAGGAGACCCGCCGGAGGGTCGTGTGGCGGGCGCGGAGTTGTTCGCGGTAGCGGCGGGATTCGGGGGCGACGGATTCATCGCCGACCTGGTGCATGGCGTAATACCAGCGCCAGGCGAAGCGACCGGTGACGGGCGGGGCGTCGTTCCACTCGGGGTGGGTGGCGTGGAAGCGGGAGAAGGTGGCCTCCTTGGGCCGATCCCAGCCGGAGTGGATTTCCTGGCGTTGGGCGACGGTGAGTTGGAGACCTTCGGGCGCGGGGTAGGCGGTGGCGATGGCGAGGTTTAGCAAGGCGGGGGCGAGGATGACCAAGGTGACCCAGGAGGCCAGGGCGACGGA